>NZ_JBPEHL010000024.1:0-61230 GCF_051201095.1 Shinella sp. BE166 | reverse complement strand
AGCTCTGAAATCGACATATGTCCAAGCCCTCTTTCGAGATTGAACATCGACAATCATAAGCTGATCCGGAAGGTGGGGTCAGGACGGCGCTTACGATCATGCGCAACACGTTCAATACCCAATATGCCCGGCGGTTACGCGAGCCCCTGGTCGACCTGAATGCCGCGGAGCGGGTATCACGAGAGCCGGAACAGGAATGGGCCGTCCGGCAGCATGAGCTGCAGAATGCGCTCACGGAAATGCCGGCTCGCAATCGGGAAACACTGCTTCTGGTAGCCTCGGGAGTGAGCTACATCGACACGGCCGAGCGGTGCGGGTGTGAGATCGGTACGGTGAAGAGCAGGGTCCACCGTGCGCGCAAGCTCCTTGAAAGCCGCATTGGGGCTGAAATTTAAAGTCTCGGAACAAAGACAGGCGTCCGGGGTTTCGCCGGAGAAATGGAGAGAAAATGCCGAGATTTTATTTCCATATCCGAGACGGCGACGAGCTTGAGATTGATCCCCAGGGCACGGTGTTCGATACGATCGAGGCTGCGGTCATCGACGCCCGCATGGCGGCCCGCGAAATCCTGGCCGAGAAATTGCTAAACGACGAGGTAATTGATGGCCAACGGTTTGAAATAACGGATGAGAAAGGAGAACTGGTCGAAACGTTACCTTTCCAAATAGCCCTTCGTTTACAATAGCTATTGTCGGCAAGCGCCATTGGTTGACAAAGAACGGGCGCGTTATAATGTTTTGTCCTTAGCATTATAACGGAAGGCGCGCGCGATGAAACAAATCGACCTGATTTATCGCACAGCGTTCGCGGAACTCGCGCAGCGAACATTCGATGCCCAGTTCCAAGCGGACTTCCCCCTTGAGGGCCGCTTTGTCACGGTCCCGGTTAAGGGGCGGAATTATTGGTATTTCGATCTCCCTACTCCTGCAGGGAAGGATAAGCGCAGATATGTCGGTCCCGAAGATGATGCCGACATCACCGCTCGGGTGAAAGCCCATAAGGAAATCAAGGATGACATTCGCGAGCGCCGGCGACTCGTCGGTATGCTTCTCCGTAGCGGCGGTATGGCCTCCCCTGACCGTTTCGCGGGCGAGGTTACGAAGGCGCTCGCGGACGCGGGCCTCTTCCGTCTTCGTGCGGTCCTGATCGGCTCCGTGGCCTTTAGCTGCTATTCTGGTCTGATCGGCGTCCGGCTCCCAAATTCGGCTATCCAGACAGGCGATGTGGACTTCGCGCAGGATTTCGCGATTTCGGCGGGCGTCGAGGACAGCCTGCCGCCTATCCTTGAAGTCTTGCGATCGGTCGATCCGACATTTCGGGCGGTCCCGCACCAAGCCGACAAGGGAAAGGTCGTCGCCTTCGTGAACTCAGTCGCCTACCGAGTCGAGTTTCTCACAAGCAACCGGGGATCGAACGAACACACGGGCAAGCCCTCCCCCATGCCCGCCCTCGGCGGTGCGTCGGCGGAAAACCTGCGATTTCTCGATTACCTGATCTACGAGCCGATGCGGACGGTCCTGCTTCACCGGGAGGGTGTGAGCGTGAATGTCCCCGCTCCAGAACGGTATGCTGTCCACAAGCTCATCGTGGCCTCGAGACGGGACAGTGATGGCCTCGGACGTGCGAAGCGGGACAAGGACATCCTTCAAGCCTCGCTACTCTGTGAGGCGCTACAAGCGACGAAGCAAGGCTATCTGCTGGCAGATGCCTATACCGAAGCATGGAGTCGCGGCGCTGCGTGGCAGGAGGGCATCCACTTCAGTCTCAAAATGATGCCAGACAACAGCAAGGCAGCGTTGGCGGCCGCCCTTGGAGTGAAGCCAGAAGAACTCGGCAAGGCGTAGCCACTACATCTCCTCCCTTGCTACCGCAGTGGCACGACCTCCTCGAGCCCACTCGGCTACGCCGAGGCCGCCAACTGTGCCCACACAGGGAAGCCCACGCCTCCGACTGGATGCACCTTTCTGCATGGTTTGTCGGCAGCAGAGTTTGTCGCCCCTTTCCTTTGATTCGGGTTCGCGGGAGGGCTCAGGCTCTGAGAAATAATCGGACTCGACCTTGGCTCAGAAGTCCCACGGGGACGTCAATTCGAGGCCTGTCGTCTCGAAATCCTTGATGTTTCGCGTCGCAAGTCGGCCGCCATTCACCCGAGCGATTGCGGCAATCATTCCGTCAGGAGCCGACATTGCCCGCCCCTTTCGGCCAGCGGTGGCCATGATCTCCCCGTAAGCGAGCGCGGCTTCCTCAGTCAGCCCGAATATTCGATCTGCAAAACGATGACGCCACTCACCCAGTCCGTGTTCCAATCGGTCAGCACGCTGATCTGGTCTGATTTTATGAATACCAAACGCAATCTCAGCAATCGTCACGGTGGGCAGCGCCAGTTCCGCATCGAACCGTATCAACCACGCGACGACTGCTTCGCTCGGTGCTTTCTTCAGGGTCTCGGAGACAACGTTGGTATCGAGAAAGATCAAAGCTCGATGCCTTGATGAGGGCGACGATGTTCGCGAATAACGACTTCCAGGTCGATGTCCGTCCCGGCATGTGCGCTCAAACGAGAGTAGAAGCTCGAAGCCGGCTCACGCCCCGCTTCCCGAACCTCATAGGCTTCGAGAGCGCGCTCAACCACTTCGGCAATCGACCTGTTTTCGCGGCGGGCAAGTCGATGTGCCAAATCGCGTGCCTTGGAACTGCGGACAGAAAGTTGTGGTGCGGCCATGCCAATCTCCTGTGGACATACACATATGCCTTCTCATCTCTGCCATCAAGATGGCATCTGATGGCAAGCCATCAGGGCGGTAGATTGAAATCTTGCGAAATCGAATCCGGTCTTGATGCTTATTGCAAATGTATCAGCGCTGTTCCCTTGGCCGTCGGATGACTGCGGCTGCGGGATTGCCAGTCTATTAGTAAAGGTCATGCGGCGGCGCGAAGCCGCCCACTTTGGAGGATCGCGATGGCAAACGGTACGGTTAAATTCTTCAGCCAGGACAAGGGCTTTGGTTTCATAACGCCTGAGGATGGCGGGCAGGACGTGTTTGTGCACGTGTCCGGCGTTCTGTCGTGGGGACCGCTTCGTGACGGCTCAATGGTCAGCTACGACCTCGGCCAGGACCGTAAGACTGGAAAGTCTAAAGCAGAAAACGTCCGCGCGATCTGATCCGAGCATGACGCTGAGATGCATGCCATGACAGGTCTTGAACTCCGAGCGTCCCTGCCCCATCTATCGACCACTGCCCGTAATCGATAACTGCCTGCAGCGATGGTGTTTCTGTCGCGCGTTCGTAGTCGTCCGGGTCCGAAGGGCGCTCCCCGAAAGGGTTGAGCGCCCTTCGTCATTTCGGTAGGGTGCTGCTCCGGCTTGACTTAACGACCAGTTGACTTCGCTACCCAGGCACACGGGTATGGGGCAGAGTCGTTTTGGTCCCACGCGAAGGAGCCGATGATCCGCGTAGCATTGCTGCGTGGAGCTTCCACACCGAACAGAAGTGCAGGCAAGAAACGAGATGCCGCTCATCAGAAAAAATGGCGCATCGGCGCCCAAGGAACTCGGACTGTTCTGGCCGATGCAGACGCCTGCGGGAGAAACACTCGACGTCTTTATCTATGCCAGCACGCTGCACGCGTTTGATCTGGACAGGTTGGGCCCCGTCGGTTTGTTGAAGCGGCACAGGACCTTGCTCGAACGCATTGCGAGCGAAAAGTATGACCAAGAAGGCACCACCAGCGGCAATTTTCTGCATATCACGGACGATGATCTTCGCGCCGCCAAAGCCAGCGAGGTAACGCAGACGATCCAGCCTAAGGGTGGAGACCCTGCCGACAAATGTGAGCCGGCCATCGCTGCGGAGCAAAGTTGAATACGATCCGGTTCCCGACGTCGATTTCGACGTAGCGGTTCTCCGCGTGGGTCGCCGACGTGAGCGCGATCCGATTAAGAGCCCACGCCTTCCAGTGTTCGGAGCATTCGCCGATAGGGGCTTGGCCTCCTCGGTCGAGGTCGATGAAAACGTATGTCTCGAAGCAACTTAATCATGAGTCGCCAAGAGGACCCAAGATAACGCCGGCACGACCGTTTCCGAGTGAATATGAGCAAAGGCTTCGAGGCCAATATTGCTTAAAAACGAACACCTTGCGCGTTAATGGCCACGCGACCCTCGTAACCGACCCTAAGCTGCTGGCGGGCATGAGTGTTAACGGCCGCTCGCCCAAGATCAGTATCATTGTTAAGGTGCGCGAGGTTTTCATACATTGTGCAAAGGCGCTTCGGCGTTCTCATTTGTGGAACCCGGAACGTTTTCAGGATCGCAGCGAAATGCCATCGTTGATTAAATTCATCCTAGATGAAACGACCGGCGCACCAAGCGAGGAAGAGATGCGCAAAATAGACGATAATCTTGAAGAGGAATATAAGCGAACGCTTACTAAGCACGCATAATTCGTCTTGCAGGGGGCCATTTGAGCTCTATGTCATATTATAGATCACCTTGGCACCATTAGGTCATTTGCTTTTGCACGGAGGACGAAGCTGTATGCACCGTATCCGAAGCAAGAGGTTTCGCCAGCGACCAAGGCTTGATAGTCTCGGGATCACTTTCGGCGTGGAGGGCCGCGATGTTCATCAAGACGATAGAACCCGGCGAGGCGACGGGCGAGCTCGCGGCGCTTTACGAAGCTGAAACGAAGTCCATGGGGCACATTATGCAGGCGACCCAATGTTGGTCCGCCCGTCCCGATATCATCATCCCTGTCGAAAACTTGCTGCATCAAATTAGAGATGGTTTTTCGCTTGGCCTCCTGAATTTTCGACTGATAACTTTCGTTGCTGCTCAACACGTTCCCTCCAGCTACTGCTCGCATGTCTATTTTCGTGCGTTATCAGGGATGATTGGGCGAGACCAGACATTGGCAGTCCGGAGGGACTTTAGGAATGCCGGCCTCGACAACCAGCAAATCGAAATGCTGACTTATACGGAGCAGATCATGCGGAACGCGTCGCAGATTACAGACGCGGATATTCAGAGGCTGAGGAACGTCGGCTTCACCGATCTCAATATCGCGGATATAGCATTAGCCGCCTCGTTCCGCAGTTTCATGAGCCGTTACTTTGATGCGGTTGGGGCTAGGGTCGAGCCCGAGTTCCTAGATAGCGATCCTGTCGTTCGCGCCGAAATGGCCGTAGGCGTGAAATAGCGGGACGTTATCTATGGCCGCAGTCGACGCCAGTGATTATTTCCCATCGTGAATTGGCATAACCAAACACCACTTGCTTAAATACCCGGCATGAACAATGTGCGGTTCGAGTGCCAGCTGCTATCGGTTCAAACCAAGGCCAAGTGTACGATTGAGCTGCTGTTTCAACGTATGATCATGGGTCAGCTCAGCAAAGCGCGTGCGCTCCACCATGCGCGCGGTCGTCTTGATCTGCTCGGCCTGTTTGGCCAGCTCCGGACGCTTCTCGAGCTCCTTGGCGAAATGTCGAGGGTCGGAAGAGCCGAACCGACGTGTCAGTGCATTGGCAACCACCTTAACCTCCTCGAGCGCAGCCAGCCCCTCGGGAGACGATCGCAGCTCCGCGATAAACTGGCCCCGCTTCTCGACCGGCATCTTTTCCGCTTGGGCGATGATTTCGGCGCTACGCGATGTAAGGCCGGGAACCTCGACCACATCACGCTTTTCGCGCTGCCACTCTTCGGATTTTCGCTCCTCGCCTAGCCGCCGCTCCCAGGCCTCGGAGACATAGCCGATATGGGCGGAAACCGACCTGGCATAGTGCAGCGCCTCTTTCCGCTTCTTGTTGTCCCCGAATATGCCTGACTTACCGCGTAATTCCCCGAACCGCTCCGGCTGCTCGGCCATGGCCTTTGCCATGATCTTGCCGTTGCCCTCCTTCTCGATGATGGCGGTGCGCAGCCGGCCGGCCACCTCGGCTGGATCGCGGAATACGTGCCGCGATATAGATTCTACCGTGTCGAATCTCTGCTCGATGATGGCCATCGCTTTTTCGCGGGCCACCTCCTCGATACTGCGATCGTGCCGCGTGATCGCGGGCACCAGGGGAGCGGGCCTGCCGGCCTCTGGCTGCAAGGCGTTGTGCTCTCCGTCCCGATCACTGGCCGCTACACCGCCATCACCAGTGCCAGCCGGCGACATAACCTTCGACCACCGGAGGCGGCGAGAGCTCTCCCCTTCCCGGCCGTCCTGCCGATCGCCACTGTTATTCGAGGTGAGATCCTCGCGGCGAACAGGGCCGGCCGGATCGCCGGCACGTTCCTCGTAAACATGCTGGCGCTCTAATGGCCGATCCTGCTGCTCCCGTTCCGGATGGGCCGAAGGGGAGAAAACGTCTTGGCGCTCCTTTGGGGCGGGAGCAAGTTCGATCTCGCTTCTGACCCCGAACTGTTCCGCGATCCCGCGCCGCTCGGCAAAGTCCCTGATGTAATCCAGCGTCGTTTCCTTCGCGCCGGAACGCGCCAGGCGGCTTTCGAGCTGCTGGTAGGCTAGTTCGCCACCTTCGACCACGCGCCACGAATTGCGCTCGGTTTGCGTGCCGTCCGGAAGCGTGACAGGAGTGGCCCCCTCATGCTGCAGGCCGATCCGGTCCCCGATCTGCGGTGAAGCCTCCTGCAGGGCGCGCTTGAGATCGACGCCCCAAACCGTGCGCTGATCGCCCTTGTCATTTTCCAGCGTCACGAAATAGCTCGCGCGCGCTTCCGGGTTGTGCTCATAGGGCGCGGCCCCATGATCGACCAAGCGGCCAGCATTGGTGAACTCGTCCTGAGCGGCATAGAGCTGCGCGCCATCGCGATGACGGGTCATGGCGACATAGGTCAGATGCCGGTCCATTGTGCCGGAAGCCAGCACATAGGCTCGATCGACCGTCGCCCCCTGGTTCTTATGGATCGTCGTCGCATAGCCGTGATCGATCGCCTGATAGCTGTCCGTGGGAATGCTGACGCTATCGCCGCTTCGGCCGTCGAGCTGCGCGATGATCCTGCCCGCCTCGACATGCTCGACCGTGCCAAGCATGCCGTTTTTCACGCCAAGGTCGCGGCTGTTTTCCAGAAATACGATCCGGTCACCGGGGGCGAAGTCGCGCTTGCCGTCATTGGTCTGGAAGGTCAGTTCTCCAACTTCCTCGCCGTCGCTCAGCCCGTGGCTACGCCCCAGCTGATGGCGGTCCTGAAGCTCGGAACGGATAGCGGCATTGAGTGCCCTAACATCGGCACGGCGATGCGCCATGGCAACCCGGGTGCCATCCGGACGCTCGTCACGGTCGGCAAGATAATCACGCACGATCTCGGCCCTCGCCTCGTCCTGGCTGGCGGCAAAATGAATGTCGCCATGATCCCGATAAGCCGCCAGGCCCTTAGCCGTCTTATGGGTGGCAAAAGCAACGGACGCCTCCCGCTGCCAGTCCTGGCGCTGACGGCGAATATCGGAAAGTTCGGCATGGCCGATCTGCTCGGCAATCGCCCGGAACGGCGCACCGGCTCCGATCGCTTGCAACTGCTCATGGTCCCCGACAAGAACGATCTTCGCGCCGCGCTGCTCGGCCTCTCCGATGAAGCGAGCGAGCTGGCGGCTCCCCACCATGCCGGCCTCGTCGATGACGAACACGTCGCCGCGGCCGATCGTGCCGCGGTCGCGCTCCCAACCGCGGGACCACGACGCAAGCGTGCGGCTCTGGATGCCGGAGCTTTCCTCCAGTCCCTCGGCCGCCTTTCCGGCCAGCGCCGCACCATGCACCTGATAGCCCTGCGCCTCCCATGCCTCGCGAGCTGCTGCAAGCATGGTGGACTTGCCAGCGCCGGCGAACCCGACCACGGCCGCGATGCGCTCCGGCCCGGTAATATGTTCGATTGCGTGACGCTGCTCATCAGACAATCCTGCTGAAGGATCGCCAGAACCTTTCCGGATCGCCGCGTCCTGGCGCTCCATGGCTCGGCCGACATGCCGCCGATCGACGCCATGGCTCAGCGCCTGGTGCAGCCGCTTCGCCGATCGCGCCATGCCGAATTCCAGATCGACCATTTCCCGCGTCGAATAGCGCGCCTTCGAAACCTCGCCCGTCTCCTGATCGATGCGCTCGGCCTGAAGCTCCACCAGCGCTGGCGATGCCATGACAGATGCAAAGGCGTTCTGGAACGTCTGCGTGTCGTCGTTGATGTAGCGATGCAAGGTCTTCGCAATGTCATGCCGATCGAACACGCTCTTCTCATTGCTGATCAGCGTCAGAACCTGTTCCGGCTTTTCCCGGATTAACTCGGCATTACGCTGCGCCGCCTCCCCGTCCAGCCGCGACCGCTCGACGGTCATCCCCTGCCGCTGCATCTGCGAGGCGTGCACGCCCATATGCTCGGTGGGTAAAAGCTCAAGACCGCGTTCCGCATGCGACCGATGATCGATGCGAATATCCAGCCCCTCACGCTGAAGCTGGCTGTTGGCGATGCTCTCCCATGATTGCCTGATGTCGCGAAGCTGCATGTCGGTCGTCGCCATGCCATTCGACAACAGCCGCGCATTCTTAAGCTCAAGATATGTCTTCTCGCCCAGGCCGGCTTCGCCAACCTGCCGCGTCGTCATCATCACATGCGCATGGTAATTCCGGATGTCGCCCTGCTCATGCGGCGCATGGATCGCAAAATCCACCGCCGCACCATAGCGGCTCGCCAAATCCTGAGCGAACGTTCGCGCAACCTCCAATCGCCCTTCCGCCGATAGTTCATGCGGAAGCGCAATCTCGAATTCACGAGCGACACGGGCGTCTTTCCGATTTTCCGCAAACTCGGCCGCATTCCACAAAGCCGACCGATCCAGAGCCCAATCAGCCAAAACGCCTTCTGGAAGCACTATCTCGGTATGCTCCACGCCCCCCTTGCGAGTGAAGTCATGCACAAGCCCATCGCGCTCATTGGTCAGGCGAACAGCGCAACGATAAGCCGCTGATGCCACAGCGCTGCGGCCGGATGACCGCGAGATAGGCTTTGCGCTGAGATGGTAGATCGCCAAGCGATATCCTCCAAACTCAAATGAGGATATCAAGCACTGACTTGCGCAGCAAGTCGTAAGTGCGCCCTTTTAACCTTTATCGCTTCGCTCAAGCGGTCACGGTCTAACGCAAGCGGTAAAGCAACAGCAAAATCCTCTATGCCCATTTATAGCAAATTTTGATGCTTGATAAATATTTTTGGTTGAGTAGTTTTCGTATAAATCAATGTCGGGTGGCGATTTGGATGTTCACACCTGACCTTCGTAAGGGCGGGAGATATCATGGCGCGAAAATCCATAGAGCAGAGACTGGCTGAGCTGGATGCACAGCGCTCGGCACTGAAGGCCCGACTTTCGAAACAGGATCGTGCAAACGACACACGTCGTAAGGTCCTGCTCGGCGCGCTCGTCCTACATCGGCTCGAGAATGCAAACGATCCGGAATTCACCAAGCGCCTCGGTGACTGGCTGCGCCGCGAGCTGCCGAGCTTCCTCACCCGCGACAACGATAAGGCGCTTTTTACTGATCTGCTCGGGGAGGCTAACGAGAATAGCAAACGCTCGGAGTCCGCGGCATGATTCGAGCCAGACTTACTGGGATCGCCTTCAAAAACATGATGCGTGCCGCAACTCGTGATCCGATATGGGCTTTTCTCAACGTGATCAGCATGCCCTTCCGCATCTGGAAGCCGCTGCTCCAGACCTTCTTCATTCTGTTCCTCGTCCTGTTCATCGTCGGCCTGGGTGGACGCTTCATTCTCCGGGATTTGGGATTTGGTCCCGGTTCCATTCCAGTTACCGCTTGGGACTTCGTGACGCTGCTAATCATGGCAGCTGTCGCCTTCCGGCTCCTCACCGCCGAGTTGATCCTGCACTTTGGCGACATGGAGGATGACACGCACGGCTCGGCCCGCTTCGCCACCAACAAGGAAATCGATCCGCTCACCCGATCCGTTACCGGTCTGCTCATCGGCCGCGATCCGAAATCAAAAAACCTCATGCGATATGACGGGTCGGCACATCTTCTCACCATGGCCCCGACGCGCACCGGCAAGGGTGTCGGAACCATCATCCCGAATCTGCTGACCGCCGATCGCTCCGTGATCTGCATCGACCCCAAGGGAGAGAATGCAAAGATCGCTGGCCGCGCGCGGCAAAAATTCGGGCCGGTCCATGTCCTCGACCCCTTCGGCGTCACCGGCATCCGCTCGGCCGCGTTCAATCCTCTCGATACGCTCGATCCGTCCAGCCTCGATGTCGCTGAAGACGCTAGCACGCTGGCTGACGCCCTCGTGTTCGATGAACCGGGCATAGCGGGTGAGGCGCATTGGAATGAGGAAGCAAAGGCTCTCATTGCCGGGCTGCTGCTCAAGATCGTCGCCGTCGAATCTCCCGGCCGGCGTCATCTCGGCACGCTGCGCGAATATCTCACGGTCGCTCCGGAGACATTTGCCGCCCTGCTCAAGCGCATGCAGGACTCCGACGAGGCAGGCGGCCTGATCGCCAGAGCGGCGAACCGCCACCTCGGCAAGTCCGATCGCGAGGCCGCCGGCGTGCTGTCGGCCGCGCAGCGCCATACCCATTTCCTCGACAGTCCGCGCATGGCGACGGTGCTGAGCCGATCGGACTTCCGCTTTGCCGATCTCAAACATGGCAACGTGACCGTCTTCCTCGTGGTGCCGCCCGATCGCCTTTCGACCTATTCACGCTGGCTGCGCCTGCTCGTCAGCCAGAGTCTGCTCGATATGGCACGCGATCCGGCAAAACCGGTCGTGCCGGTCCTCTACCTCCTCGATGAGTTCGCCGCCCTCGGTCACTTGGCTCCCGTCGAGCGCGCCATGGGTCTCATGGCGGGTTACGGCGTCCAGCTCTGGCCTATCCTGCAAGATGTCCACCAGCTGCGCGCCACCTACGGGCAGCGCGCCGGCACCTTCTTCTCAAACGCCGGTGTGCTTCAGGTCTTTGGCGTCAACGATCACGACAGCGCCCGCCTTGTCTCCGATCTCCTCGGGCAGGAGACGGTCGTATTCCAGACCATGGCCCGGGCGCTCGATTCCGAAAAGTCCGGCATCTCCTACAGCCAGCAACATACTGCTCGGCCTTTGCTTACTCCGGATGAGGTGCGTAACCTACCGACGCAAGGCCAGTTGCTGTTCCTTGCCGGCCAACGGCCTATCGTCGCTGGAAAGCTCGCCTATTATGCTGATCTTGAGTTCAGGGAGCTGCTCGATGGAACGTGAACTTGCTTTGCTGACCATAATCACGAGACAGATCACGGCAAATCCGCTTGAGGCCGAAACACCTGCTGCCCGCTTTAAGCAAATTGCTCTTATGACTATGATTGTAATCGAAAAACTTCATGTTGCCGGCTCGAACATCACTCTATCCCAGCTTGTCGAAATGACAGGTCTGGCTAGAAATGCACTGGTCCAATTGATTGACCCCATCGTCCAACGGGGGCTACTGGTGGAGGAAATGGGGAAAAACTCAATGGGACGCGGTACAGCACGGCAATTCAAGATCGCGCCCACGGTATGGGACAGCCTCGCTCCATTCATGGGCGCTCCTCTTGCGAAATTCAAACTCAAGCCAGATGCTTCCTGAACGTCTCGCCCATTTCCCCGCCAACAAATGCCGTGAGCTCGGGCGGGATCACTCGCATCCTCTTTGATGAATTCGAGGACGCAAAACGGTCCTTCCGCCGACGCGTTTACGATCAGGCAGGCTTTCCTTCATTTCACGCGCGACCTGCTGTCGCGAATCCGGGGCAACGCAATACAAACCTTTAGTCGACTTTTGAGGCCGAAGGGTTGGAAAAGCGTACGCCAACCCCGCCCCCATTCTCAGGAATGAACTCTAGGCCAGCCTTTTCGAAAGCAGCTTTAATGACATCCACAGTCGCGTCCCGCAAACGCTCGCCTCGTTCCAGCCTCGCTATTGTATCCGGTGATACGCCAGCATTTCTGGCTAAATCACGAGTACCCCAGCTGAGCGCTGCACGTGCCATCTTACACTGAACGGGAGTCATTTCGTAACCTTGATACGATTACTTGTTGATTTGTTCGCCATAGGCAGATATCGTATCCCTGTTACGAAATTAATCTCGGATCGCAAGCAGCGTCCAACGAGAGCAGCGACCTTAACTCAAGCGAGGAGACTTGGATCATGGATGATTCCAAGACTAGCAGAACTCTGCCCGCGATGACCCGTCGAAAAATGCTTTCCACTGCGGCAACAGTTGTTGCCTCTACGGCATCAATCCAGGCTCAATCCCCGAACCATCTTTATGTAGACGACGCTCCCCTACTCGCGCTCTGGCGGGAGTGGAAAAACATTCACCAGCGCCGGCGCGAACTGACCGTCCTCCAACAGAATCTTGAAACGAAGCTTTGGCAAAGCACAGAGATTCCTATGGTGGCTTTACACATTCCAGGAGGCGCGAAACCGGTCTTGGCGCACTCCGCTCAGGAGATCGAGCGATTGCTTCCTCAAGCGGATATGGTGGAAATTAGAAATAACGCGATATCGGAATTACAGTCCCGCCAGGCAGAGTGGGACAGAAAAGGGTGGGAGCTCGGATACAACCAGGCGTGTGAGGAGGAGGTGAGCGCCGATAGAATGGAGTGGGAGTTGGCGGAAACTCTATGGAGTAGTTCCGCCAGCTCCCTTCTAGACGTGGTCGCGAAACTCGATTGTGTTCTCGAGATGGCTGGTCCAGATATGTTCCTGCAGGAAATCCCGGTGAAGGTTCTGCGTTCAATTCTGAGTGAGTTAAGGCGCATTGTTAGCGTTAAGCAGTAAAATCGCCATGGCAAGCGGCACGGTGTCTGCTCTCTGTTGATATATACTATTGCTTGTTACGGGATGGCCCGTCCTTTCGAGAACATCGAGTATTATGCCTCATCCGCTCCGTCAAATCGCGCTGTTTCCGCTGCCATTGTTCGCACGTGCATTCTTTAGAAAAAAACCATTCCCACCCTTCGGCAGTATTTCCAATGGCGGCAACCGCATTTGCACAATGCCGCGCCTCTTTCCGCTCCTTGTTGTCGCCGAACATACCGAATTTGCCGTGCATCCCCCTAATCTTTCCGGTGGTCTGCCCCTGAAAAGTGGTCCTTCGCAATGTTGGCGGCCTTCAGCCGGGCCGAGACCTCGTCCAGGTCGCGGGAGTCTTGCCGGGCCACTCCACACCTTTGAATCGCTGCTGGGACATCGACATTGCCCTTTACACGGGCCACGCCCTCAATACTCCGATCATGGCACGTTATTGCTGGCACCGGTTCAGCTTCATGCGAGCGGTTCGATCAGGAGGCGGTTGAGGTTTCGCAGGCGAGCTATTCGACGCGGAAATTGGTGGTTCTGGAATACGGCGGAAGCGACTGCACCAAGCGCAGAGTAATGGTGTGTGATCGGCGCATGTCGATCGAGCCCAGGAGCAGCAGGACACAGCGATCCCGAAAAGAGCCGGTCATCCTTTTTGACTTCCGACGAACTCAATAGTAGGGCGTGTAGCACGATAGCATGAAAGATATCGGATTGCATATCATATGGCTAGCAATCATGATTGAAATCACGACGCAATCTTTCAATATTGCATTCAGAAAGCTTTCATGAATTCTTGTTAAAGATCATGCGAAAGAGCATAGGAGCGAGCCATGCCGGTAATATGTGCAGCCAATCCCAAAGGGGGGGCAGGCAAGTCGACCACGATTCTTGCCATAGCCTCCACTTTGGCACAGCAGGGCGGATCAGTGACGATTATCGATGCCGACCCCAACAAGCCCATCACGGACTGGCGGGCGGGCAAGAGCAACCTGCCGCTCAACGTCATCAGCGATGCAACGGAAGGCAACATCCGCGACCTGATCAATACCGCCGCTTCCGAAGCCCAGTTTGTCTTCGTTGATCTTGAGGGCACGGCCAGCCGTCTTGCTTCAAGAGCAATTATCCGTGCGGATCTCACCCTCATTCCTTTGGGGGGAAGCGCGCTTGATGCCAAACAGGCCGCGCGCGCTGTGGGCCTCGTTCAGGAAAGCGAGGAGGATATCGGCCGTAAGCTAAATTTCACGCTCGCCTTCAACCGAACAAGCCCACCACCGTTCACGCGACGCATCGAGCGCGAGATCGCCGACCAGATGCGAAGCAACGACTTGCCGGTGCTAGGCACGCACCTTTACCGACGGGAAGCCTACAATGCGATGTTCATGGAACGGCTCAGCCTGTTTGAGCTCGATCCCCAGCAAGTGAACGGCCTTGAAGCAGCGATCGACAATGCCATCCAGCTGACAGGGGAGGTGCTGGAACTCCTTCGCACCAGCTCCGCCGAGAGGGCTGCCTGATGTCCAGCGACCTGGGATTTGGCAAACCAAAGAAGCTTGACCTTTCCGGCTTCGCCCCCCGCCCAGCCGAAAAGTCGGTCTCGCCGCAGGAACAGGATACTGCCGACCGGGCAGCCGAACGGGCAGGTTTTCAAAGCCGCGAACCGGTTCAGCGCATAAAACGCGTCCGGAAGGCGAGCGAACCTCTCGACCAGGCCTTCGTGCGCGCGCCAATCGATGTGATCAATCGCTTCAAGCAATACTGCAACGAAACGGGCATGTCATATGGCGAAGCATTGGATGAGCTAATGCGAAAAGCAGGCCTCTAATTCTCGTTTCCAACGCCCGCACGGCTCAGGTGGCGTATTCACGCTTTACACTTCTACTGCTTATAGCCTCTATCGGCCGGCACGATGACAATGAACGTGCTCAATGCCGTCGCACATTTCGAGCGGGATCTGTCGAACGAACGCACGCAATCGGGCCTGAAACGCGCCAGATTGGAAGGAACGGCCCTGCCCCCCTCGACCCTCAGCGAAAAGAAAAAACAGGACGTGAGAGATGACCTGGCTTCGGGTTTAAGCGTTTCGGCTGTGGCAAGGAAATATGCCACCAGACGGCAAACGATCATGCGCGCCCAGTGACCGCCGGAGGCAGGGGCGAACAGCTGTTCGCCCCTGCCTCGAATTTACGCACATGAAGGCAAAGCGTCCCTTTTTGGGACGGCCAATTGTTCCCGCAATTACAATCTTCCAGCCTATCCCAGGCAAAGTATGATTAATGTTGACTTTAAAAATCATAATATTTATCCGTCACCATTGGACGCTGGCGACAGCACTTTCTTCATTTTTGAGTCGCAACAAAATATGCCTTGTCGTCGGTCAAGCCGATACGCGGGCACGGCCCTAACTCGGATATCCGGAAGGCTGCATATCATGCAGGACATCGCCAGCCCTACCTCCCGCCAGCGCATCAAGCCCATCCGCGCCGACTTCCACTGTCGGACGAGCTGACGCGAATACTCAGCACATAGCTCCGATCAGTTTATAGCCGCGCGCACCCCGTGTCCGGGCGCACGCGCGTGTTTTGTGTTGGGAAGGACTATCAGATGGCAATCACGATTGATGCAAGCAGTTTAGGTGCAGCCGGTATAGCTTTCGGGACCAATGTGGTCGCGGCCGATCCGGGTGCCGTCGATTATATCGCGGGTTATTTCAAGACCCTGACGAAACCAGGCAGCGCCGACTTTTATGGGGGAACTCAAGATACATTTCGCGGTCAACCATACTATATGAATGGCGATCAGCTGGCCTTCAAATATGGGACAAGCTCTTCCCGATTACTGCTTCAAGGGCAAGACATCGCCTATGACGGAATCCATCACCCTACTCTTGGCAGCCATGGAATCTCTGGCGCCATAGATAGCATGACCTTTGGTCAATGGGTGCAAGGCGTCACCACAGGGGACTCTACACTGGGTGTCAATGGTCTCATCGCGGGTTTGGCAGAGGAATTGAAGATCACCGGTTTCGACCTCGATGTAGCACCAGGAACCGATACCAACGGGAAGCTTGTCAATGGAGTTCCGATCGACAACCCGGTTGACGCGCTCTACAACATGTTGCTCGCCGGCGACGTCGCCAAGGTCTACGCATTCCTGTCCACCTTTGCCCAGAACTTCCTGGGCTCGGCAGGGGACGACACCTACAAGGGCACGGCCAATGACGACACCGCGAAGGGCAATGCCGGAGACGACGCGCTGGATGGCGCCGGCGGCAACGACACGGCAATCTTTACCGGCACCCGCACCAACTACACCCTGACCCAAAACCAGGATGACAGCTGGACGGTAACGGATCTGCGCACGACCGGCACCACCGATGGTACGGACACCCTGACCAATATCGAGAACGTCGAATTCTCCGATGTGACACTGGTCATCGGCGACGCCAACCTGGCGCCGACCGGGCTTGCGCTTTCGAAGTCGAGCATCGACGAGGATGCGGTCGTCGATACGGTCGTCGGCACCCTCTCGGCGACGGATCCGGAAGGCAAGCCGCTCACCTATACACTCTCGGACAATGCAGGGGGCAAATTCAAGCTCGTCACTAGCAATGGCCAGACGCAGCTCGTGGTCGCCGGCGCACTCGATTACGAAACCGCTTCCATCCACTTGGTCAAAGTCAAGGTCTCGGATGGCGTCAACGAGGTTGAAAAGTCCTTCACTGTTGCCGTCGGCGATGTTGCCGATGGAACCGACCAGTCGCGCGGCACGATCACCATGGATGCCTCCGGCTCGAATGGCATCAACTTCGACACCTTCCTCACCGGCGGCTTCCTCGCGGGCACGACCAGCACGAGCTTCCCGGGCTTCGATAATGGCAGCGGTTTCAGCGGAACCGAGGCCTATTTCAACTACGGTACGACCGCCACTTCAAAATATGTTACCGCGCGCGGCTCCCTCGGCTACGACATCAACACGCATCGCATTGCCGGCGAGATTAACACGATCGAGTACGGCATGCGTGGAACGGGTTCGTTCAACGGCAGCGGTTCCTTCACGGGTGGCACTGCGCTGCTCAAGATCACCGGGCTGGATCTCGCCAACAGCGCGAATGCGGATTCCGCGACCGGTGAGGTGCACAACTTCACCACTGCCCACATGTATGGGTCCAATGGCGATACAGCGCGCCTGGCGCTCTACCTGCAGCACCTGAAGCAGTTTGCCCAGAACGTCGTCGGTTCCAGGGGTGCCGATACCTATGTCGGCACCCGCTTCAACGACACGGTCAAGGGCAATGGCGGTAACGACACCATCGACGGCGGCCTCGGTGAGGACACCTTCGTGCTCAACGGCAACAAGGCCGATTACACCTGGGTGGAGAACACGAACGGCACCTGGGCAGTCACGGACAAGCGCACCGGCAGCAATGACGGCGTCGATACGATCAAGGGTATCGAAAAGCTGAAATTCGCCGACGAGACCGTGACGATCGGAACTCCGGAAGTCTCCGACATCATCGAAGGAACGGCTGGCGACGACTCTATGCTGGGGACGAGCCGCTCCGATAGGATGCTCGGCCACGCCGGCAACGACAAGCTCTACGGTCAGGGCGGCCATGACGTGCTGAATGGCGGCGAAGGCAATGACCAACTCTTCGGCGGGACCGGCAACGACCAGGTCTATGGTGGCGCCGGCAAGGATATCCTCTTCGGTGGAACCGGCAACGACGAACTTTTCGGTGGTACTGACAACGACCAGCTTTATGGCGGCGTCGGCAAGGACATCGTCTACGGCGGTGCTGGAAGGGATGTGCTTTACGGCGGGAGCGGTAACGACGAGCTTTATGGCAGCGAAGGCAACGACGACCTCTATGGCGGCGTCGGCAAAGACGAGCTCCAGGGCGGCGAAGGCAATGACAAGCTGCGCGGCGGGGAGGGTAATGATCTCATCGACGCCGGAGCCGGCAATGACAGGCTTGTCGGCGGCAAGGGGGCGGACCTGCTCACAGGCGGCGCCGGCAGGGACACGTTCGTGTTCAACACGCTTGCCGACTCGACCGTCAAGACGTCCGGCCGCGACACGATCCTCGACTTCGATGGCAAGGCCGGCGATCGCATCGACCTGTCCGGAATTGATGCCAACAAGGGCTCAAGCGGCAACCAGGCCTTCGCCTTCATCGGCTCCGAGCAGTTCTCCAACAAGGCCGGTGAATTGCGCTTCGAAAAGACGGCCTCCGACACCTTCATCTATGGCGACGTCGATGGCGATGGAACCGCCGACTTCGCCATTCAGGTCGCTGGCAGCAAGACGTTCCTGAAGGACTACTTCATCCTCTGATAGGGGAATTTACAATCGGAACGCCGCGTCTTCACCCGGAGGCGCGGCGTTTCTTCTCTTTCCGCATAAGGACTTCAATAGCTTACGGCTATTCGGCGAAATTGTCGTAGATCTCGTTGGAGGCATCGTTGTTGCGGATCAGCCCCAGGTCGCCACCAACGATCCTGTTCATGCTTACGACGTTCTTCTTGGCCAAATCCATCGAGTTTTTACTGCTGCCGAAGTCATAACGACGATCGATGAAGCAGTAGCGCTGCTTGCCGTTGCGCGAGTTGAGCCAGACGGCCGGCTTTTTGATATCCCTGCTGCTGTAAACAAAGCTGTTGTCGGTGATGATGTTGAAGTTGGGCGTTTGATGGCGGATCACGCCGCCTTCGCCGCAGTTTCTATAAGCGAAAATGCCGCCATTGACGGGATTGTAGAAGGTGTTTCCGAGGATCTTGTTTCGTGTCGATCCATCGATGGCGATCAGCTCCCGGCTTTTCGTCGCAACGTCGAAGACATTGTCCTTGATCGTGCTTCGGCCGGACTCGGCATCGAGATAGATAGCCGTTCCTCCGGTTTTGCCCTCCAGTCGCGAGTTCACGAGCTTCGTCCACATGGATCCTGGCCCGACATAGAGCGAAATGCCATTGGGAGCGATGATCGTGAGGTTTTCGAAGGCCGTGTGCTTGGGGGCCGCGGCCTGGGTGAATTCCGTGTGATCGGGATGGCGCGAAGACTCCTTCATGTTCGGGCCATTGGCGTTCTCGTCGAGGCCATAGACCCGCATGAAACCCTTGATGGTGCAGTTGCGCACGGTGACGCCTTCCGGCGCGTCCCAGCTGCCATCTTTCCGCTGTACGGAACGGACGATGATCGCCGTCCTGCCCATCCGGGATTTGTTGCCCGAGACGTCGATCGTGCCGCCGGCGCAGTCAAGCACGGCGTGAGACGCTTTCGAGCCTTCGAAGACCATGTTGGCCGAGACCTCAAAACCTTTTGGCAGGGTCAGGCTGCAATCGATGGAAATCTGCTTTCCAGGACGGTTGCTTCTGGAAAACGCTTCGAACTGCTCCGCGCTGCAGACAGGGGCGGGTTGTGCCTGGACGGGGATAGCCCAAAATGTCGCCAGGACCGGCAGCAAGCCAAAAAACAGGGCGTACGGGGCTCTTGTCATGCCGCGTTTCCATCCGGAGGTGCCGACACCCTTTTGCGCGGCATCATCGAGGAATGCACCCACAAGACGCTGTTTTCCATCGTGAACTGGAAGCGTTTTGGATGGACATGGGTCGCGCTGACGGCTTGCATATCGTTGATGGCATCCAGAAAATCCTTGGGCGCCACCCTGACATAGTGTCCTCCGAGCAGGGACAGGCTGACATAAACGTCGGTCACGGACTGGGCCGCGATCTTCAGTTCCCACAGGAAGCGCCAGGTCGGCGCGGCTTTCTCGTCTTCTTGGGCGCTCATCGTCCGTCTCGCATCGTAGCTTCCCTCGTCATGCAGGGTCTTAATCCGTTTCAACCTGTCTTGATACTCTCGGTGCGACCCTGCTTTCCCGCCGAAGACGGCGATACAATGACGGTTGTCGGAATTCCGATTTTACAGAACACACGACAAATTCCACTTTTTGTCCCCGGAGAATTGTCGTCAAAACCCTTCTTCTGATGGGGCAGAAAAGACATAAAAATCATTTCAAAAAATGTCATTGAAAAGAGGCGTCGCCTCGTTTTGGGTGGTTTTAATAGTTTTAATAAGTTTTAGGCTGAAAAAGTTCCGATTCTCCCTTTTGTAACAATATATTACCTCCATTAGATGTCGGCGATGTACGGCTTGTCGTCGGTAATGTACGGTTTGTCGTCGGCGATGTACGGAAAATTGTCGGCGAAATACGGTTTCGACAAAAATCCTGAGCCTTCTCGACCAAGGGGTTTCGCCACCGACTTTGTCGTCGGCAATGTACGGCGAACGGGGAAATTTGTCGTCGGTGATGTACGGGTGGCCGCCAGATTTTTGTCGTCGGTAAAATACGGAGCCACGACAAAAAATCAAAGGTTGGCGATTAGGGGAGAAAGAGCCACGCCGTCCTCCTCGCGGTAGCGCATGCGCAGCACGGCCCCGTCCTTGCCGTCTTCGAGAGACAGGTCGTATTCGGGCATGGGGAAGGCGAGGGTCCGCGTGACGAATTCCCTGAGGTCGTAGGAGAACTTGCGCAGCTCCTGTGCCGATCCGCTGCGTTTGTAGAGTTCCTTGAGGCTGTAGGTCGCTTCCGTCTTGCCGGCAGCCTTGCGCGCCAGGCGATAGATGAAGCGGCCGAGTCCCGAGCTGATCAGGAAGTAATCCTGGTGCAGGGTGAGGAGGGGAAGCGTGCGTTCGTTGCGCACGATGCTGGTATAGACCCAGTCCGGAATGCTGATCTCGATGGTTTCGATGCGGTTCGCTCCGGTGCGGCTGACGACGCTGTAACCGCTGATCATCGGGCGGCTGTCCACCTGGCGGCGCTTGCCGCCGGAAAGGTTGACGACCTTGATGGTGGTGTTGGCGAGCCGGTCGAGGGCGGCTTCGAGATCTTCATAGGATTTTCCGCCGTCCGATCGCCGGCAGAACTTCAGGATATGGGAGGTGCTCGGCCGGTAGGTCTTGGGTGGAAGGCTGGGGCGCAAGCCCTTCGCCTCATTGCTGCGGTAGTTCTTCACTTCGTCGGCGAGGTACGACACCATGTTGAGGAAGATGTCGTAGTCGAAGACGGTGGCGAGCCCAGTTTCCGCACCGCCCTCGATGGTGATGAGACTGTCCTTCAGTTCGTATTTGATGATGCCCTTATTGGCCTTCTTGCTGAGCGAGAAGGGGGCGACGTCCATGAGGTGCACGTCATCCTTCAGCGGCGCGTCATAGATCGTCGGCACGAAGAACATCAGCTGGGCGTCGTCCTGCGGCGCGGTGCGAAGGATGCGTTTGGGCGTGGTCTCCTGCAGCAGGGCGGCGGTGACATCGGCCTTGATGGATTCGTTGCGGATTGCCTCGCCGAGCCGGGCGAGCAGCATGTCCGTCCTGTTGTCGCTCAGGCTCTCGAGCTTCAGATCGGCCCAAACTCGCCGGCTGTAATAGCGGCGTAGCCGGCTCAGTGCATCCTTGTCGAGCATAACACGTTCGCGCTCGTGCTGGTCGGCATACTGGTCGGAAAGGGTCTGCAGGTAGGTGTTCTTTTCATGCAAGGACAAGTCGCTGAAGCTAGCGCGCGTCATCATGGAAAAGCGAGGAGCTTTCATGTTTGGATAGTCCTGTCGTTGAACAGACTTATGCCTTTGGCGGGGAGGGTATATCACCAAAAGGATATAACAACATGGGACACCGCTTCTGCCAGAGCAGATCAAAGTCTCGCTCAAGAACGCGAGCCATTTGCCCATCTCTCTCCAATGCTGTTAAATAATTTGTGGCCACCGTTCCGGAGTTAGCCGAAGGAAAGCGGAGGTCGAAAAACTGAACAGGAAAAACCCATAATGAGACGCTTCATCGTCTCTATTAGGTCTCTGAAGTCTCTAATTAGTCTCTAAGCGCTAAATTCCTTTTCTAATTCATAGGTTTCCAGCAATTTTTGTGGCCGCCGCTCCGCCTTTTGTGGCCGCCGCTCCGCCTTTTGTGGCCATCGTTCCGGTTCTTGTGGCCACCCTTCCGTCTGTCTGTCCATCAAAGATGAGTGAGAAAAAAACACAGATAATGCAGTTTTGTTGCCTCTGTTCCGTTTTTTGTTGCCGCCGTTCCGCAACACGTCTAAACATGTGCTATGTCCGTCAACGTCCCTCTATCTCCTAAGCAAAAACTCCGGATTGAGCGGCTGAAAAACCGCAAGGGCCGGAAAAAACCGGCCAAAGTTCCGGCCCGTCTTACAAGGACGTCTGCATTTGCTCCTAAACGTCGGGGGCTGATAACAGACAGCAGCTTTCGGCGCATTTACGTGGTGCCTAACCATTCTATCGTGCAGGTGGTCGGCCGAGAATTAGGCTCGCAGCATCGTGATGCGCTCTACGCTCTCCTACGCCTCCCTTCCAAGCCTGTGAAAGTGATGGGCGAGGGTTTTCTTGGGTATTCCTACCTGCTGGAAGTTCGCACTACATGGCGTGAGTTGGTGCGATGCCTTAACCTGACGGAACATGCCAACAACGTGGCTAACCTTGTCCTCACGTTTGAGGAGTTGATGCAGGTTGTGATGACGGTCTACGAGAGCCGTGAAATGAGTCAGGAGAAAATCCTAGAAAAGCTTCGTGAGGGAGGGACACCGGACACGGCCCTGAAGATGCGGCACATCCTGCATTCGGTCGACGCCGAAGGCGTGAACCTTGATAGTAAGGTGACAGTGGTTTTCGGGGAATGGATGGTGGAGAGCATGACCAGTCTAAAACTGGTCAGCCTCAATGCGGAGGTGCAGTTTGCCCTCAAGTCCGATTATGCCAAGTCCTTCTGGCCGTACATTGACAGCTTTACAAAGCACACTTTTGTGGATGAGGAGGTGCTTTGCGCACTGGTCGGGCGGGAGTTGTTTGGACCAACGGAAACGAGCGCAACTCGCCGCGACTTTCGCAATTATTGTCGGCATGCCTTCAATGACATGGTGAGAGTGGGTGGGCTGTTCGAATGGCGCGAGGAAATCCGGGGAATCGGGCGTGAGAAGACGCGCCGATATCATTATCGGCTCGCCTATCCCCAGCAAATGGAACTGGGATTGAATACCTGCGACACAGTGTAGCCGTGTCCCTTGATTGATAGCAGATCCAAAAGCGGAAATTACAAAAAGAGAATGCGGCTGACTACGACGCCCAGAAAGCATTTTGCTATCGCCTGGGCGTTGTGCAAAGAGAGCGCAATCTTTTAATAGACCACCGGAGCACGCCTTGACGTCTCTCACACATCTCCAGCGGCTGGAAGCAGAGGCGATCCACATCTTCCGGGAAGTCGCGGCGACCTTTTCCAAGCCTGTGATGCTCTATTCCGTGGGCAAGGATTCCTCGGTCATGCTGCATCTGGCGATGAAGGCCTTCTATCCGGCCAAGCCGCCATTTCCGTTCCTGCATGTCGATACGACGTGGAAATTCAAGGACATGATTGCCTTTCGCGACCGCATGGCGGCCGAGCGCGGTTTCGATCTTCTCGTCCACACCAATCCGGAAGGCATCGAGCAGGCGATTTCCCCCTTCGGGCACGGCTCCAGCATCCATACCCATGTGATGAAGACGGTGGCGCTGCGCCAAGCGCTCGATAAATACGGTTTCGACGCAGCCTTCGGCGGTGCGCGACGCGACGAAGAAAAGTCGCGGGCGAAGGAGCGAATCTTCTCCTTCCGCAATGCCGCCCATGCCTGGGATCCGAAGAACCAACGCCCGGAAATGTGGAAAACCTACAATACCCGCGTGGCGCCGGGGGAATCGATTCGTGTCTTCCCGCTCTCGAACTGGACCGAGCTCGATATCTGGCAATATATCCTCAAGGAAAACATCCCGATCGTGCCGCTCTATTTCGCCGCCCCGCGGCCGGTCGTCGAGCGCGACGGCCTGCTGGTCATGGTCGACGACGACCGCATGCCGATCGGGCCGGACGACAAGGTCGAGGAGCGCCTGGTGCGCTTCCGCACGCTCGGTTGTTATCCGCTGACCGGCGCGATCGAATCCGATGCCGCGACACTGGAGGATATCGTGCGGGAAATGCTGACGGCGCGCACCTCCGAGCGCCAGGGCCGGATGATCGACAAGGATGAGGCGGGGTCGATGGAGAAGAAGAAGCGTGAGGGGTATTTCTGATGGTCGCCATCGCACCGGATCTGCCCGCCAAGGGGATCGCCGACTATCTGCGCGAGCAGGAAAACAAGTCGCTCCTGCGTTTTCTCACCTGCGGCTCCGTCGATGACGGCAAGTCGACCCTGATCGGCCGCCTGCTCTACGACACCAAGCTGATTTTCGAGGACCAGCTGGCTGCCCTCGAACGCGACAGCCGCAAGCATGGCACGGCCGGCGACGATATCGACTTCGCGCTCCTGGTCGACGGGTTGGAGGCCGAGCGCGAGCAGGGCATCACCATCGATGTCGCCTATCGCTTCTTCGCGACCGACCGGCGCAAGTTCATCGTCGCCGATACGCCCGGCCACGAGGAATATACCCGCAACATGGCGACGGGCGCCTCGACGGCGGATCTGGCCGTCGTGCTGGTCGACAGCCGGCAGGGCATCCTGCGCCAGACGCGCCGCCATGCCTATATCGCCTCGCTGCTCGGCATCCGGCACATCGTGCTCGCCGTCAACAAGATCGACCTCGTCGGCTATGACCTGGGAGTGTTCGACAGGATCGTCGAGGATTTTAGGAGTTTTGCCGTCGATCTCGGCTTTGCCACGATCCAGCCGATCCCGCTGTCGGCCCGCCATGGCGACAATGTCACCCGTGGCTCGGAGAACACACCCTGGTATGGCGGTCCGCATCTGCTCGAATACCTGGAGACGGTCCCGATCGAAGACGCCAACCTCGGAAAGCCGTTCCGCTTCCCGGTCCAGTACGTCTCCCGCCCCGATCTCGACTTCCGCGGCTTTGCCGGCCAGGTCGCCTCCGGCGCCATCGCTGTCGGCGACACGGTGACCGTTGCCAAGTCCGGACTGTCCACGCGCATCAAGGAGATCGTCACCCAGGACGGATCGCTCGATCGCGCCGTGGAAGGGCAGGCGGTGACGCTGGTCCTCGAAGACCAGCTCGAAGTGTCGCGCGGCAACATGCTGGTTTCGCCGACCGAACGGCCGCATGTCGCCGACCAGTTCCAGGCGCATGTCATCTGGTTCGATGCAAACCCGATGATCCCGGGCCGCAGCTACATCCTGCGCACGGAGACGGACAGCGTCGAGGCGACGGTGACCGCCCTCAAATACGAGGTCGACGTCAACACCTTTGCCCATCTCGCTGCCAAGGCCCTGCATATGAACGGGGTTGCGATCTGCAATTTCTCCACCCGCTCGCCGCTCGCCTTCGACAGCTATTCCGACAACCGTATCACGGGCAATTTCGTGCTGATCGACCGGATGAGCAACCGCACGGTCGGCGCCGGCATGATCGACTTTGCTCTTCGCCGCGCCGAGAACGTGCATTGGCAGGCGATCGAGATCGACCGCAAGGCACGCGCGGCGCTCAAGCACCAGAAGGCCGCCGTCGTCTGGTTCACAGGGCTCTCCGGCTCCGGCAAGTCGACGGTCGCCAACCATCTGGAGAAACTGCTCCATGCCGAGGGCCGCCATACCTATATGCTGGACGGCGACAATGTCCGCCACGGCCTCAACCGGGATCTCGGCTTCACCGATGAGGATCGAGTCGAAAACATCCGCCGCGTTGCCGAGGTTGCTAAACTGATGGCGGATGCCGGCCTGATTGTGCTGGTCTCCTTCATCTCGCCCTTCCGCTCTGAACGCCGGCTCGCGCGCGATCTGATGGTCGACGACGAATTCATCGAGGTCTTCGTCGATACGCCGATCGAGGAATGCGCGCGCCGGGACCCGAAGGGGTTGTACAAGAAGGCGATGCGCGGTGAGCTTGCCAATTTCACGGGTATCAGCTCGCCCTATGAAGCGCCGGAACATCCTGAAGTGCATCTCGAAACGGTCGGAACGGATCCGGACGAACTGGCGATGCAGATCCATGCCGTTCTGGAAAGCCGGATGGAGCCATGATGCGGTCGTCGCGGACCTGCATTCTGTCGCCCGGCACAAACAGCCTGGCGATTTGCGCTTGCGCCCTCCAAGGGACGAATTCTACTGCAAAAGCGTGCACGCCCCTGCTTCAGGGCTATAATGGCGAAACGCGTAGATAACAGGCCGGATGGCTTGGATAGGTCGGTAGTGGTACAAACTTTACAGAGCAATGTCCCCCCATTACAAACCGCCCCGCAGGCGTTGGATCAGCATCCAGAACAGGACGTTCGCGGAGAAAATGGCGGCATGACTACCGACGGCTATCGTATCCCCACGTTTGCCTTTCATATAAACGGGTGGAAGAGAATGGTGTTCAAGTCGTTCTTTCCGGAGCGGCGCTTCACCTATCTGCCCCTGCACGTCACGACAGAGGCATTCGAGGAAAAGTGGATGCCGCGCATCACGGCGGCGGAGCGAGCGGAGATCTTCATCTGGGGCCAGAACGTGCCCGCCAATCTGGAAGCCTTCGTCCGCGGAACTGGCATTCCCTGCTATTTCATTGAGGACGGCTTTTTGCGGTCGAACCGTCCGAACGCTGCCCGAACGCCGCCCTTGTCGTTGGCGCTCGACAGCCGGCGCCCCTATTTCGACAGCAGGGGACCATCCGATCTCGAAGTTCTCCTCGAAACCCACGACTTTTCCGTCGACCCGTTGCTCCTGCAACGAGCAAGGGAAGGTATCCGCCTTATCGTGGAAGGTGGCCTGAGCAAATATAACGCAGTTTCCTCCCTGACCCTGCCGATACTTCTCGGTGAAAAGACCAAGCCGCGGGTCCTCGTCATCGGGCAGGTGGAAGACGATGCGTCCATCCGTTATGGATGCGATCGGAAAGTCACCAATAACGACCTCGTTCGTATTGCCGCCGAGGAAAACCCTGACGCTGAGATCATCTACAAGCCGCATCCCGATGTGCTGAACGGGGTGCGCGAAGCGCAGTCCAATCCGTCGGATGTCGAGCACCTGTGCTACGTCATGCGGGAGAACGTGCCGCTCGCCCAGTCGTTCGAAACCGTCGACAAGGCTTACGCCATAACGTCGCTTGGCGGCTTCGAGGCGCTCCTGCGCGGCATTCCCCTGACGGTACTCGGTTGCCCATTCTATGCCGGTTGGGGCCTGACCGACGATCGTCAACCCAATCCGCGCAGGACCAAGCGCCGATCGGTGGAAGAGGTTTTTGCCGCAGCCTATCTGCTTTATCCGCGCTATTTCGAGCCGAAGACCGGCGAAAAATACTCGTTCGAACAGGCGGTCGACTGGCTGAAAGCCAGGCTTCGGGATCCGGACCGATACAAATATGAATTCGACATCGATGTGCCGGTCGTGTGGGAGCCTTGGGGTGCCTTCGGCGTCCTGGGCTGGCGCCATCTTCTGACCTATATGCTGGCGCCGGTGATCCGGTACTTCGGCAACAGGAAGAGCGCAAAACGCTTCAAAGCCAATCCGATACGCTACTTCCGGGAACATCGATCTTCACGGCTTCGCTTTGTTGGAAAGGTTCTCTATCCTTTCGATCTGCGCAGGTGAGGAAGGAAGCCGGCTTTGTCCCATAACTCGGTCATTACGGCCGTTATTCCCGTCCGGCTTTCCACCGACCGATTGTACGATGAGCCGGAGCGCATCGCACGGATCGTGGCGACGCTGCCTCACGGTTACGTTCCGCTTATTGTTGATTACGGGACGGCTGGCGAGCGTGCAGGGGAACTGCGAGACCTCGCTGCTGCTACAGAAACGAAGCTTGTTCGTGTCGAAACAGGCGACCAACCCTTCAGCGTTGGGCATGCGCGCGATATCGGCACGCAACATGCCGAAACGCCGCTCATCCTTTATCACGATATCGACTTTCTTCTGTCGCCGCAAAGCTATGAACGTGTTCTGGAAGAGACGCGGCTTCGCGGCATGCCGGAAAACGCATATACGTTCTTCGCTCTTCCCGGTGTCTACCTGACGGAAGACTTCACCCGCCGCTACCTCGATCTCTTCGCCCGGGGCGAGGCTGCCTTTGCGGACACGCTTGCCCATGACGGCGTGATGCGGCGGGACAAGTCCGTGTACGAGAACCATACCTATGCGATCTCGGCGATCGTCGCGTCGCGCTATCATCTTCTGGCGATCGGTGGCCACGACAAGAGTTTCGTCGGCCATGGCGCGGAAGATTTCGAACTTCTGCACCGGCTGGCGTCTTACGCGCCGCGCGGGCCGAAGACACTGAACTACTACCGCAACACAATGAACAACACGATCCAGCGTTACGAGGGTTTTCGCGCCTATTTCGCGCTCTATGGGATCGATGTCTTCCAGCGGGGCCTCCAGATGGCGCATCTCTGGCACCCGCGACGGGAGGATGTGAGTTATCTCGCGCCCAGGCACGAAAATCAGCAGCGTGTCTCAGAAGTCATGGCGGATTATGATGCTGGAAAGTCCTGGGTTCCGCCGGTGGAAGATATTCATTCTGCCGAGCGGACGCTGGTTCTGGTAAAGGAGGAGGGGACGCCGGCCGTGCGGGCACTTCGCCATGCCTTTCCGGCGTTTGGACGTTACGAGATGCGGCGAGAGGGGGATTTCGCCACTCCTGACGTCTTGCTGCAGACGATGGATAGTCAGGGCTTCAGCCGGGTCTTCTTTCTCAATCCCTATGGAAATGCCCACCGTCTTTCGCTGTATAGAGGCATCAAGGAAGGGGGCCGGCGTTTCATTGTCTGGGATCGTGGCGGCCTTACCGACAGCTGGTTTTTTGACCCTTCTGGCTTCCTGGCCGAAAGTGCCTCCTATGCGCCTGAGCGCTGGGACAAGCCGTTGGCGGAGGAAGATCGAGCAGGCATCCTTGATTGGCTCATAGCGCAACAAGATGCGGAGACGCTGGAAGAGAATGGTGAGCGGATAGGTGGGGCGGTTCTTCGGGAACGCCTGCATCTTGGCGATAAGAAGGTAGTCTTCGCCGCCCTGCAGCGGCCGAAGGATACGGCGACGCTTCATTTCGCTGGACCATGCGGCAATGCCGAGGGTTTTAACAAATGGCTTGCCCACCTGGCGGCAACGCTCGATCCGGCAGATTATGCCGTCCTTGTGAAGAAGCACCCCTTGGAGGTCGAGGCTCCCGACATCCCGAATGTCGTCTTTGTTAATGGCGACACGCATATCCAGGACCTGATCGAGATCGCCCATACCGTGACGGTGATCAATTCCGGCGTGGGCCTTATTGCCCTTGGTTGCGGCAAGCCTGTCGTCTGTTGTGGCGACGCTTATTATGCTCATCCCGGCCTTGCCCGAACCGCTACCTCGCCGGCGGAGCTTGTGGCCACCGTTAAAGAGGCCACCGCGCCCGACGCGGAAAAGCGGCTTCGGTTTTTTCATTACTTGGTGCGGAATTTCTATTCCTTCGGCAAGGCAAAATATGTGGACCGCAAGAACAAGAGCGGGGGTGGCAGCCGGCTTGCTTCCCGCATCCATTTTTCGACGCTGCGCGGCCTCACCGAAACGCCTATCGAACTCGGCATGCCCCCGAACCGGGTGACCGCGCGCGCGCCGCTCTACTATTCATACGGAGGTGCCACGGCCGTTAAACTCGCATCCACACCGCTCAAAAGGATCGTTGAAACGGGCAAGGAAGCACGTACCCGGCGTGACTATGAGGAAGCGGCCGCCCTGTTTGCCATAGCCCGTGACCGAGATCCGGAGAATCTGAGCTTCCAGCGCGAGTTCTTGGAAATCGGGGTACAGCGCTACGGTGGTGTGCTGGAGGAAATGCTGAGTGCTCCGGTTCAAGCGCTGAATGAGAAAGGGGAGGCAGCATTTTCCCGTGGAGATGTCGCCGAAGCTTCAAGAATTTTCGAGATGCTGCATCTGCGCGAACCGCACAATCCCCGTCACTTGCGATCCCTTGCCGAATGCTACCTTCAAGACGGCGCGAAAGCGCGCGCCATCCGCTGTCTCGATCAGGCCCTGGCCCTTAAGCCAGGCGACAAGGGAATTTCACGCCGTCTCATGGAAATCCAACGTTCATGGTGGCAGCGTCTGGGCCGGAAGGAAAAGCCGTTTATCGCGAGCCGTGATTAGACTTCGGAAACAGTCGGGTTGGAGCCGCTCAAATGAAGAAACGACCCGACAATTCGAGCGATTGGAATCAGCGCAGGCATTCTGATTCCACGACGCCGCCTAAAAAATACTTAGCCAATTGGAGCCGGTATCCTCGAAAAGAGGACGATCGCCCCGCTGGAGTGGTTCTGATCATAATGAAAGCCACGATCATGGAAGGCTTGGAAGACGTCACGCATGCCGGTCGGTCCAATGACGCGCTGATGCAACTCGATATAAACGCTGCGCACACCTGCAAGATCGGACGTAGAAAACAACGCCTTTTCTCCTCCCTCGATATCACAGACAATAATTGTAGGCCGGATAGTCCGGATAGTTTTGTCGAAGCTCACGAGCGATATAGGGACGGAACGGATTGTGGCGCTCGTCTTTCGCAGGGACGATGCCCAGAAATCCTGGTGGACATGAAAGTCGATCGTTCCGGTACTCTCTGCGCCGAGAATGGCGTTGTGAAGCTCGAAACGCTGCCCGCCGATGCCATTGTCATCCAGCGTCCTCTGGATTTTTGAGATGAGCAAAGGATTGGCTTCGAATGAAACCACGCGTTCGACTGCCGGATTCTTCAGCATCAGCGCGGTCATGAAGCCGATACCAGCGCCGATTTCAAGAATGATATCACCCGATTGAATGATTTTTCCGATTTTCCGAGCCTCGGGGGTTTCATAACGCCCTTCTCTGATGACCTCTATCAATTTGGGAGACATAAAATCTGGATCAAGACGCAGCTGAATGCCGAAATGCTCAACAAAATCTTCCAAGGCGCACCCCCTGTAAAAACGGTATTAAAAATATTTCTGCATTTAGTGCCGCAAAAATCTAGCCGCTCTGCGGTCCGCGCAATCGGTCTGCCAACAAATTGGAAGCAGCTATAATGCAGACATCATCCAGCGCCCTGCCTTTTCAGAAGGATTTGTAACTAGTATAGGGTTTAATGATCCGCCTTCATCATGCCAATCCAGCCAACACGGTAGTTAATTTATGTCCGAGCTGCCCAGCTATTACACCAATGTGAACCCCACCCTGCTTGCAGAAATGCCAAATAATGCGGCACGAATTCTCGAAATTGGCTGTGGCGCAGGAGCATTGGGTGCTAAATATTTAGCGACCATAAATTCGAATTGTGAATACTGGGGAGTGGAATATGTGCCGGAGGCAGCCGCATATGCAAAAAAATCTTTGCATAAGGTTATAGTTGGATCGATAGAAGACAATGATTTAATTGAAATTATTCCTAAGGATTATTTCGATGTTTTAATATTTGGAGACGTTCTTGAGCATTTACGTGAGCCGTGGAGTGTTCTGAAGAACTTGTGTGAAAATATGCGTGGCGGATCAGTTTGCATAGCGTGCATCCCCAATACACAACACTGGTCTATATTTAGAAATCTTCTTTCTGGAAATTGGAAATATGAAGAAAGCGGTCTAATGGACCGAACTCATCTTCGATTTTTTACTAGAAAATCCATGATATCTCTCTTTAACGAAAATGGTTGGAAAGTTGAATCGGAAACCCCTCGAATTTTTTCAAAGGATATTGCGGAGAAATATGTCGGAGAGATTCTAGAAACCAGACGAAGGATGGGATTTAAGGACGAAGATGATAAAAATGATTTTCTTGCGCTTCAATGGGTCATTAAGGCAAGAACCACGAAGCAAAAAACTAAGGCTAAAGAGGAGACCCGCGTCCTTATAAATTCCTGTATTTTCGCTCCTAATTTTTTAGATGTAAGAGCTAGGTTGCCATCTTCTGGGCTGGCAGAGATTTCCGGTGTGAAAGTTATTACCAGTGAAAAAGAAATTAAATTAGAGACGTTAAAAAATTTTTCAGGACCAAAAATAGTTATTGCTCAAAGACCAAAAGTCACGGACAAAAGTTCTTGGTTGAGAGCGATATCTGCGATTAGGAATATTGATGCTATTTTAATTTATGAGATAGATGATCATCCAGGATTAATAGAAAAAATCAATGGAAGAAATGACAATAACATTTTAATACAAAAGTCTTCGTTCGCCATACAAACTTCGACTGAAGCTCTAAAAAATTATTTTATGGAAAGTAATAATAATGTAATTAAATTTGAAAATTGTTGTTATGACCTTCCAATTTTTTCAGAAAAACGACGTGATAATGCTAAAATATTTTATGGTGCTTTGAATCGAGGGGATTATTCTCATCGGATTGCAAGAGAGATATCACCCGTCGTTGAAAGGCACGGCGCATCCTTGCATGTTGTAGCTGATCGGAAGTTTTTTGATGCTGCTACTGTTAGTGATAAGAAATTCTATGATCTAGCTAAATATGATGACTATCTCGCAATAATGGGCGATTGTGATATCGTTTTGTCCCCATTGGGTGGAGCCGAGGGTGAGCGTTATAAGAGCGACATAAAGTACGTTGAAGCATCATCTCGCGGAGCCGTGACGATCGCATCGGAATTGGTTTATGGAGAAACCATTTTAAACGGTCACAGTGGCATTATTATAAAAGATGAAGAAGACTGGGCAAAAGCTGTCGACAGTTTGCTGACTGACCCAATTAAACGGCACGAGATGGCTCTAAACGCGTGGGATTATGTACGGCGAGAGCGTTTGTTTTCGGAGCAAGCGCCGCTCCGTGTACAGTGGTATCTGGATCTGTGGTCAAGGCGAGATGCTCTTTGGGCCGACGTCTTGGAACGAGTTCCAGAGTTGCGGTCTAGCACTTAAACACCTTCCAGGGTGTGGGAAAATATACCTATATATCCCCTAAATAAGCAGATAGGCGACTCGGCAACGATAGGCGCTTTTTCGACCGGCCATGCAAAGAAGCTGAATTCTCGCAGCTTTATTGTAGGCGCGGGCGGCGGTGTTTGTTAAGGGGAGCGCAAACTCGCATATGGGGGGAGCCGCGGAATGGACAGGGTGAAGATCATCAAGAGGTTCGACAAGCCCTTGTGCTTTTCCGTATCGGCCGTGGAAAAGGGCGCTCGGCTTTATATGAGCTTTGTCGACAGCCTCGCAGATGACGTCATCTTTCATGTCGAATTTGACAAGGACGCGGGACAGATCTCTGTCAAGGATCGATATGCCGGTATCTGGAGCAAGCCCCAGCTGCACGAATTCGCTTTCAAGGGTGCAACGCTCAAGGGTGAGATCTCCCTCGAAGGTGAAACCTTTCTCCTGAAGTTGAAAGATTTTAAGCTGGAGTTTCCCTGCAAGAAGCTGCAAAAGCCGATCTTGTGGAATATCTATAGCGATTTCCGGTATATAACGATTGGTGACGACGAGCCTGTGACGGCTTTGCCTTCCAGGCGCTGGCGTTTCTTTCCGGAGCATGCTTTGCGCACCGGAACCGGATCACGATTGCGAGTCCTTCATACACCCGAAAGCATGAGACCCGGCCTTGCGGCGCTCTACCTGTGGAATGGTAATGAGCAGGCTCTACGCGAGCTTGTCGAGAACATCCACACTACAGTCGATGAAGTTCTCGTCGTCGTGCACAACGCGAAGCTATTGCGACATAGTTTCTTTGTCAGTCTGCAAAGCGTCTATTTTAACGTCAGGATCGCAATCATCGACACCCTGATGATCCGAGACAATGGTGATGTGGAAAAACTGTACGGTTCTTTGTTCATGAACAAAGTTCTATCCGAGATTAAGCATAGTAATGTTGTTCTTCTGGATTCGGGAACAGACATTGTTCAGTTGAACCGACTGGTTCGTGATCATCGACTGCGCAGCAGGACGGACGATTTTGCCCTGTTCGACGATCAAAAGACGGCTTCCATACAGGCCTTTTCAATCGGGAAGCTGACCCATTTTGTGGAATCGGAAGGGCGGTTGAGATTGCCGCCGGAAGATCTCGCCCATCGTCATCCGGTTTTCGCCGAGGCTCCGGCGCCAAGCGCACGCCTGGAATGGAATATCGCCGAGACCGAAATTCGGGACTATCCTCTTACGGTTTTGGACCGGCAGAAAAAGCTGAAGGTGCGGCGTCGCGGCAAGCTGGTCATCCTGGTCATCAGCTGCGAGAAGAACCGCCACAAACAGCAAGCGATCCGTGATAGCTGGGCCAAGGATGCCCGGCTTGCCAATATCGATCTGTGTTTCATCGAGGGACACCCGGAACACGCTGGACCCATCCTCGTCGAGGATCGTCTATTCGTTCCCGTACCTGACACCTACGAGTATCTTTCGCACAAGATCTGGCACGCGTTCTCCGCTGCCTTGCAGATTTTCAAGGCGGACCACTACCTGAAACTGGACGACGACTGCCTGGTCAACGTGCAGAAACTGCTCGAATTTTCGTATGAAGACTTCGATTATGTCGGCAGCGACATCAATCTGGGCAGCCGTACGGCATTCGACTGGCATCGCACTGCGGTCTTCAACAAGCAACTTTCTGATCTGATTTTCGAGATCGATCCGGAACTGACATGGTTTGATGGCCAGGGGGGCTATTTCCTGAGCCATAAGGCGGCGGAGATGATGGCGACGACGCCCCTCTCAGAATATCAGCACATGCTTGAGGATTATGCTACCGGCCGGCTCATGAGCCGGAAGGGGCTGGAAGCCTCCGCGCTTAATTCGAAGTTTCTTTCGATCCGCGATATCTACATCAAGGATGACAGGGACTATGAGAGCGCGGTTATCAGCGATGTGACCAGCATCGAAAGGACTTTTGAAATCTATGAAATCATTTCGAAGCTTAATCAAAAAGCTATCGAGGCCAAAGGTCGCTGGCGCTTCGATTTCTCCCCGGAAGCAAAGAAGTAAGACCGGCGCTTATCGCTACGTCTTCATCTTTACCTATGGGCGCTCTGGTTCCACACTGCTGATGGGCTACCTCAACAGCTTGCCTGGCGTTTGCGTGCGTGGGGAAAACCACAATGCGCTTTTCCATCTCTGCAATTTCTATCGGGCAGCCAAAGGTACGCGAGGGCAAATCGGCAAGAAGTCGATGTTGCCCGTCCATCCCTGGTACGGAGCGGATCTTATCGATCTCCAGGAGGTGCGAGCACGGATCAAGCAGACGTTCACTGAAACGATCCTGAACCCTCCCGAGGATGCAACGCTCGTCGGCTGCAAGGAGATCCGCATCGATTGGGGCCAGGTCCCGGATCTCAACGCGTTTCTCGAGGACGTTGTGGAAATTTTTGAGGATGTGAAGATCATCTTCAATCACCGCGATATTGAAGCCACATCACAGAGCAAGTGGTGGAAGGAGACGGCCCATTCCTATGCGACGATCCGCGGTATGGATCAAAGACTGCGCGATAATGATTATGCCGGGAAGCCGAATGCGTTTCATGTCGAGTACGAGGAACTCATCAAAGGCCCGGATCACGCCCGAGCGCTGACCCAGTTTCTCGGAGTACCCTTCGATGCCAAGGCCTACAAGGAGGTCATGGCGACACGCCATTCCTATTAATCACGCTGGCCTTCGAGGCGAGCTCTGATCCGTCAGAACCATTCCCCCTGATTTATCAGACCAAGTTTCAGGAGTTGCTGGGTGTTTTCGTATCTCGCGCTCACTCCCTCGAGATAAAGCACATTGCGGATATTGTCCCGATACCGCTTGTATTCCCGGCTTCCGCCATAGTGCTGGTGGCGGGCCATTTCTTCGTCCACCTTCTCTTTGAGGGAGGAGACGAATTTGAAGTGGAACAGGGCCCCGGACAGGGGAATGCCTGTTTTGGTCGCGGCCCGGTTGAGCTTCCAGGGCCACATGCTGTGGGCCGAGCTCTGATAGCGATAATGTTTCTTCCACCAGACGACCGGCATCTTATTGAGCGCAGGCGCTTCCTTCGGCGTGCTTCGGTTGAAGGCGCGCAGGCGCGGGCCACCCTGGACGAAGGTCCCCGACATGTAATTCAGCTTCTGGACATAGCCGTCACGGTCGAAATAGGGGCAGAGTTGGAAAGGGTCGTCTCCGGGCGTCATCACCGTCTCATCGATCGGCCGATCGCTATAGGCATCGATCATCACGACGTGGAGGCAGGGGCGGCCGATCTCCTTCAGGTGCTGGCCGAGATCCTTGATTGTGCGGGTCTCCATATGCGGATAGACGAGAAACTCGTCCGGATCGACCGTCACGCACAAACGGCCCGTCCCGTATTTCTGCAGGAGGAAGTTGCACCAGTAAACGCCGAAGCCCGCCTGCTTGTACCCGCCCTCGGTGTGCCAGACGGACACATCTTCCTTGCCGGCGCTCCAATCCTGAAAACCGTCGGTCGAGCCGTTGTCGACGAAGACGAAGTGGTCGATGCCTAACGCCTTATAGTAGCGATAAAGGAACTCGATCCTGTGCATCTCGTTACGAATGCAGCTGAAAAGGATGCAGCTGTCCTCCGGGCGAAGGCGATTGTGGACGCATCGCAGCTGGCGGCCAAAACGGGCATTTTGCCAGCGGCTGAGGACGAAGTTGTAGGCGTGGCTGCTGATGATGCGGTTCTTGAACTTCTTAGCCATGCCCTGCCACGGTCCCCTCGACCTGTTCTGCAAGTGCCGGAGCAAGCTGCCGCCAGTCCCGGTTGGCGAAGGCCTCGGCCAGGACATCGAGCGCTTTCATCAGCGGGTCTACGCGCATCCCATGCGCGAATCCAAGCGATGCGCGCCACTCCGGATCGATTGGTCGCCCTGCTCCCGAAAACACAATCCCGCCCGCCATAGCCGCAAAACCGAACAATCGTTTGTCGATTATGGCCACGTTCTTCCGGCCGAAATGCCTGATTGCAATGTCTTGCGCGCGCTGCAAACGGCTGGAACGCTCCGGGTCCAGGTCGATTTCTGCGCGCAGCGGCTCGGGAAGCGCCAGATACCAGAAGAGAGGACGCCAGGCCGGCAGGCGTCCGCCCGGCACAAGAGGAAGGACGATGAAGGGTCTTTCACTCTCCAGAGCGAGTTTTTCCAGCACCGGATCGTCGCCGGGGCATAGCTCGAACACAGGCAGATGTGCGCACCTGGAAAGAACGCGGGAGAGATATAGCGCCCGATCATAGTCACGAAGCGGCGTGTCGTCGGATTGAAGCCCTGAAAAGGCGGATCGCCCGGGCTCGAATTCAACCTTGTCGGCATGGAACAACCGGCCAAGAACCGTGAGGCCGTCCTCGGCGCCAAGGATTTGCCCTGCAAGACCGGTCAGCTGCGGCGGGCCATATAAAACCACGCTCACCTGGTCGAGCGTCTCGAGGTTCATCGCCCAGTTCCGAACGGCCGAATTGGGCTCGAACAGCTGGCCGTATTGCGGTTTGCTCTCTCTTGTTCCCGGCAAGGGGCGTTCTCCAGGCTTTGGCACGTCGAGGATGGGCTTGTCGGTTGCCGAAGGCAGACCGGCCCGGGCCTCCAGCACGGAGCGGCCGTATTTTGCCGAGAGAGCGACCTTGCGGGCAAAGAAATAAGGCTGTTCCTGAAGCCAGGCGAGATGGTCGTCGAAAAAGACAATCGGCTTGCCATGACGATTGAATGTGTAGAGCGTCGGGATATAGCCGCCCGGCGCCGTTGCACGGTCGAGTGCATGAACGACCGTCTGGAAGAAGGTCTCGTCCGGTATCCAGACCTGCCGGTAGAAACGGTAGGCGGCCGGATTTTCATCGACCCACGTCAAAATCCCAGCAATCGTCTCCTGCCGCAGGCACCACCATTGCGAGCCGTAGCGCGGTTTGAGCCCGGCAGGGATTTTTCGCTTGAGGCCAAGCTTCCGCTGCAAGTGAACGCTCGCCTCGAACAGTCGGCGCCGGCGGGCGAAGCCGAAGGGATGGCGAAGCGTGTACCGCTCCTCCCGCAACCCGCCCGTCATCCAGCCTTCGTCGTGGTTTTCGATAAAATCAAACTCGCCATGCCGGTCGAGGAACTGCCTGAGCTCGGCGAGTGGCCGGATCGGCCAGCAGGAGCAGCTGATCAGGTAAGCATGGGTGTAGGCCTTGCCCGAGACGGCGAGAAGGCTGAGCGCGCGGATCGTCCCGTCGACAAGGCCGAATTGCCCCCAGCCGCAGCGGGCGCGATCCTCGACAAGGAGGATCCGGTCGTGAGCGCCGTATCGCCGCTTGAGTTCGGCAAATTCCGATGAGGGAGAGTTGCGATCGTAGTGGACCACCAGCGTGCAATTGGCGTCGGAACGCAAAAGCATATCGATCGATTGCCCGACGATTCCCGCCGGCTCGTGCGCGATCAAGATAAACGCTAAAGTGGCCATCGTGCGCCCTGTTTCCCTGGCGCTTGGTAGTTCAGGGGCCTGCCAACGGTCAACACCTGTCTGAATTCAGGGCAGGAACCGGGATCAAAACGCCGTTTCCCGCGGAAAGGCGCCTGTCTCAACCGATTGCGCCTGTTCCGATACGGGACGTCTCCCCAGATTTGAGGATGTCTGGAACCATCCTTTTTGATAATTTGCCGAGGAGCGTATTGAATATTTAATTCCTTTCGCGTAAGCACATTCGTGTGCTGTGTGGACGTCAGCCAGTTAGAGGTAAGAACGCGAGAGGTTTGCTGGGCCTCTCGCGTTTTGCCTTTTAAAGACCCCCTTCTGGGGAAAACACGTCTCCTTGTTGTGCCAAAGGCAACAAGAGTTTGGGAATGCTGGGCGTTCGCAATTTAGTCCTTCACGATCGGTTGACTTTTAGAAGCAATCTTGGCATGCACGTCGGTGTGCGACTAGCGTCGCGCATCCAGCAATGTACGAACAACGAATCATAGAGGGTTCTCTAACATGGCAACCATCAACGGCACGTCCGGTGCAGACAACATCAAGGGCCTCGAATCCGACGATCTAATTCTCGCTCTCGATGGCGATGACGTCATTGATATCACCGGCAAGAATGGCTCCGATACGGTATGGGCCGGCAACGGCAATGACAGTGTCAGCATCGTCGGTAACAACAACGATCTTCTGATCGGCCTCGGCGACGGCAACGATATCCTGACCGCTGACTCTGTCGCCAAGGGCAACAACAGCATCTACGCTGGCGGTGGCGATGACACCGTCACGATTGCTGGCAAAGGTGACAACACTGTCTACCTCGGTGCTGGCAGCGACTCGATCGTGTTGACCGCTGGCGCGACCGGTGACAACGTCATTGGTCTGGGTGCAGGCAACGACATCGTAGATGGCGGAACTAGCGACAGCAACAACACCATCTTTGCTGGTGAAGGCAACGACTCCATTACTCTTAATGATGGCGACAACACCATTTATGCTGGTGCTGGAAACGATACGATTGACGTCGGTAACGGTGACAATACGATCTTTACTGCTGCTGGTCATGACGAAGTATACGCCGGTGTTGGCGATAATACGATTGGTGTTGGCGAAGGTGACGATACTGTCGAAATCACCGGCGCAGGTACGAATACGGTGTACGCTGGCGCTGGCGAGGATAGCGTTGTGGTTGTTGGCGGTGCCAAGGGCAGTGCAACTGTCTATGGTGGTGACAGGGATGACAATGTCCTCGTGAGCGATAACACTGGCAATGATGTTGTTGGCGGCGGCGCTGGTGATGACACCATTGTTCTGGACGGGACAAACGCAGGCAGCGATACCGTTTACGGCGGCGCTGGCGAAGACTCGATCGACGTCACTCACGCTACTACTGCTCTCTCCGTTGATAAGGGAGCGACGGCGGTCTACGGTGGTGAAGACAATGACGATATCACCGTAACGATTACGGGCGCGAAAGACGCCACCGACACCTTCACCTTCAATGTTTACGGCGGTGCAGGTAACGACACGATTGATGCAACCGGTGACGATTACGGTGCGACGATCGACGGTGGTGCTGGCAACGACGTAATTCTTGGTAACGCAGGTGGCCAAACGCTTACCGGTGGTGCGGGTTCTGACACGTTTGACTACACAGGTATTGTCTTTACCGGGACCTCGTCCATCACGGACTTCACTAAGGACGATCTTATCGACGGAACCAGTGGTGGTTTCACTTTCGATGCGGACGTCGCTCAGCTTACCAGTTCTGCTGTAAGTGTTGACGTAGACAGCGACGGCGACATCGACCTTATCCTTGAAGGTGTTAAGCTCGCTGACCTGACGAGCGCCAACTTCGCCTAATTGGCAAGATAAGTCAAAATAAGTGGGGAGCGCATTTAGGTGCGCTCCCCTATCTGTATGAACCAGAGTTTTCCTGCGTATAGCAAGTGTTAGGCCCAGTGATGACCGAAATTCATCGAACCGTATTGGTCACGATCGTCATCGGTATCGCCATCAGCCTGTTAACTAGTGTGCTGATCCTTGCTCAGCCGATCTACATGATCCAGATCATGATGAACGTGCTACCCTCGCGTAATCTATCCACCCTCATTGCTATTTCTGCGGTAATCGTACTTGCCTTTGTCACTAGCGCGGTGCTCGACTATTTTCGCTCCAAGATCGTCGAGGCGGCTGTCCTGCGCATTGAGGCCACCGTTAATCACCGGATTGTCCGGGATTACCTTATCGGAAGCAGCGAGGAGGCGATGAACATTGCGGCTGTCCGCGACGTCACGCTCTTGCGCAATGTTGCGACCTCCCGTCTCTCGACTAGCCTTTTTGAACTGGTCTTCGTCCCCTTCATTCTTGCCGTTGTCTTCTTTGTCAGCACGCCTCTCGGTCTTGTCTTCCTGGCGGGTATTCTCGTCTACTTGTCCTTCGTCGTGGTTCAGGAACTCGCGACGCGGCGCTCGCGACCAGTGCTTGCAACCATCGCTGGCGAGGCTAGTTTCTTTGCGGATGGTGAGATAAATCGCGGTCGCATGGCACCTGGTACTATCCTGCACGGGGCCTTTGCTCGGCGTTATCTGGATGCCAACAGACGCTATATCGAAGCCTTCGTGCCCAGCCGCCATCTTGGCGAGTTGCTATCCAGTGTGAAGACGGTCATGCGGCTTGTACTGCAATCGCTCGTACTCGGCGTCGGGGCCTACCTTGCCATCAACGGTGAGATCGAGATTGGCGTTGTTATTGGTATTTCCCTGATCAGTTCGCGGGCACTTGCCCCGATTGATGGTATCGTCGGCGGATGGGGTACCTTGGTTAATGCCCGTGCTGCGGTCAAACGGCTTGATGAAACCTTGCGCGCGCGTAAGGAAGCGAAGGCCAAGCTGCCTTTGCCGCGTCCGGCGGGACATATATCCCTTAGAAGTGTCTGGTACGAGCCGGCCGAGGCCGGCCGGGCGATCCTGCGCGACGTCAGTTTCGATGTCGCCGCTGGCGATGCGGTCGCCATCATCGGCACGACCACGTCGGGCAAAAGCACACTGTTGAAGCTGCTCGCCTCTGCTATGGTGCAGACACGCGGCACGATCCGGATCGACGGTAACGAATTACGCAATTGGAGCCGGTCGGAACTGGAACACTACACCGGCTACATGCCGCAGGACGGCCAGCTCCTGGACGGTACGGTCGCCGAAACGATCGCCCGCTTTGACCCAGAGGTGAGCCCCGAGGCGGTAGTCCAGGCTGCCAATGATGCCGGTATTCATCATATCATTCTGAGTTACCCGCAGGGCTATAATACGCGCATCGGTCCCAAAGGCATGCCGCTTGCCGCCGGGCACCGCCAGTTCATCGCGCTCGCCCGTGCGCTTTATCGCCGCCCGCCCGTCGTTTTCCTCGACGAGCCCAACGCCTGCCTCGACGCAGAGGGCGACAAGCGCCTCGCCGAGGTTCTGGCAGGACTTAAGGAGCGTAAGGTCACGGTCATTGTTGTCACTCAGCGACCGGGCCTGCTCGCGCATGTAGACCGTGTTCTTATTTTGAACAGAGGTGCGGTACAGTTGTACGGAACGCCGGAGGAAGTCGGGAACGGCCAGCCTCGGCATATACGGCCAGTTTGAAGGAAGTGCGCATGTCCGAGACTCGAGCGAATCTTCCCGTCGCGGACGGAAAAGGCGGGGAAATAAAGGCAGACACGGTGGAAACGTCGCCGGCACTTGCGGCAAGCGTCGGTACGAATTATCGAGACTGGTATGAAAGGGTTTTGCCCTCTTCCCGGAAGACCTACCGCAACCTCCTCTTCTTCACGATATTTTTTCTTGGCAGCTTCAGCGCTTGGGCAATCGTTGCGCCGATCGGCGGCGCTACCGTTGTTCCGGGCCGTCTCATTGCGGACGGTTACAACCAAATTATCAACCATCGCGAAGGGGGCGTGATCTCGAAGATCACGATTCACGAAGGTGATTTCGTCAAGGCCGGCGATGTTCTCGCCTTGATTGACCCATCGGAAACGATCGCCAATATCGACATTCAGAACGTACGCCTGAATACTGCTGAAATTCGTATGGCGCGCTATCGCGCAGAACAGGCAGGTAAGGCGGGCTTTGAACTTCCGGTCGATGTGCAGCAACAGGTCGCGGCAAATCCGGCGTTGAGTTCAACAATGGAAAGCCAGAAGACTGAACTCGAAGCTCGGCAAGCTGAAGCTGTCGGTACGGAAGAGATTTATAGCCAGCGAATTTCCTCTGAGCAGCAGAGCCTTACCGATCTTGAAAACGTCCTCACCGAACGACGCAAACGCATGGAAGGCGTCAAGCAGGAAATTACAATCTCCGACGACCTGCTCAAGCAGGGCCTGACAACACGGGACCGTAATTTTACGCTGAAACGCCAGCTTTCCGTCGACCAGGAGCAACTGGAAACGCTGCTGACGCAGACGGCCGAACGGCGCAGCCGTCTCGCGCAGCTTCAGGAAGATCTTTTGCGTTGGCGGGCGCAACGCAAGAGCGAGATCAGCGGGCAGATTGTCTCCCTCAGTTCTGAGAGGGCAGAGGCTCTCGAACGGATCAAATATCTGAAAGGCGTGCTGGAGAGAACGACGATCCGGGCACCGGAATCCGGCCATATCGTTCGCTCGCATGTCAATACGCTTGGATCCAGTATTGGCTCTGGAACTCCCATCTTTGAGTTGCTGCCGGAGAAAGCAGCAACCGTTGTCGAGGCCCGGCTGACGAGCCGGGATATCGACGTCATCAAGGTGGGCCAGGAGATGGAAGTCCGTATCGCCTCGCAGGACCGCAACCGGTCCCTGATGTTCCTGAAGGGGCAGGTCACCTATGTTTCATACGATGCCATCCCGGTGGGTGAGCCTCCGCGCGAACTCTATGTCATTCGCGGCACCATCGATGCGGAAAGCGTAAAGAAATATGGCGGTATCCGACCCGGGACAAATGTCGATGTCTATTTGGTTACGGAACCCAAGAATTTCGTTCATTACCTTATCGATCCCTTCCTAGGGATCAGAGATAGAGCCTTTACGCACTGATGAAGAAAATATTATTTCTGCATACCAATTTTCCCGGTCAGTATCGTCGGCTCGCACCTTATTTGAAGGAAAGCGGCGACTTCGACGTACGAGCCGGAACGCTGAAGAGCAATGCGCAGAAGATCGAGTTCACACATGTGAAATTCGAAAAACAGCGCGAAGCGCGAGAGAACATCCACCCTTCGCTCATACGCACCGAAAATGCATTGCTGACTGGGCAAGCAGCATACAGCGCGCTTCACGGCTTCAAGGAACAGGGCTGGTCGCCTGATGTGATTTGCGCACATTCCGGATTTGGTGCAGGGCTGTTCGTCAAGGACGTTTTTCCCAAAGCTAAATATCTCGCCTATCATGAATGGTACTTCAACGGACCAATCACTGACGAGGGGCATCCATGCCCCCCGGATGATCACAATGCGATCATCCGGAGCAGGATGTCGAATCTGCCTTTTCTAGTCGATCTTGCTGCGATGGACGCGGGTGTCACACCGACCAAATGGCAAAAGGCACAATTTCCTGCTGTTTTCCAGTCCACGCTGCATGCGCTACATGACGGGCTCGACACCGAGTTTTACACGCCAGGCAAAACGACGACGTTAAATTTAGCCAATGGCCTCTCCCTCACACAGGACGATGATGTCGTAACCTATGTCGCAAGAGGAATGGAGCCCTACCGTGGATTTCCGCAATTCATGGAGGCCATCGCTAAAGCACAAAAAAAGAATCCGAGGCTCCAAACCATCGTAGTCGGCAACGACAGAGTCGCCTATGGCTCAAAGCGAAGCGATGGTTTGACCTACAAAGAACACGCACTTAAATCCTACGATCTGGACATAGACCGAGTTCATTTCACCGGCCTAGTTTCATTCGAGCAGTTGAGAGCGATCTTCAGAATCTCTAGCGTTCACGTCTACTTGACGGTTCCCTTCGTACTCTCTTGGTCGATGCTGGAAGCTATGTCGACAGGATGTATTATCCTGGGCTCTGCAACCCCACCTGTTCAAGAGATAATCCAAGAAGGCGAGAACGGATTCCTAACAGATCTCTTCGACACCGACATGATTGCCGATCATATTGATCATATTGTTAAGAACAATTCTTTCTTATTGTCTATGCGACAGGCCGCGCGTGAAACAATTTTGTTAAAATATAACGCCAAAAATATGCTTCCTTGTCACCGGCAATTGATCTTAGACCTGTTATGATAGTGTGGCCTGAAAATCTGGTACTGATTGAGAGCCGAGATGACGCGTGATGCTTCGAAGTTGTATAAAACATACTTGGGAGCTAGCCAAATATCGGTAGGTCGATATACTTATGGCTTAGAAAAGAAGAAAATACTTTAGTGGGGCGAGGGTGCAACTCTTACCGTTGGAAGCTTTCGCTCTATTGCAGCAGGCGGAGAAATATTTCTTGGCGGGAGTCACCGAGTCGACTGGATTACGACATTCCCGTTCGGACATATTTTCAAAGAAAATCAGGGCGGCGAAGACATAAAAGGGCACCCAATTACGCGAGGTAATGTTGTTATCGGAAATGACGTTTGGCTTGGTGCTAATTCAGTCATTATGTGCGGCGTTACAATAGGCGATGGAGCTGTGGTTGCAGCTGGCACTCATGTCGTTAAAGACGTTCCTCCATATGCAATCGTTGGTGGAAATCCCGGACAGCACATCCGCTATCGCTTTGACGAAGAAATAATCGGCTATCTTCTGAAACTCAGATGGTGGGATCTTCCAGAAAGCGTTATTCGAAAAATTGCACCTTCGCTAGGTTCTGTTCTCACAAAAGATGATGTTAAAAATATGCTAATATCCTACCGGTAGATTTTATAAAACACCTATATTTTTCAAAATGGGTTCTCGGTTTTTGAAAATTTCGTACTTATTTCTAATTTCAGCAATGCTTTCATCGTCGGTTTTTAAAGCATCACCGTTTTTTACGATGTGCTGGTTCTGCCTTTTCAGAATGTTCCATACAAACAAAGCAGCATCTTCTTCTTTTTTATTAAATGAAAGGAGGAAAAGCTGCTCAAAGCGATTAGCTGACACTGCACCGCCTGTAACTGGAGATGCAAGGTAATTTAATTCCGCGGAATATTGAGAACGTTCTATCACAGCGTTATTGAATGCTTTTGCGCTTTTCCTTCGCCGATTTTCATTTGCAGCTTCTGCGAGGCATGGTTGAACGTGCCCCGTTCCTACTAATATGATAATTGCCTGTTGCAAACGATTCCAACCAAGGTCGGCAATAGTCTTATTTTTTAAAACCTCTCGCAGTGAAATCGCACCAGATGCCTTAGCGAAGGCCTCAATAATAGGTCTGTAGGTTGACTCTTGAAGAGTAACTTCGCCGAGTGCCCCTTTCGTTTTCATGGAAACTGAATCGCCAGGTGTGGTTAAGGCAAAATAACTATTGAGCCATCTTTCACGCGTTTCACCAATCGATAGTGGAATTGCACCTCGTGAAAATACATCACGGCGAAACTGTTGATTAATAATATAGTCTCTCAAAACTTCTCGCTTGCTAATATCCGCCGTTTCCCGAAGGATACTTTGTTGATCGCTCGTAAGATTTATTTGATCAACATGATCCATAAGGTTTGCAGAAGCAACGTAGGAAAGTCTAGCTTGAGCCATCTCCGATGAGACATCAGAGTGGTAAAATAATGTCCAATCTTTATTTAGATATTCGTGCGCAAGATAGTTCTTGCTCAAGCTTTTAAGTCTTTCGTATCTCTTTTTGGCGTCTGGTATCGCTTTAAAATACCTAGCTCCGCTACTTTCAAGCCTTTCTATAAGGGCAAAAGAAGAATCAATTTTGGCGGATATAGTTCCACTGCCTTCTGCCGCCTGCATACGCATGAGCTGTCGCATGGGAGCAGCGCCGCTCCACCCTGGAAGGCAATTGTACGACACATACACCAGTCCGCCAGGCTTCAAACGCGCGTCGATGAATCGGATGATTGTATCTCGATGCTCTTTGGCAATCCAAGAATAGATGCCATGCAGCGCGATGATATCGAATTGCGGTAAGTCACTCCTTGCGTTGAAATCAGCGAAGCTGTTGTCGAAGAAATGAACATTTGTAATACCTGCGACATCTGCCAAACGTTGGGCGCCGCTAATCTGCTCAGGATTGAAGTCTGTCGCGTACACTCCAATTTCCGGGTTGGCAGCTGCAATAAGATTTGCTGAAAAACCTTGGCCGCATCCCAGTTCGCAGTAATTTATGGTGCCTGATGGCTTCAAGCAACTTTCAAAGCCTTGTGTAAGAGCCGCGAATTGTAGAATGGCAGGTGTTAACTCTCGATAGAAGCCATATGTATAACCAAGATCGGTGACGTAACCGGACGCCCATTCAGCTGCCACGAAGCACTCCTATTAGTTAATCGAAATCAAAGCATTAATCGCCTCTTAGCGATACCTTATTGACCCCACTGCAATCTCCACCAGCTCGAAGCACTGAAATGAACACTTAATTGGCATATTCCGCTGTCTCTTTGAGGATTGCTCAATAGAGCTTAGCCAAGCCGGCCGTCAACTGCCACCTTCTTCGTATGCCGAATTGTGTTCCCGTCAATTCAGGAAAATTATTTTGCGAACCGTTTTTCCTATTTTCAGCGCGGCGGTCCTCGCCCCTCATTTTCTCGTATCGCCTGTATCAGCAATCGAGTTGAGTCTCCCAGCGCAATGCGACCTCGGCAAGACGTGCTTCATGCAGCAATATCCCGACATGGACGCGGGAGCCGGCACGGCAGACCCTCTGTGCGGCAGCCAGTCCTATGACGGGCACAAGGGAACCGATCTGCGCATCCTGTCCCTGAAGGACATGGAGAAGGGTTATGCCGTCATCGCCGTTTCCGACGGCAAGGTGCTACGCGTCAGAGACGGTGAGACGGACCATCTCGTCGATACCGAGGAAGACAGGGCGAAGATTTCCGGAAAGGAATGTGGCAACGGCCTGGTCATGCAGCTGGAGGATGGCTACGAAGTGCAATATTGCCATCTCAGGAAGGGGAGCCTCGCGGTAAAACCGGGAACGGATGTGCGCAAGGGCGACCGTCTCGGGGATGTCGGCTCTTCCGGCCTTGCCCAGTTCCCGCATGTCCACATCACCGTTTCCCGAAACGGTGAAACGCTCGATCCTCTGACGGGACGCAAGCTGTCGGAAGGCTGCACGCAGACCTTCCAGCAAAACGCCTCTCTTTTTTCCCCTGATATCGTGGAAAAGCTCGACCTGAAGAAGCCGGACATCCTCGCCTCAGGCCTTGCCGGAAAGCCGATCAACCATAAGTCGCTCGTCAACGACGGCCCACCGCCGCAGGTTTCCTCCAGCGACGGCGTGTTCGTCGCCTGGTCCTGGTTCGCCAATCTCAGGAAAGGCGACGTGATCAAACTTGTCCTGAAGGACGACAAGGGAAACATCCTCGTCGACCACACGAGCAAGCCGCTTGATCGGGACAAGGCGACATACTCGGCCTTCGCTGGCAGGAAACGCACGCTCAGCCCCGGGCGCTACGAGGTCAATATATCGGTCCTGCAGGATGACGCAGTTTTGCGCAGCACCGTCTCGACCGTCGCCGTCAAATAAGGGCGCAGTGTTTTGGACCTCTATGCGCCTTCCCGAACGAGCCGGGCGACGGTTTCGACCGTAGCGCGCTTCCAGTCGCCGAGCCGCACGCCATGCGCCCGTTCCAGCTTGCCACAATCGAGTTGAGAGTTAGTGGGGCGGCGTGCCGGCGTCGGATAAGCTGAGGACGGTATCCGTCCCACGGCGGCCGATCGCCCACCTTGCTGCGCGGAAGCGGCGAATATTTCCGTTGCGAAATCCGCCCAGTTCGCCGAACCCGATCCCGTCATATGGAAGGTTCCGCGAAGCTGCGGGGCGTCGCTGTCGAGAAGATTGCCGGCGACCACCAAGATTCCGTCGGCAATGTCGAGCGCCGAGGTCGGATTGCCAAGCTGGTCGTCCACCACGTTGATCTGATCGCGGCTTTCCGCAAGCATCAGCATGGTTTTCAGGAAATTCCTGCCGAAGGGGCTATAAACCCAGGCCGTGCGCAGGATGACATAATTGTCCGTCGCTTCCGCCACGGCGCGCTCACCGGCGAGTTTTGTGCGGCCATAGGCGCTCGTTGGCCCGACCGGGTCCGTCTCCAGATAGGGTTTCGGTTTTTCGCCGTCGAAAACGTAATCGGTGGAAAGGTGAATGACCGTGACGCCGAGCGCCGCCGCGACTTCTGCGATCCGGCCGGGCGCAACGGCATTGATGGCGTGCGCCTCCGCCTCCTCGGTTTCCGCCCGGTCCACCGCCGTATAGGCGGCGGCAGAGACGATGATGTCAGGCCGCGCCTGCCGGAAGGCCGCAGCGATCCCATCTGGATCTCGGAGGTCGAGCTCGGGCCGTCCCAGCGCCACGACATCGAAGCGGTCGCTCAAAGCTCCGCGCTCGAGCAGTGAGCGGACAACCTGGCCCTCCCGGCCCGTCACCACAATGCGTTTGCGCTTGCCGTTCATGCCTCACACGCTGCTTTTCAATTGACGGCCGGGTAGGCCGAGCCGCGCGCCGGAATATCGCTCGCGCAGCGGGCTCCACCACCATTCATTGTCGAGATACCAGCGTACGGTCTTATCGATGCCGGTCTCGAAAGTCTCCTCGGCCCGCCAGCCTAGCTCCGTTTCGAGTTTCGTCGCATCGATCGCATAGCGGGCATCGTGGCCCGGCCGGTCGGTCACATAGGTGATGAGGTCGCCATGCGGCGTCGCACGTGGGCGAAAACCGTCCATCAGGCCGCAGATCCGCGTTACCACGTCAATGTTGCGTCGTTCGTTACGGCCGCCGACATTGTAGGTCTGCCCGATCCGGCCACGCTCCGCGATGATGTCGAGGGCGCGGGCATGGTCCTCGACATAGAGCCAGTCCCGCACATTCGCACCGTTGCCGTAAACAGGCAGCGGCTTGCCCTCCATGGCGTTGAGGATCATCAGCGGAATCAGTTTTTCTGGGAAATGGTAAGGACCGTAATTGTTGGAGCAATTGGAGACGACCACCGGTAGGCCATAGGTGCGTTCCCACGCTTTCACGAGATGGTCGGAGGCTGCCTTGGAGGCTGAATAGGGAGAGCTTGGATCATAGGCCGTCGTTTCGGTGAACAGGCCCTCCTCGCCGAGCGATCCATAGACCTCGTCCGTCGAGACATGCAGGAAACGGAAAGCCTTCTTTCGTTCCCCCTCCAGGCTGCTCCAGTAGGCCCTGGCGCCTTCCAGGAGCGTGAAGGTTCCGACGATGTTGGTGTTGATGAAATCCTGCGCACCGTTGATCGAGCGGTCGACATGGCTTTCGGCCGCCAGATGCATGACCCGGTCGGGCTGGAAATCCATAAGCGTCCGCGACAGGGTTTCGCCGTCGCAGATGTCGGCGCGCAGGAAACGATAGTTGGGCGCACCGTGGACGGCCTGCAACGAGGTCTCCGTGCCCGCATAGGTGAGCTTGTCGACGTTCAGGACCTCGTAGCGCTTTTCCAGGACGAGATGCCTGACGACGGCCGATCCGATGAAGCCGGCTCCGCCGGTGACGAGTACGCGCATGCTTTCCTGTCCGCTTCTCCTGGAGTGCGAGGCCTCACCTTTAGCCGAAGGGGAAGTTTCAGGGCAAGGACGGGTCTGCGCCTTTACGCCTGCACAAGTGTTGCAACGCAGCCGCCTTCCATGCGAGGTTCGGCGCGATTTCCCGTTGGTGACTGGTCTATCCTACATGGCGTTCAAAGGTATCATTCTGGCGGGGGGAAGCGGCACGCGCCTTTATCCCCTCACCATCGCGGTTTCGAAGCAGATTCTGCCGATCTACGACAAACCGATGATCTACTACCCACTCAGCGTGCTCATGCTTGCCGGCATCCGCGAAATTCTTATCATCTCCACGCCGCGCGACCTGCCGCTGTTCCAAGAGCTGCTCGGCGACGGATCGGATTTCGGGATCGAACTTTCATACGCCGTGCAGCCACAACCGAACGGGCTCGCTGAAGCCTTCATCATCGGCCGGGAGTTTATCGGCTCGTCCTCGGTCGCCATGGTCCTCGGTGACAACATCTTCTTCGGGGATGGGCTTTCGGACCTCTGCCGGCAGGCCGCGGCGCGCGAAAGCGGCGCGTCCGTCTTCGCCTATTACGTCAACGACCCGCAGCGTTATGGCGTGGTGGAGTTCGATGCCGCCGGCACGGCGCTTTCGATCGAGGAAAAACCTGCTGTCCCGAAATCGAGCTGGGCCGTGACGGGACTTTATTTCTACGACAACGACGTCGTCGACATCGCCGCCTCCATCACACCCTCCGCCCGCGGCGAACTGGAGATCACCACCGTCAACAGCACCTATCTTGAGCGCGGCAAGCTGCATGTAAAACAACTCGGCCGCGGTTACGCCTGGCTAGACACCGGCACGCTCGACAGCCTGCACGAGGCCTCTGCCTTCGTGCGAACCATCGAGCACCGGCAAGGCATCAAGATCGCCTGCCCGGAGGAAATCGGCGTAGAGATGGGCTGGCTTCCGGTCGACAGAATGCTGCAACGGGCCGAGCAGATGGGGCGCAGCGAATACGCCAACTACCTGCGCCGGCGCGCTCAGGAGCTTGGTACGGCATGATCGAAATACGCCCCACGATGCTTGAAGGCGTGCTCGAAATCATGCCCACCCGTTTGAGCGATGCTCGCGGGTTCTTTTCCGAGACCTACAACGCCGCCCGCCTCGTCCAATCCGGCGTCGACCTGACCTTCGTGCAAGACAATCATTCCCTTTCCGCTCGGCGTGGCGTACTACGCGGACTACACTACCAGCTACCGCCACGGGCACAGGACAAGCTCGTTCGCGTGATACGCGGCGCAATTTTCGATGTGGCCGTTGATATCCGCCGCAGCTCTCCAACCTTCGCTCAATGGGTCGGCCTCGAGCTTTCCGCAGAAAAATGGAATCAGCTTTTAGTTCCTAAAGGCTTCGCCCACGGCTTCGTCACTCTCACAGAGAATACGGAAGTTGTATATAAAGTGACCGACTATTATTCTCCCGAACATGACCGGTCAATTCGCTACGACGATCCAAATATCGCCATCAAGTGGCCAACCGCCTTCGTCGACTTGCTACTTTCCGAGAAAGACCGTACCGCCGCCGGCCTAGACGAGATTGAGGTCTTTGCGTAATTTATCCAGACAGAGGATTGATAGGTACCTGGTAAAGGACAAATTTATTGCAGTATAAACATATATTCTCGAGAGAAAAGGCCCTGCTCTCGCAGGGCCAGCTGATTCTCTAAGGCTAAGTTGCCACGCTATGCTGCTAAGAACCATCCATCACTGACATCGCTTATATCGATCCCGTTGAGGGTTATGGAGCCGCCGCCCGACAATTCGAGAACGGCAAAACCTTCAGTGTTTTCTGAGATGGTATAAGTCTGGCCGCCAAGATCGATGTGATCGCCATCTTTGGCATTGAACCCGCGGATGACATCATCCCCCTCATTTCCGTTGAAAACGAAAGTATCGGCACCAGCACCGCCGGAAAGTATGTCGTTGCCGAGCCCACCATTTAGATAATCGTCGCCAGCACCGCCGTACAGAGTGTCCTTACCGGCCTCACCGTAGAGCCAATCATTATCGGCACCACCGAAAAGCACATCTTCGCCATCACCACCATAGAGCGCGTCGCGCCCAAGACCGCCGCCCAGTAAATCGTTTCCGGCGTCACCCCTGATCAGATCAGCGCCTTTGCCACCCCATGCGATATCGTTGCCTTCGCCACCATAGATCAAATCATTACCATTGCCGCCGAAGATGGCATCGTTTCCCGCATCGCCGCGAAGATTATCCGCACCTGTGCCACCGCCAATTATATCGTCACCGTCTCCACCATTGACTATGTCGTCGGAATCTCCGGCAAAAATAGAGTCTCCACCTTTGTCTCCATTGATGAGATCACTGGCACTGGTGCCCAGTAAGAAATCATCGCCACTTGTCCCCGACAGCCGAATTGGGTCGAGTTTCGCAGGAGGATTGTGGGGATCCCATGTGAAGGTCAATTCAATGAATTCATTTGGATTGTGATCAAGGTTATCAACACCATGACCCATCGTGTAAGTGACAGTAAAACTGCCATCGGCAATAATTCTTGCCCAATCACCTTTTGCAATTGAGAGGTTCGTGGAGGTTAGCTGTGACTGTATACCCTTGAATTCCCCTCCTACAGCGTAACCGTCGATATCCAGCTTGAACCATTCGTCTGGCCAAAACCCATAAACCTCACCAAAATCTCCGAGATAATTTATCTCTACAGAGACATCTCCAAGCGTGGTTTTCGAAACATCAATTAACGTATCAGTTATTACCTTATCGTGAGCATCACCCGTGTCGGCAAAACCCTCAACCTTGCTTGTTACCGATACCATGATCCGACTCCTTAAATTAATATTGGAGACGATCAAATATCGATACAATAATTTCGTCAAATTGGCATATTTTGGTAAGTGTTATTATCCATTTTGCATTATCATTACGTATATCGAGAAATAGCATACGTCTAAAGTTTGGCAATGCGTTCATCAGGCGTAGTTTCTTCCCCCCTGGCTGGCAGCTTGGCCCACACGCGAGAAGCTGATTAAGGCGCGTTACCGACACCGCGACGGCAATTGTTGTCACGTGGCGGATTGGCCTACCTTATAACGCCCAATCAGAGCGACAAGCTCTTCCACTTCGATCCTTTTCCCAGTCTCTGGATGCACATATCGGGAAGCTTCGATATAGGCGAAGTGGAAAATCTCTTCGACAGATCGTTTCCGCGTCCTGCGTTTTAGAGATTTATGGTCGATGGTGGCGCCCCATCCTGAGTAGAATGGTACGCCGTAGCAATGCACGGGCTTGCCTGCCATCAGGGCTTCGAACCCCATGCCGGACGAGACGACAAAGACCGATTCGGCAAGATCAATCAGCACAAAAGGGTTGACTTCGTTGCTGACGAGAAAGACCCGATAACGCTCTTCTTCGGGAACATAGCTCAATTCGTCTGTATAATAACCAGACTTGCCTCCAGAGATAGCATCTGGATGTACCTTCACCAATATGTCATGCTCTGGATAGGTGGAAATCGCTTCAAGAAGCATACTTTTAAAGCTTCTTCTATTGGCTAGGCCGCTCTCGACCGATTGATCGCCACGTCGCTGATCGACGACTAAAATTTTTGGCTTTTCCGCACGTCCGACAGTAATAGGTATAACGGGAGCATGGTTATATTTTGAAACCCGATTATCAACAATCTGACGGATGGCATGCAAGGCGCGCTGGTGCTCGGCATCCGTCAACTCTCGCCCGTTCTGCAATGCACGTTCAAGGCCAGAGCGCCGCGTTGCGTCATAGTAGGATGTTGTGTCGTCGATAATGACTGAAAGGCCAGGCTCGCCTGATAGACCAATTTTCATGGAACGGATAAATCCGTCTTCAATGATCATCACCCGCTTCTTAAGAAGCTGCGCCAGCGATCGTTGATGTTCTTTGTTATCGGTGCTTTTCACGCCCCATTGAAAAAATAGCTCGACGGCCGACATCTCCGATGCATCTCGGCCTAAGCTGCTTGCGAGCGTTCGAACATTCAGGAGTGGGCGCAAGAACATCTGTGTAGATTCAAGGACTTCTTCACTACTGGCAATTGCCGCGACGTCAATCGTTTGTCCCTGCCGCAACTTCTCCATCGCATGGGGCATCGGCTCAATTTTGATGCGGCCAGTTGCTACGTCTTTCAGGTAGTTGTGAATGCTACGAGATGCATTGTCGTCGATGATTGGAGCTGCTTCTTCAAATAACTTAACAGACTTGAATCGTTCCGCAGGATATCCACGTTCTAGAAAAACTTCCTTCTGACGCCGATCCCAACCAAGAACCACGTCACAGATCGGCAATGAGGCCTGGGTATTCGAATCCCGGTAGTATTGGGCGTGGTCGATAGACATTGACGCCTGTGGGAATAGGATCGTCGGAATACCGAGCTCCTGGCACACTCCTACAACAATCCGCATGGCTGGCGACCAATCTTGCGTGACGATAACACCCGATAAAGCGGACCGGAGCGGAGCAAGCCTCCGCGTAATTTTCTGTCGATATAAGCCAGGATCGTAGCTTGCGAAGCTTGAGACAGAGAGTTGGTCGTCATCGTTACCTACCGCTTTTGCTATATCAAAAGACAGTAATTCATATGTATCGCTCTTGGTGCGATTGATCAGCGCCTCATCTTCGTCTTTTATCCAAGTCACATATAGAAACATCGGCTTGCCTTGAGCAAGCACTGCCGACGTATAGACTGCAGGTTTTGTGGAAGAGATGTTTTCAATCGGAATATGATAGCGACGGGAAAAGGTCTTTATGAACCGTGGCAAACGGCCTTCGGCATGATAAATGCCGGACCGACGATCAGCCAATATCAACGGGACGCACTTGGTATAAAAGTCCCATCGTGACGGAACACCATCAAATGAGAAAACCCTCTCATCTGGAAGGTACTTTTCTAATATCTCTTCCGGAGTTTTTTGCGCGAATAGGACCCGTAGTGGCCTCTCATTAGGCCGGAACCTCTTCCAGGGGAGGAGCGCATATCCATATATCGCTTTCCCAATATCAACTGCTATTTCATAAATCATACTTCAACCCTCCCTCGGAGAGCATCATAACCCTACCGGTTGGCTATCACCTGATTGCCGTGCCAACCAACAGGCATTTTGCAGAAACCGAAGATTTTGGCCGTGCATACGTCGTCTAGTTGCAGGTTTTCTATTGCTTCCCTTTGCGGCATCGGCTTTTGGGACGGTATGCAAGGCTGGCGATCTCAGCCTCATCCGTATGGTCGAATTGCTCCGCCTTGAGTTGAGGATGCCGTTACAACACTCTTCACCCGCACAAGACTATGGGATATCGGTTTCCGCATGAGTTCCTAACCTCCAATCACACCAAAGCATGACCGGGGCTAGCGGTAGCAATTCATACATCCGCTTCCACCCTCCGAAGGACCAAGTAGATTATGCGCATTGTGAAACTCGTAAAGAAGCTTGGTTCAAAAGCGTTTTTAAAGCCGGAGCCGATCCCAGCTCTACCACCCGAATTTGCCGAGCCTCCAAGCTGGTTCAATCGCAACGACCCGGTTGCCCGTGCCCCAAGTGCACCGACCTTTCTTTACCAATCGTGGATTCCGGAGCATACGGACAAGCTGGTCGATTTGATCAGAGCCGATGGTCAATTGCCCTTCCAGGATATTGGTATCCTCATCGATCCCGCCAACAAGAGGCGCCGCATAGATGCCCTGCTTTATGCGGAGCGGCAACCAGCCGTCTACGATCGCATGGTCATGCATAAGCTCGCACCCTACCGGAGTTCCGCGGTCGCACTGGTCGTAACCCTTGACTGGATTCCTGTGATGCGTCGGTTGGTCTACGGCGCATCACGCCTCGGTATCCCCACAATCCTGGTGCCCCACGAATCGGTATTCGCCAAGGAGGACATGTATTACGTTCATCCTAGGATGGGCATGAACGTCCCGCTTTGTGACCTCGTTCTCGCTTGGGGCGATACTCAGGAGCGCATTTTCGCATCAAGGGGATATCCGCCGGAGCGCATCGTGAAAGTCGGCGCGCCGAAATTCGACTACCTCGCCAATATCTCTACCCCGGACGCAAAACGCGCCGTTTCGGTGCTGGGGCTCGACCCCAGCAGGCCGGTCATGACCTTTGCCGCCCAGCCCCTCGACAGCCAATACAACACCGAGGTGGCGCGCGTGGCTCAGAACAAGGCCCTCCTGCACCTCACCTCGATCGCGAAGAGGACGAATATCCAGCTCATTATTCGCACACCGCCCTCAAGGGATTCCATACTGGATCCGGAGGTCTACGAAGAGGCCAGCTCGAGCAGTTCTATCGTGATAGACAATGCAAGCCTCTACCTGCTGACCGCAGAAGAAACCATCGCCGCCAGTGATATCCTGATCTCGATAAACAGCACCATGCTGCTGGAAGCGGCGTTGGCCGGCAAGGTAGCGGTTACGGCAAAGTATGTGGAATTCGATCAAATCTGGGATGGATTGAAAATACCGGTGGCGCGCACCCAGTTTGAACTTGAAGAGATCATTGCAAAATCCATCGTCCAGCCTGAAACCTTTGTCGGGAACTACGATCTCGGCTGGGCCTCACGATCGTTTGGCATTGGAGAATTCGATGGCCGGGCTGCTCTTCGCATCCGTGAGGTCCTTGAGCAGATTCGAAGCCAGATATTCGACGTCCAGCGCGGTTATGCCGCCAATCGAGCGCACCTCCTGGATCGTGATGCGTGATGCGTGCAATGCAGAGGCTTGCCCATCTTCTATAGGCCGTACCGGGCCGTTTAGGCGAAAGGCAGAAGATCCGGCAGCAGGCATATCGAGACAATAAAGACAATTGCCCGCCAGCCATCCAGCGTATCCAGATCGTATATAGGCTTGCAGTCCCGCTGCCATGTCACGTCGCGCTTGACGACCTTGGCGGGGACACCGGCGATAACCGTTCCGCTTTCCAGAAATGGCTTCGTTACAAAAGACTTGGCGCCGACAACATTGTCATCGGCTATTTTTGCGCCCTTCCCGACCAAGACGCCAAGACCTATCCAGACATGGGCGCCGATTTCAACCGGACCGGGCAGGTTGATGCGCTCGCCGGTCTTTCGGCTGATCAGCGCATGCGAATCTGTCGTGCGAATTTCCACCTGGCGAGAGAAAAGGCAGTCCCGGCCGATTTTCACAAAGCCCCCCTCTTGGCAGAGGATACGAACATCGCGCGCTCTTGTGCCGTCACCAATCTCAACACGCTGCTCCTTTCCTTTTACGAGGATCTGCCCGGCAAGCGAGACACGGTTGCCGATTGAGATCGCATTGTTGTTTCCCTGAATAATTATGTGATCATTCAAGGTGACGTTGTCGCCAATTTTGATTTCATGGCCATGGCCCTCAATACGGATCGAGCCGCGGACATGTGACTTGGCACCTATCGTAATCACGTTGCCATCACCTTCGACGAAAAGCTTACTGGCAAGGGTGGCTGTCTCAGAGAGATTTATTTCAAGTCCCTCGGGGGGGGTCGTCTCTTGTTGGAAAGCTACAGAGACGGGAAGAGGAGCAGGAGCAGGAGCAGCAGGGATAGGAGCCGGCGGCGGCAGTGAAATGGACTGCTTGACTTTACGGTTTTTAAGAAATTGAAACATTACGCCTTCCCTTCAAGGGAGACGAAACTAAACAAGTTATAGGTGCTTTAAAAGTGGCGACGCTTTCGGTTAAAAGAATCTTATCTCTTTAAGTCAGCGTTACAGGCCGGAGCGGTTATTTCACAAAATTACCTTTTACCTGCACCACCAATCTCGTCGTTATAATGATCGATAATCTTGCATTATCGAACATTCCGCGCGTGATGAAAAACTGATGCAAATCAACGTTCACACGGGCCTTCGTGGCATTTCCGCCGCAGATGACCAGCGCGCGCTTCATACGGCTTACGACCAGAGGGCCCGACGTCGCATTCTCGAGTCTGGGGCCTGGCTTGTTAATGGTCGGTTATCCGCGTGCCGCGTGTTTGAACAAGGGCCTTGCCGACGACATGATATGTCGATAAATCTCGATTCCATCGACACATTTTTGCGACATGTCGTTCCCATCGACATATCTAGCAGCAAAATCCGATCAGAAGGGCTGTTTCCGTAATGGCGTTTCGACCCGACCGTGCGTTCAACGATCTGCCGGCTCTTCCGCCGACGCAGGATATCGAAACCAAGCCTGTGCTGAAAGCCTGTATCGAGGCGCGTGCCGCGCTGGCCGAACTGAAGGCCTCCGGTCGGCTCATCCCAAATCAATCGGTACTGATCAACTCGATTCCGCTCCTCGAGGCGCAGGCGAGTTCGGAAATCGAGAACATCGTTACCACGACTGACCGTCTGTTCCGGTTCGCCAACGAGGCCGGCAACTCACCGGATTCGGCGACGAAAGAAGCGCTGCGTTATCGCACCGCCCTTCATCAGGGTTTCGCCATGCTGAACGAGCGGCCGGTCTCGACCGCAATGGCCTTGGAAATCTGCCGGACCATCAAGGGCATCGAACTCGACATCAGGGCGACACCTGGAACTGCATTGCTCAATGATGCGACAGGCGAGGTCATCTATACACCACCTGAGGGCCGGGCCGTGCTCCTAGACAAACTATCAAACTGGGAGCGATATATTCACGAGGCCGAGGACATCGATCCACTCGTTCGGCTCGCTGTCATGCACTATCAGTTTGAGGCTATCCATCCATTCACCGATGGCAACGGCCGCACCGGCAGGGTTCTCAACCTGCTCTTTCTCGTAGACAAGGGTCTGCTCGACATTCCAGTCCTCTACTTGAGCCGCTACATCATCGGCAATAAGCGCGCCTATTACGATCTGCTGCTGCGGGTTACGACCGATGCCGCCTGGGAAGACTGGATCCTCTACATGCTTGAAGGCATCCGCGAAACGGCGATATGGTCGAGCGCGAAGATCCACGCGATCCGGGGCCTACTGGATGAGGCGGGTGTCCGTATCCGCCGCGATCTCCCCAAGATCTACTCACGCGAACTCGCTGAGGTCATTTTCGTCAACCCCTATTGCCGCATCAGCGACCTCGTCTCAGCCGGCATCGCAAAGCGCCAGGCCGCATCGGTCTATCTGAAAGCTCTCGTCGACGACGGCATGCTGACAGAGGTGAAAGCAGGACGAGAAAATCTTTATGTCAATCCCGCGCTGATCGACCTGCTTTCCGCAGATCGCCGACAATGAACTGCCCCCAACTGGCCGCTTTATTGGCTAACTTGACGCGACAGCGATCTTGCTGAGCTTGCGCCTGAGAAGGCTTTCGGGCGGCTCCCCGCGCGCGCGCGGGGCGGCGTTGTCCTTTCGCTGGCGCAGGGCTGCCATACAGACCCTCCGCCGTAAGTCCTGTAAGATGGCCGGATGAGTCTTTCTAAACTGCGCTAGAATGGGCATCAGCGGCCCCGCAATCAGCATATCGACAGACAGAGGTGATGCGGATCGTCCTCGCGGCCTCGCAGTCTCCATTGCGGACGCTGGTCTCCAAGGCATGGATTTCGTCGGGGATCCGAGTAGCCACAGCCGCTACTTCCCAGCCTGCCGCGAGACGCCGGTGTTATCGCGATGGAAGACAGGCGTGCCCAGCCTTTGGTAGCGGGGGGCATCCGTATAAAGTTGCAACATGACCTTCGATCGAAGACGTCATAACAGGCTAAAAACCTGGCTGAGACCCTGGTGTTCCCTTTGCGCTGGCGGCTGCCGAGCAGGCGATTTCTGTGGGGCATCCTTTCCCGGGCGTGCTACTTCGACGCTACTCCCTGTGACATCAGCGTGACTCGTGGCACCTGCCGTACGACACCGTTAACGGGGCCATCCCTTTATTGTTACTTATTCCCTCCGCAGATGTTATTTTTGCTACCGAGGGTGGACGATCATGGCCTGGCAAACCGGAGGAGACGCGCTATTGGAGGCGAAGCTTGTCCCGATTGGTGACGGCATCGAATTTGCCGCGTACCTTAAACTGCTGGCTGACGAAATTGAGCGCGGCGTTACAGTCGTGGAAAGAGCACCAGCGCAGATTGGGCCGGCGCTCGATATGGGCGGAAGCATGATGTGCCTTTGCCTCCTTTCACCAGCGCGCTTAGCAGCAGCCCAGACAAGGCATAGGCTGCTGTCCACTTTGACTTCTAGACAATGGGAAATCCTCGCTGAGCTCATGAAGGGTCATACGGCTAAAGGGATCGCGACCATGCTGGGCATTCATCCGAGAACGGTTGAAGCGCACGTGCACCACCTTCATAAGAAGGCCGGCACGCACCGGACGATCGAACTGATGGAAATCGCTTTTTCTCAGCTAGACTGATTGCTGCCTACGGGAAGCGGTTGCACCCCAGACGCCTGGTAACATTCCTGGAGCCTATCGGCAACATACCGCCAGCCGAGGCTGAAGAACGCTACTACGCCATGCTGGACGAACTAGTCCAACGTTTCGTGACCATGCTAAGGTGTATCTTGTCGTCGTTTCTCCAATATGACAGACGTAGAGGTGGGCATGACAGGGCACGAATTCGGTGGCGATACCTATACGCGCATCATGTTAACGTGCCTTTGCGCAGGAACAGCTGTCACTGTGGCGTCGTGCCTCATCTTTCTCGTTTCGACGATTGGAGTCGGAACCACCACCTTCCCCTTTCTTTTTATGAGCGCGCTGATTTCGGCACTCATCGGCTTCCTTATCGGTTGCGCGAGCTATATCGGCGTCATCGCCGCTGCACCCTCGCGCCTTTTCTTAATTCCGTATCTCCTCAATTTCCCGGCCTCATTTCTCACCGGGAAATACATTGCTGGCTCGTCACTCTGGTTGTTTGGTTAATCCACGCCACCGCGCATAAGCAGCTTTGCTGGTCGGATAGACAAAAGAGATCCGGCTGTATGATGCCACGGAGATTGACGGCGCGATGAACTCGCTCCGCGTGGCTTCGGCTTCAAAGCGTTCTTCTACCGCTGCGTTGCGCTCGACCCGAGCCTTGTAAAACGGGGTCCAGAACTCCGTGCCTCAGTTTGCGCTGTAGAGAGCCGTCGACTTGCGGGCGCCTCCCTTGGTATGCCAGCGTACAGGAACCGGAAACGAGCTTGTTCATTCCTTAGCGAAACGAAGGGACCTGAACCATGCTTCACCGCGATAACGGCGCCTGGACGGGCAGCGAAGTCTATTTCGGCGTCGTTCTGCATCAGACAGCACTCAAAAGATTTGCGCGGCGTTTTTACGGGAACGGTCCTGACCAGGATGACCTCGTACAGGACACGATAATCCGTGCTCTGCACTCGGCGCATCTCTATCAAGAGGGGACGTCACTCCTGGCGTGGATGTTCACGATCATGCGTAAGCGCTGTTTTCAGGCCACGGCTTTCAGTTCGTGCTTTGCGGCATAGGCCCAAGGCAGCAGGTCGTCGATCTGGCTATTTGGATGATTGT
>NZ_JBPEHL010000023.1:0-67766 GCF_051201095.1 Shinella sp. BE166 | reverse complement strand
AGGATCGCCGGAAAGAGGCCTTCCGGGTCGGCGCCCGACAGGGTGAATTCGTCCGTGTGGCAGATGCCGGTGGCCTTGACCTCGACCAGCACTTCCCCGGCCTTCGGGCCGTCGAGCTGCACGGTCATGACTTCCAGCGGTTTTCCGGCCTGAACGGCAACGGCGGCGCGTACGTCCATGGTTTGCTCCCTAAGGGATCGGCCAACACCGGCCGTCCTACTCAGTGTTTCGTTTGGTCGGGCAGAAGCGCCCAGAACGCGAAGAGAGGTTTTTCGCCCGATCGCATGGCATGCCTGATCCCGGGAGGATTGTAGAAAGAACCGCCTACGCCGGGCGAAAACCAGTCGGAGTCGCCATGCATGAATTCGCCGTCCGACAAGACAAGATAGGTTTCTTCCGGAGCGTGGTCATGGTCGGGATAGCGGACATTCGGCGCCATCAACGTGGCACCAAGCCACACGTCTGCGCGATCCTCGAGCCCTCCCGGCCCGACGATCACCGTGTTCGCATGGCTCATGAGGAAGTTTTCACTGGCCGAGCCGTCATAAGTTGACCGCCACTTCCATTCGAGGTGGGGTTCCAGCGCCTTGAACCGCTCGATCAGGAGGTCGAGCACCGGCTGTTCCGTCTTCGTCGTGAACACGCCTTCGAGATAACGATGACAAACCGGAAGGCGCTTCGAAATTCCCGAGCGTTCGGTCTGCGGCATCTCCAGGTTCGAAAACATCTGCATGATCGATTTTCGTGCCCGCTGGTCTTGGGCAAACCGATCGAATGCGACGAAGGCCGTGTCGAGAAAGGTCTGCAAAGCGTCATTGCGAGACATCTTCATATATCCTTGGCGAGGCGAAGTGCATCGTAGATGGCCGCATGCGTATTGCGTGCCGCCACGGCATCTCCAATGCGGAAGAGCTGATAGGACCCCTCGGGGTTGCGATCGACGGTTTGCGGAGCGCCGGAGAGCAACTCATCGTAGGAGACTTCGCCGAGGTTCTTCGAACCCCGCTTCAGTTCGAAATACAGATCGTCCAGCGGGATGGTGCCGTGGTTGACGACAATCTGGTCGACCGTGCGTTGCTTGGCCACGCCACCGTAGTCGCTGCCCACATGAGCGATGATCTGGTTACCGCTCTTCTCGGCCGCTTCCAGCCGGTAGGTGACGGTGAAGGTGACGTCGAGCTTCTGGAGCGAGCGCATGTAGGGAACGAGGTTCATGGCCATGACCTCCGGCGCAAAGGAGCGATCCGGGGTCATGATCTCGACCTTTGCACCTGTCTTCGCGATGAACTCTGCGGCCTGCAAGCCCGCATGGTCTCCGGCATCGTCGAAGATCAGCACGTTCGTGCCGGGCTTCACATCACCCGAGATGATGTCCCAGGATGAAACGACCAGCTCATTGCCTTTCGACAGAACCTCGGTGTGCGGCAGGCCGCCCGTCGCGATGATGACGACGTCCGGGTTTTCGGCTGCGATCGTGTCGGCGTTCGCCCAGGTGTTGAAGTGGAACGTGACGCCGAGCTTCTCACACTGTCCCATGCGCCAGTCGATGATGCTGATCATCTCCCGGCGTCTCTCGCTTTGCGCTGTGAGGCGGATCTGCCCCCCGGGATTGTTGGCCGCTTCGAAGACGACGACGGCATGGCCCCGCTCGGCTGCGACGCGCGCCGCCTCCAGACCGGCGGGTCCGGCGCCGACGATGACCACCTTCTTGCGGATGTCAGCCTTCGGGATGGTGTGCGGCATGGTCTGCTCGCGACCGGTGGCCGCGTTGTGAATACAGAACGCCATGCCACCCTGATAGATGCGGTCCAGACAGTAGTTCGCACCAACGCAGGGGCGGATGTCTTCCTCGCGCTTTTCGATGATCTTGCGCACGATGTGCGGGTCGGTCATATGGGCGCGCGTCATGCCGACCATGTCGACCTTGCCGGCAGCGATCGCGTGGCGCGCGGTCGCAACGTCTGGAATCTTCGCTGCGTGAAAGGTCGGAAAGTTCGTCGCGGCACGGATTTCGCCGGCAAAATCGAGATGCGGTGAGTTGGCCATGCCCTGGATGGGAATGACGTCGGTAAGGCCAGGGTCGGTATCGATATGGCCACGGATGACATTCAGGTAGTCAATCAGGCCGCTGTCTCGCAGCCGCTTGGAAATCTCGATGCCGTCGGCTTGTCCGGTGCCACCGGGAAGACATTCGTCCGCCGTGTAGCGTACGCCGAGAATGAAGTCGTCCCCTACCCGCTCGCGCATCGCCCTGAACACGTCAAGACAGAAACGCATGCGGTTATCGAGCGAGCCACCATAAGGGCCGTCGAGTTCATTCGTGAGCGGCGAGGTAAACTGGTCGATCAGGTGGCCGTAGGCTTCGAGTTCGACACCGTCCATACCGCCGGCCTTCATGCGCTCGGCAGCATCGGCGAAATCCTTGATGATACGCGCGATGTCCCAGTCTTCCAGCTTCTTCGGGAAAGCGCGGTGTGATGCTTCGCGCTGATGAGAGGGGGCGACGACCGGAAGCCAGTCGCCCTTGTCCCAACGCGTCCGCCGTCCGAGATGGGTGAGTTGGATCATGATCGCCGCGCCCTGCTCGTGCACGGCATCGGTCATTTCCCGCACCCACGGAACGATTTCGTCCTTGTAGGCAAGCAGGTTGTTGAAGACCGGCGGGCTGTCCTTCGACACAGCTGCAGAGCCGGCGGTCATCGTCATCGCGACGCCGCCCCTCGCCCGCTCGACTGTGTAGGCACGGTAGCGCTCCTTCGGCATGCCGTCTTCCGGATAGGCGGGCTCGTGCGAGGTGACGATGATGCGGTTTCGCAGCGTCAAATGCTTCAGTTGATAAGGCTGAAGAAGAGGATCGTTCGACATGCGGCGGGCTCCGGTTTAAGGATTTTGACGCCAAGGCTAGGTGAGAATGTACATATGTGTCAACGATCAAAAACATCATAGTTTAGATTTTTGACACTGATGTACATTTTGCTTGTGAGGGCGCGATGGATTTGTTAGGAGGTGTTTATGGAACAGGCGATGAGTGACAGCGGCTGGCGTGGCTCACACGAGGGGTGGCTCGAAGCGGCCTACGACTCCCTGCTCGAATCCGGCGTGGATTCGGTGAAGATCCTGCCGTTAGCAAAACGGCTCAATCTTTCCCGGACCAGCTTCTATTGGTTCTTCAAGGACCGGGAGGAACTGTTGAGTGCGCTTATCTCGCGATGGAGGGAGAAGAACACCGGCAACCTCGTGAAGCAGTCCGAGGCCTATGCGGAGTCGCTTGCCGAAGCGATGCTGAACGTCTTCGACTGCTGGGTGAACAAGGACTTGTTCGACTCGCAGTTCGAATTCGCGGTCCGCAGCTGGGCGCTTCAGTCGCAGGAAATCCAGGCCGAAGTGCAGCAGGCCGACGAAGCGAGGATGGAAGCAATCGGCCGCATGTTCATGCGGTTTGGCTATGACGAAGGACCGGCCGACGTGCGTGCGCGCACGACCTACCTGGTCCAGATCGGATACATTTCGATGCAGTCCACCGAGGACTTGGCGCTGCGCATGAAGCGTATTCCGGAATACATCGCCATCTATACCGGCAATGTCCCGCAGCAAAGAGAACTCGACCGGTTCTTCGCGCGCCACGGCTATAAACAGGACTAGGACTACGGTGGAAACAGGCAGGGCTCTGAGGATTGGCATCATCGGCGGCAGTGGCTGGCTGGGCGGAGAGATTGCCGCCGCCATGCTCGATGCCGGCATCGTCGCACCTCGGGACCTCTCACTCTCCTATCGCAGCGAACGCCGGGACCGTTTCTCCAACGCCTTCTGGACTTCAGACAACCAGGACCTCGCCGACCGCTCGGACGTTATCGTTCTCTCCGTCCGTCCGGCCGACTGGCCTGATCTGAACGTCAATCTAAAGGGCAAGCTCGCTATGTCGGTCATGGCCGGCATCCGCCTCGCAGCGCTTTGCGTGCACCATCAGACGCAGCGTGCAGTCCGCACATTGCCAAACGCGGCCGCAGAAGTTCGCAAATCCTTCACGCCATGGATTGCATCGAACGGTGTCACCGAAGCGGACCGGGCTATCGTCCGAAAGATCTTCGATGCCTGCGGGGTTCAGGACGAAGTGCGGACGGAAGGTGAGATCGACTATCTCACCGGCCTCACCGGTTCAGGACCTGCTTTTCCCGCGCTGCTTGCCGAAGCGATGATGGCCGATGCCATTGCGCACGGCCTGGATCGCCAGATCGCCCAGCGGGCGGTCAACACGGTGCTCATCGGGGCCGGCCGGCTGCTGGAACAGCGCGACGACTGTCCCACCGAAACGGTCCAGACCTTCCTCGATTATCACGGCACAACGGCGGCTGCGATCGAGGCGATGACCGATGCCGGCTTCGGCATCGCGGTTCAGCGCGGCCTATCTTCAGCATTCGAGAAATCGGTCCGCATGGGGGAGACCTCCTAGCACCGTTTGGGGCGGGTTCGCGCGGCACCCCGCTCAACAAGAGATGCCGCATACAGAGGGAACGATAATGAAGAGACTGCTTGCATCGACATGTCTTACGCTCGGCTTGCTCGGCTGCGCCTCGATCGCCAACGCGGCAGATTGCGGCGACGTTACCATCGCCAGCATGAACTGGCAGAGCGCCGAGGTCATTTCCAATCTGGACAAGATCATCCTCAATGAAGGTTATGGTTGCAACGCCGAAATCACCATTGGCGATACCGTGCCGACCATCACCTCGATGGCTGAAAAGGGCCAGCCGGACATTGCCCCCGAGGCCTGGATCGATCTGCTTCCCGATGTCGTCAAGAAGGGAACTGAAGAAGGACGTATCATTCAAGTCGGCTCTCCCCTGCCCGACGGTGGCGTGCAGGGCTGGTGGATTCCGCAATACGTCGCAGACGCCCATCCGGACATCAAGACGATCCCCGACCTTCTGAAGCATCCCGAGCTCTTCCCCGATGCGGAAGACACCAGCAAGGGCGCACTCCTCAACGGTCCGCAGGGTTGGGGCGGCACGGTGGTCACCACGCAGCTCTTTAAGGCCTTCGAAGGCGAAAAAGCCGGCTGGCTGCTGGTCGACACGGGCTCGGCCGCGGGCCTCGACGGCTCGATCGCCAAGGCCTACGAGCGCAAGGCGAATTTCGCGACCTACTATTGGGCGCCCACGGCGCTTCTCGGCAAGTATCCGATGGTCAAGCTGGAGGCTGGCGTGACCAACGACCCGGCCGAATGGAAACGCTGCAACACGGTTGCCGATTGCCCGGATCCGAAGCCGAATGCATGGCCAGTCGATACGATCGTAACGCTTGTCGCCAAGCCCTTCTCTGAAAAGGTTGGGCCCGAGGTGATGGACTATCTGTCGAAGCGCTCCTGGAGCAACCAGACGCTGGGCCAGGTCATGGCATGGATGACCGACAACCAGGCCAGCGGCGAGGACGGTGCCAAGCACTTCCTCACTGAAAACCCCGACCTGTGGAAGGCTTGGGTTTCGCCAGAGGCCGCGGCCAAGATCGAAGCGGCTCTCTGAGCGTCTGTATCTGGCCCGGTGTGCGATGCGCCGATGCGCGCATCGCACCTTCAATGCCGAAAGAACAACAAGAAGAACGGATCGGCTCTTTCGAAAAAGGGGAACCGAATGGACTGGTTTTACAAATTCCCGCACATGGATGACGCATCGCTTCGTGATCTCAAAAAGGTCATCGACGAAACCTTCCGCGGCTTCACCCGCAGCTATGGGGATGTGATCGAGGGGCTGTTCACGCCGCTCCAGCATTTCCTGATCGCCGCAGAGCGTTTCATGCTCAAGACCCCCTGGCCTATCATCACGCTGCTGATCCTTGCCATCGCATGGGCCGCCACGCGCAACCTGCGCATCGTCTTCGGCTGTCTCGCGACGCTGTTGCTCATCGGCTACTTCGATATGTGGGACGATACGATGCGGACGATCTCGATGATCTTCGTCTGCACGGTGCTGTCGATTGCCATCGGCATCCCGATCGGTATCGTCATGGCTCGCTCCAACCGCGTGCAGCGTGTGATCAATCCGATCCTCGATGTGATGCAGACCATGCCGAGCTTCGTCTACCTGATCCCGGTCGTCATGCTGCTCGGCATCGGAAAGGTGCCAGGCCTCATCGCGGTGGTCACCTATGCCATCCCGCCGATGATCCGCCTCACCGATCTCGGCATCCGCCTGGTCGACAAGGACGTGCTGGAAGCCGCCGACGCCTTCGGCGCCGATAACAGGCAGAAGCTTCTGAAGGTGCAGCTGCCGCTTGCCCTTCCCACCATCATGGCCGGCATCAACCAGACGATCATGATGGCGCTCGCCATGGTGGTTATCGCCTCGATGATCGGCGTTCAGGGCCTCGGCCAGCCGGTGCTGAAGGCGATCGCCAACCAGTACTTCACACTCGGCATGTTCAACGGCCTCGCCATCGTCGGCATCGCCATCATGTTCGATCGCGTCAGCCAGGCCTATGGCAAGCGCCTGCAGAAGCACCGGGAGATCGTCCATGGCTGATCATGCCTTCGGCGGCATCCAGATCCGCCGTCTCTACAAGATCTTCGGACTCAATGCTGGCGCCCATATCGAAGCCGTCAAGAACGGCCTCACCAAGACGGAGTTGAACGCGAAGCATGGTCATGTTCTGGGGCTTCGCGACATCAACATCGAGATCCCCTCGGGCGGCATCCAGGTCATCATGGGGCTTTCCGGCTCGGGCAAGTCGACACTCATCCGGCACATCAACCGGCTGATCGATCCGACCGCCGGCGAGGTTCTCGTCGATGGCGTCGATGTGGTGAAGATGCCGGAGGCGGAGCTTCGCGAATTCCGCCGCCACCAGACGGCAATGGTGTTCCAGAAGTTTGCGCTGCTGCCCCACCGCACCGTGCTCGACAACACGATCTTTGGCCTGGAGATCCAGGGCATCCCGCGCCAGAAGGGCCTCGACACCGCCATCCGCTGGCTGGAGCGCGTCGGCCTCAAGGGGTTCGAGGAGAAGTACCCCAACCAGCTCTCGGGCGGCATGCAGCAGCGTGTCGGCGTGGCCCGCGCGCTCGCCAACGACGCGCCCGTCCTCCTGATGGACGAGGCCTATTCGGCGCTCGATCCGCTGATCCGCACCGATATGCAGACCGTGCTGCTCGATCTCCAGAAGGAGATCAGGAAGACCATCGTCTTCATCACCCACGATCTCGACGAGGCGCTGCGCCTCGGCGACCAGATCGCCATCCTGCGCGACGGCGAGGTCATCCAGCAGGGGACCAGCCAGGATATCGTGCTGCGCCCCGCCGATGACTACGTCGCCAACTTCGTGAAGGAAGTGAACCGCGGCCGCGTCGTCCATGTCGAGGCCGTCATGACGCCGGCGACAACGCCTGTCTCAGGCAAGCCAACAGTGGTCGCCGGCACCACTGTCGAAGACACCCTGCGCATGCTGTCGCGCGACGTCTTCGATGAGGGAGTCGTCGTCTCCCTCACCGGTCAAACCCTCGGCATCGTCAACGTCCGGCAGCTTGCCGGCGCGATGGTCAATACCCGCTAGCGCCGAAACAAAATGACCGCCCCGAAAGGGCGGTCATCGTGCGTTTCGTAAAGGACGAGAGATCGTCCAGTCTGTGGATGGGATTAAATCGCAAAAACGGGCAGTACGCGCGTCCGTCGGCCCCGTCGCGAGTGAACAGAGAATACGGGGCCGTATCTAAACGGTCTTGGCAGGATCTGAAGTGCTTGTCATGAAGCAGCCGCGAAAAAACCTGTCTCACATCGATCCTCCCGACGCCCTCTTAAGGCGGATTTTTCGGTCCTCACTCAAAACCTGGAAGTTGCTGCGAAAAAGCGACTAATACAGATCCATTCGATAGCAATATTCGCTGTCTAGTACGGAACGTGACAAGGCGAACAGTGGCGACCCTCCAATAGGCCGTTACAGAATTGCTAATCGAAACTGCCTTGCCTCTTGGCGGGACTAGTTATTTGCGGAGCGATAACGTTTATTCGCTGGCCTTATGAATAGAGTGAACCCCTTGGGCGTGACCGGCAAGATGCCTCAAAAATAAGCTGCCTTTCTCATACTGAGGCCGCCTACGCCCGCCACGTGCTATTCGACTAGTTTCTCCAAGGGCATCGTGATCGTCATCACAAGTCCCTCCTGCTTCCAATCTCGCAGAAGCGCGCCGCCGAGCCCCTCCAGCACGGCCTTCTCAAGCGTGGTGCCAAATCCCTCGCGGTTGGTCACCTCTTGCGGTCGCAGTACTCCCTCCTCGAACCAGGTGAGGTGAACCGAACCGTTTGTAGAGCACACGTCCACGACGAGATGACCCGTGGTTCGGGACAACGCGCCGTACTTCGCTGCATTGGTGGTGAGTTCGTGCAGCAACAGAGCAAGGGACGTCAAGGCGCTCCCGCTAACAGGTACATCCGTGCCTGTGATGGTGATACGAGAGCCTTCCATGTTTTCATGCGGAGCGACAAGTGCTTCGAGAAGTGTTGAGACCGTGGTGGCCGTCTGACTGCGGTTTTCTCCATCAAGTTCAGGGAGCGTCAATTCGTGGGCGCGAGCCAGTGACTGCATACGTGAACGAAGCTCGCTGACAAGATCGTTGACATTGTTGGCAGACTTTGCGCTGAGTGAAATCAATCCGGCTGTCAAGCTGAAGAGGTTTTTAATCCGGTGGTTGATTTCTCGCAGCAGAATATCCTTATGCCGCGCAGCGTCTTTAAGTGCTTCGGCCTGCCTAGCGAGAACATCCCTTTGGTCCGCCAGTTGCTGGCGCTGCCGGTATAGCTCGAAGAATACGTCTACCTTGCTGCGGAGGATTCCCGGCTCTATCGGCTTTTGGATGAAATCCACGGCGCCGGCTTCATATCCCTGGAACCTACGCTGCCCGTCTGCGCTTCCGGCCGTCACGAAAATGATCGGAATTCGCCGCGTCCGTTCGTTGCCGCGCATGAGTTCCGCGAGTTCGAAGCCAGTGAGGCCCGGCATCTGCACATCCACGAGGGCAAGTGCGACATCATGCTGCAGCAGCAATTCCAGCGCTTCGTCGCCCGAGCGAGCCTTGAGGATCAGCAGGTCCTCGCGGCGAAGGAGGGCCTCAAGCGAGATCAGATTCTCTTCCAGATCGTCGACGAGAATGAACGGAACTGGCTTCATGGACTCATCTCGCTTCTCAAATAGTCGCCAATGGCCGGAAGCTGCAAGACGCGCGCTTCGGGGCACAGTTCGAGCGCCGCTTCGGGCATGGCGGGTGCGAACGCATTGTCTGGATTTTGGACGATAGCAGTACCGCCAGCGTCGACCACCGCACGCAGACCATTCGCTCCATCATGGTTGGCTCCTGTAAGAACAATCGCGACCAGGTCCGGACCGTAGGCATCAGCAGCACTCTCGAAAAGCACGTCGATCGACGGACGGGAGTACAGAACCGGGTCGTCATTGGAAAGCGACAGACTCCGATCGGCCTCAATGAGCAAATGATAGTCCGGCGGGGCGAAGTAGACCGTGGCAGCAGCCAGCGGCTCCTTGTCCTCAGCCTCTCGGACTGCAAGCTGGCACTTCGCCTGAAAGAGATCGGCGATGATGCTGCGTCTGTCCGGTGGAACATGAACAACAATGACGATGGGAAGCTCGAAGCCAGCGGGAAGCGACGGCAGGATCGTCGAGAGTGCCTCGACCGCCCCGGCTGACGCCCCAATTACCACGGCTCTCGCAGGAACAGAGTTCATGCTGCCCGCCTTTGGTAGATTTTTTCCTCACGGACGAAGTCTGCAAACGATGTGGCATGGCGGGAGAAACGCAGGCTTTCCTTTGACCCCAATCCCAGAAATCCCTTTCGAGAGAGAGAATCCTTGAAGAGACCCAGCGCACGGTCTTGCAGCTCGCGGTCGAAGTATATCATCACGTTGCGGCAGGAGATGAATTGCATCTCACCGAATACCGCATCGGTGACCAGACTGTGATCGGAGAAGACAACGTTGCGACGCAGGGTCTTGTCGAACGAGGCACGCCCATACGCCGCCTGATAGTAATCGGATAAAGAGGATTTGCCTCCCGACTTTCGGTGGTTCTCAGTGAAAAGCTGTAGCCGATCAAGCGCAAAAATGCCCGCTTCGGCAGCCTGCAGGGCCTCGTGGTTGATATCCGTGGCGTAGAAGATGGTCCGCTCCTCAAGCCCTTCCTCACGGAACAGGATGACGAGCGAGTAAAGCTCCTCTCCGCCGCTGCAGCCAGCCACCCACACCTTGAGCGAGGGGTAGGTGCGCAGATGCGGCACGACCTTCTCGCGGATGGCGCTGAAGTAGCTCGGGTCGCGAAACATCTCACTAACTTGCACAGTCAAGAACCGTAGAAGCCGCGGCAGCATTTCTGGATCATGCAAGAGATTCTCCTGCAAAGCGGAGAATGTGGCAAATCCCAGTTGCTCCCGAGCCTGCTTGAGCCGTCGTTTGATGGAAGCCATCGCATAATTACGAAAGTCATAGTGATATTTGAGGTAAATTGCCTCCAGCAGCAGCCGGATCTCAATGTCCTCGACCTTCTCCAACGGCGCTGCCTCGCTCATTTCGGCATCCAGACCCGCACGAGGGAAAGAAGCTTCTCGACGTCGAGGGGCTTGGCCATATAGTCGTTGGCGCCAGCGTCAATGCAACGCTGCTGATCGTCTGGCATAGCTTTCGCGGTCAGTGTGATGATCGGTAGCTTTTTCCACGCCGTATTGCGCCTGATCTCCCGCGTGGCGGTGAGCCCATCCATGACAGGCATCATAACGTCCATAAGCACGAGGTCTATTTTCGCAGCCGAATCCGTGGAAGCCTTCTCCAACGCATCCAGTGCTTCTCGGCCGTTGCGGGCAATCACTACGACCGCGCCCCGCGACTCGAGAATGTTGGCGAGCGCGTATACGTTGCGGATATCATCCTCGACCACGAGGATATGGCGCCCTTCCAAGAGTGCATCGCGATGCCGTGCCTTGCGGATCATCTTTTGTTGCTCGTCGGGAAGCTCGGAAATCACCTGGTGCAGGAAGAGGCTCACTTCGTCCAAAAGGCGCTCTGGTGATTTGGCTCCCTTGATGATGATCGATTTGGAGTAACGGCTTAGCCTCTGTTCATCATCCGCAGAGAGCTCCCGGCCGGTATAGACGATGACCGGCGGGAAGGCATAGGCACTTTCTTTGCTGAGGGTCTCGAGCAGCGAGTAGCCGGATGCATCGGGCAAGGACAAATCGAGCACCATGCAGTCGAAAGTCTCTTCGCGCAAAAGGTCGAGGCATTCGGCAGCGGTGCTGGCAGTGACCGTCGTGACATCCTGCGTGCCGAGCAGCTTTGCAACGGCATCGCGCTGCACTGCATCGTCCTCGACGATCAGGACACGATGAACGCGCTGAGAAAGCCGCGCTTCGAGTTTCCGCAGAACATCGACCAACTCCTCCCGGGTGACAGGCTTGACCGCGTAGCCTGCCGCGCCGAGGGAGTAGGCGGTCTCGGTATGGTCGGATCCAGAGACGACATGGATGGGGATGTGCCGGGTCTCGACATCGTGTTTCAGCCGGTCCAGAACGGCCAGACCCGATTGATCCGGCAAACCGACATCAAGAACAATCGCGCTCGGCATGAACTCCTTCGCTAGACGCATGGCCTCCTCAGCGGTCCCGGCCACGATCGACTGGAATCCCATCTCGCGCGAAAGGTCGCGAACGATCTCCGCAAACGTGTCGTCATCCTCAATGACCAAGAGAAGTCGTTTTGCATCGGTCAGAGCATCCCGGTCATCGTCGATTTTGCGAGTAGGCCGCGTGAGGGGCCTCGATCGAACCTGAGCCGCCTCGCTCGACGGGGGCGCCGGTATTGTTGGAGTTCGCTCGTCGCGAGCGGCGACCTTGGACGGGTCGTAACTTTCCGGAACGGAGACGGTGAACGTGCTTCCTCGTCCTGGCTCGCTTGCAAGCGTAATCTTTCCCCCCAGAAGCCGGACGAGTTCCCGCGAGATCGAGAGGCCGAGCCCGGTCCCCCCGTACTTGCGGCTGATCGTCCCATCGGCTTGGTGGAACGCCTCAAAAACGCTACGCTGTTGGTCTTTCGCTATCCCAATCCCGGTGTCCGTCACCGCGAACGCGAAGGTGCCGTTATCATCCAAACCGACCGACAGCTTCACCTGGCCAGAATCCGTGAACTTGATGGCATTGGAAAGCAGGTTTTTCAGAACCTGCTCCAGGCGCTGCGGATCCGTCTCGATGGCTGTCGGGCAATCCTGTGCAATCGCAATGGCGAAATCGAGCTTCTTGTCTGCCGCCAAGGGTTGAAAGATCTGGCGAATATTTTGCGCCAGCCGGTCAATCCGGACGACTTCCGGCCGGATTTCGACGTGGCCAGCCTCAATCTTTGAGAGATCCAAGATATCGTTGATAAGATTCAGAAGATCATTTCCAGATGATTGAATGGTTTTTGCGAACTTTACCTGTTCATCCGTTAGGTTGTCATCTGGATTGTCTGCCAGGAGCTTCGCGAGGATGAGTGACGAGTTCAGTGGCGTGCGTAGTTCGTGAGACATGTTGGCGAGGAAGTCTGACTTGTATTGGCTCGCTTGCTCCAGTTCACGTGCCTTGAGCTGAACAGAAGCGTTTGTTTGCTCTAGATCGTCGCGCTGCGTTTCCAGTTGCTGTGCCTGCTCCTCAAGCTGGGCGTTGGTCTGCTCAAGCTCGACCTGTTGCTGTTCGAGACGCACCTGGGACTCCTTGAGCGCGCGGCTTTGCTCTTCCAGCTCCTCGTTTGAAACCCTTAGTTCCTCGCTTTGCGTCTGTAGTTCCTCGGACTGCCTCTGGGTCTCTTCGAGGAGATTCTGAAGCTCGTCGCGATAAATCGCCGATCGCACTGCAACGGCGATGGCGGCCGACGCACGCTCAATTAGCGTTACGACATGTTCGTCGATCGGCCGCAGGAAGCCAAGTTCGATCACGGAATTCACATTGCCATCGACAGTGCCAGGTAGAATGGCGAGGTGGGTCGGTTTGTGCTGGCCCAACGCTGATCCAAACGAGAGGTAGCCGTCCGGTACCTGATCGATCAAAATCGATCTGCCTTCCTCGGCAGCCTGCCCGAGCAGGCCTTCTCTCAGCCTGAAGCGCAAAGGAATGTTCGCGCCCTCAGGCACTCCGTAGACAGCAGCCCGCTGATAGCCATGACGATCCCCTGTGAAAACAGCGCCTGCGGCCGCACCCACATAACGTGCCAGAAAATCCAGAATGCTCTTGCCAAGCTGTTCAAGTGATTGGTCGCCAATCATGACGGAGGCCAGCCCAACCTCTCCCGATTGCAGCCAATCGTCACGCCGGCGGGCGAGAGTGGCCTGCCTGACAAGGAACGCGATGGTCGCTGTAAGCCCTATGCCGAGAACGCCGGACAGGACTGTGCTGAGGAACGCTCTTCGCTGCGCTTCAGCCATGTCGGCGAGCCGGCGCGCACGTACTTCGGATTCCGCTTGAGCCATTGCAGCGATCTGCGCGCGGATCGCGTCCATTTCGACCTTGCCCTGATCCGAATTAACGATTGCCAGTGCCGGTTCAAGACCCTGGGTGCGCCGAAGATCGATCGTCTTCGCCAACTCCAACAGCTTGCCATCGACATGGGTCCGCAGCGTCGTCAATCTCTGAGATTGCCCGGGATTTTCCGATGTCCTCTCGGCGATTTCGTCGAGTTTGGTGGGAATCGCGCGAAGAGCCGTGTTATACGGGTTGAGATAGCTTTCGTTGTTGGTGAGCAGGTAGCCTCGCTGGCCAGTCTCTGCGTCCTGAACCTGTGACAGCAGTTCATCGAGGCTTACGATGGCGATGTGTGTCTGGATGATCCGGTCGTTACCCTCCCTCAGCGACTGCAAATTGAGGTAGGCGACAAATCCGCTAATAAGAAAAAAGACGACGGCTCCAGAGAGGCCAAGGGCAACGCCTGGGTCTAGGCCGAGAGCGCGCTTCGACAGTTTGGGCATGGTCGTTCGGTTCATCGCGTGCTAGTCCGGAAGTCGAGAGGAGGTTTGATCACCGTGGGTGGAGCGGCCAACACCGCGTTCCTGTCGCGAGGGCGCATCCGATCATTCCCTATCACCTGCATCCGATCTCACCCTGAAGCGCAATAATAAAAGACATACCTCTGTGTATAGAAACATGTGTCGTGGAAGCGATAGGCGATATTTGGCGGTGGACCAACTTTCCAGGCGTGATGCGTATGAACCTATTTGGACCAAGCCTCTTATTTAAGGAAGGCTTGACGTTCATTTTCGTTGCCACTAGCCCATCCCACTCAAGCGTTCGGGCTGGGTAGACGCACAGCAGCCCCTGCTGTTGTGCTTCCCCCGACGTCTCATAAATAGGAAGAAATCCCTCTGAAACGGAAATCACGGACGTCCGCTCCACAGGAACTCAGTCTGCTGTGGAAAGTGCAGACGTGCGAAGGGCACGCAATCAATGTGTATAACCACGCGCGCAACTGTAGGCTGTTTTCCGATCAAGAGCCACCAGCCATCAACACCGCACCGCTGCGTTCTCATTGGCGTCGGATTGGGTTGAGCACCAAAAAAACGCCCCACGAACGTTTTCGCGGGGCGAATTGATGTTTTGGACCGAGGTCTGTGCGCTATTTTACATAGACAATCTTGCCGCCGGTCGCAGAGGTCTGGACGTCGATAACGTTCTGGATCTGGACGTTTTTCGCTGCAAGCGCCTCTACCAGTCCTTGGTCCGTCGCGAGTTCATCCTGAACCTTTTTCATGGTGATGGGATCGTTGGCCTTTAGCTTCAACGTCTCCGCTTCGCTGCTCGCACTCTTGTCGGCTTCGAGCGTCGAAAGCTGGATAACTTCGACATTGCTCATTGTTGCAGCGTTATTTACTCCACTCGAACTTGATTCAGTGGTCTGTCCGGTCGGATCAGAGCCGTCGGTCGTGACGGTCTTGCCATTTTCCGTCACGGTATCACGTCCGGTGTCGCCCCCGGACGTGTCCTGCGAATAGGCAAAGCCGCCGATGGGGGCGACGACGAGAAAGGATGCGAGCGTAATCGAAACAGACTTCTTCATTTTCATTCTCCCTAGGTTGAGCTGTTCACTAACCTCTAGATCGACCGTAGGTTCCGCTACAGACCTCCTATTTCGATCCAGGAAGGTTTGAGATGAAGGTTCTGAACGTAAATTGTTTATCAGGTTCACAAGTAAGCCGGCGAGAGCGCCACATGAATAGGACCCGCGAGTGCAGGAATTCTTGACGTGTTTCGGCTACGTTCCCTGTTTGACGTTTGCAATATTTGGAGGCTTCCTCCCAACCTTTGGCCGAGCCGTATCAACTCCCGGTGTTTTGCGCGTATGCCCACCGTTTTACCAGCGGGCATTTTCGGTCATGTCGTCAAGGGTGAGGACGGCGACGGCAAGGTTTGAGCAGCCATGTCAGCCGCCGGCCGCCGGCCGCCAGGACACGCACGGTCTACGCGTTGACATCAAAAGAGTCGCGACGGTCTACTGCAGTTACTCCTCTCACAGTGCGAAACTTCATGTGCTCGCGGGTTGCCGAAAAGAGTCGTCTTCGTGGGAACTTGGATCGCATGCGGGAGTTATCGGACGTCGTGTCTTAAGCGTTTAAAACGATGCTTATAGCTATCGCATTCAATGACACGCTGAAGTAGAGCCCTGCCGGAAAAAAATCCTCTACAGGCCGGCTGATAGAACTCTTTGAAGCAGGCTAGCCCACCGAACGTCGCGCGCGAAACCTGCAGCAAAGCAAAATCTAATTTGAACATGCACTCACGCTTCGGCGGCATTTATTTTGCGCAACGGATAGGCCATGAACAAGATTTCTCGTTTTCTTCAGGCATTCGTCCGCAGTATCTTGAGCTGTCTTGCCGTTCTTGTACTTGCGTTTCTTACCTTGGTTGGCTTCGTCGGCTTTACGGATACCGGCGCGCGGGTAACGGCAAGATTTGTCGAGGATTTCATTTCGACCTCGAAGCGGAACGTCACTATCGTCGATCCCTCCGGTCTCCTGACCGGGCGTCTGAGGGTCGGAACGATCAGGTTGGCTGACACACATGGCGTCTATGCCGAGATCCGCGACTTCGCTGTCGACTGGTCGCCGCTTGCGCTCCTGTCCTCTCGTTTCGATGCCGAGCGCGTCGCCGCCGCCTCGGTTTCGCTGTCGCGCCTGCCCGAAGCCGTGCCGGAGGATCCGGCCGGGGCTCAGGAGCCATTCACATTGCCCGTCGAGGTGAGGATGGAGGCCATTGACGTTGCGGACATCCGTCTCGGCGCGGCCGTCGCCGGCCGCGAGCATCGCTTTTCGCTCGCCGGCAGCGGCCAGACGGTGTCGGAAAGCGTGGCGCTGAAGCTGGCGCTCGCCGAGATGGACCGCCCGGAAGCGAAGGCCGTTGCCGATCTCGTCTTCGATCCGCCGGGCAACCGCCTGCGGCTTCAGGCCGAGATCTCCGAGCCGGCGGGCGGGCTGATCGCGAAGCTGCTGCGGCTTCCCGACGAGCTGGCCGTTGCCGTCAGGCTCACCGGCGACGGACCGCTCTCCAACTGGGCGGGCCGGCTGACGGCTGCCGTCGCCGGTGGCGAAATCCTGGCGCTGGACGGCCGCCATACCTTTTCGACCGCAGGGCTGCATACCGTGTCGCTTACTGGCGGAGGCACCTTCGATGTGCTGATGCCGCCGGAACTGCGGCCGCTCTTCGCCGGCACCACCGGCATTGACGTAATCGCGGCCTTCGACGGATCCGACATGCTGCGCATCGAGAAGGGCGAGATTTCCACCGGCACGCTCGCCCTTTCGGCCAGCGGCACGGTCAGCGCCCGCGGCAAGAACGACCTCACGGCCAGACTTTCGGGCAGGCGGGGGCCGATCGACTTCCGCTGGCCGCTGGCTGCCGGCACGGCGCGCCTCCTGATCGAAAGCGCCGAGGTCACGATCAACGGCCCGGCCGCTGCCGCCGCGCTCGACCTCGACGCCGTGCTCGCCGCCGCCGAATTGCCGCAGGGACGGGTGGAAACCTTACGTCTTTCGGCAGCGAGCACGGCTTTCGACCTGTCTGCCCTCAGCGGTGCCATTGATGTGACGGTGGAAGCCGGGGCTACCGCCTTTGCGAACCCCGATATTGATCGGCTGGTCAGGGGACCGGCGAAGGCCGCCGCCACCCTCGACGTGACACCGGACCGGATCGGTGTCGATCTCCTGACGCTTGATAGCGCCGGCATCGACGGCACGTTTTCCGGCAGCTATGACCTGCGCACGCAGCTTGCCGAAACACGCTTCCAGCTCGTAGCGCTTCCCGCCGTGCTGCCGGACAACTTGGCCAGCCGGTTCGATACGACCATCGCGCTTGAAGGAAACCTGTCGGCGACGGGCGCCGATGCCGTCAGGCTCTCGGATCTGCAACTGCGCTCCGGCACGCTGGAGGCCGCCGGCGGCGTGTCCCTCGTCGACGGCAATCTCGATGCGACGCTCACCGGCCGCCTGCCCGAGATCGGCCGGCTGGTCCCAGACGCCGCCGGCGAAGCGGCATTCGAGGCGCGGGCCACCGGTCCGCTTGACGGCCTCGGCCTGACCGCGCGGCTGACATCCGGCGGCGCGACGGTCGCCGGCCGCACGCTGAGCGATCTCGTCGTCGCGCTCGACGGCCGGACGAACGCCGATGGTCCTGCCGGCGACCTGGCCGTGACGGGCGTGCTCGACGGGCAGATGGTCAACGTCCGCTCCCGCGTCTTCTTGCAGAATGGCAGGATCCTTCTCCCTATGCTCGAAGCCGATATCGGCGCCAACACGCTGAAGGGCGGGCTGAGGCTGTCTCCCGATCTCATGCCCGAGGGAACGATCACATTCACCTTACCCGACCTCTCGCTTTTGGCGGCCCTGGCCGGAGAGACCGTTGTGGGAGACCTTTCCGGCACGGCCGTCTTCGCAGCCGACGGTGGTCGCACGGCGATGACTCTCGAAGCCACGGGCTCCATGATCACCCGTGAAACCCTGCGCGTGCGAAATCCGGCGATTGACCTGTCGGTGGCGGATATCCGCGCGCCCGGTGTCACAGGGACGATCCGCGCCGCCGCCGTCGCCGCCGGCGAAAACACGCTCGAAAACCCCGCCGTCTCCTTCAATCATCAGGGCAGCAGTACCGATTTCGATGTTTCGGGCCGATACGAGGATGCCCCGCTCGTGCTTGAAGGCAGCGTCGCGCGGCACGAGGGCGCGACCATGGTCGCGCTGACATCCGTGCGGGCGCTCGTGGCGGGTTATCCGCTCGATCTCCCGGATGCCTCCTCCATCACCGTGCGGGACGGCGCGGCCAGTTTCAACCGGCTGGTCGTCGATATCGCCGGTATGCGCGTTGCGCTCTCCGGCGTCTTCAATTCCACCGGCGAAAGTGACCTCACGGCTGTGCTCCTGACCGAAGAGGGGCCTGCTGAACTGCGCCTGCCCGTCGACGGCGGCGAAGCGCACCTGTCGCTCGCCTCGGCAGAGCTTACGATGTCCGGCGCGATCGGAGCCGCCCGTATCGATCTGTCCGCCCGGCTGGAAGACGCCTCCTTTCCGAAGGGTAGCATCGGCGACGCCACGCTTGCCGTCACGAGCGACGCCTTCGATCTCGTCGAGCGCATCGGACCGGTCGCGTTGCGCGCCGAGCTCGGCGAGACGCATTTCGTCAATGCCGAGCTCGCCCGCCTGATGCCGGGGCCGCTGTCGCTTCAGGGCCGGCTGGCGGTTCAGCCCGATCGGATCGCATTCACGGACGTCGCACTCACGGGCAATGGCCTCGACGTCGCGGCGAGCGGCTTCTTCCTGCCCCCGACCGGCGCGGCCGATGTCGATTTCCGCATCGCGGCGCCGCCGACGGCCCTCGGCGATGCGCTCGGCTCGCGCTTCGATACGAAGGTGACGCTGTCCGGCAAGGCGGAGAAGCGGCAGGACGGCACGCTTGCGCTTTCCAATTTCGCGCTCGCTTCCGGCACGCTCGAGGCCTCGGGAACGGCGACGCTCGCCGGAAATACCCTGGCGGCGACGGTGAACGGCACCATCCTCGCCCTCGACAAGCTCTTGACCGATGCGGAGGGCACGGCCGCGTTCGACGTCTCCGCGAGCGGTCCCGTCGACGGCCTGGACGTTCAGGCGCGGCTGACGTCGAGCGGCGCCACGCTTGCCGGTCGCACGCTGAGCGATCTCGTCGTCACGCTGGCCGGCAAGGCCGTGGCCGACGCGCCCTCGGGCGAGCTGACGGTGACGGGCGCGCTCGACGGGCAGGCGATCAACATCCGCTCCAGCGTCGTCTCGCAGAACGGCAGGATCGCCATTCCCATGCTCGAAGCCAATATCGGCAACAACACGCTGAAGGGCGGGTTGACGCTGTCTCCAGACTTCACGCCGGAGGGGACATTCACCTTCGATTTCCCTGACCTGGCCCTTCTGGCCGCCACGGCGGGCGAGCGCGCGGTCGGCGATCTCGCCGGCAGCGTCGTCATCCGCAATGTCGACGGCAGCACAGGCCTGACGCTTAAGGCAAGCGGCTCGGGCATCAGCCGCGATGCGCTGCGCATCGTCGGTCCCGTCGTCGATCTTTCGATCGCCGATCTGACGATGGCGGCCATCGCGGGCGAGGTCCGCGCCAGCCGGCTGACCGTCGGCGAAAACCGGCTGGAAGCTTTGCGGCTGGCCTTCACGCGCGAGGGGGCGAAGACCGGCATCGACGTTACCGGCCTCTACGACGGCGCGCCGTTGTCGGCCAACGGCGAGATCGAGCAGCAGGGCGGCCGTATCTCCGTGGCGCTCACGCGCCTCGAGGCTGCACCGCGCGGTATTCCGCTCCGCCTTGACAGACCCGTCACCATCACCCTCGGCGAGGGCAGCGCCGCCTTGCGCGATGTCGTCATCGGCACGGGAAACGGCAGCATCGCCATCAGTGGCACGGCCGGTGAAAGGCTCGATCTGACCGCGCGGCTAAACGCCTTGCCGGCAAACCTCGTCAACACGTTCGCCGCCGGACTGGGCGCCGACGGCACGATCAACGGCACCGTCACCGTCGGGGGAAGTGCCGGAGCACCCGTGGTAGGCTATTCGCTCGACTGGCAGGGCGCCTCCGTCGCCCAGAGCCGTGCGGCCGGCGCCGGCGTCCTGTCCATCCGCGCGAACGGCGAATATGCCAACGGCACCTTTCGGCTCGACACAACGCTTTCAGGTGCGGGCGGCCTGTCTTTCAGCGGCGGGGGCACCGTTGGAACTGCCGGCCGGATACCGCTCTCCATGCGGTTTTCCGGCACGCTGCCGTTCTCGCTGCTGGCCGCGCGGCTCGCTGACGAGGGTTTCATCCTGACCGGCAACGCCTCCATCGAGCTGTCTCTTTCGGGAGAGGCAACCGCGCCGGTTATCGCCGGCACGGTGTCGACGTCCGGCGCGCGCCTGGTCGACGTCCGCCGCAATCTGGCTGTCAACGATATCGCCGCGCGCGTCTCGCTCGACGGCAACCAAGCGACCGTCCAGCAGATGACCGGCACGTTGGCAAGCGGCGGGCGCATTTCGGCGAGCGGCACGGTCGGCGTCGCGCCGGGCTCCAACTACCCGGCCAATCTTGCCATCCAGCTCGGCGATATCACTTATGTGGACGGAACGCTCGTCACCGCAGATGTCGCCGGCGACCTGACGGTGACCGGTCCGCTGCTAAGCGCCCCGGTGGTGGGCGGCACGCTGCGCGTCAGCAAGGCGGGCATCACCATTCCCGAAAAACTACCCGCCTCCCTGTCGGAAATCGACATCCAGCATAGGAACGCGCCGCGCGACGTGACGGCGATGAATCGGCAGGTCCACAAGGACGCAGGCGGCGATAGCGCTGGCAGTGGCATCGGTCTGGACCTTACCATCGACGCGCCTAGCAGGATCTTCGCGCGCGGGCGCGGCATCAATGCGGAACTCGGGGGTAACCTGACGATCCGGGGAACGTCTGCAAATCCTGCCGTATCGGGCGCCTTTACGCTGCGGCGCGGGCGGCTGGAAATCCTCGCCCGGCGACTGGAGTTTTCGCGCGGCACCATTGGCTTCGGCGGCGGCCTGGTTCCTGCCCTTGATCTCATGGCGAATACGACAGCCGGATCGACAGAGATCAGCGTCACCATCGCGGGCCTGGCCAGCAATCCGACCGTCAACTTCGCCTCCTCGCCGGCGCTGCCGCAGGACGAAATCCTCGCGCAACTCATCTTCAATAGATCGATGTCGAAACTTTCCGCTGTGCAGATAGCCCAACTCGCCGCTGCCGTCAGTCAGCTCTCTGGGGGGCGGTCCGGATCCCTGCTGGAGGGCTTGCGCAGCCAGCTCGGGGTCGACGATCTCGACATCACGACCGATTCCGAAGGGCGAGCACAGCTTTCGGTCGGCAAATACCTTAATGACCGTACTTACATCGAGCTAAAGCAGGATCCAGAATCTGGCGGCGGCAAAGCGGTGATCAATCTCGAAGTCGGTCGTGACGTCAAGTTGCGTGGCGAAGCCGGCAGTGGAGGCGGCGCGGCGGGCATTTTCTATGAAAGGGAATATTGAAGGTGACCTTTCGCGCGCACCGTCATGCGCCCAGACGGAAGCGCGCTGGCGGCCTATTACTTCAATTGCGAGAAGAACGGTGACCGCTTTATCGCTTCCGCGGCCTTCAAGGTATTATAAGAACGATGTCGCGTTTTCGGTCGGAGGTCCACGTCGTGAACAGCGCCGCTCAAATGTGGTGGGCTCTGGCCGAAGATCCGACAACGTCGCGGTCACCAATGCCTAAGGAGAAGGCTCGCCGGGAGAGTAGATGCTGCTCGAGCAGATGCCGTACGGTTCGATTGTCGCCTTGGGGTGCGACCACGCCGCTTCCACGAGCGGCACGCCTATCACCTCTGTTTCGTGAACGTCACGACGCGGTAGGCGTACCAGCACACCAGAATGATAAGAACAGCGGTCGATACAGGATCGACGTAGTCGGCCACCTGATCGTAGGCCTGTCCAAGAATGTAGCCCGCCATCGCCAGAGCGGTCGTCCAGATCAACGTTCCGATCAATGAGAAGATCAGAAACTCGAAAAGGGGCATCTTCTCAACGCCGGCGGGGACAGAGATCAAAGTCCGGACGGTCGGGATTAGCCTGCCGACAAGCACCGACATTCTGCCGTGGGATTTGAAGCGTTCTGCGGCCACATCGACATCTTCGGGCGACATCGTTAGCCACCTCCCGCGCCGCTCTGCTAGCCTGCAGACACCTTCGTGGCCGAGGCGACGGCCGAGGAAGTACCAAGGTAGCGTCCCAATGAGAGATCCAACCGTGCCTGCCGCGATCACGGCGACGATGGACATGTCACCGCGCGTTGCCAAATAGCCCGCCAGCGGCATAATCAGCTCTGACGGTATCGGCGGGAAGATATTCTCCAGGACCATCAAGAGAGCAATCCCGAATGGACCGAACCGCTGCATCATAGCGTGCACGAACGCTTCCATATCTCGCTCGTCACTCTTCACGTTTTCCGGGCAGGACCGAACTCAGGACTTGCCTTCAGAGCAACTACTGACCATCCTCGGATGAGACCGCCGGCGCAATATCCGTTTGAGACGGCTGGCCTTCTGTCACCGTATCCCGGGGCAAGCTTTCACCCTCGTTCAACGTCGTGCCCGACGTCGTTACCCGGTCCGTCGATATCGGCTGCGCAGTCACCGATCCATCTGCTGCGGCGACCCGCCAGACGGTGTTTCCAGCATCGTCCGCGATCAACAAGGCTCCCGTGCCATCGATCCCGAGCCCGACGGGACGGCCATGGACTTGGTCGTTTTCAAGAAAACCGGTAACAACATCCTGTGCCTTACCGGAAGGTTGTCCATTGACGAACGGGACATAAATGACCTTGTAGCCGTTGAACGCGTTCCGATTCCAGCTTCCGCGGTTGCCGACAAAAGCACCGTTGCGAAACGCCTCCGGCATGGCGGAATCATTGGTGAACGCAAGTCCTAGCGCCGCGACGTGGCTGGACAGGGCATAGTCAGGCGCAATCGCTTTCTCCACGAGATCGGGACGTTGCGGACGCACACGCGGATCAACATGCTGGCCATAATAGCTCCAGGGCCAGCCGTAGAAGCCGTTCTCCTTCACGGACGTCAGGTAGTCGGGAACGAGATTTGGACCGAGTTCGTCGCGCTCGTTCACCACAGTCCAGAGCATGCCCGTCTGGGGGTGGAAATTGAGCCCGTTGGGATTACGAATGCCCGATGCAAACACCTTTGCTGCACCCGTCTCGCGATCGACCTGCCAGATTGCGGCACGCCCCTTCTCAGCCTCGATGCCCCGTTCACCCGCATTGGAGTTGGATCCGACCGACGCATACAGGAAGCGGCCGTCGGGACTGAGAGCCAGATCCTTCGTCCAGTGGTGATTGATCGGCCCGCCGGGTAGTGGCGTAAGAACCCGGGGATGCGCGGAGATCGCGCCGCCGCCGAGTTCGTAAGGATAGGAGAGTATTGCGTCGGCAGCGGCGACATAGAGCGTGTTCTCATACCAGGCGACGCCGAAAGGCGAGTTCAGTCCGCTAAGTAGGTCGACGCGCTCGTCAACCGTGCCGTTCCGATCGGTGTCGCGCAGAAGGGTGATGCGGTTTGTTTCGCCACCACCACCCACATTACCTGCGGCCATGGCCATGATCCAGCCGCGGATGATGTCCTTCGGTCGTTCGAGCGGCTTGCCCGCGGGCGCCTCCGACTGGACCACAAGGATGTCGCCGTTCGGAAGGGTGTGTACGGTGCGCGGATTGGCCAAATCCTTCGCATAGACGGTAACCGCCAAGCCATCCGGAACTTTCGGGGTCTGCCCGTCCTGCCAGCCGACGACCGGGGCGACGTTGAGATCCGGCCAGAGATCCTGTGAGGGTTCCGGCAGAACAGGGTCGCGCCCAATCTGTTGTGCTGTATCGAACTCGCCTTCACCACCGCTACATCCAACCAGGACAGCAACAGCGAGGAGGGCTGCGATTGAAATGCGAACCTTAGACATGTGCAGCTCCCCTGCTACCGGCGAGAGCCGTGACGGCTAACACCGTTACCGTGGCAATGGAAACCGCGAGTCCGTATGGAATGACTGCCGTCCAGCCGTCTGCCGTGTGGATGAAACTGTTGAGGACGGCGAGCACAAACGCAATCACCTGCCCGATGAGGCCTAGCCCGGTCGGGCCGTACCAGCGGGCAGCGAGCGCGACCAGCGCGATGACGATGGCGACAAAGCCGAAAACGAGGCCGGCAAGAAGCAGCCATTCGGAGAAGTGAAGCCAGAGAAGGTTCGTCGTTTGCCAATAGGCCAGGTCCGTTAGGACGGTGAGGAAGTAGCAGGCGATCGGGAACGAGGAGAAAAAGCGGTAGCCCGCATAGGCGAACGGATGGGTGGCGGGCATGGTGTAGGGTGTCATTGCAACGACCTGCCGTTTTTCGTGGACTTGTCGCAATACGCGCCAACGCCGAGAATGTTCCTCGGTTGCCGCCCAAACTCCGTCGTTCGGAAGGGTCCAAAGCGCCGTAAGCAGATATCGCTTTTCGGTACGCTGCTGTTCCGAGCGCAACGACTAGTACGTCGGCCAGGCCGCGCGCCGCGCTACTGTCCTTATCAAGGCGGGGATTATAGATGTGATCTCAATGCCGACTGCCTTGCCGCTCCCCGAAGCAACTCGAAGTAGGACCCCTAACTCATCCCACGACAACCCGCCGGGCATGCGGAAATCGACAGCTGGCATGATGGCGTCATCCAGGCAATCGGCATCGAGATGGATGAAGAAGCCCTTGAGTTCTTCTCGTGTCAGGTGCTCGACCGCTTCGCGCGCAACGGCCTCGATCCCCATCGCGCACGGCTGGAAGGTCAATCGCCTTGAGCTGACTGGGAAGGCGCTGGCTTCCATACTCCTCCTGGTCCTTGTGATCGCGATACGCAACGCTACAGCGTCGTCGGAGCGGACAAGAGGACCGAGACCTTCAATGTTAGTGAGGTGTGACGGGCCACAGCCGGTAACCAGAGCAAGATCCATCGAGGCGCCCTCCCGATTGGGCTCCGCCTCGGGCTGGAAGAAAGTCTGGGTTGCCATCGATGAAGAGCAAGCCATAGCGGCCGCGCCGCCGAAACGCGAGCATCAGCCCAGCAAGATCGTGCACTCACCGCCTGGCACGACCGGAAAGACGTCGATCAGCCCGCTACGGCCGCCTGCTGCTGGCGATACCAGTCTGCAATCTCGCAGCCCGTCGCAAACCACACCTCCTGACGCGAAGCGATATGGGCGAGAGCCTTGTCGAAATGCTTGCTCCGGTGCGGATGCCCGATCAGGAAGGGATGCAGGCAGATCGCCATAACCCGCCCGGTTGTTGCCCCGTCCTCGTAGAGGACGTCGAACTGATCGCAGATGCTCTGCGCGAACGCCTCACCGCTCTGGCTGCGTTCGATAAAAGAAATATAATCGTTGATCTCGGCGGAATACGGCAACGACAACATCTCTCCCGACCTGACCTTCATGGGATAGGGCTGCTCGTCGTTGACCCAGTTTGCCACGTAGTTGATCCCGAACTCCGCGAGGATGTCGAGGCTGTTGCCCGACTCGGTCAGCGCAGGGCTGAGCCAGCCCGTCGGCGCGGTGCCGGTGGCGTCCGTAATCGTCTTCAGAACACGACCGATCAGTTCACGCTCTTCATCCTCCGGCTGGCTGTTGATCATCGTATTGTTGTTCGGACCGTGCCCCATCCACTCCCACTTGAGAGCATTCCCGGCCTCGACGATCTGCGGGTAGTGCCGGCACACGTCGGAGTTCAAGGCGACGGTTCCGCGAATGCCGTGTTTGTCCATCACGTCCATGAGGCGCCAGATCCCGACACGCGCGCCGAAATCGCGCCAGGAATAATTGAGGACATCAGGCACGAAACCAGTCGTTGCTGGAACGACGGCTGGGCCCGGCCTGTCGAACATGAAATGCTCGATGTTAGGAATGACCCATACCGCCACCCGCGCACCGTTCGGCCACCGCAATGGCGGACGATCGACGATCGGCGAAAAGGGGAAGCGGTTGTGCTCTTGCGGCACGACGTTCGATAGCATGTAAATCTCCTCGGGATGAAAACGGCGCGGTCGGATGCCGTCCGAACATCAGACTATCAAGCGAGGGACTATTGATAATGAGGCTGGAATTCATAATACTTCGGACTTAATTTCCGAAATGAAGATCCGATGGACAGCCTCAGTTCGATCAGCGCATTTCTCCAGACCGCAGAAACCCTGAGCTTCACCCAGGCCGGACGGCAGCTCGGCCTGTCCTCATCCGCGATCGGAAAGACCATCGCCCGTCTTGAGGACGATTTGGGTGTTCGGTTGTTTCATCGCTCGACGCGAACCATGACCCTGACCGCCGAGGGGATGTTGTTTCTAGAACGCTGTAGGCGGGTCGTATCCGAGATGGAAGCTGCCAAGGCGGAGTTGGCGCATACGCAAGGCAAGCCGCGTGGCAAGCTGCGGGTGAGCTTGCCACTGGCAGGGATGCTGATGATGCCCACGCTCTCTGCGTTTATGCGTGCCTACCCTGAAATCGAGCTCGACCTGGATTTCACGGACCGGCTTGTGGATGTGATCGAGGAAGGATTCGACGGGGTCGTGCGTGCCGGCGAAATCCGCGACTCCCGCCTGATGACCCGCGTCCTGGGCACCTTTCGGTTCCAGCTCGTTGCATCTCCGGCCTATCTGGAACATCGTGGCGTGCCGCGTCGCCCGGGCGAGCTACTGTCTCATGCTTGTCTGCATCATCGATTTGCGACGAGCGGCAAACTGGAGCCTTGGCCGCTGAAGGACCGATATAGGGACATCGGCCTGCCGGTCAAGGCCGTAGTGAACACCATCGAACCGCTGATCTACATGGCTGAACATGGTCACGGCATCGCCTGCCTTCCGGATTTCGCCATCCGCAACAAGCTCAGCGACGGCGCACTGGTCTCGGTTCTGGAGGAGTACCTAAGCCACGAAGGGACGTTTCGGATGCTATGGCCCTCCAGCCGATATCTCGCGCCAAAACTGCGCGCCCTGGTCGACTTCCTGGCCGAACACCTTTTCCCGCACGCGCCTCGTTGAGGCAGCGTATCTGCCATCTACACCGTCTTCAAAAAAGACATGCCAAAGACAAGCCTCGGGCCTGGGTAAATCAGTGCCGCCCGGCTTTCGCAGCCGCGTATTCCCTCACTGCGGCCGCGGTGCACAGATCGCCGTATTTCATCCAGATATCCAGAAGCGCCACGGTATGCGATATGGCAAGGCGATCTCCGACCACGTCGACCACGACCGTCGGTCGCAGTCCGCGCGCCGCGGCGTCGACCACTGTCGCGCACACAGCGTGAAGCCTGGGCGTACTGGCTTGACCCTCCGGTTTCAGCCAAGTCGCTGATCAAGTCGCTCCCGGCCGGCTCCCTTTCCGTGGAGCAGGTCGGCTGATGCGCTTCTCCTTCCCGCATAGCCATGCCTTTCCCGGCGGCGAGGTCCGCGTTGAAGATGCGGAAGCCGCCGAGGGCATGTGTGTGGTCGAGTTCGGCGACGGCATCGCGATGATCGGGGAATGGCATCCGGACGGAGACGACATTCACCTTTCCGTCCCGGCCTATCGCACCGCCCGAGGCACGGACGTCGTTGCCCGCCGCTGGCGGTTGGTCCGGGACGAGGCTAGAACCTGGAGCGCGCGGCGATCCGCGTGCCCACACCTTCCGCCGTCTTCTTCCCGAAATGAAGAAGGGCGCTCGGGGGAGCGCCCTTCTGAACCCGGACGACTGCGAACGCGCGACGGATATCGTCGCTGCAGGCAGATCATCGATGACGGGCAGTGGGCAACAGATGGGGAAAGGTATCCGAGAAATCAAGACCGTCGGTATTGCCGGTTGCCTGAAGCGGCGCATCGAGGCACGCATCGCAGATGCCGCAGCCGTCATCGTCCATCGCCTGGCCGGCGCGACCGCAGCAGACGCAGGCCGCAGCCTGTCGGGCCGCGTTGCCGCATTGAGGCGGCAGCAGGATTTCTGCCGCGTCGTCAAAGAGAATGTCTATCGGAATTTCTGTCATCGCGGGCGTCTCCAACGATCCTGAGCAAAAGATAGGAGCGCCCAAAATCTTTGCAATGGTCGGTTCCGGCGCCAGCCGATCCTTCTTGCCGCACGCCCGCATCGCGCTATCTGCTCGGGCGATCCCTGCAGGTGGAGCTGTCGATGACGATGGACGATCCTTTTCAGCTCAAGCGGTTTTGTCGATGCACAAGAGCTCGTCTTTCCCGCAGCCCTTGTCGAGCTGCGCGGCGGGCGCAAAGAGAGCCACTGGATGTGGTTCATCTTTCCGCAACTGGGTGCCCTCGGCCGTACCGACGGCGCAGTTCTACGGGATAGCCTCGCTGGATGAAGCTCGGGGCTATCTCGACCACCCGCTTCTGGCCGGCCGGCGGGCCCAGACGACTGATGCCGTTCTCGCCCATCACGAACGATCGGCCCATGATATCTTTGGCTCGCCCGACGCAGCGCCGGAACATTTGAAATTCCGCAACGGTTTCGTCTCGGCAAGATTGCTCCTTCGAGAGGAACCTCGTGAAGATCGCCACCTACAACGTCAACGGCATCAACGGCCGCCTTCCCGTCCTCCTGCGGTGGCTGGAGGGGGATGCGCCCGACATCGTCTGTCTTCAGGAACTGAAATCGCCAAACGAGCGGTTCCCGCGCGCTGACCTGGAGCGTGCCGGTTATGGGGCAGTCTGGCACGGCCAGAAAAGCTGGAATGGTGTCGCGATCCTCGCGAAAGGTGTGGTGCCCCTCCTCACGCGCAGGGGCCTGCCGGGCGATCCAGACGACGCCCATAGCCGCTATATCGAAGCCGCCATCGACGGTATGCTGGTCGGCTGCCTCTATCTTCCGAACGGCAACCCGGCCCCCGGCGCGAAGTTCGAAGATAAACTGCGCTGGTTCCAGCGCCTCCAGGCCTATGCCGCCGAGCTGATCGAACTCGGCATACCCGCCCTGCTGGTAGGCGACTACAACGTTATGCCCTCGGACCTCGACGTCTATGCGCCGGAGCGTTGGCGTGACGATGCGCTGTTTCGCCCGGAAGTCAGAAAGGCCTACGCCGATCTCCTCGCGCAAGGCTGGACCGATGCCGTCCGCCACCTCCATCCGAATGAACGCATCTACACGTTCTGGAAATATTGGCGCAATTCCTTCGAGCGCGATGCGGGCCTGCGCATCGACCATCTTCTGCTCAGCCCCACCGTGGCCCCTTGGCTGAGGTCCGCCAGCGTTCGCCGCGGTCCCCGAAGCTGGGACCACACCAGCGATCACGCACCGGTTATGATCGAGATCGAACCGCCCACGGATTGAGGTCAGGCCGGCGCCTGGTGCGTCGCCCGGCGCTCGCGCGCCCTCGCGGCTCGCCTTGCCACGCGCAGCTCTTCGAGGGTCGGCAGCCACCAGCCGCGCTGGCGCTCGTCGTCGCCGGGTTCAGTTCGCGAGGGCCAGGTCTGCACCAATTCGTCCAGCGACGGCGTTCGCCATATGCCCCAGATGTGATCGTGGGCGATGCCGGGATAGAGGTCAGCGATCTCGTCGTGCTCGACCAGTTCGCCGGTGATGTCAGCCACGACGATAATCCCGTACGGTGTCGTCGCGATCGGCCGGTCCGACGGGGGCAGGTCATGGGCGGGGAGCGGGATGCGACGACGCTTGCGCTCGGCCGCCCGCCGACGGGTCGTCTTTTCCTCCTCGGTCCCCTTGCGCGCCGCAGCGCGTTTGCGCCTTTCGTCGGGCTCACACCGCTGTGCTTCCATCTCGATGGCCTGCCAGTGGTCGACAAGATCGTCATAGGAGGAGAAAGGCACCCGCCAGACCTTGTGGTGGCCGTCCCAGCGGGCGAAGGGCACCTGCCGGATTTCCTCGACCAGTTTGCGGGAATAGGGCGTCGAGATGCGGAGCCCGCCCTTTTCGACGCCGAGATAGGGGCTGAGGATCGGCTCGAAAGCAAAAGCATCCCTGCCCTTCGCCTCTGCGTAGGGATCGGCACGGGATTCTTCCTTGGCCATCCAGCGATCGATGCGTCGGCGCGCCGTCTTGCCGGGAACGATCCACGCCTTTCGCCGGTCGCTCCAGCGGGCGCGCGGAAAGGTCTCGCGAAACCGCTGCACTGTCATGCGGTCGAATGGGAAGGAGACAGACGCACGCTCGCCGCCATCCTCGGCCCCATCGGAAATTTCAACATTCTCCGTCATAACGTCACTGCTCGCGGCCGAGGCGACCGATACCTCAGCGTTTTGTGCGCCGATCACCGCGGTCGCGTTGCCGGGCCGGTTTCAGTCTCCGCCTTCTGCATCCCGCCAGGTTGCGGTCTCGGAAGAACGCACCCGCACCGTAAAAGATGCAGCGAATCAATGGCATATTCGAGACTCGCAAAAAGGGAGGCGAGGAGCACCTAAGTTATTGATTTCCGATTCTTTTCGACTCGGAACAAATTCCTTCCTGATTCGCTTGACTCGTTTTGGTTGCGTCTAGGTGGGAGTGTTCAAGATGGCCGGTCATCGTGCTCAGTGGAAGGGTTTCATCAAGTTTGGCGAGGTGAGCTGCGGCGTCGGCCTTTACACGGCCGCAAGCACCTCCGAGCGGATCTCCTTCCATACGATCAATAAAAAAACCGGCAATCGCGTCAACCGCGTCTTTGTCGACAGCGACACCGGCAAGGAGGTCGAGCGCGAGGACCAGACAAAGGGCTTCGAGATCGAGAACGGCCAGTACATCATGATCGATCCGGAGGAGGTGACGGCGACCATTCCCGACAGCAACAAAACGCTGACCATCGAGGCATTCATCGCCTGCTCCGATGTCGACGACGTCTATTTCGACAAACCGTATTATCTCGTGCCTACCGATCGGGTTTCGTCGGACGCCTTCACCGCGCTGCGGGACGCCATGGAGAAGTCGAAGGTCGTCGCAGTCGCCCGCACCGTCCTGTTCCGGCGCATGCGCACCGTGCTGATCCGCACCCATGGCAAGGGCCTGATCGCCACGACAATGCAGTATGACTACGAGGTCCGCTCCTCCGAGAAGGCCTTCGACGAAATACCGAAGCTGCGGATCAAGGGCGAGATGCTGGATCTCGCCAAGCACATTATCGCCACCAAGAAAGGAACCTTCGATCCCGCCGCGTTCGACGATCGCTACGAGACGGCGGTCGCTGAGCTGGTGAAGGCAAAAATCGAAGGCAAGGCCCTGCCGAAGCGCAAGGAGGTCAAGGTCTCCAAACCGGGCGATCTGCTGGCCGCGCTACGCGAAAGTGCCAAGATGCTGAAGGCCAGCAATGACAAGCCGAAGCCCGCTGCTGCCAATGCCAACAAGGGCGCCGGGCGCAAGCCCGCGGCGCGTGCGACGGCATCGAAGGCGCGCCGCTCGACGGCAGCACAGCGTAAAGCCGGTTGAGGAGAACGATCATGGCGCCGCGTCCCTATTGGAAAGGCTATCTGAAGCTCTCCCTCGTCACCTGCCCGGTCTCCATGTCACCGGCGACCTCGGAGAGCGACAAGGTCCGCTTCCACACCTTGAACAGGGAGACTGGAAATCGTGTCGTCTCGCAATATGTCGATACCGTCACGCGCAAGCCGGTGAAGGATGAGGACGAGGTCAAGGGTTATGCCCGCGGCGAGAACGACTATGTCCTGCTCACCGACGAGGAACTGGACGCCGTCGCGCTAGATACGGTGAAGACCATAGATATCGACAAGTTCGTCCCGCGTGACAGCATCGAGTGGATCTATCTCGAAAAACCGCATTATCTCGTGCCGGACGATCCGGTCGGCCATGAGGCCTTCGCGGTTATCCGCGACGCCATGGCGTCCGACGAGGTGTTTGGGGTGTCGCGCCTGGTCATCGGTCGACGCGAACGGGCGGTCGTGCTCGAACCGCGCGGCGAGGGTATTGTGCTCTGGACGCTGCGCTTCGGCGACGAGGTCCGGCCGGAAGAGTCCTACTTCGAGGACATCGACAACAAATCGGACCCCGACCTCATTCCCCTCGTTCAGAAATTCATCAATCAGCACACCAAGACATGGTCGGCAGATATGGTTTCTGACCCTGTGCAGGAAGCTCTGCTGGGCATTATCGCGAAAAAGAAGAAGGCGCTGAAACCCTCGAAGAAGGGCAAGGCCAACGATGACGGCGCGGCCACCGAAAGCAATGTCATCGACATCATGGACGCGTTGCGCAAGAGCCTGGCCGCCGGTGGAAAAGGCAAGCGTGCATCCTGAAATCTTCAAAAACGTCACCTATGTTCGAACTCTCGCATGTGATGGATATCGATGAAACAAAAGCGCCGGTCTGCCATACCGTTGTACGATAAGTCCGGCGAGACACTGCAGTCTCGCCCGGTTCGCAAACGCGATGCTGAGCAGCCAAGCCTTCCTTTCGATCCGATGCCCCATCGCGTCGAGCCCTGTCTCGCCCTTCTTCGGCCAACACCGCCGGAGGGGCCGGAATGGCTCTACGAGATCAAATGGGACGGGTATCGCCTGGCCATCCACATCGAGCCCAACGCAGTGCGAATCATCACCCGCGGCGGCCATGACTGGACACATAGGTTTCCCAAGATTGCCCAAGCGGCCAAAAAGCTGGGCTTCGGGACCGCCATTCTCGACGGTGAGGCAGTGGTTCTCAACAAGGAGGGCTACGCGGATTTCGGGGCGCTGCAGCGCTCGCTCGGCGGTCGCGGCGGCAAGCGTGCCTCAACGGAGGCCGTCTTTTTTGCTTTCGATCTCCTCTACTACGATGGCCACGATCTGACGAAGACGGAGCTTTTGGTTCGACGGCATCTGCTTTCGGATTTCCTCGAGGGCGCAGTCGGCGCGGTACAGCTTTCGGAGGAGGCGCGCGGCGACGGCGCCGAACTGCTCGCGAATGCCTGCTCGATGGGCCTTGAAGGCATTATCGCCAAGCACCGCGACCGGCCATACCGGTGGGGACGAGCAGGCGATTGGATCAAGATCAAATGCGTCCAGAGTGAGAGCTTCATGATCGTCGGCTACGAGCAATCCTCTGCAGCGCGTGGCGGGATCGGTAGCCTTCTTCTCGCTGCCCGCAAGGGAGACGGTTGGGTCTCGGTCGGGTCGGTCGGGACCGGGTTCAAGACGGCGGATGCCGAATACCTGCGCAAGACGCTGGACGAGCTGAAGACGAAGAAACCGGTCGTGCCGCTCAAGGGGAAGAACTACGTCTTCGCCCTGCCCACCCTGATCGCCGAGATCGAGTTCCGCGGCTGGACCGACGAAGGCAACCTGCGTCACGCCTCCTACAAGGGCCTGCGGGAAGTCCAGGACAATGCCGCGGTGTTCGATATGGATACTTTGGCCGGCAAGTGATCGTCCTTATCGATCGAGATCTGCGTGGTCGAGACCGAAATGATCCAACACCAGCTCCAGATTGCGGCGGTTGGATTTGAAATAGACGTCGAAGACGTCGCCCAGAACCGGCACGCTTCCCGCGACCGTATCGAAGCCGACATTGACCAGCATCTTGATGAGCTTGTCATTCGGCACGCCGAGACGGCGAGCCTCGTTGACGATGACGAGACTGACGGCCGCCGCCGCGAAATCACCGACGCCAGGGACGAGGCCGAGGACCGAGTCCGCACCCAGCGAAATCCCCGTTCCGGGAATGCGTAGAGCAGTATCCATCAGTCGCACCAGTCCGCGGATACGCCGCAGACGCGCTAGGTTTTCCACGGGGAGAGTGTGCTTTTTCATGCTTCCTATTTGGTCCCGACGCTCGTCCGTTCAAAGGTTATGCCGCAGCCTTGTGCTTGGCGAGCCGCTTGATCGCCTGTTCCAGCGAGCGCTCTCCGTCGCAATAGTCTGCCCAGGCGTTCGTCTTTGCCAGCAGCGCCGGTACGGTCCGCACGGTGAACCGGTTCGGATCGAGATCGGATTTGACTTGCGTCCAGGTCAGCGGCATCGACACGGTCGCGCCGGGCCGAGCCCGTGGCGACAGGGGAGCCACCGCCGTCGCCATGCGATCATTGCGCAGATAGTCCAGAAAGATCCGTCCTCCCCGCAGGCTCTTGGTCATCTTGATGAGGTAGGCGTCGGGATTGTTGCGCGCCATTTCCTCGCAAACGTCGTGGGCGAAACCCTTGGCCTCAGCCCACGAAAGCGGCTTGCGTGTATTGATCGCGAGCGGCGTGACGACGTGCAGCCCCTTGCCGCCGGTCGTCTTGCAGAAACTGATGAGGCCGAGGTCGTCCAGCCTGTCGCGCATCTCGCGCGCGGCCGCCACCACCGACGCGAACGGCACGTCCGGGCCGGGGTCGAGGTCGAACATCAGCCGGCCCGGCACTTCGGGTTTTCCCGGTTCGCAGTTCCACGGATGCAGCTCGATGCCGCCGATCTGCGCGATGGCGATGAGGCCTTCGATCCGGTCAACTTGCAGGTATGGCTTCTTGTCGCCGAAGACCTTGACCAGTTCCAGAAGGTTCGAGGTACCCGGCATGGCGTGGCGCTGGAAGAATTGTTCACCGCCGATCCCATCCGGCGCGCGGAGGATCGAGCACGGTCGGCCCTTCACATGCTCGATGAGCCAGGAACCAACCGCCTCATGATACCGGGCCAGATCCTCCTTGGTAACCGGCTTATTGTCACCCGCATCCGGCCAAAGCGGCTTGTCCGGACTGGAGATGAAAACGCCCATGACCTCCGCTTTGGCGCCCTTGCGGCGCGCGGGTTTTCTGTTGGTTTCCGGCGCGGGCTCCGGCGTTTCCGTCTTCGCTGGTGGGGCCGGCTTCTCGGCTTCGACCTCTGCTGCCGGCTTGTCTTCCCGAAGTCCCTTGAAGGCGGCCTGGCGGACGAGACCATCAGCGGTCCAGCCGGCGAATTCGATCTCGGCGACAAGCTCGGGCTTCAGCCAAAACACCTCCTTCTCTTTTTTCGGTGCGCCGATACCGGTGAAGGGCGACTTCGAAGTTTCGAGCGCCTTCAGCTTGGGTAGAAGCGTTTCGACCTTCTTCACGCCATAGCCCGTGCCGACTCTGCCAACATAGACGAAGTGGTCGCCTCGGTTTACGCCGACGAGGAGGGAGCGGAACTTTCCGTTCGTCTTGGCATAGGCGCCGATGACAACCTCATGCCCCGCTCGGCATTTCGATTTCGCCCAGGTTTCGGTCCGCCCGGATCGATAGGGCGCATTCGCCTGCTTCGAGACGATGCCTTCGAGCGAGAGCTTGCAGGCGGAGCGTAGAACCGCATCGCCGCCCGTCTCGAAATGCTCGACGAAACGCAGATGCGGATCCTTGGGTGCGTCCACAAGCAGCTCCTGCAGCCGAGCTTTCCGGTCGACCAGGTGCTTTTCGCGAAGGTCTTCTCCGCCATCGAACAGGAGGTCGAATGCAAAATAGACGAGATTGCCGGTGTTGCGCTCCGACAGCGCTGCCTGCAATGCGGCAAAGTCCGGCGCGCCGTTGTCGTCGAGCGCGCAAATCTCCCCGTCTATGATGCAACCGGGAAGCGCCGCGGCGGCTTCCGCGATCTCAGGATACTTCGCGGTCCAGGCCAGGCCCTTGCGGGTTTTGAGCGTCACCTCACCCTCGGCGACCCGCGTCTGAATTCGATATCCGTCGAACTTGATCTCGTGCAGCCACTTGTCGCCAGCTGGTGGGCGTTCAACCGTCTCGCAGAGCTGCGGGGGAATAAAGTCGGGCAGATCGGCTGCCGTCGATGTCGCTACACCCTTGCGCGCCTTCTTCTTTCGCTTGTCAACCGCAAGGCCGTGCTTGCTGTCCCACACAGCATCGGCCTCGACGTCGCCGCTTGCCGTCATGAATGCTACCGGCTTCCGCCCCTTGCCGGCGGCTATCTGCTCCATTGTCCGGCCGGACGCGACCGACGTCATGTTCTCGTTCAGGATGGCTGCGCCGTTCTCCGCGACGGAATGGTCGTCGTGGTGCTTGATCAGCAACCAGTTTGTCCGTTTGCCGCCGTCCCGATCATTGCGCATCCGCACCAGTACGAAGCTGCCATGCAGTCGCTTGCCATGCAGCTTGAATTTGAAATCGCCCTTCTTTAGGGCTTCCTCCGGCGACTTGCTGCCTTCGGGTTCCCAATAGCCACGATCCCAGAGCATGACCGTGCCACCGCCATATTGCCCCTTCGGGATTGTGCCTTCGAAGTCGCCATAGTCGAGCGGGTGATCCTCGACTTCGACGGCCAGCCGCTTGTCATGCGGATCGAGCGACGGCCCCTTGGTCACAGCCCAGGATTTGAACACGCCGTCGAGTTCGAGGCGAAGATCGTAATGAAGGCGCGTGGCGTCGTGTTTCTGGATGATAAAGCGCAGCCGGTTCGAAGACTTGACGGCGGTCGAGCCGCTCGGTTCCTGGGTCTGCTTGAAATCCCGCTTCTTCTTGTAGGTTGAGAGCTTGTCACCCGCCATGTCGACCTCAATCCGTTTCGCCTCGACGCTCGGCCTCGCCCAATCACCACATTCTTCGGTCGAGCTGCGACGCGATCATCGGCACGGCGGCCGCGCCCGGAGCGCCGAGGCGCAGCCGTTGCACGAGCCGGCCGAGAAGGTATGTCGTTGCAACCGTCGCCGCGACCCGGAGCCAGGGGTGGATCTCGCCTCTGGACGGTGGGGCATCCATCCCGTTCGTCTGCTCGCGGATGGTGGCCAGCCGGGCACGAAGATCGGCGACCTCCCGGCGAAGGGCTGCGATTTGCTGGTCGGCGGAAGGCACGTCCACTGCGCGCGGATCCTCAGCCGGGCTCTCCTCTTCAAGCTCGGCGAGATGCTCCCGCAATTGAGCCGGGCTTTCGAATCCCTTTGTCCGGATATCCGTCATCGGTATGTCTCCTAACGCAGGGTCGATGCTTGTGGTGCCGGTGAGATCTCGCGCCCGTTCTGCTCGAGCCACTGGGCGACGAAGGTCGCGACCTCTTCCCAGCCTGGTTCGCCGCAGATGAAGTGGCTTCGCCCCACGAACCTCCTGAAATCGGTGACGCTGTCAGCATCTTCGTACGCGTTAAAATTCTTCTCGCAGAGGTCGGCCGGTATGATCTCGTCCTCCTCAGCCGCGATCAACAGAAGCGGGGCGTGCGACCGGTCGAGATCGACCCGACCAGATTTCCCCATGCAATCGCGCAGAACGTTGCGGCTGTCATGGGTCGCGGTCTGCTCGAAGGCCGCCGTTGCCTGGTCCTCCGACAGCGTGTTGGCGAAGGCGCCATGGAAGGTTTTGGCGTCCATATAGACCGGTTCGTCGCCCTTCAGCGGATTAGTGATGATCGCGCTGTTCTTGATGAAGCCCCAGTCAAAGTCGAGCATGGCGTTTGGCGCAACCGACGCAATTCCGACAGCACCGGACACCACGCCGCGGGCCAGCAGCTTTTGGGCAATCAGACCGCCGACCGAATGGCCGATAACGATAGGCTGGTCGAGCATGGCGACGTCCGCTTCGATGCTGTTGTAGATCTCGTCGAGGCTGAGTTCGCCGAGACCAGCCGGCGGGCTGTGCCGCAGCGTCTTCGGATCGCCTTCGTGAAGGGGCCAGGCAGGCGCTCTACAATCATAGCCCCGCTCGCTGAAGAACCGGACCCAGTTTTCCCAGCTCTTCGGGTTCTGGAACATGCCATGCACGAATACAATCGTCTTCATCCGGATATCCTTTGTTGGTCGAGATGAAGAACCCGTCCGCACGATGGTTGTTCCGTATGCCGGGGCAAACGATGCTTGCCGGAATGAGAGGTGACGAATAAGCTCCGAGGAGGGCGCCATTCGATCAAGGCATCGCCATCGGCGAATACCCGAAATGCCCTGCCCTGGGACTTCAATTCCTGCGCTGTCTTCAATACGTCGGGGTAGAGAAGTTGGCTCATCGCGGGTATATGTGTTTTCCCAATTAACTTCAGGAAGGGTTCGCCCGCCTGAATCCACTGGTGGTGATCCCCTTCTGCCATACTAGTTAACGAGGCGTGGCCGGTTGGGCGATTTTGCCCGGCGTTTCGCTTTGCAGTCTGCTAGACGATTGCTCCCGTCATGAGACAGGCCAACGATCTTGCCGGGCGGGATATGCGGCGTGGCCGCAACGGAGGCCGTCGTGGCGACACTGAGATATGTTCAACCCTCACGACTGCTGGAGCGAGGCCCGCCGCAGCGGACCTCAGTTCTGCAAGGCCCAGTCCGCTACCTGCCAGCGCATCTGCCCGCGGTCGGCCACGACACGGCCGAGCCCTGGGAAGGGCATGTGCGTGGCGGCGATAAGCGCGCCTTCCGAAGCGGCGCGAGGAAAAAAGCGGTCGCGCATCGCTTTGGCCGCCGCAGGGTCCTGCTCGAACAGGAAGAACACATCGGTCGCGCCCGGATGCACGACCGGAAAGATCATATCCGAGACCATGATGAGGCTCTGCCCGCCATCTTCGACACGCACGCCGATATGGCCAGGTGTATGTCCGGTGAGGTCGACAATGGAGATGCCCCGCACAACTTCACGCTCGCCGTCAATCGCCTGGAGTTTCGGGTAGAGGCGCACGACGTCCCCCGCCATATGAAAGCTGGGCTGCAGATAATCGGGCGCGCCGCTGCGCTTGGCCGGGTCGGTCCAATGGGCGATATCACGACGATCGATATAGAGTTCCGCGTTCGGGTAGTTGTTCTTGCCCCCGACGATCAGGCCGCCCATGTGGTCCTGATGCATATGCGTCACGATCACCGCGTCGATCTGGTCGCGCTGCAAGCCGAGCGCGCCGAGCGCCTGCGGCAGTTCGCCCGTCTTCCCGATCGAACCCGCTGCACCCGCATCAATCAGGATACGGCGCTCGCCATCCTCAACGAGATACTGGTTGAAGAGGAACCGCACGCCACTCGGCCGGGCGGTGAACTGCGCGATTGCAGCCTGTTCAACATCGGCCGCGGCGCGTCCCGGAAAATAGTCGTAGGGCATATCGGCATACCCATCCGTCAACGCCGTCACCGTGAAGCGACCGATGCGGATTTGCGCTAGCGGCGTGACGCTGACCGGCGCCTTAGCGGTTTGCTGCGTCGCGGCAAGAGCAGTCGCGCCATCAATCAGGCCTCCCCCGAGGAGGCTCCCCCCGATGAGGCCTAGGGGAAGGGCGCTGGCAAAGGCGCGACGTGAAAATTGAGGCATGAGGTCTTCCTCCGGATTGTTGACAATACGGGAGCCTAGCCGGCGTCCCCTTGGACGAGACGAAAGCTATGATATCCACAATCAAGGAGGTATTCTGCCATTTCGGGAACTTTCCTCTCAATTTCCGGAAGGATTCGATGGATCGGTTTGAAGCGATGTCGGTGCTGCTGGCGGTGGTCGATGCCGGCAGCCTCTCGGCCGGGGCGCGGCGACTGCATGCACCGCTCGCCACGGTCAGCCGCAAGGTTGCCGATCTCGAAAAGCACCTTGGTGTGCGCTTGGTCCTGCGCACCCGCCGCGGCCTCGCCTTGACGGAGGAGGGGCGCGCCTTCGTCGCCGCTTCACGTCGTATTCTTGCGGAACTGGACGCGGCGGAGCGGCAAGCCACCGGCGATTATGGCGCGCTGCGTGGCGGACTGCACGTCACCGCACCGATTGCCTTCGGCGAGCGCCATCTGCTGCCAATTGCGCTGGAATTCCTGAAGGAGCAACCCGACATCAACCTGCGCCTGACCCTGGTCGATCGGCAGCTAAGTCTGGCGGATGAGCACATCGATGTCGCCATACGGATCGGGCACTTGGAGGACAGCGCACTTATCGCAATGCGGCTGGGCTCCGTCCGCCGTGTAATCTGCGCGAGCCCTGACTATCTCGCCCGCCGAGGAGTGCCTCGTCAGCCGGAAGACCTCGCCCAACATGACGGCATAAGCTTCCAGGGCTTCGCGACCGCGCCGGAATGGCGCTACCGCCGGGACGGCGCGGCCTTTGCCGTAGAGCCGCGCTCCAAACTCGCGGTCAACACGACGGAGGCTGCCATTCAGGCTGCACTCTCCGGTATCGGCATCGTCCGCCTGCTGTCTTACCAGATCTCTGATGAGTTGTGCTCCGGCGCACTGCAGGAATTGCTGACGGAGTTCGCACCGGAACCGCTGCCGGTGAACGCTATCCATCGACCAGGTGATCCCATGCCGCTGAAGGTGCGGCGCTTCCTCGACTGGATCGGGCCCCGTCTACGCGTGCTAAGGGCCCACTAGCGTATCCGTTGTCCAGGCGCGTCTCGCCTTGTCGATCATGGCAACCTGAGTGCGCCTGGCTAGGCGGCAAACAATTTCTGCCGCCCGACAGCCAGGCGCGCGCGGCAAAAATGCCCCGCGCTACATCGCCGCGATCCGTTGAACAAAGTCCAGAAAAGCCCGCACCTTGGCTGGTGGCATGTGGCATGACGGATGATAGGCGTAAAGCGGAAACTGCCCGTCGGACTATTCCACCAATCGTCGTGAGCGCCTCGCTCTCAGCCCGCTCCTCGAGACCGATGGCAAGGCTCTGGAATAATCACGCCCGGATGGGCTGGTCGCATCAAACATTTCAAAGAAGCACCGGGGATCGGTCGCCTTGAAATACAATTTCCACGCGAAACCGTATCGCCTAATCGTTGCTACCCAACTAAAGTTGATTAGTAGGATAAAATTCCATAATCGCCGCGCGTTATAGCAAGGAATCCCCTTGCGTCAGATATTCCTCAAATCTACCGTTTTAGTGTATTTTAAGGAGTTTATCATGAGCGCTGTCAGTGCGATCGAATTTGGCAACAAAGTATCGTCCATCGAGGGCAGCAGCCTGGAGCTTGGTCCGGAAGACCGGGCGCTACGCCAGCAGCTTCTCGACGCTATTCATTTTCTTCATCTCAGTGGTGTTCTTACGAACGGCCGTTCGGCCAATGCCAGCGTTCGGCTGACGGAAACGCCGGACCATGTGCTGGTGACGGCAAGAGGCCTGCCCAAGGACATTACCGAAGAGGATTTCGGGATTGTCACGCTCGGCGGCGAATTCGTTCGAGGAAAGCTCGGCAAGGGCGTGCGATCGGTCATTGCCATGCATACCCATGCCTACAAGCGGCCGGGCGTCGGCTCCGTCATCCATACGCATTCGCTCAATGCCACCGCTTTTGCCGTCGCGCACAAACTGATACCGCTGCATTACGAGCCCCTCCTGACCCGCGGACAGACGGTGCCCATTCCCGTCAGCCCCTATGGCGACAGGAATTCGGGTGGCCTCGTCTCGGCGCTGGATGGCTTCCTGGCAGACCACCCCGAGACCCGCTCGGTGCTTCTCGCAAATCATGGCCTGCTGGTGTTCGACGAAACGCCGGAAAAGGCGGCACAGCTCGCTGTCACCATCGATGAAGCGGCGGGCATCTTCATCCGTGCCCAGGCTCTCGGCGGCTCTCAGCCGATCCAGGCAAAGTAAGGTATACAAATGGACATTCTTTGGTATGTCGTCGGCCGCGACGGTCGTTATCCGTGGGATCCGAAATGGACGCGTCCGGTCGATCTCGACTATCTGCGCGCGCTCACCACATCGATCGATGCGCGGGGCTATTCCGGTGCACTCTTCGCCACCCAGCCGAATGGCGGCCTTGACCCGTTCATCACTGCGGCGAGCCTTGCGGCCCACACCCGCCGGATGCGGTTCCTGCTGGCCATCCACCCGTCCATCTTCACGCCGAGCCAGCTCGTCAAGCTGACGACCACGCTCGACCAGAATATCGGCGGCCGGCTCCTTCTCAACATCGTCAACGGCCACACGAGCCTTGCTCCTGCCGGTATCCACCTCGCCCATGACGAGCGCTATCGCCGTTGCGACGAATTCCTCGATGTCTACCGGCGCACTATGTCGGGCGAGACGGTGGATTTCGACGGCGAGTTCATCAAGGTCAAGGGCGCCAAGGCGGAATTTCCGTCGCTGCAAAAGCCCTATCCTCCCCTCTGGTTCGGCGGCTCCTCCGATATCGCGATGGACGTTGCGGCAAAGCATGTTGACAAATACCTGACCTGGGGCGAGCCCCCGCCGGAAACGGCCGCCACCATTAAGGATGTCAACGCCCGCGCCGCGAAATACGGTCGGAAGCTCGGCTTCGGCATCCGGCTGAACATCATCCTTCGCGACACCGACGAGGAGGCTTGGCAGGCGGCCCAGCACATGCTGGACAGCGCGTCCGACGACGCGATTGCCAAAGTCCAGGCGAGCAACAGCAAGCAGGACGCCATTGGCCAGGTCCGCCAGGCAGCCTTCCATGGCGGGACACGCCCCAAGAGCGCGCGGGATCTTGAGATCTATCCCAATCTCTGGTCGGGTTTCGGATTGCTGCGCAACGGACCGGGCATTGCCGTGGTCGGCGGGCCGGAATCCGTCGCCGCACGCCTCATCGAATACAAGAACCTCGGCGTCGAATCCTTCATTCTTTCCGGAAATCCCTTCCTGGAAGAAGCCCATCGTTTCGCCGATCAGGTCATGCCCTTGCTCCCGCTGGATAACAGCTGGCAACAGCCGCATGCCCCGAGCGCGCCCTATGCATGGCAGACTGCTCCCACCCCATCCCAACCGCGCATCGACGCCGCAGCCGCCGGCTGACCCCTTTCGAGAAAGATCGAGAAGAGACCATGTTCAAAGCCCTCATGAACCGTCGCGCGATGCTGGCCGCCGTCGCGCTTGCTTTCGGCACCATCACCGCCTCCGTCCCGGCCTTTGCCGCTGAATCCCAGAAGTTGCGCATCGGCGCTCCCTTTGGCGCGATTCCCGGCATCAAGACGGCGATCGAGGAAGGCCTCTTCAAGAAAGACGGCATCGAAGTAGAGATCGTCACCCTTGCCGGCGGCCCGAATATCCTGGCGGCAACCGTCGGCGGCTCGCTGGAGGTCGGCTATGCCGACCTTTTCGCCTGGGTAGGGGCGCGCGAAAACGGCTTTGACCTTACCTTTCTCCAAGCCGCGAATGGCCGAGGCAATTCGGACTACATTATCGCCGGCCCCAAGAGCGGGATCGAGAAGCCGGCCGATCTTGTCGGCAAGAAGATCGGGACGGCGGCGCACGCGCAGTCGCGCCTCCGGGTACGGCTCTATCTCGAGCGTTTCGGCGTGGATCCGGAGGCTGTCGAATATGTGATCATCAATCAGCGCGAGACGGTCGGGGCAGCGCTCTCGTCCGGCCAGATCGACGCGTCCATCGCGTCCGACCCCAATGTCGCGCAGTGGGAACAGCAATATGGCGTCAAGACGCTGGAAGGCCGGCCTTGGGAGCAGGTCCCGGAAAAGACCAGCACCGCCGGCTTCTTCGCAACCAGCCAGTGGATCGCGGCCAATCCGGACCTCGCCGAGAAATTCGTCCGCTCCGCACGCGAAGGCGCCAAGCGCTACAATGCCTATAGCGCCGAGGACAAGGCGAAGATCTCGCTGAAATACGACAAGGTCGATCTCTTCGCGCTCGAAAAGGAAGTTCCCGGCGTCATTAAACGCATGGATGACAACAACGCCGCCCAGTCGGGCGCCGTCGACCTCGCAGCACTCCAGGAGTGGCTGAAGATCGCCCACGACAAGGGCGTCATCAAGCAGGTCATCGACGTGGAGCCGCTCCTCTACAAGACGGCCACTGTTCCGACCCTTTAAGAGGCTCCCTCATGACAACGGGCAATACCACTGTCGAACCGATCCTGATTGCCCCGCCGACGATCGAGGTGAGCGAGCTCTCCGTGCGCTATGCGGGCAAGCATGGCGCGGTCGATGCGCTTGCCGACATCTCGACGACGATCGAGGGCGGGGAGTTCCTCGCACTGGTCGGACGCTCCGGATCCGGCAAGTCGACGCTGCTTCGCGCGATCGGCGGGCTGACGAAAGCCAGCGCGGGGACGGTGCGCGTCGGCAATCGCATCGTCTCAGAGCCGCCACCACAGGTTCGTTTCGTCGCGCAGGACTATTCGCAATCGCTGCTGCCCTGGCTTACCGTGCGGGACAACGTGCTTTTCGGCGAACGCCATGCCGTCCAGTCGTCCCGCAAGTTCAAGGTGTCTGTCGAGGAGATCATCGCGGATGTCGGTCTGTCGCACGCGATCGACCGCTACCCGCGCGAGCTGTCCGGCGGCATGCAGCAGCGCGTGGCGATCGCTCGTGCCATTGCCTCGCGGCCGGAAATCATCCTGCTCGACGAAGCCTTCGGATCCGTCGATGCGTTGAGCCGCGCAACGCTCCAGGATCTCATGCTAGATCTCTGGCGGAAATTCGGCTTCACGGCAATCCTCGTCACCCATGATATCGACGAGGCAATCTACATGGCGGACCGGATCCTCGTTCTCAGCCCCAACGGCAAGGGCTTGGCCGCGCAGATCCCGATTGCGCTTCCCCGGCCGCGCCGGCAAATCGAGACGCGGGAACATCCCCGCTATTTGGAATACAGGCGCAAGCTTCTTGAAAGCGTGCTTTCGGCGCCGTCCCTGAAATCCGCGGAGGCCGCATGACGGTGCCCACAAGCATAACCTTCTCCGCCGTCGACGCGGCCAAGAAGCCGACGCGCGCGCGCAAGCGCACGATCGCGTTCGACAACCGCGCCCTCGGCTGGCTGGCCCTCCTCGTGCTCGTCGGCATCTGGGAGATCGTCGCCCATTACAATCCCTCCCCCGGACTGCCCGCCCCATCACGGATCGGTGCGGCCTGGTGGTTGGAGATGACAGAAGGCCAGTTGCGCTTCCAGCTCGCCGATACGATGACGTCGATGGTCTACGGCTATGTGCTTTCCGCCGTGCTCGGCGTCGCGATCGGGGTCACCATGGCGCGGGTCAAGATCATCTATGCGCTGGTGGAGCCGATCATAGAGCTGCTGCGTCCCGTTCCCACCATCGTTTTCATTCCAGTGATTATTCTTTACGCGGGTCTCGGCCGGGAAATGAACGTCATCGCTATCCTCGTCTCCGCAACGATCCCGATCCTGATCGCCACCTATTCCGGGGCAAGAGGGGTGTCGGCAGCGCTGCGCGACACGGCGAGCACCTTCAAGCTTTCCTGGTGGCGCACGATCTATGAAATTGTTCTTCCCGCGGCCGCGCCGCAGATTTTCATCGGGCTCAGGCTCGCGCTGGCCGGATCCTTTGTCATTGCAATCGCGGCGGGAATGATCGCAGGGAATTCCGGCGTCGGGTATTATATTCTCAACGCGCAGCAGACGCTCGACATTTCACGAATGTATGCCGGGGCCATCACAGTGGCCGTCGTTGGATATGCGCTCAACTACGGCTTCCTCGCCATCGAGAACCGCCTGCTTCATTGGCACGTCGCGAACGACGCGGCAGGGGGCCGCTCATGAACGCGAACACGTGCCCCAACAAGGTCTGGTATACGCGGTGCCAGGTCCCGACGGCGAGCGGCATTGCGCTCGACCTCGGATGGCTGACCGAACGCCTTTCAGACTTCGACACCGAGCTCGGCATTCTGCAAGACGCCCCCCTCGAAATCGCCCTTTCCCATTATGATCATTCCCTGCCGACGCTCATCCGCGAGGGCGGCAGCGTGCCCGCGATCGTCGCCCGGGCGGAGGGCGCGCCGACACGTTTGCTCGGGCTCACCTTCATCGATGAGGGCCAGGCCATCGTTGCCCACCCCGAACGACTGCGGGAAAAACAAGACCTGCGCGGTGCGAGGATCGCCATCCCCGCCTTTGCCGCGCGCCGGAACGCCAGTCACGCACGCGCCATGGCGCTCGGAGGGTTCGAGGCGGCGCTGAGACATGTGGGTCTGACTTTCGGCGACGTTTCCATCATCGAGACGCCGCTTGCGCAGACCGTGCCGCCGGGCCGGCTGCGCCGCGATCTCAAGATCAAGGACTGGCCGTCGCTGGAACAGGTTGCCTCGGGAGAGGCCGACGCAGCCTATGTCAAAGGTGCCGCAGCGCGAGAAGCGGCGCATCGGCTCGGCCTTACAACCCTCGTCGATATCGATGCACTGCCGATCCGTGACCGCGTCAACAACGGGACGCCACGCCCCATCACCGTCCATGCGGATCTTTTGGAGAAGCGCCCGGAGCTGGTCATCGCCTTCGTTTCCGCAACGTTGCGGGCGGGCGCGTGGGTTGGCGAAAACCACGACCGCGTCATCTCGATCGTCTGCAAGGAAACCGGCGCGACGCGAGAATTCGCAGAGGCAACCTACGGCTCCAATCTCCAGGCCGCGATGACACCGAGCCTCGATCACGAACGCCTTGATCTTCTCGACATTCAGATCGATCGCCTCGCCAGGCACGGCTTCATAGACTCCAAAGTCAATATCGACGATTGGATCGCGCCCGAAATTCTCAAGGCCGGGGCTGCAGCGTTGAAGGAAGATGTTTCTCTGCTTCAATAGTGCGGGTTGAAACACGAGCCAGGACTATCGAGCTAAGCATCTTGGACGCCGGCCGGGGATGATTTCAGCGCGCAAGCCAACCACCGTCGACGGGCAGGATGGCGCCGTGGACGTAGTCGGATGCCGCAGAGGACAGGAACACGGCCGCGCCGCCGATATCTGTTGGCTTTCCCCAGCGGCCCGCAGGAATGCGGTCCAGGATCGCCTTGCTGCGCTCGGCGTCGTCGCGCAGCGCTGCCGTGTTGTTGGTGGCGAAATAGCCTGGTGCGATCGCGTTGACATTGACGTTGCTCGCCGCCCATTCGCAGGCGAGCAGTCGCGTGAGGCCGGCGACGCCGCTCTTTGACGCGGTATAGGCCGGAATGCGGATGCCACCCTGGAAGGAGAGCATCGAGGCGATGTTGACGACCTTGCCGCGGCCGCGGGCCAGCATGTGGCGCCCGGCGGCCTGCGTCAGGAAGAACAGGGTCTTGAGGTTGACGTCGATCACCGCGTCCCAGTCCTCCTCGGTGAAATCGACCGAGTCCGCGCGGCGCACGATTCCGGCATTGTTGACCAGGATATCGATGGCGCCGAAGGTGCGGATTGCCTCGTCGACGATGCCCGCGACGGGTGCGGTGGACGACAGGTCCGCCGAAATGGCGTGAAAGGCCGCGGATGCTGCGCAGCTGACCATCGCTGCAATCAACGTGGCTACACACAAGGGACATAGCAATCGACACAGGGCTCTCCTTTAACTGCCCTGCGAAGGTCACTGACGATATCGTCACCGTGCGCAGATGGGCGATGAGCCCGCCGACGCCGCCATCTATTGAGACGAACAGATTGCGCCCCTCGGCGGAAACGGAGCGACACAACGTCGAAATCCATCTCGGTTGAATGAGCAATGGTTGAGGGCTGTTAGAAGCGTTCAAACGTGGCGCGAAAACGTTCTGGCCGGCTTCTCTTAAGCAATATCGCTCAACGAGCGGTCCGTTACGAAGAATTGCGACATCTTTCTGGCACGGTGCGTTACCCGGCATGATATCGGAGCTTCGACCGCGAAAGTCTGGTACGGCTTGGTGTGATGCGAAACGGCATCAACTTTCGCAAAAGCTCGAGCCGCAATGGTGTTTCATGACCATATTCTCCGTCCGGCACATCACGTCCTACCGCTATAAGAGACGCGTGGCGTTCGGAGAGCACAGACTGCTGTTCAGGCCAAGGGACAGCTTCGACCAGACGCTTTTGAGTTCGCGCCTGAAGGTCGATCCGGAGCCGGACTATGTCCGATGGATCCACGACGTTTTCGGGAATTGCGTCGCGCTCATCGGTTTTGCGAAGGCGTCTCACGACCTGCGGTTCGAAACCGTCATTCGCCTCGAGCATACACCGCAGGCCGCAATGGATCTGCAGATAGACGAGGAGGCTTTGACCTACCCGTTTGCATACGATCCTGAAGAAGTGCCGGATCTGGAAGGAACGATCAGGCGTCATTATCCCGATCCCGACGGTGCGGTCGCCAAATGGGCACGACAATTCGTGCGGGTCGGGCAGCCCACCGAGACCGGTCACCTGCTGATGACCATGTGCTACGCCATCCATGAGGGCTTCATCTATGCCCGGCGTTCGGAACACGGAACGCAGGCGCCGCTTGAGACCCTGACGCTTCGGCGCGGCACCTGCCGGGATTTCGCGCTGATGATGATGGAGGCCGCCAGAGCACTGGGGCTCGCCGCTCGCTTCGTCACCGGCTATATCTACGTTCCGGACCGCGATGGCTCGACGACAGTCGGCGGCGGATCGACCCATGCCTGGTGCCAGGTCTATTTGCCCGGCGCCGGCTGGGTGGAGTTCGATCCCACAAACGGCATCGTCGGCAACCGCGACCTTATCCGCGTCGGTGTGGGCCGCGATCCGAAACAGGCCGTACCGCTGTGGGGCAGCTACGACGGCCGCGCATCCGATTTCGATAGCATGTCCGTACAAGTGAACGTCACGACCGACGATCGCGGCGCCAGGCTCCTTGGGTGAGCGGAACACCCGCCGTGTCCTGACGTTGCTGCCCAACCACCATTTGGCAAGACTTCCTCTTTTTAAGGACGCAATGATGAAGATACGCGCTGGGTTTCACCTCGGCTACGAGTGCAAGCAGGCAACGCCGATGCTGCTAGTCCTCAACATTCACCCCTCACGCCGCGCGGATCTCCTCACGGAACAGGTGCTGAGTTTCGACCAGCCGATCGAGACATGGGACTACATTGACGGCTTCGGCAATGCATGCAGCCGGATCGTGGCACCGCCGGGGCTGACCACGATCTCCACGCTGTTCGAGATCTATGACAGTGGCCAGCCCGATCCGGTGCCCGAAAATGCCTTCCAGCATGACATCAAGGACCTGCCGGATGACGTGCTGGTATACCTGCTCGGCAGCCGCTATTGCGACACGGACCATCTGGCGGACTTCGCCTGGAAGACCTTCTCATCGACGCCTCTCGGCTGGCCACGTGTCCACGCCATCCTCGATTTTGTTCACAACCACATCGCGTTCGACTACCAGAAAGCCGATCCCCTTAGAACAGCCTCGGGTGGCTACAGCGACCGGACAGGCGTATGCCGCGACTTCGCCCACCTCGCCATCACGCTTTGCCGGTGTATGAACATTCCGGCCCGCTATTGCACGGGCTATCTCGGCGATATCAGCGTACCGACAGACCCCAACCCGATGGATTTCAGCGCCTGGTTCGAAGTCTATCTGGGCGGGCACTGGCATACTGTCGATGCACGCCACAATATACCGCGCACCGGGCGCATCTTGATGGCAACCGGACGGGACGCTACCGATGTGGCGTTGACGACCGCCTTCGGGCCGGCAATTCTCTCCCGTTTCGAAGTCTTCACGGAAGAAATCGCTCACGGGGCCCGAGCTCTTGAACGGATTTGAACTTCCTGCCTCGATCTCTCGCGTGCTTCACCAATGAAATCGCTTTTCGCACCCCGCCTTGACTAGCACGCCGTGTTATGGCACCACCAACCTAAACGTTTTGGAAAAGCAGGCTCGCACGTGTCACAGAGGCCTACGTTACATGATGTAAGTGCAGCCGCGCAGGTCTCGACCTATACTGTGTCGAAGGCACTAAGCGGCGGTACGGGCGTCTCTGAAGCGACTCGGCAGCGAGTACAGAAAGTCGCCGCGCAAATCGGTTACGTTCCCAATCAGCATGCCCGAAGCCTGAAGAGCCCGCAGAGCACAGTCGTTGCCGTGCTGACGGCCAATATCGCAAACCACTATTACGCCGTTCTCGTCAGTAGCCTCGAGTCAGCTATAGAACAAGACGGGTACGATTGCGTGACGATGGACGCGATCCTGAACGGTTCGTATTCGCAGGCGCGGGAGGATCGGTTCGTCGCGTCCATCATGTCCCAGCGTGTCGCCGCAGTTGTCGTGACCTACAATCTCAGCGAAGCAAACATGCGGGCGCTTTCGGCCTGGGATGTGCCGTTGATCTTCGTCGACTGCCCCTCGCCTGCCGGCTTCGAACAGTACTCATCCGTTACGACTGACAGTTATGCCGGAAGTTTCGACATAGGCATGCATCTTGCGGGCCATGGCTACAAACGCTGGGCTTTCGTGGGGCACACGGCGACTTGGAGTACCCGCCTTCCCCGCCAGGACGGCTTTCAAGCGGCGGCGCGGGAAACGGGCTGTACGGTCGACGTGCTCGAAGGCGCAAATGCCAGCGTGACGGCGCGCGAGGCCGTCACGACCTACCTCATGGAGCGGCCGAGGACGGAGTGGCCGGAGGTGTTTTACGCCTCCAACACCGTTCTGCTTCACGGCATCTTCGAAGCGCTCAGGCTGCTCAGCGTCTCCGTCCCCCGCGACATCGCCGTTGTGGCCTTCGACGATTTCGAATGGGCGGAAATGCTCAATCCGCCCGTCACCGTCGTCGATCAGGACATCACGATGATCGGCCGCGCCGCGGGTACTTTCCTGATGCGCGCCTTGAAAGATAAAGACCAAAAGCGGGGCGAGTCTTTCGTCCTAAAGCCATCGCTACGCATCCGCCAGTCCTGCGGCTGCGGCTTGGCGCACAAGACAAGCATCCGATAGATCGAGACCCGAACTACCTCACTGCCAACAGCATGCAACAGGAGCTAAACGTTTATGGTAATTGCAATCGGATTGAACAGCGGATCGTCCTTCGACGGCGTGGATGTCGTCGCAGTCGAGATCGATCTCGCCAAGGACGGCAATCCGTCGCGGCCGCAATTCATCGCCGGCCGCAGCTACGATTGGCCGGAAGCCGTCGCGAAGGATGTGCTTCGCGCCTTCGACAACAAGCTTAGTATCTTCGAGCTGTGCCGCCTCAACTACACGACGGGCGCCGTCTATGCCGAATGCGCCCGCTCGCTGATGCGCGAGCAGGGATGGAAGCCCGAGGACATCGCCGTCATCGGCTATGACGGGCAAACCATCTATCAGGAGCCTGCGCAGTTCGCCGAGCTGAAGAATTTCGCCGATGGCGAGGACGTGCTCGGCCGTTGGCAGGACGGTCCCTTCCCCTGCGGCCTGCAGATCGGGGAGCCGGCAATCGTCGCGGCCACCTGCGACGTGACGACAGTGACCCAGTTCCGTCCGTCCGACCATGCGCTCGGCGGCGCTGGTGCGCCGCTCATGCAATATCTCGATTTCGTCGCCTTCCGCGATATTGGACCGGTCCTGACGCTCAATATCGGCGGCATCGCCAATTGCCAGTTCGCCCAGGCTGACCGATCGAAGATGATGGCCTTCGACACCGGCCCCGGCAATGTCATGCTCGATCACGCGACCAAGGTCCTTCTCGACACATCCTACGATGCCGACGGCGAAGAGGCAGCGAAGGGCACGATCGACCAAGCCCTCCTCGACCGGCTGCTCTCTCACGACTTCTTCAAGCGGCCGGTGCCGCGCAGCGCGTGGCGTCGCGACTTCGGCGCGGAGTATGCCGATGAGGTTTTAGCCGAGAACGCATCGCTGTCGGCGCAGGATATCCTGGCGACCTTCACCGAGTTCACCGCCATCTCGATTACCCGGTCGATCCGCGAGCATGTCGTCGGCGTCGACGAGGTGACGAAGGTGATCGCAAGCGGTGGCGGCGTGCGCAACGGCTTCCTGATGAAGCGCCTCGCGGGTCACCTAAACCGCCTGGAACTGGTGACCTCCGACGACTACGGGATTCCGCCGCAGTTCAAGGAAGCCATCAAGTTCGCGACGCTCGCCTACGCAAATATCAACAGCCTCGCAAACAACATTCCCGCCGCCGGCGGTGCATCGAACTTCACGATCCTCGGGAAGACCGTTCAGCCGCCGCGGCTGGCGAAAGTCCTCTGAGGATACAGGAATCGGCGGCGTAAGCTAAACGTTTATTGCGCCGCCGTCGGAGGGCCGGACGATCCGTCCGGCAAAACAAGCGCTCAGCGCAGGATAAAGGGTGGAGAACATGAATTTCAGGACCATTTCCGTCGCAGCCCTCTTTGCGGGCTCGACCATGATTGCATCCGTAGCGTTTGCCGCATCCGTCGAGGTGACCCATTGGTACACGTCGAGCAGCGAGGCAGCGGCCCTCGCCGTCGTCAAGAAGGCGGTCGAGGATAGGGGCGTCGAATGGCGCGATGCGCCTGTGGCCGGCGGCGGCGGGGATGCCGCCATGACCGCGCTGCGCGCCCGCGTGCAGGCCGGCGATCCGCCGGGCTCCGTCCAGCTGCTGGGCCTTGCCATCAGGGACTGGGCCGAAGCCGGCTCGCTCCGGTCGCTCGACGACATCGCCAAGAAGGAGAACTGGGACGCCGTGATCCCCAAGGAGCTCCAGGCCTTCTCGAAATATGACGGCAGCTACGTCGCGGCACCGCTCGACATGCACCGGGCCAACTGGGTCTGGATCAACACGAAGCTCATGGAGAAGGTCGGCGGCAAGCCGCCCGAGACCTTCGAGCAGCTGATCGCGCTTGGCCAGAAGTTCAAGGATGCCGGCGTCGTGCCGCTGGCTATCGGCGGCCAGGCCTGGCAGCAGGGCGTCGTCTTCGACAGCGCGGTGCTGGCCGTCGGCGGGCCGGATTTCTATCGCAAGGCCTTTGTCGAGCTCGATCCCGAAGCGCTCGGCAGCGACACCATGGTGAAGGCCTTCGACCAGTTGAGGGCGCTGCGCGGGCTTACCGACACGGACTTCACCAATCGTGACTGGAACCTTGCATCCACGATGGTCACGCAGGAGAAGGCGGGCATGCAGATCATCGGCGACTGGGCGAAGGGCGAGTTCGCAAGCGCCGGCTTGACGCCGGGCAAGGACATCACCTGCATCTCCTATCCGGGCACGCAGGAAGGCGTCGTCTTCCTCACCAACCAGTTCGTCATGTTCGACGGCTCGAAGTCCGATACGCAAGCGCAGGACACGTTCGCCTCCGTCATCATGGATCCGAAGGTCGAGGCCGCCTACAGCCTGATCAAGGGCAACATCCCGGCGCGGACGGATGCCGTGGTGCCCGGCATCGATGCCTGCGGTCAGAAGTCGATCGACGATCGCAAGGTCGCGCTCGAAAAGGGCGGCTTCATGCCGAGCATGACGTTCAACCACGCCGCCCCGCCGGCCGTGGTCGGCGCCTATCTCGACGTCGTGACGAACTTCTTCAACTCTGACCAGAGCTCGACGGACGCTGCCGCCGCACTCGTCGATGCGGTTGCGAACGCACAATGACGGCGACCGGCAACCATATGGCAAGGGATTCGGCGGCGTTGCCGCCGAATCCAGCCAACACGGGACGATCTGGAAAGCGGCCGTTCCGCCTTGAACGGCTGCTGCCGCAGCTCGTCGTCGCGCCGACCTTCGCGATCTCGCTGTTCTTCATCTACGGCTACATCCTCTGGACGGCCTATTTCTCCGTCAGCGCCTCACGCATGATGCCCAATTACACCTTCGTGGGGTTGGACAACTACATTCGTCTCTGGTCGACGCCGCGCTGGCATGTCGCTGTCGAGAACATCGCAATCTTCGGCCCGCTCTTCATCTTGCTTTCCACGGCGATCGGCCTGCTCCTCGCGATCCTGCTCGATCAGCGCATTCGCATCGAGGGGCTGTTGCGCACGATCTATCTCTATCCCATGGCGATCTCCTTCATCGTCACGGGCACGGCCTGGAAATGGATCCTCGATCCGGGTCTCGGCATCCCCAAACTGATGCAAGATCTCGGCTGGACGAGTTTTAGGTTCGACTGGATCGTGCGACCGGACATGGCGATCTATTGCCTGGTCATCGCGGCCGTCTGGCAGGCGTCTGGCTTCGTCATGGCGACCTTCCTCGCGGCGCTGCGCGGGGTCAGCGACGAGATCATCAACGCCGCCCGCCTCGATGGCGCGAGCCTGCCGACGATCTATCTCAAGATCATCATCCCGATCGTCCGGCCGGCCTTCATCACGGTGATCGTTCTCCTGACGCATCTCGCCATCAAGAGCTTCGACCTCGTGATCGCGCTGACCAATGGCGGACCGGGATACTCGACCGAACTGCCCTCGACCTTCATGTATTCGAGCACGTTTTCGCGCAACCAGATCGGCGTCGGCGCTGCCAGCGCCATGATGATGCTCGCGACATTGGCCGCCATCATGGTGCCCTACCTCTATTCCGAACTGAGAGGAGACAAGCGCGATGGCTGACCTCGCTCTCCACCGTCGAAAGGGCGGTGTCCCGATCGCCCGCATGATCCTCTTCCTGATGCTCGGGCTCTTCGCGGCGATCTACCTGCTCCCCCTCTTCATCATGGTCATCACCTCGTTCAAGACGCTGGACGAGGTCCGCGCCGGCAACCTGCTCTCGCTCCCGTCCGCGCCGACCGTCGCGCCCTGGATCAAGGCCTGGTCGGAAGCCTGCATCGGCATGAGCTGTGGCGGCATGGCGCCCTATTTCTGGAACTCGGTGAAGATGGTGGTTCCCGCCGTCATCATCTCGACGGCCGCCGGGGCGCTGACCGGCTACGCGCTGGCGCTGTGGAAGTTCAAGGGTGCCAACATCGCCTTTGCGCTCATTCTCTTCGGCTGCTTCATCCCGTTCCAGATCGTGCTCCTGCCGATGGCCCGTACATTGGGCGTCCTGCAGCTCGCATCGTCCACGCCGGGCCTCATCCTGGTCAACACGGTCTATGGCCTTGCCTTCACGACGCTCTTCTTCCGCAACAGCTTCATGGCCTTCCCGCAGGAACTCGTAAAGTCAGCGACAGTGGATGGCGCCGGCTTCTTCCAGATCTGGTCGAAGATCATCATGCCCAACTCCATCCCGGTCCTCGTCGTTACGGTGATCTGGCAGTTCACCAATATCTGGAACGAGTTTCTGTTTGGCGCCACCTTCTCGGCAAGCGGGACGCAACCGCTGACGGTCGCGCTCAACAATCTCGTCAACAGCTCCACGGGCGTTCGCGAATACAACGTACACATGGCGGCGGCCCTCATTGCCGCCGTGCCCACACTTCTCGTCTACGTGCTGGCCGGCCGGCACTTCGTGCGCGGCCTGATGGCCGGCGCGGTGAAAGGTTGAACATGTCCTCGCTTCATATCGAGAATGTAAACAAGAGCTACGGCTCGCTGCCGGTGTTGAGGAACATCGACATCAAGGTCGAAAGCGGGGGTTCCTCGTCCTGATCGGCCCGTCGGGCTGCGGAAAGTCGACGCTGCTCAGCGCCATTGCCGGCATTTCCGACATCACGAACGGCCGCCTGCTGATCGACGACCACGACATTACGCTGGAGCGCCCGAAGGACCGGGACATCGCCATGGTCTTCCAGTCCTACGCGCTCTATCCGAACATGACGGTGCGCCGGAACATGGGCTTCGCGCTGGAAATGCAGAAGGTTCCCCGGGCGACGCACGACGCGATGATCGAGCGCGTCGCAGAACAGCTTCAACTGACCGCCTATCTCGACCGGAAGCCGGCGCATCTTTCCGGCGGCCAGCGCCAGCGCGTCGCCATGGGCCGGGCGCTGGTGCGTAGCCCGAAAATCTTCCTCTTCGACGAGCCGTTGTCGAACCTCGACGCGAAACTGCGCGTCGAGATGCGCACCGAGCTGAAGAAGATGCACCAGCGCCTCGGCGCCACGATCGTCTATGTCACGCACGACCAGATCGAGGCCATGACGCTCGCCACCCGCATCGTCGTCATGAAGGGTGGCGTCATCCAGCAGATCGGCACGCCGAAGGAGGTCTACAACCGGCCGGCAAATACCTTCGTCGCCACCTTCATCGGTTCGCCCGCGATCAATCTCGTGCCCGGCAGGTTTGAACCTCAAAAGCGGACCGTCGAAATCGCCGGCCCCTCACCGGTTTCTCTCAAGCTTCCTGACCATATCGCGGCAACGGTGAAGGAACCGCGCGATATCCTGTTCGGCCTGCGCCCGGAAGCAATCGAGACGCACACGGCAGCGCGTGCCGGCGAACCCGGCTTTGCCAGCGTCCATGCCGATGTCGAGGTGCTGGAGCCGACCGGGCCGGATACCCTTGCCATCCTGCGCTGGCAGGAGCGCGAGCTGACGGCACGCCTTGGCCGCGAGGACGACCGCAAGCCGCTGGCATCCGCGGAATTTCTCTTCGACATGAACCAGGCGATGATCTTCGACGCCGAAACCGAAGCCAATATCACATGACCAAGACGGAGACCGCCAACATGCGCAACATTCGATGGGGACTGATCGGCGCGACATTCATCGCGCGGGACTGGATGATCCCGGCCTTCCGCAACACCGGGGGCACCATCGCGTCGATCCTGTCGTCGTCGCCGGAGCGGGCGGCCGATTTCGCCAAGGCAAGCGACATCCCGCTTGGCACGACGAATCTCGATACCCTGCTTGGCGGCGATATCGACGCGGTCTACATCTCGACCACGAACGAGTTGCACGTGCCGCAGGCGCTCGCCGCCATCAAAGCGGGCAAGCATGTGCTCTGCGAAAAGCCGCTCGCCGTCGATTTCGCCGGTGCCCGGGAGATGGTGGAGGCGGCGGCGACGGCGGGCCTCGTCTTCGCCACTAACCATCACCTGCGTAATTCCGGCGCGCACCGCGCCATGCGCGAGGCGATCACCTCCGGCAGGATCGGGCGTCCGCTTTTCGCCAAGGTCGCCCATGCACGCTACCTGCCGGAATTCCTGCAGGGCTGGCGGCTGACCAATCCCGAGAAGGGCGCCGGCGTCATCCTCGACATCACCACCCATGACGTCGACTCGCTTCGTCACATCCTTGGAGAAAACCCGAAGTCGGTTCTGTGCATGACGCAGACGGGAACGCTCGCCAGCGGCGCCATCGAGGACGGCGCAATGAGCCTGATCGAGTTCGACAGCGGCCTCGTCGCCCAGACGCATGACGCCTTCACCACGAAGTTTGCATCGACCAGCCTCGAGATCCACGGCACGGAAGGCTCGCTGATCGGCACCGACTGCATGACGCAGGACCCCATCGGCGAGGTGGTGCTCCGAACCGCGGAAGGCGAAGAGACCCTTTCGATCGACCGGACCAATCTCTACGAACGCAGCCTGCGTGCGTTCGGGCGTGCCGTAGCGGGCATAGGCGAACCGTCCGCAAGCGGCGTGGATGGGCTCTGGTCGCTCGCAACGGGCCTTGCTGCCGTCGAGTCCGGCCGCAGCGGGCAGCGAGTCGCCGTTTACATCTGATGCGCGAGAAAGCCCGATGATCAACACTAAGACGACCCCCGACATCGTCATCATCGGGTCGGGCATGGGCGGCGCCTGCGTCGCCTATGGTCTTGCCGCGACCGGCGCGAACATCCTGATCCTGGAACAGGGGCACCAACTTCCGCGCCACGCCAACAACCGCGATGCCCGCGCGATCTTCCAGCAGGGATTTTTCCGTACGGATGAACGCTGGTACGATGGCAAGGGCGAACCGTTCGGACCGGGAAACTACTACTATCATGGCGGCAATACGAAATTCTACGGCGCCGTCCTCATGCGCTATCGCGCCGAGGATTTCGATGGGGTCGAGCATCTGGAAGGCACCGCTCCGCCTTGGCCTTTCCGCTACGACGAACTCGAGCCCTGGTATCAGCGGGCGGAAGAACTGTTCAATGTCCGTGGCGAACTGGGCGCCGATTCGACGGAGCCTCGTCACTCCGGGCGCTATTCCCATGCCGCCGTGCCGGACGAGCCCGCGATCGCGGAACTGCGCGCCCGTCTGAAATCCGTCGGCCTCAACCCCGCTTCCCTGCCGCTTGGCATCGACATCGAAGCCTGGCTCGCCGAAGGCCAGACGCCCTGGGACGCGTTCCCCGACGCGCGGTCGGGAAAGATGGACGCCGAAACGTGTGCGCTCATTCCGGCGCTCAAGTATCCCAACGTGCGGATCGAAAGCGGAGCCGAGGTCCTCCGCCTCATCCCGGGTCGTGACGGCCATACAATCGTCGCTGTCGAGTACAGGCAGGACGGCGAGGTCAAGCGCGTGTCTGCCGGGACGATCGTGCTGGCGGCGGGCGCCGTCCGGTCGGCGAAGATTCTGCTCGCCTCTGGTGAGAGCGGCCTTGCCAACCGGTCGGGCGCCGTCGGTCGCCACTTCATGAACCACAATCTGACGGCCCTGCTCGCCTACGACCGGCGCTTCTGGAACGACAGCGTCTACCAGAAGACCTTCGGAATCAACGATTTCTACCTGCGAAGCGATGCGGGTGATGCGCCGCTCGGACATGTTCAGCTCTTCGGCCGGGTCAGCGCGACCGTCATGAAAGGCATGGCGCGATGGGCGCCGGAATGGCTCCTCGATCTCTGGAGCCGCCATTCCGCCGACCTTCTGCTGATGAGCGAGGATATTCCCGATCCCGAAAGCCGCGTGACGCTCGACGGCGATCGGCTGGTGCTCCACTGGAAGCGCTCGAACATGAAGGCGCACGGCCTGCTGCGGCGGAAGATGACGGAGCGGCTAAAAGCGGCCGGCTTCTCGCTCACGCTGTCGCGCCCATTCGACCGCAATACAACATCGCATCAATGCGGCACCGTCAGGATCGGCAACGACCCGGTCAATGCCCCGCTCAATGCGGATTGTCGGTCTTTCGATCACCCCAATCTCTATGTCACCGACGCCAGCTGCCTCGTCACATCGGCAGCCGTCAACCCTTCTCTGACAGTTGCAGCTCTTGCACTAAGAGCGGCGCGGTCAATTCGAGAAGATTTTGGCGAGAATATTCTGTAGGCGATGGTGCGAAAACAATTCGCTCTTGATGCGTTTCGAACCTGAGACCAGTCGCTCCGTCACCGTATTCGTATTAATTATCCAATCCGCGCTAATGATTATTTTCGAGGTAGCTCGAAATGACCTGCCAGCAAACTATTCGCTCACTGAACAAATGTGAAAAAAGGCGGATAACGCCGCCTGAGCCGACCCACGTCCGCTATCTGCTCGCGCGACTACCTCTTGACCACTGACGGCAAGCGCAAACCTGGTCCAGTTTCCACCGCACCGAACGCGCGACCGATGGGTTACGGGATCTGACCTTACACCCGGACTGTAAAATCCTTCCACGATTGACCAGCTTATCAAGTGTGCCGAGTTGCGGCATTTTTCTCCTGCTTCTGTTTAAAGCAACATGCGCAATCTGATCGTCTCGCGCCATGGGAAATATCATGACCACTGCTCTTAACATCACGCGCCACCAAGCAAATGCCGCAGGTCCCTTCCTGATTGCGGGAGCGTCCTTGGCTGCCTTGACCGAGGCAATCGCGGGAACAGCCCTTTCGGTCGCGCGTCTCGATATGATGGGGGACGTTGCAGCAACATCAGACGAGTTTGCCCGAATGGATTTCGGCTATACGGCCGCAAAACTCATCGGGTTCGTGATGACCGCATGGCTTTCGGGACGCTTCACGCTCGGCTCATCGCTCGTTGCGGCAACGGTCACGATGACGGCCGCGTCGGGGCTTGCGGCCCTCACCGATGATCTGAACACCCTTTTTGCACTGCGCCTTCTCCAGGGCTTCTCCGGCGGTGTTCTCCTGGTGAGTGCCCAGTCATTGCTCCTGAAATCATTCCCTTGGCCGCAACAACCGCTCATCCAGAGTGTCTTTGCGGTCGCCGCCGTGGTCGCCCCCGCCACGCTCGTTCCTTACGTCCACGGCTGGCTGCTGGACAGTCATTCCTGGACATGGATATTCTTGGGCATCGTCCCGATCGGTATGATGGCTCTCGCTTTCCTGATCTTGGGTCCTCCGGCTGAGGATGAGGCGCCCAAGCGAATTGGAATGAACTGGCCGTCGCTTGCTTTGTTTGTGATCGCCGCATCTTCACTGACCTTCGTGTTGAACCAGGGCAATCGTTGGGACTGGTTCGAAGAACCCACCATTCTCCTGCTCGCTATGGTCGGTGTCGTTGCGCTTGCCGGCGTCCTCGCCTGCCAGTTCCTTGGAGACCAGGATCACCATCTGCTCGACTTCTCGGTGTTCATGAACGGTGGTTTCAGCTTCGGCTTTCTGGCCAGCTTCGCAGCAGGCTTCGCCCTGCTTGGCAGCAGCTATTTGATCCCCTCCTTCGCCATTTCGGTTCTTCGAATGACGCCGACGGAGGCCGGAGCGCTCCTCCTTCCGAGCACGGCCGCCTTCATCACCACACTCTTCGCCACCGCCTTTGCCATTCGACGTGGTGTGCCACCGCCGCTCACCATTCCGCTCGGCATCCTCGGTCTTATGCTGTCGATGTGGATGCTGTCCGGCTCGACCAGTGGAAGCGGTATCCCGGATATGTTGCTGGGTGTCCTGGTTCGGGGATGTGCGCTCGGCTTCCTGTTTCTGTCGATCACGCTGATCACGATGTTCGGATTGAAAAACTCCGCAGTCGTTGTTGCTGTCGCCCTTTTCAACGTCGGCAGGCAAACCGGTGGTCTCGTGGGTATTGCGTTTCTTCAGACATTCCTGGAAAACCAGACCGCCCAGAACCGCGCCGTCCTCGCGGCCTACATCACACCCGGCCGCCCGGAAGTTATCGACCGTCTGTCCGGTGTCACACGGTATCTCTCGACCCATGGTCTGGAACATGGGGCGAGCAAAGCGTCTGCACTGCTCATCGGCAAGTCCGTCGCAGTGCAATCGACAACGATTGCCTTCAACTCGGCCTTCGTCGCTGTGGCCATGTTTTTCCTGGTAGCAGCACCTATCCTGATTGTTTCGAAGATACTTATCGGAAAGGTGATCGCAAAACGCCTTCAAGCACGCGTGCAAACCGCGATGGTTTAGGCCATCCATTTCCGATGCTCGACGAAACGTTCGACCAGAAGATCGATGAACAACCGGACTTTTGTCGGAAGCTGGCTTCGTTCCGGAAACAGGGCATCGATGGAAAATTCGACACCCCGGTAGTCGGGCATGTTTGACACGAGGCGTCCGGCCTTCAGATCGTCGAAAACCAAAAAGCTCGGCGCGAGGAACATGCCGTGTCCGGCGAGTGCCAGTTCCCTCAGCGTCTGCGGACTATTCGAAACGAGGGTCCCCTGGACTTTCACGCTTTCCTCAACGCCCGCAAGGCTCTCAAAATGCCAAGATGGCCCGAAAGCGTAATATGAATATTGAAGGCAGTTGTGGCTTGCCAGATCACTCGGACGTTCCGGCGCCGGATGTGATCTGAGATAGTCAGGCGAGCAGACGACAAAGTGCCGCCATGGTGTCAGCTTGCGCGCGATCAGTCTGGAATCCTTCAGCGTCGTGCGGATGACGAGATCATAACCCTCTTCAATCATATCGATCATTCGCTCGCCGATATCCAGCTCGATCATAACTGAAGGGTATTCCCGCATGTACTCGCTGATGAGCGGCACGAGAAACGGCGCAATCGCCGTGTTCGTATACAGTTTAAGTGTTCCCCTGGGCGTGGATACCAACGCGCTGGCGAAGAGATCTGCCTCCTCAAGATCGGCAAGGATTTGCGAGGAGCGTTCAAAATAGAATTTTCCGGTTTCGGTGAGGCTGACCTTTCGCGTCGTCCGATTGAGCAACCGAACACCGAGACGATCTTCCAGAGACTGCACGTGATTAGCCACCATTGTCGTCGACATGTTCATGCGCCTCCCGGCGGCAGAAAATCCACCACATTCAACGACTTGTCCAAAGACCGCCAGGCTCGTTAGCCGATCCATGCTTCTCTCCGATTATCTAACCAGACTTTACGGTCCTCACACAATTTCCGAGATTATCATATTAGCTGCTAAGGCGCATTCTCCTTTCACAGACACAATGCCCCGTTGGACAGGAACGAAGAAATGGACACGGCTGAGCCAGCCCGCAATCCAGTGTTGAAAATCGTCGGAACACCTTCCGCCAAAATCCAGGATGAACCGTCGGCTGCCACATCGGTCGCGAACGACGGGAAGGGCAAGCGTGCCATCAAGCGCGGCGTGCTCTCGCTCGTTCTGCTTGCCGGTTTTGCCTACTCAGCTGAGTATGGACACCAATATTGGACGGTTGGCCGCTTTACCGAGACCACCGACAATGCCTACGTCAAAGCCGACTTTACCGCCATCGCCCCGAAGGTTTCTGGCTATATCAGGGAAGTTCTCGTCCAAGATAATGAGACAGTGAAGCAGGGTCAGATTCTTGCGCGCATAGACGACCGGGATTTCCAGGCGGCATTGTCGCAGGCCAAGGCCGACGTCAAGGCGGGCGACGCCGCGATCGCCAATATCGATGCCCAGATCGCGCTTCAGGTGTCTCTCATCGCTCAAGCCACGTCCGCCCTGGATGCGTCGAAAGCATCGTTCAAATACGCGCATTCGGAAGCTGCCCGTGCGGCACTGCTCATCACCAGTGGAGCAGGCAGCCAATCCCGCGTGGAACAAAGCCAGTCCATCCGGGAGCAGGCTTCGGCCGCAGTCGCGCGCGATGAGGCCGGTCTCGTCGCCGCACGCAACAAGGTTCCGGTGCTCCAGACCCAGCGCGACCAGGCTGTCGCACAGCGCGAAAGGGCCGCTGCGGGCCTCAGGCAAGCCGAGTTGAACCTGTCCTACACGCAGATAGTTTCGGCCGTAAACGGCACGGTCGGGGCAAAGTCAATTCGTATCGGCCAGCTTGTCTCTGCCGGAACCCAGCTTATGGCGATCGTGCCACTGGACGCCGTCTACGTGGTCGCGAATTACAAGGAAACGCAGCTTGCAGAGGTCCGTCCCGGCCAACCAGCCCAGATCGAAGTCGACGGTCTGCCAGGAGTAGTGATCAAGGGCCACGTAGACAGCATCTCGCCCGCAAGCGGCCTGGATTTCTCGCTGCTTCCGCCGGACAACGCCACGGGCAATTTTACCAAGATCGTCCAGCGCATCCCCGTAAAGATCGTCATCGACGATATTGGATTCATAGGGTCGCTGCGCTTCATCGTGGTGAAGCTCGAAAAGAGCCTTCCATATCGCATTCCGCATGAAACTCGCGATTGCGATCGCAGCTGGAGTTGCGATGGACGGCGTTGGTCTGCGAAGAGAGCGCGGGCTTAGTCCCAAGGGAAGTCTTCAGTGTTCTGCGCCCTGACAGCTCCCCAACGGCGGAGCGGGCACTCGCCAAGGAACATCCGGTTTCTGATCTCCGATTCCGAGTTTCCGATAGTTGACCAGATTCCGGATTGACAATGTTACAATCCTGGATAATATCTATCCACGATTAGGAGAGACATCATGAAACTAAGCGAAGGCGTAGAGCAGGCCATCCACTGCGCGGCATTCCTGGCGGGACTGTCCGAAGACGGCGTCCTGTCGGCTGCAGCACTGGCCGAACTCCACGGCGTTTCAACGAGCTACCTCCTTAAGCACCTGCAGGCGATGTCTGGCGCCGGGATCGTCGCAACGACGCCGGGTCCGAAGGGTGGATATCGGCTGGCCAAGGCGCCGAAGGATATTAGTGTCCTCGACATCGTCCTGGCGGTCGAGGGACCGGCCCCGGCCTTCCGCTGCGCCGAGATCCGCCAGCGCGGGCCAAATCCCCTTCCGGCGCGCTACTTCACTAAGCCCTGCCAGATCAACGCCGCCATGCTGAGGGCTGAGAAGGCCTATCGCGCAGAACTCGCCAAGGTGTCCGTCGCGGACCTTCTGGCGGACGTCGGCGCAGACGACGACGGCGGTATCGCCGCCCGCGGATGCGCCTTCCTCGAGCTCCACGAACGCAAGACGGGCAATCGCGCCGCGTCATAGGAGAAAGCAGAAATGAGTACGTTAAAGAAGGTCGCCGTCATCGGCGGCACGGGCCTGATCGGCTCGAAGGCAGTGAAATTGCTGCAGGACGCCGGTCACGAAGCCATCGTCGCAAGCTCCCGCAACGGCATCAACGCCTACACGGGCGAAGGACTGGCCGAAGCCCTCGCGGGCGCTGACGCCGTCATCGACGTGTCGAACATGATGTCCTTCGACAAGGCCGTCATCACCGACTTCTTCGACACGTCGAGCCGCAATCTGACGAGCGCCGAACAGGCAGCGGGGGTGCGTCATCACGTCGTCCTCTCGATCGTCAACGCGGACCGCCTCGCCGCTAACCCATACATGGCCGGCAAACTCGCCCAGGAAGAGGCCGTCGCGGCATCGGGCCAAGCCTACACCATCGTGCGTGCGACGCAGTTTCACGAATTCACGGAGACGCTGGTGGGTGCCTACTCGGCTGACGGCGCGGTGAAAGTGCCGGATATCGACTTCCAGCCGATCGCGGCCGGCGACGTTGCCGCTGCTTTGGTGGAAGCCGCGCTCGGCGAGCCGAAGAACGGACCCGTCGATCTTGCCGGGCCTGAACGGGGACCGTTCGAATCCTTCATCCGGGCCTATCTCGATGCCAAGGGCGACGCTCGTCCGGTCGAGGCCGACGCGGCCGTAGACTACTTCGGCGCTCCCGTTGTCACCGGCTCACTGGTTCCCGGCGGAGACTACCTCACGGGCATGATGACGTTCGCCGAGTGGCTCAGAACATAGGAAGGAAAGAACATGAAGACCATCCTTTATGCCGCTACAGCACTTGCGGTCTCTCTGACCACAGCGTCCGCTCATGACGTCGCCAAGCCTGGACTTGCATATGACACGAAGGGCGCGAAGGTGAGGGTGGTTTACGAGCATCCCCTCCCGGACGTTCCCGGCAAGAGCGTGAAGGGCGTCCTCGTCGAGTACGGCCCCGGTGGCTACAGTTCCGCTCATACGCATGCAAAATCCGCCTTGATCTATGCGACGGTTCTCGAAGGAGCGATCCTAAGCGCCGTGAACGATGGCGAGACGAAGACCTTCACTGCCGGCCAGAACTTCACAGAGCTGCCGGGCGACCGCCACGACGTCAGCGCCAACGCCAGCAAGACCGAGCCGGCGAAACTGCTCGCGGTCTTCGTCGTCGATACTGATGACACCGCCCTGACGACGCCGCGCAAGCCGTAGCGCTACCTACCAGACTACCCCCTCACCTAGCACAAGCAACGACGGTTTCTCCGGCGAACGGAGAACCGTGTCCACGAGAAAGGAAAACAATATGTCCCGCATGAACTGGTCCGAAGTCGCCCCCGAGGGTGCCAAGGCGCTCTTCGGCGTCCATCACTACGTCACCAAGAAAACGAACCTGCCTGAAGAGCTGATCCATCTCGTCTTCCTGCGCGTGTCGCAGATCAACGGCTGCGCCCATTGCATCGACATGCATAGTCGCGATCTGCGCAAGACGATGTCCGTCGATAAGATCACGCTTGTTCCGGTCTGGGACGAGGTGCCTCACCTGTTCAGCGAGCAAGAACGAGCAGCACTGGCTTGGGCTGAAGAAGTCACGAATGTCAGCCAGACCCATGCCTCCGATGAGGCCTATGCCGCCGCCGCCGATGCATTCGAACCGAAGGATCTCGTCGATCTGACGATCACGATCGCTGCGATGAACGCGTTCAATCGCCTCGGGGCGCCATTCAGGCTTCCAGTTGCAGCCAAGGCCTGATCGCTCTGGCAGCGCAACGCATAGGCGACTCCCTGCCGGGCCGTCGAAGTCCGACCGGCTGTTCCGATTGTGGCGGCATCACGTCTGTCCGCGCTGCCATCTCCAATGACGGACGGCATTACCCGATCGGCAGGCATAGCAACGCCCTTGAATGGTCCCGGTCAGCACTCGGCAACGACCAGAGACTTCTGGCAGTCGTCGAGGTACCAGCCGAGACGTCCTCCACCAGCGGCGGCGCGCCGAGCAACACTGACGTTGACGCGCCCTGCTCTATCGTCTTGCGCAGATATTCGTCGGGCCAGAGGCCGTCGGTGTGTTTCTGAAATCCAATTGCTATCTCTGCGCGATTAAGGGCGTTCGACGTTATCCGTCCCGCTGTGCCGACCGGCATCAGGACTAGGCGACGTTCGCGCCCGATTGTCACGTAGGAGCTTGATCGCATCGACGATCACTTCGGGCTCGTATGTGGCGAGCGCGCCGAGGGTCTGCTTGATAAAACCGGCACGCGGAAGCCGCGTTGGCGTTCCGGCACACATTGAAGCAGAATGGCATCGAGCGCCGGAATTGAAGCCAAGATGATGGTAGCTGCACAGTTGGCACCGAGCAGATGTGAACCCAACCAAGGGAAGCTGCTCCGATCGAGCGAGCCATATGCCGCGGTCTTTAGCAGTGGGGGGCGCCCGCGGCAGAGGTATAAGAGAACGGAGGCACCATTGGGCGACCCACCTGGCGCAGTGCCGACCGCTGAGACGTGCCGACTGAACTGCGCAATCAAGCTCTGCAGGCTCCCGGCTTCTTAAGGCCAGCGCGTTGAACGCAGCATTTGATTGTTCGACCATGGCAGCATTTTGCGTCGTCTGATCCATAGGGTTCGAGGCAGAATTAACCTCAGTGAAGCCGGTGTGCATGGCAGACATAGCGATTGCCTATATGCGACGATAATCTGCGCGCAACATGCTGGCTATCGACCAGACACATAGCCGGACACCTTATGGGCCGGCAGCCACCTCCAATTTGGTAGGCACGCCGCGCCTCATCGAATTGGCTACCGTGCAGACCGCCCAGGCCCGATCGATCAACATCTGGGCGTCGGAGCCATCCAACGTCGCGCATCTAACCGACAAGACGGCGTTGGTAGCTATCAAAGGCGCACCGTCTAACTCCAGTTTCACCGTTACCTCGATCTCTCCAATAGCAACACCGACATCGTGCGCGACATATCGGAGGTCGTTGCAGTAGCAACCGCCGATGGCCAGAGCCAACAGTTGGCCGCCATTGAAGCCGAGACCCATGCCACCAGCTTTGCCATCCGGTCTATCCACCACCACAGTGTGACCACCAGCCCAACCGATTGCCGCTTCAGTACCCGGCATGTTCCGCAATTCCACGATCGACTGGACCATCTCATCTCCGTTGGTGCGAGGTTCGTCGCCAGCTTCTGAAAAATGCTCCACATGTCAACGGCAAGCACGAATGTTTTGCGGATAGACCGGAGCACCGTGCTCATTACTGATATTCTCTGTAACTACGGCGCTCCGTTGATCTCGATGACATTCAAGTCGGGGTCACGGAGGTAGAGCTGCGGAAAGCCGGCAAGTCCGGTACGAAAGATCAGCAGACAATGTGGATCGCTCTGAGGCAGGTCTTCGCGGAAACCAAGTCGCATCAGTCGATCGACGGCGCCGTCGAAATCGTCCGTGCGGAAAGCGAAATGCCAGTCGTTACGGTCGACAGCAGGGTGCTGCCGGAACGTGCCATCCGGATATTCGACAAGATGCACTTGTAGGTCGCCACACGCCAGCCAGGCACCGTTTACGGAAAAACTCGGCCGCGCGATCTCGGTGAGGCCGAACGCGTCGCGATAAAACGGCAATGATTTACCAAGGTCGGCGGTGATGATCGATACATGATGCAACGCAAGCAAAGACATGGCTGCCCCTAACGATACTGCAACGTCCTACACTACCAGAAGCCTGACGTGTATGCCATCGGAGGGGCTATTGCGCAGATAGTAGTTGCTGAGCCCGCAATTGAAGGAAAAAGCGACCGGGCACTGTCAGCCGGCTCCAACCGGTCCCGCCTTTATTTATATTTTTTCCCTCGCATAACGAAAGGCGTCCTCAAAACTATTTTGAGTTTTGAAGCTGCGTCTCGGCAGAATGAAGGCCTCCCGCTTCGATATCGGCAGCATCAAGTAGTGTTCTTCCCGGATAATGCGTTTTACGGTCGCCCATGGAACGATCGAGTCGGCCACGCTCGACCTCACGCGAACGGCTTCGTCGCTTAAACTTATGGTGATGGTTGCGTCGGCGGACGCGATTTGCCCGTAGTACAGAAACGATGCTCCCCATGCCAGCCAGTGCGTGGCGAGCGAGAGTAAAGCCACAACGAGGAGGCATGTCGGAAGCCAAAGCCAGAAACTGCTTTGAATAGCCCCTAGATTTGTAGACGCCTTCTTTCCTAATTTTGAGGCAGGAAGAGCATCATGAGCAAATCGAATTTCAGCGAAGATTTTAAGCGT
>NZ_JBPEHL010000022.1:0-72318 GCF_051201095.1 Shinella sp. BE166 | reverse complement strand
CGCTTGTCCTCGCTGGCCCGCATGCTCAGCGGGCTCTTCAGCTAGGTGTAAAATCCGCTGGGATGAACCCGCAGAAGACGGCACATCGTCCGCACGGAAAACTGCAAGCGATGCAAGGCAATGAACGCGTACTTCTAGGGGCTATTCATTATGACTTGCGGCCTGACGCTCGCCGGTTTGAGACCTGGGAGAACAATTATGCCGCGCGGCTGGGATTCGGTGTTGCAATCGATTATGCGCAAGCAATTGGGACCGATGTCATTATGGAGCGTTGTCGATCCTTGGCCGACCAGCTTCGTGAGCCCTTGCCGGGATTTCCGGCGTGAAGGTCCACGATCTTGGGCCACGTCCCGCCGCGATCGTGACACCTTGCTCGATGCAACCGCCCGCGCACTGCCCAGCGTCGTGCGGGCGTCGCCCCACTACTACAATAGTGAAGCAGAGATTTTGCGCCTTGTGGCCATGATCCACAGTCTGGTGCACGGCAGTTAGGCACACGCAAGATCACCGAAAGCCTAATTTCGATAAAAGACAGCACGGCCGGCAGACTTTGTGAAATCTGCATGCATCTTATCGATCAGGATGATGTCCGAGATCGAGTCCAGGTGCGAGCTTCTCATCGAAGAATGCGGCCCGCCCTATAGTTGGAAAACACCATCCCGATTGTCTTTCCGTCGCTCCGCTTGAGCCGGCATAGCTGGGTCGGGCTGTTGGGTGTCTCGGCCGCAAGCTCGGCCTCGATGGTTTCTCCGGCATCGATATTGCCGAAGAAGAAGACGTCACGGTCGCGGATCGTCCTGTTTTCCGCCGGACGCCAGCATGCCAGGGCTCTGCTGGCGATGGCCTGGAATTCTGCGCAGTAGAACAGGCCGGCGCCGTTGAATTCCTGGAGACGGTCGGGCTGGAAGCGGTGGGAGGCGAGGGGCGCGCTGTCGCTCGCAAGGCCGAAATGGCTGCGCAGCGTCCCCGCACGAAGCGCTGCCGCCGTCTTCGCCAACGTGCTTTCCACGCCGGCCGCGCTCCTGCGATTCGACAGCGCGGTGCGCATGATGGAGCGGTTGTCGCCCGCCCGGCTGCGTGTCACGAAAAGCGACAGGAGTTCCACCGTGCCGATCGGCCTTTCACCGCAGGAGAGGTGGTGCCGCGTGAGCGTCTGCGTCCGCCCGACGGGATGAAGCGTCGAGCGGATGGTGAGCACATCGTTTGCCTTGACCGCGGCGAAATCGGCATTGCTCAACGCCGTCGCGCAGAAGGCCGCATAGGCCTCGGCCCCGTCCGGCGTGCGAAAATCGGCGTCGTCCATGCCGAGATCACGCGCCAGCATCAGCCAGTGGCGATGCCCGAGCTCCTTCATCAGCCAGGTTTCGGAAAGCCCGTCCGGCGTCAGGTGCGGCATGCCGATCAGGAGGTGCGGTTCCAGCGCCCGCTCCATCAGCAGTCGGGCGGTGGGCGCGCGTATCGCCTCGGGGAAGATCGCGAGATTCATGGGTGTCAACCGTTCGCCGCCTGCCGGGTCATGGATCGCCGCTCGGCAAGCGTTCCGGCGAGATGGCCAACGACATGTTCGGCGTCCTTGCCGACGGCGAGGAGGCGGCCCGAGCCCCAGGTCCACAGCCACGGCAGGCCGAGCACGTAGGCGCCCTCCACGCCGGTTACGCCGCGCCGCTGCACCGGGTAGCCGGTGCCGTCGAAGATCGGCAGGCCGACATAGGACCAGTCGGGCGAAAAGCCGGTCGCCCAGATGACGGCGGAGACGCCGGCCGCCGCGAGGTCGAGTTCCGTCGGGTCCGTCTCCGGTCGCCAGGCCGGCTGGTAGACGGTTTCCCCTGACGCATCGATGCCGTGTTTGAGGATGTGTTTGTCGATCAGTGCGTTGATGCCGTTATAGACCCGGTCAGCGTGGTCGAGATTGGCCGTCAGGTCGGCATCGAAGAGCATGCGGCCGTGTTCCACCGTGCGCATGCGGCCGTAGAGGGACATGCCCTCCAGCGCGAATTTCCTGAGGTCGATGTCGCGTCCGCCGTCGCGGCCGGTGAGGTAATGGTTGGTGTCGTGACGCTTCTTCGTCATGCCGTCGTGCTCTACGGTGATGTCGTACTGGCCGATGTCGGCGAGCCAGTCGACCACGTCGCGGCCGCGGTAGAAGCGGGCGCAGCGCGGGGCATTGCCGGTGATCATGTGCACCTTGCGGCCGGCAAGGTGCAGGTCCTCGGCGATCTGCGCGCCGGACTGGCCGGAGCCGACGACGACGACCGCACCCTTCGGCAGCTGTCCGGGATTGCGGTAGTCGGCGGTGTGGATCTGCACGATCGCGTCCGGCAAGCGTTCGGCGGCGCGAGGGATCGCGGGGCGACTGTAGAGGCTGGTGGCGAGGAAGACGCTTTCGGCCGTCACGGTGCCGATGGAGGTCTCGATGCGGAAGAGATCGCCGATCTTCTCCACCGCGGTCACACACGTATGGTCGAAGACGGGCGCCTGCACCTTGTCGATGAAGCGGTCGACATAGGCGATGATCTCGTCCTTGACCATGAAGCCGTGCGGGTCGTCGCCGTCATAGGGATGGTCGGGAAGCTGGCATTGCCAGTTGGGCGTGACGAGGCAGAAGGCGTCCCAGCGCTCGTCCTTCCATTTGTGGGCGACGGTCTTCTGCTCGAAGACGACGTGGTCGATGCCGTGTTTCTGGAGGTAGTGGCTGGCCGAAAGGCCTGCCTGTCCACCACCGACGACGACGGCGCTGTAGTGGGATTTGAGGATGGGCTTGGTCATGACGGGTCCTTTCAGGGAAGGAAGGTTTCGCAGCGCACGCGCGCCTCGGTGTCGGCAAGGAAGGGGGCGCCCGTCGCCACGATGCGGGCGAGTTGGCCGCGGGCGAGCGAGCAGGGATAGCCGTATTTCGCCTCCACCCGCTCGCTGGCAATGGTGAGCGCCTTGCGGCTGCGCTCGAGGAAGTCGGAGACGGGGTAGCTTTCGCCTTCGTCGAGGAACTCCTTCACGACAAGCGAGGGCGAGTAGCAGGTCTCCCGCCGTCCGTCCGGCCAGGTGACGACGAAGTGCATTTCAGGCATGGACGACCTCCTTCAGGGTCCGGTAGGCGGCGAGATGGCTTTCAGCGACGCGGCGCCAGCTGAAGCTTGCCGCCACATCCAGCCCGCGGGGAATGACGCGCTCGCGGATCGCCGGCACGAGGGCCAGTGCCATGGCATCGGCAATGGAGGCGGGATGCTTCGGATCGCACCAGAGCGCATGGTCGGCGCCGAGATATTCGGTGAAGGGCGGGATGGAGGAGACGATGGCCGGAATGCCGCTCGCCAATGCCTCCAGCACGACGAGGCCGAACCCTTCCTTCAGCGAGGGGAAGACCAGCGCGTCGGCGAGCCGGTAGAGGTTCGGCATGTCCTCGTCCGCAACGGGGCCGACTATGTGCACGGCGGCGGCATGGGTGGCGAGCGCTGCAAGCTCGGCGCGGAATTCCGTCTGGTAGGCGCTGTGGTCGAGCAGCGAGGCGCCGCCGGCGATCACCAGCTGCGCATCGGGGCGCACGGCGCGCAGCTGGCGGAAGGCCTCGAGGATGGCCGTGGTGTTCTTGCGCTTCTCCACTCCGCCGATGCTGAGGAAGACTGGGCCTGACGGAATGCCGAGCCGGTCGCGCAGCGCCGTCTGCTCGCCGCTCCAGGTCGGCGCGAAGCGTTCCGTATCGACGCCGTTGCCGACGACGACGGCCGGCATGCCGCGTTCGCCGAGCGCCTGCTGCCAGAGCGTGCTCACGGTGAAGGACAGGTCCGCCTCGACGATCGAGCGGTCCTGCAACGCCACCAGCCGCGGATCGCCGAACGTATCGACATGGTGCACTGTGCGGGCGAAGCCGGGGATTAGGCCGCGCGCCTTCAGCGTGGCGAGCGCATTGCCGGAAATGCCGTCATGGGCGTGGAAGATGTCAAAGCCGCGGTTGGCGCGCTGCTCGAAATGGGAAATGTAGTCGGCGATGCGCTGCTCGACCATTGCCGTCATGTCGGCTGGCGCCGCAGCGACGGGGAAGGCGGCGGTGCCGCAGGTCGGCTGGCGGAAGAAGCCCTTTCCCGCCGCGTCCGGCGCATGCAGCACGACCGCGTGGCCGAGTGCCGTCAGCGCCTCTGCGAGGTGCATGGCGTGCACCACCCCGCCGCGCGGATTGGTGGAATGCGCCAGCATGGCGATGCGCAGCCGGTCCGTCATGCGCTTTCCTCCAACGGTGCGGCCTTCATCAGCGGGGTTTCCGCATGGTCGCGGATGACGGCGCGGGTTCGCCCGTCGGTGATCGCGACCGTGCTGCCGGCTTTGACAGTGCCGATCGCGGCGGCGGCGATCGCGCGGCGGGCAAAGCGCTCCAGCGCCGCATCGCACGTTTCCGGCGGCACGGAGAGGAGATAGCCGAAGCTCGGGAAGGTCCTTAGCCAACGGTCCAGAGGCACGCCGGCCGGTAGCGGAATGCGCGTCACGTCGATCTCGATCGCCACGTCCGAACATTCGGCGAGCATGATCGCCGTGCCGATGATCCCGCCTTGGCTGATGTCCTTGGCGGCAAGGGCGAGGCCCGCTTCCGCGATCTCCGGCAGGATTTCGAGGTCGCCGCGAAGGCGCGCCGGCGGGGCATACGTCGCCGCCTCCCAGTTGTCGAAGGGCTCGCGGTAGCGGCCGCGATGGTCGATCGCCGCGATCAGCACGTCGCCGGGCCTTGCGTCGAAGCTCGTCAGCAGCCGCGTCGCCCGGCCGAGGATGGCCACCGAAAGCTGGCCGCGGTCGGTGCGGATATTGGTGTGGCCGCCGACGATCGGCACGCCAAAGGCGGCGGAGGCCGCGCGCATGCCGTCGAGCACGGGGGCGGCGGCCTCGCTGCCATCCGCCCAGACGGCATCGACCACGGCGAGCGGCCGGCCGCCCATCGCAGCGACGTCCGAAATGTTGACCATGACCCCGCACCAGCCGGCAAACCACGGATCGGCGGCGACGAAGCCATTCATGAAGCCCTCGATGGCGAAGAGCAGGTAGCCGTCGCCATCCGGCAGCGCCGCGCAGTCGTCGCCGACGGCGACCGGCGCGCCGGCAAGGCCGAGCCGGGCGGAGACGTCGGCAATGTCCGCCTTGGCGGCGACGCCGCTGGATTCGGCGAGAAGGGCGGCAAGGCCCGGGATATCGATTTCCGCCATCTCACGCCGCCTTTCTCGCAAGCGCCACGAAGCCCGCTTCGGGCGTGGGGCAGGGCGGATACCAGGCAAGGTCCGCCTTCATGCGCAGGTGCGGCTTGCCGTAGATGTCGATTTCCCCGATTACATCCCAATGCAGCCGGCGGAAGAGTAGGCCGTTCTGCGGCTGCACATTGGCGAGGAAGGTGCGGCAGCCCATCGCGTTTGCCGAAGAGACGGCAAGCCGGATGAGCGTCGCCCCGAGCGCGCCGATCTTCCGGTAGTCCGCATGCACGGCAAGCCGCGAGCCCCACCAGACGCCCGGCTCTGCCTCGTGGATGCGCACCGTGCCGACCAGGCGGTCCGCCGCCACGCCCAGCATCGACAGGGCGACGATGGGCGTGGCGTGCGCGTCGATCGCGTCGCGGTCGTCGCCCTCGAAGAAGCCCTGTTCCTCGCAGAAGACGGCGCGCCGCAGCGCATGGGCCTGCGCCCGCTCCCAGGCGGAGGTGGCGAACTTCACCTGGAACTCGCTGGCGCGGAAGGTGGAGACCGGTTCGATGATCATTTCGTCAGCATCCTCTCGTAGGTGGAAAGGGCCGAGCAGGCGCCGCACTTGCCGCAGCCCGCCTTGATGTCCACGGCCTTGAGGCCGCTGTCGACCAGCATCTTCGAGAGCGGTCCGAGGATCGAATGCATGAAATCTGGCTTCGGCGCGGGGTGGCTTTCAAGCGGCGTGCCGGAGATCGGCACGAAGGGCACGACGAAGGGATAGACGCCGATCGCCACCAGCTTCGCGCAGATATCGAGGATCGCCTCGCGCGTATCGCCGAGGCCGGCAAGGATATAGGTCGAGACCTGGCCGCGGCCGAAGACCTTCACCGCCGCCTCGAAGGCGCGCATATATTGCGGGATCGTCACCTGCGCCTTGCCGGGCATGATCCTCGCGCGCAGTTCCGGCGTCACCACTTCGAGATGCATGCCGAGCGTATCGACGCCCGCATCCTTCATGGTCCTGTACCAGCCGTCGTCCTCCGGCGGCTCGCACTGGGCCTGGATCGGCAGGTCGACGGCGGCCTTGATGGCGCGGGCGCTCTCGGCGAGGATCGCGGCACCCCGGTCCGGCCCCTTCGGCGTGCCCGTGGTCATCACCATGTGCTTGACCCCGTCGAGCTCGACGGCGGCCTTCGCCACCTCGGCCAGCTGTTCCGGCGTCTTGTGGGCGATGGTGCGGCCGGCGGCGAGCGACTGGCCGATCGCGCAGAACTGACAGGTCTTGGTGCGGCTCTGGTAGCGGATGCAGGTCTGGAGCACCGTCGTCGCCAGCACGTCGCGACCGTGCAGCACGGCGATCTGCGAATAGGGGATGCCGTCCGCCGTCGTCCTCTCGTAGAAGCGTGGCCGAAGCGGAAAGGAGACCTCGCCGATGACGCGGCCGTCGCGGCTGATGCGGCTCCTGCCCGTCTCGTCCGGCTTCTCGACCAGATAGGGGCTTTCGAAGGCCGGCGCGGTGTGCACCGGCACCATGACGGTCATGCCGTCGATGGTCATCGGCTTGTGGTCGGAAGGGCCGGCGCCGCCGCGGCGGCTCTCGTGCCCCGCCTTCGGATCAACCAGCCTGGCTCCGAAGGACTGCAATTCGTTGATCAGTTTCTCGGTCGGAAGACGCGTTATCGTGTCCATCGGTGCTGTTCCTTGCCGGATCGGTTTCGAAGGCGGGGTGGGCGGTGACCATCGGCCGCGTCGGCCGGTCGTCATGGAGGAGGGAGAGAAGTTCCGGCCGGGCGTAATGGCCGACCGAATCCATCATGCGCTTGCGCTTGACGATGAGGCTCATGTCGAGGTCTGCGATGAGGATGCCTTCGCCCTCGGTGATCGGCGGCGCGAGGTGTTTTCCCTCGGGCGAGATGATCGCCGTCATGCAGCCGCCGCGCAGCGCCCGTTGCAGCTTCTCGTCCGGCGTGATCGAGGCGATCTGCGCGTCGGTCAGCCAACCGGTGGCATTGACGACGAAGCAGCCGCTTTCGAGCGCATGGTGGCGGATCGTCACTTCCATCTGCTCGGCGAAGATCGGGCCGACCATAGAGCCGGGAAACTGCGCGACGTGGATCTCCTCGTGACGGACCATCAGCGCATAGCGGGCGAGCGGATTGTAATGCTCCCAGCAGGCGAGCGCGCCGATGCGCCCGACGCGGCTGTCGACCACCGTCAGCCCAGCGCCGTCGCCCTGGCCCCAGATCATGCGCTCGTGGAATGTCGGTGTGATCTTGCGGCGCTTCAGGAGAAGCGTGCCATCGGCGTCGAAGACAAGCTGGGCATTGTAGAGGGAGCCGCGGTCGCGTTCGTTGATGCCGAGCGCGACAACGATGCCATTTTCCCTTGCGGCGGCGGCGACCGCATCCGTCGCCGGGCTCGGCACGGTTACGGCCTCCTCGTAGAGCCGCACATGCTCGCTGCCGGAAAGCACCGGCGGCAGCACGAAGGAGAAATAAGGATACCAGGGCACGAACGTCTCGGGAAAGACGATCAGGTCGGCGCCCTTGCTCGCGGCCTCGCGGATCGTTTCCAGCACGCGCGCCATCGTCGCCTCGCGGGACGTGAGGTCCGGCGCGATCTGCGCGGCGGCGGCGCGGACCATCAGCTTCTTGTCCATGACGAATTCCTTCCATCGGGACGGGGAGGCGGAGCGTGTCCGCCTCCGCCGGGTCACAGGGTCCAGGTGTCGAGGATGAAGGCGCCGTCGCGGCGGTGGATGAGGATCAGGTCGAGCACGTCGAGCGGACTGATCGGGCGGATGCCGGGGATCAGCGCCTGTTCGCCGTGGCCGTAGAGCGCCTGGAGAGCGAAACGGCAGGCATAGACCTTGCCGCCTTCCTCAATGAAGCCCTTGATCTGGTTGTTGAAGTTGAGATGGCCGGGAAAGGCCTCAGCGCCGAGTTTCGGGAAACCGCGCTGCACGCCGAGCGTGACGCCCGGGCCGTAGAGCAGGACGGCGGTCTCGAAGCCCTTGCGCTTCAGGCGCTTGGCCTGCAACAGGTTGACGAGGCCGATCGAACCTTCGAAGGCGACGGTGTGGAACGTGATGAGGGCTTTCTCGCCTTCCCTGGCCTGGACGTCCTCGAAAACCTTCTCTTCGTAATCGACGAAGAAGTCTCCGTCTGCATGGGCCGGTGCGGTGATTGCGGGCATGAATGGCTCCTATGTTGGCGTCAAGCCCCTGCCGGGGCACAGCCATTCAATTGCAAGGCCCATGCCAGAATTGATTTTGCACAAATTGCAGTCAACGGTCGCAAAAATGCATTCAATTATACAGTCAATTGGCGAAAATTTGATTCCGGAAGTCAAAAATGAGAGCAGCGACCTGCTGAAACGGCCATCAACAATGGCCGTATTGAATGCATTCAAATTGCATTCAATACGGCATCGAACGGTCATGGCGCGGCGACACCCGGTCTGGGAGCCGCGGTTTGCGGCGCCTTTGCCAGCAATCGCGGGATGACAGGGAGAAAAAGCAGCAATATACAGTCAATGATCGCAGACGGACTCCCGCACCTCATGAAGACTTGGCATCCCGACCTCAGCCGCTCCAACAGCCCGCGCTACATGGCGATCGCCGATCTGATAGAGATGGACCTGCGCAGCGGCCATCTGGTCGTCGGCGACCGGCTGCCGCCGCAGCGTGAGCTGGCGAAGCGGCTGGACATCGATTTCACCACGGTCGCGCGCGGCTATCTGGAGGCGCAGAAGCGCGGGCTCGTGCAGTCCCATGTGGGGCGGGGCACCTTCGTCACCGGCGGCCTGGACAGCGAACGACGCGGTTTTTCCTCCGCCATGGCGTCCGATCCGCGCCGCGCCACCGTCGTCGATTTTTCCATGAACATGCCGCCGGAGCCGGACAATCCGGATCTGCTCGCCCGCATGCGGGAAGGGCTTTCGGCCGTCGCTGCCGATCTCGTGCCGCTTCTGCGCTACCAGGGGTTTGGCGGAACCGTCATGGACAAGGATGCGGCCGCCGCCTGGCTCAGCCGCCGCGGCCTCGTGCCGGCGCAGGAGCGCATTTTCGTCACCCCCGGCGCGCACCCGGCGCTGCTCGCCATCCTGAGCATGCTGGCAAAGCCGGGCGAGACGGTCCTTTCGGAAAACATCACCTATCCCGGCATGCGCTCGATCGCCGCCCAGCTTCGCCTTCGCCTCGTCGGCCTGCCGATGGATGAGGAGGGCATCCTGCCGGAGGCGTTCGCCGAGGCCTGCGAGCGCGAGAAGCCAAAGGCGATCTACCTCAATCCGACCCTTCAGAACCCGACGACACTGACGATCCCGACTATCCGGCGCGAGGCAATCTGCGCGGTGGCGCGCAAGTACCATGTGCCGATCGTCGAGGATGACGCGTACGGCTTCATTCCGCTCCATGCGCCGGCCCCGCTCGCCGCCATGGCGCCGGACCTCACCTGGCATATCGGCGGGCTGGCGAAATGCATCGGCGCGGGCTTGCGCCTTGCCTATGTGGTCGCGCCGGACAGCCGCGCCGCCTGGCCTTTCGCCAGCGCCATGCGGGCGAACAACGTCATGGCCTCGCCGCTGATGATGGCGCTTGCCACCCGCTGGATCGAAGACGGCACGGCCGACACGATCCTGCGCTTCATCCGTGCCGAATCCGAAGCGCGCCAGGCGATCGTCGCCGCAATGCTGCCTGCCGGCAGCTACCGCGCCGATCCGATCAGCTTCAACATCTGGCTACCGCTTTCAAACGGCTGGACGCGTTCCACCTTCGGTACGCACATGCGCTCTGCCGGCATCGGCGTCGTCGCCTCGGATGCCTTCACCGTCGACGGCACCCCGCCGGAAGCGGTGCGCATCTGCCTTGGCGGCCCGATCAGCCGTCCGTCCCTGCAATCGGCGCTGGAATTCATGGCCCACGCCCTCGAAGGCCCACCGGAAATGGCCGGCTCCTTCTTCTGAATTCCGGGTCAAGCCCGCGTTCGCCATTCTAGCTTGCGAGGATTTGTCTTGCGGAGATCGGCTCGCGCCCCAGGAACTTGCCGAGCGTGGGGTCCGTCCTTGCGAACTCTCCCGCGCGCGCTGCTCGATACATGCTGAGCGTGATGGCGATGACGGCCGGGGGCAGGCTGCGGGCTGCGAGAAGCTGCTCGAATTCATCGTCCGTCAGGGTCCTGCGGGCGATTGTCCGTCCCGAAATCTCGCTCAGGATATTGGCGATGTCCGTGAAATCCAGCGCCGCCGGGGCTGTCAGCGGCGGTGTCGGGCCGTCGAAGCGGCCTTCCTCGGCGAGGATGGTTGCAGCGGCTGCCGCCAGATCTTCGTGGGCGGTCCAGGAGAATTTTCCGTCCTCCGGAGCGACGACCTCTCCCGTCCTTGCGGCATCGGCGGTCATTTGTCGGGCGCTCTCGGCGTAGAAACCGTTGCGCAGGGCCGTCCAGGCCATGCCGGACTCCTGCAACATCGTTTCCGTCGCCGCATGCACATGCATCGGCAGGAATGCCGACGTCGCGCTTACGGCCATATGGCTCGTATACAGGATGCGCCGCACGCCCGCGGTCTTGGCCGCCGCTATGGCGTCGCGATGCTGCGCTTTCGAGTCCCCGCCATAGGCGCTGGCGTTGGATGAGACGACAAGCACCTGCGTTGCGCCCTCGAACGCACCGGCAAGGCTGTCCGGCTGCGCGAAATCGCCATGGCGCACCCGCACACCCTGCTGCAAGAACGCCGCTGCCTTGCCGGGATCGCGCACGCTGACTGCGATCCTCTCGGCGGGAACCCGTTCGAGCAGGTGTTGAACCACCAGACGGCCCAGCTTTCCGGTGGCGCCCGTTACGACAATCATGATTCTACCTCTTGTTAGCAATGATAACGTGACGGTGATATCAGTGATTATCGTTGAAATCAAGTTTGTGATAGCGCCGCTAACAATCGCTGCTAAAATCGGCTGATGGCGACAAATGAATTTACCTCTCCCGCAGATGAACCCAGCGATACGCGAGCGCGCATTCTCGCCGCGGCTACCCGCCTTGTGGCGGCGGGCGGGGAGGAGGCGGCGACCACGCGGGCGGTGGCGGACGCTGCCTCCGTTCAGGCACCCACCATCTACCGCCTGTTTGGCGACAAACGGGGGCTTCTCGATGCCGTAGCAGAAGCGGCCTATGCAAACTACATCGCCGAGAAGGTGCGGCGCGCACCGGCGGCCGATCCCGTTGAAGACATGCGCAGGGGGTGGGACGACTATATCGCGTTCGGTCTCGCCAACCCGGCGATCTTCAACCTGATCCGGACGACCTACCCGAATCCGCCATCCAAGGTGACCCTTGCCGGATTGGCGGTGCTGCGGGAAAAGGTCGGCCGTCTTGCGCGCCTCGGGCGTCTTCGGGTGAGCGAAGAACATGCGGTCGATCTCGTTCATGCGGCAGGAATCGGCTGCGTTCTTTCCCTTTTGGCAAAGGCCCCGGATCAACGCGGCGATTTGGCAGATGCCGCGCGCGAAGCTGTTTTCTCGCAGATTATCGAGGGGCGCCCCCTGAAGAATGGCAGCGAGCTTTCAAGTATCGCCACCGCCCTGCGGTCCCGGCTGGACGAGGTTGCCGTTCTGTCGCCGGGTGAGCGCCTTCTCCTGGAGGAGATGCTGCAGAGGATCGCGGACCGAGGATAGTGGTGGCCTTCGGGTGCCCCGATTATCCCTTTGTTTTCACGAGGTGCGGCTTGGTGGGCTCCCATGCACGGACGAGATCGCGACCGGATGCCTTGGCAAGATAGAGGGCCTCGTCGGCGCGCAGGACGAGCCGGCCGGCATCCGGCCCGATCGTATGGTTGGTGAGCGTCGCCACGCCGATGCTGGCGGTCACGATGCCTTTTTCGCTGCCGGTATGGGCAATCTCCAGCGCGCGGATGCGGTTGCGCAGTTTGTGGGCGAGGGTGAGTGCGCCTTCCTCCGGCGTGTCGGGTAGGATCAATGCAATTTCCTCGCCGCCATAACGGGCGACGCGATCGGTGGGGCGGTGGGCGACTGCGCGCAGGCACTCGGCGATCGCACGCAGGCAGTCATCTCCGGCCGTGTGGCCATAGGTGTCGTTGAATGCCTTGAAGCGGTCCACGTCGAGAAGCAGGAGGCTCAGCGGTCCTTCTCCGCGCCCCGCGGCCGCTATTTCCTGCGCCAGGATGGTGTCGAAGGCGCGTCTGTTCAGCAGGCCCGTGAGCCCGTCCGTTTCGGCAAGTTCTGCCAGCCGTATGTTGAGATCGCGCAGCCTCTGTTCGCTTTGCTTGCCGTCGGTAATGTCCGAACAGACCACGAAGCATGTGCCGTCGGGCGCGGGGTTCGTCCTGGACTCGATCCAGCGTCCGTCGAAGAGCGGAAACTGCACCGTTCCGGGGCAGCGCAGGCGGGATACGGCGGTATTGACCCATTCGGTCACGTTGTCCGTGGGAATGTTGATGAGCTCGCCGCGCGCGATCGAGGCATAGAGGATGGATGCGGCCGGCGTGCCCGGCACGCGCAGGTCCGCCGTCAGGGGAAACATCGTCCGATATTGCTCGTTGCAGAAAACGACGTTGAGGTTCTCGTCGAACATGACGAGGCCGTCGGCCATGTTGGTCAGCGCGGCCGTCGCCTTGCGCTCGCTTTCCGCGAGCGCCGTCTCAAGCTCCTTTTTGGCGGTGACGTCGCGATTGTGGGTGATGACGCCGGTCACGTGCCCGTTCTCGTCCAGCAGCGGCGACTTGAGCGTCGAAAGCCAGGCGATCGTTCCGTCCCGGTGGGTCACCTGCTGCTCGATGACGTAGGACGTTTCGCCCTGTGCCGCCTTCTCCTCGTCGGCTTTGAACTTGAGGGCGATGTCGGCCGGATAGAAGTCGAAATCGGATTTTCCGATAAGGGCGTTCGAATCCGTTGCTTTCATGAGCGAAGCCGTCGCCGGATTGGCGACGATGAACCGTCCTTCGACGTCTTTCACGTTCAGGCAGTCCGGAAGGCTGTCGATGACGACCTTGTAGATATGGTTTTTCTGCGTCATTTCCCGCCGGCGAAGCTCGCTGGCGATTGCAAGAGAGATCATCAGCGTCGAGGCAAAGACGATGATCGTCGTCGGCAGCAGGACGGTGGGCGCGATGGCGATCAACGTGTCGCGCGGCAGCGCGAGAAAGCCCAGAAGACCGCTGACGGCGACGGTCGCGGAGAAAACCAGAATGGCAGGAAAGGAAGGACGCTGGTCCTTCTTCAGGTGGTAGGCGGCCATGCCGACAGCAGCGGCGATCGCGATGCCCGTCAGCCCGGCAACGGTTCCCGCGCCACCGGAAAAGAGCCTGAAGGCCGCGACGAGAACGGTCGTCACCGTCAGGGCGATCGGCCCGCCGAAGAGGCCCGAAACGGCAATCACCGTGGTCCGCAGGTCGATGAAGATACCGTCGCTGATCTGGAACGGCAGCAGCATCACGAGGATTGCGCCGGTTCCCAGAAGCAGGCCGAAACTGAGCTGCCGCACGACGGCGTGACGGAAGAGCCGCGGAAGTTGTGTATTGCTCCAGATCGAAACCAGGAGTGCCAGGATCGCCATGTTGGCGAGCAGATCATGCCATACTGTACCCACGCTTCGCCTCCGCGGACAACGTGCTAGCCGGTTGCGCCGATGTCAAACAGGATAGGCGCTTAGGTAAAACGTCAGGTTAACGCGGGGTTAAGGTCAGGCGATCCCCGTGGGCCGGGAGTTTCGGATTATCGGCCAAATGGCAGGGCCTGCCTTCGGCAAAGCATGACCTCCGCTCGGTCGGTTGTCCGGGCCGGCATTTGCCGTCACAATGCAAGTGGAAGGCAGGATGCGGGACGTCTGGGGCGGGCGGGTGGCACGTGCTTTCCTTGGAGTTTGATCCGCAGGAGCAGGACGTGGCCACTCTTACCAAGATGCGCGAAGCCAAGGGCGGCATAGAGCTGAGGCCTGGTCCGTTCGCCTCAAGCCCGCCAACCTTCGAGCACATCATTACCGGCATTGACGAGAGCTTTCTCTGGCGGCTCGACGATTATCCTTGGGAGCGCAATGTCTGGAACTTCCACCCGGAGTTTGAGATCCATCTGATCCGCAAGGGCGAGGGCGTTGCCTTTGTCGGCGACTATATCGGCGCCTTTTCCGCCACCTATCTCACCGTGATCGGCAGCGACCTGCCGCATGACTGGGTGACGATGACCGCGCCGGGCGAGGTGATCGAAGGGCGGGAGGTCGTCGTTCAGTTCCATCCGGACCGCATCCGCGAGGCGACGCGGCTGCTGCCGGAATTCGCCCAGCTGGAGGACTTTTTCGCCCGTGCGCAGCGGGGTCTCGTGTTCAACGGCGAGACGCTGGTGAAGGGCGCCGACCTCGTCGAGCGCATGGGGACGGAAAAAGGCGTGGCGCGGCTTGCGCTCTTCCTGCAATTGCTCGATCTGCTTGCCCGCTCTGCGGAATATGAGATCCTCTCTTCGCCGGAATACTCGCCGAAGCTCGATGCCGAAACGCTCGATGCCCTCCAGCGCGCGCTCGTCTTCATCTATCGAAATTTCGCGACCGACATTCGCCTGTCCGACGTCGCCGATCTTGCCGGCATGAGCGAGAGCGCCTTTTCGCGCTTCTTCAAGAAGAACACCGGCAACACCTTTACCGATCACGTCAACAAGCTGCGCATCTGGCAGGCCTGCAAGCTTCTGGCGGAAAGCGACATGCCGATCACCGACATCTGCTTCGAGGTCGGCTACCTGAACATCTCCAATTTCAACCGGACCTTCCTGCGCCACCATCGCATGACGCCCTCGGCCTATCGCCGGCTGACGCCGCAGCGCCGCCCCCAGCGCGACGACCTGTCACCGCCCGATGAAACCTTGCGCAGATAGAACCATTTTTTCGCAATGCAGCATAATAATCTGCATTAAAGTACAGAATCTCCGCATCAGGCACGCTAGTTCCCGAAATTTCCTTCGCTAGTATCAGTGTTAGCGAAGATATTCGCTGACAGATTGGCGTAGGCCACGAGGAGGTCGTGCCGCGCCGACCATCGGATCCTTAGGGGAGGTTCATCCATGACATCCGTGAAGACGCTCGTTTCGAGCATCGCCTACGCATGCCTTCTTTCCAGCTCGGTCTCGTCGATTGCGCTGGCCGCCGAATGCTCCGGCACGATCCGCGTGCTTGCCCAGCCACGCGAAGGCCTGACGCTTCTGGAAAACTACAAGGACGAATTCGCAACGCTTTCCGGCGGCGCATCGTTCGAGATCGACTATCTCAACGAGAACGACCGGCGTGCCAAGACCAAGGCGGACGCCTCCACCATCGGCAAGTACAATGTGTACTATATCGACGAGGCGAACGTCGCGCTGTTTGCCTCCGCGGGCTGGGTCTCGCCACTCATGGACTACTATCCTGACGAATACGACTACGCCGATTTCGACCCCGGTCGCCAGAAGGTCGCGACCTATGACGGCAAGGTCTGGTTCGCGCCGCTGACCGGGGGGGGCGACCTTCTGGTCTACCGCAAGGATCTCCTGGAGGCTGCCGGCGTCAAACCGCCGACGACGCTCGACGAGATGAAGGAAGCGGTCCAGAAGCTGCACCAGCCGGACAAGGGCATCTACGGCATTGCGTTGCGCGGCCAGCGCGGCTCGGGCGCGAATGTCTGGCGCTGGATGCCCTATTTCAAGGGCTTTGGCGGCGAGTGGTTCGATGGCGACACGCCCAAGTTCAACAGCGAGGCGGCCGTCAAGGCGACGGAGACCTATCTCGAGCTGTTCAAATATTCCGCACCGGGCACGCAAACCGGCGGGTGGGACGAGTCGGTCGGCGCGTTCACCTCCGGCCAGGTGGCGATGCTGGTGGAATCGACACCGCTCGTCGGCATGGCGATCGACCCGAAGTCGTCGCAGGTTGCCGGCAAGGTCGGCTACCTGCCGCCGCCGACGCCGCTGACCGGCGGCGGTTATGGCCATGGTCTTGCCATCGGCACCAAGGCCAATGCGGATGATGCGTCGAAAGCCTGCGCCGGCCTCTTCATCGCCTGGGCAACGTCCAAGGAGAATGAACAGCGTCGCCTGGAGGCAAACCAGTTCAGCGAACTCAACCGCACGAGCATCATGACCAGCGAGACCTTCGCCAAGCTCTACGGCCCCGATCTCGGCCAGGCGCTGGCCGATACGGGCAAGGTCACGGCCGTCAACTTCTGGCAGAGCCCGCTCTGGCCCGATCTCGGCGACCGCTGGGGCATCATCCTGGAAGAGCTGATCGCCGGTTCGCGCACGGACATAAAGGATGGCCTGAACGAACTCGAAGGCTTTGCCAAGGACCTCGTCGCCCGCAACCAGTGAGCCTTTGAGCCGCGCGGCCGCTTCGCCTCCCGAGACGGCGGCCGCGCGATCTTGAGGAAAAATCCATGAAATCCAGAACCAGCCTGCCCGCCGTCTTTCTGGCGCCGCCGCTTGCCATCCTCGCGGTGCTCGCCTTCGTGCCGACGGCCTATGCCATCTATATTTCCTTCCGCAACCGCGAACTCAGCCGTCCCGATGGCAGCTTCGTCGGGCTCCAGAACTATCTCGACTTGTTTTCCGATCGCCGCTTCATCAATGCGGTCGGCGTGTCGCTGACCTGGGAGGTCCTCACCGTCACGCTGACGCTTTTGGTCGCGATCGCTCTCGGGATCCTGCTTTTCGAGTTTGCATCGTCGCGCATGCGGGCCGTCCTGACGCTGTTGTTTCTGGTGCCGGTCATCCTGCCGCGCGTCTCGGCCGCCTTCGTCTGGAAGTTCGCCTTCCATCCGCTCTATGGCATCGTCACCTATCCTTACAAGGCGATCACCGGCCAGCCGCTGGACCTGCTTTCAAGCCCCGCCACAGCGCTGATGACGGTGGCCTTGGTCGATGTCTGGCAATGGGGCCTGTTCTTCGCGGTCATCGTGCTGAAGCTGCTCGAAACCCTGCCGCCGCAGCCCTTCGAGGCCGCAAGGCTCGATCATGCACGCCCCTGGGAAGTCTATGCCTATGTCGCGCTGCCCATGCTCAAGGCGCCGCTCATCTCGCTTGCCTTCATCAAGATGATCGAGTCCCTGCGCGCCTTCGATCTCATCTATGTCATGACCCGCGGCGGCCCCGGCATCGCGACGGAAACGCTCGACATGTACGCCTTTTCGCAGGGCTTCATCGAATCGGGGCGTATCTCCTATGCGTCCGGCATGGCGGTGCTGATGATGCTGGCGACGACCGTGATCTTCACGGTGATCTGGAAGAGGGTGAAGCCATGAATGTCTCCCGTTTCCTCGGCAGGTCCGTGCTCTATCTTGCGGCCTTTTCCGCGGTCTTCCCCATGGTGTGGACCGTCATCAACGCCTTCAAGAACCGGGTGGATATCGTCACCCCCACGCCGCTCTTCATCTTCACGCCGACGCTCGATAACTTTGCCTATGTGCTGGGTCGGGAGAGCGTGGCGACCGGCCTCGTCAACTCGCTGATCGCAGCCGGCGGCTCGGTGCTGATCGGTGCGCTGCTGGGCCTGCCGGCAGCCTATGCCATCGCCCGTTACCCGAACCGCTGGTCGGCGGACATCCAGTTCTTCGTTCTGTCGTTGCGCTTCCTGCCGCCGGTCGCGGTTGCGATCCCGCTGATGGTCATCTGGCTCGATCTCGGCTTCTACGACACGCGTCTGTCGCTGATCCTGACCTATACTTTGTTGACGCTCGCAACCGTCATCTGGCTCGGCGTGCCCGCCTTTGCCCAGGTGCCGAAAGAGGTCGAAGAAGCCGCGCGCGTCGATGGCTACGGCCCCTATGCCGTCTTCCTGCGCGTCGCACTTCCGATCGCCGCGCGCTCGCTCATCGGCGCCGTCGCCTTCGCTTTCGTGCTGGTCTGGAACGAGTTCCTGATCGCGCTGATGCTGACGACCTCGGATGCCAAGACGCTGCCGATCGTCGCTTCGGAACTCACCCAGCTCGGCCGCGACGTGCCGTGGGGCATCCTCAATGCCTCGGTGGTGCTGCTCTCCATTCCACCGCTCCTGCTCGTCGGCATTCTGAGCGGCCTTCTCAACAATGCGTTCCGGCGCAACAGCAAGTGATGACAGGAAAATTTCATGCAAGCCTTGGTTCTTGAAGAAAAGGGTGTGCTTGCCCTGCGCGACATCGATCTCCCGCTGGCTGTCGGGCCGGATGACGTGAAGATCGCCATCCACACCGTCGGCATCTGCGGCAGCGATGTGCACTACTATACGCATGGCGCAATCGGTCCGTACGTGGTGCGGGCGCCCATGGTGCTCGGCCACGAGGCGGCGGGCACCATTGTCGAGGTCGGCGAGAATGTACGCTCCCTCTCGGTCGGCGATCGGGTCTGCATGGAGCCGGGCATTCCTGATCCTTCCTCCCGCGCCTCCAAGCTCGGGCTCTACAATGTCGATCCGGCCGTCCGCTTCTGGGCGACGCCACCGGTGCACGGCATTCTTGCGCCCTATGCGGTGCACCCCGCCGCCTTCACCTATCGCCTGCCGGACAACGTCTCGTTCGCCGAGGGTGCGATGGTCGAACCCTTCGCCATCGGCATGCAGGCGGCGGCGCGGGCCCGCATTGTTCCTGGCGATGTCGCCGCGGTCATCGGCGCAGGCCCGATCGGCATCATGGTGGCGCTTGCCGCCCTTGCTGGCGGTTGCAGCCGTGTGCTCATCTCGGATTTTTCCGCGGAGAAGCTGGCAATTGCCGCCGCCTATCCCGGCATCGAGCCGGTGAAGCTCACCGAGACCACCTTCGCCGCCGCCCTCGCCAAGGCGACGGAAGGCTGGGGCGCCGACGTGGTCTTCGAGGCGAGCGGCAGTGCCAAAGCCTTTGACGGCCTTTTCGATCTCGTGCGGCCGGGCGGTGCCGTCGTGCTGGTCGGCCTGCCGGTCGATGCCGTGCGCTTCGACGTGCCGGGCGCCATTTCCAAGGAAGTGCGCATCGAGACGGTCTTCCGCTACGCCAATGTCTTCGACCGTGCGCTCGAACTCATCGCCTCCGGCAAGGTCGATCTGAAACCGTTGATCACCGGCACCTATGCCTTTGGCGAAAGCATCACTGCCTTTGAGCGCGCCGTCGAGGCGCGAGCGACCGACGTGAAACTCCAGATCCGTGTGCAGGAGGAGAACTGACCATGGCCCACATCGTCTGCTCCCATGTCGACAAGGCCTACGGGGCCGTCAATGTCATCAAGGACTTCAACTTGGAGATCGACGACCATGAATTCGTCGTTTTCCTCGGCCCGTCGGGCTGCGGGAAGTCCACGCTCCTGCGCATGATCGCGGGACTGGAAGACATTTCCGGCGGCGAAGTATCGATTGCAGGACGCACCGTCAACGATCTTGAGCCGCGCGACCGCGGCGTCGCGATGGTCTTTCAGAACTATGCGCTCTATCCGCATATGACGATCTACGACAACATCGCCTTCGGTCTGAAACGCATGAAGGTAGACAAGGCGGAGATCGACAGCCGCATAAAGACCGTCGCTGCCACGCTTGGACTGGAGCCATACCTTTCCCGCAAGCCGACCGAATTGTCCGGCGGCCAGCAGCAGCGCGTGGCCATCGCCCGTGCCATGATCAAGACGCCGCGCGTCTTCCTCTTCGACGAGCCGCTTTCCAACCTCGATGCCAAGCTGCGCAACCACATGCGCGTCGAGATCGCCCGCCTGCACCAGAATCTCAAGACCACCACGATCTACGTTACGCACGACCAGCTTGAAGCCATGACGCTGGCCGACCGTATCGTTCTCATGAAGGGTGGTGCGATCGAGCAGGTCGGTACGCCGGCGGAAATCTACGAGCGTCCGCGCACGCTCTTCGTCGCCGGTTTCATCGGCACGCCCAACATGAATTTCCTTGACGTCACAGCCCGTTCCGACGGTCAAGACTGGCTGCTCGAAGGCGACGGCCTGCGCTTCAGGGTCGACCGAAACCGGTTCGCTCTGAAGGAGGGACATGCCTATACACTTGGTGTGAGGCCATCGTCGCTGTCGGCCGCGCCTCTACAAGACAACAGGGAGAACACGCTCGCGGGCATCACCGATCTCGTGGAGTTCCACGGTGACAGCGCGCTTGTTTCGTTCCTTGTCGGCGGCAAGGAAATCGGCGCCCTCGTTCCTGCAAGCGGCCGGCCGAAGACCGGGGCACCGGTTGCCTTTTCAGCCAGCGTCGAGAGCCTGCACCTTTTCGATCGCGCAACGGGCCTTTCGATGCTGCGGACGGAATCGCAGGCTTGAGGGTGATCGCTTCCGATCCGGGGACGCTCCGACGGTTCATTGGTGCTTGTGGGTGCGATAAATGAACTGTGGCGATGCCGCGGCTTGCTCGGAAATGATGTGATCCACGATGGGTCGGGCCGGTGCGTGGTGGCAGACGGGGTCGGCAGCGTTGGGATCGGAGGCCAGGGCCATGGCCTGGCAGCGGCAGCCGCCGTGGTCCCGGTCGCGGCGCGCGCAGCTGCGGCAGGGCTCCTGCATCCATTCGTGGCCGCGAAACGCGTTGAAGGCCGAACCGTCATACCAGATCTCGGCGAGGCTGCGGTCTGTCACCCGGTCGAACTGAAGGCCCGGTATCGTCGCGGCGGCGTGGCAGGGCAGGGCAGTGCCGTCGGGGGCGATGTTGATGCCGGTCGAGCCCCAGCCGCCCATGCAGGCCTTGGGATAGTCCGCGTAATAATCCGGCGGAACGAAGTCGATCGTCATGCGACCGGCATAGGCTCGCCTTGCCTCGGCCACCGCGCTTTTCGCGCGCGTGACCTGATCACGGGAGGGCAGGAGTGCGGCGCGGTTCGCCAATGCCCAGCCATAGAACTGGACGCAGGCAACCTCGATCCGGCGCGCTCCCAAATCCGCGGCAAAGGCAATCGCCGCGTCGATATCGTCGATCGTATGACGGTGCATGACGGCATTGACCGTGAGGGGAATGCCGCGCTGGCGGACTTCACCCGCGAAAGCAAGCTTGCGGGCGAAGCCGCCGCTGTAGCCGCCGATCCAGTCGGCCTTTTCGGCGTCAATCGCTTGCAGCGAGAGCTGCACATGATCGAGCCCGGCTGCCTCTAGCGCGTCGAGCCGCGCCGGGGTCAGGCCGATGCCGGAGGTGATCAGGTTCACATAGAGGTTCGCGTCGCGGGCCGCCTTGACGAGATCCTGAAGATCACGCCGCGATGCGGGTTCTCCGCCGGAAAGATGCAGTTGCAGCACGCCGAGATCGGCAGCCTCGCGAAACACGCGCGCCCAGACGTCCGTCGGAAGCTCCTTTTCGCGTGCCGTCAATTCAAGCGGATTGGAGCAGTAGGAGCAGGACAGCGGACAGCGATGCGTGAGTTCCGCAAGCATGGCGATCGGCGCGCCGGGGCGCTCCGTCATTGGTAGTCCACCAGACGCTGGGCGACCAGCCCGTCGAGAAAGGCGCGGATGTCGGCTGTCACATCCGGCTCCGGCGCGCCATAGCGCTCTGCCAGCCGGGCCGATATCGCCGCAAGTGTCGATTTGCCGTCCACCTCCTGGAGGATGGCGGTGCCGATCTCGTCGAGCAGCAGTGCGCGTTCCGGGACAAGCAGCACCATGGTATCGCGGACCCGGTCGTGATGCAGGCGCGTGCCGCGCGGCAGAAGGGGAACGGGATCGGCGTTCATGGACGATCCGCCATCTGTCCTTCGCCCGGTTTCCAGGCGCCCGGCGGTATGTGGCCTTCGACATAGCCACTCCAGAGCGCGTCGAGCTGGGCCCAGAGCACGTCCGTCTTGAACGTCAGCGCGGCGATCGCCGCTTCCTGGTCCGCACGGGTCACGGCATGAGTCAGCACCCAGTCGAGCGTGAACTGCACATCCTTTGGCGCTTCCGTCAGGCGGTGGCCGAAATAGGCGATCGTTTCCGGGTCGGCGAAGTCGTAATGCGCCAGCAGGCCGGCGATGCGCTGTGTGTGGATGGCGGGCGCGAACATCTCGGTCAGCGAGCTTGCCATGGCGGCGATGAGCGGCTCGTCGCGCACGAAGCGGATATAGGCATCGACGATGAAGCGCGTGGCCGGCATCACACCGCGCCCGGACGCGACATAGGCGGGATCGAGCCCGACACCCTGCGCGAGCCGCAGCCAGCGGCGAATGCCGCCGCCGTTTTCGACCGCGCCGTCATGATCCTCGATGCGGGAGCGCCAGATGCGGCGCAGATCCGGGTCGCGACAGCGCGACAGGAAAGCCGCGTCCTTCATGGGGATGGAGGACTGGTACTGCCAGCGATTGATCACCCAGGCCTGCACCTCGTCCATAGTGCATTGGCCGCCATGCAGGCGATCATGAAACCGGTGTTTGTCGTGATAGCGCGCCTCGCCGACCTCGCGCAGGCGCGCCTCGAATTCCGCGCGGCTCAAGGGCCAGTCTTCGTGCCTCGGGCTGATGTTCACAGGATTATCTCCATGCCATCCTTCGCAATCTCCCATCCGGCGGCCGTGATCGCCGCGCGGGCATCGCTTTCGGGCATCAGCGCTGGATTGGTATTGTTTACATGCGTGTAGATGCGCCGTCCTCGAAGCCTGGAGAGGCGTTCGAGCGAGCCATCCGCTCCGCTCATCGCCACATGCCCCATACGGGCTCCGGTCTTGGAGCCGGTGCCGGAGGCCGGCATTTCGTCGTCGCTCCAGATCGTCCCGTCGAACAGCACGACATCGGCGTGCTCCAGCGACGCGACGAGCCAGTCGTGCAGGGCCGCGCAACCCGGAATGTAGTGCACGTCGTGTTCCGACGATTGTAAGCGCAGGCCTACGGTCTGCTCTCCCATCATTTCCAGGTCCGGCGCCTCACCTTCCAGATAAAGCGGGATCTTTCCGGGCACCGCATAGGCCGTGATGGTCAAACCCGGCAACGGATTGAAGGGCCGGTCGAGGACAATGGTTTTCCGCTCGACCAGCGCCGGATCGAGAACGCCGAAGACCGTGTTTTCCGACAGAACCCGATGCGTGGCTTCGGTCGCGTAGACGGCCAGGGCGGTTTTTTCCCGCAGCGTGAGAAGGCCGGCAATATGATCGACATCGCCATTGGTCAGCACCACCGCTTTGATGGGGCTGCCACGCAGGCTCGTCGGGTGCAGCGATGCACAGGCGGCAAGCTGTTGGCGCAGATCCGGGGAGGCATTGAGCAGCATCCAGTCGACACCGTCGAGGCTGACGGCCAGCGTGCTCTGCGTCATCGCGGGGATCAGGCCTTCGCGCGCCGCGGCACATTGCACACAGCCGCAGTTCCATTGGGGCAGGCCGCCACCGGCGCCTGCCCCGAGAACGGTGATGCGCATAGCGTCCCGTTCAGAAGGGATGTTCGGGACGCGGATCATCTTCCGACGGGCCGTACATGTTGATTTCCATGCCGCAGGCAATGTCTTTGACGACGGGTTTCTTCCAGGCCATTTGTCTCTCCTCCAGAATGTGGACAGTTCACCCTGTCAGGCTGCGCTCGTCCGGTCGGCTTCACAATGCGACCAAGGTCTCGGGTCTCTCGATCGGGTCAGTTCACCGCCGCTGCCGCCAGCGCATCGAAGGCAGCCGTCATGCGCTCCGCCGCCTTCTTCGGCAGCTTCACCGCTTTTGCAGCGTCAAGATTGGGGGAACCGTCGCCGACCCGGATGAGGGCGACCATGCCCATGCTGTAGTGCGGCGAGCACTTCACGCCGTAGAAGCCGGGCTCGCTGACCGTCAGGACATATTCCTGGTTCACCTTGCTCTTGAAGGGTTTTACGCCCTCGGGAAGCATGCCCTTGATGCCCTCGACATTGTGGCTCTTGTCCGTTGGGATGAAGCGGATCGTATCGCCGGGAGCCGCTGCGATGGCGGCCGGTTCGAAGACCATGGCGCCGCTTTCTCCCTTGTTCATCATCTTGACGGCGTGTTCGGCCGCCTGTGCCGCACCGCTCGCAAGGATCATCAGGGCGGTTGCCGCGAGTAGCTTCTTCATGTCCTTCCTCCTCCAATTCGGGTGGAAGGGATGTCCCATCTGGCACGCCGTGTCGCAATGCGACCTTGGTGCCGGGTCAGCTGGCGTGCAGCACGAAGGCCTCCAGCGCGTCCGCGGCGATTGGCTTGTACATGACCTCGATGCCCGCGGCGTCCGCGGCAAGCCGCGTCTGCGGCGTGCGGTTGGCGGTGAGGAGGCGGGTGGGGCGCTCGCCATATTCCGCGTGCAGCGCCAGCACGGTTTCGATGCCGGTGAGCGTGCCATCGAGCTGCTGGTCGATCAGGTAGAGGTCGGGCACGATGCCGATTTCCTCCAGCAGGGAGAGCGCTTCCTCGCCGCTTGCCGCTTCGAGCACGCTCACCCCGCGCCGCTCCAGGAGCAGCGAGATGGCGCGGCGCAGGTCCTCGTCGTTCTCCACGAGAAGCGCGATGCGATCGGAGTTGTCGCCCGGCTCCTCGGGTATCGCTGGTGCGGTCTCCCGGTAGGCTGGTTTGGCGTGGTGCGGGACGACGGCCAGATCGACGGCGAAACAGGTGCCGCGCCCCGGCTCCGAATGAAGCGCCAGCCGGTGGCCAAGCAGGCCGCAGGCCCTTTCCACGATCGCAAGGCCGAGCCCCATCCCTTCGGATGCAGAGGCGGAACCCTGGATGCGGTGGAACTCGCGGAAGATCGACTGCTGCTGGTCTGCCGCGATGCCCGGTCCCGTATCATGCACCTCGATGCGAACATGCCCTTTCACCCGCCGCGGCCCGACGAGGACGCGGCCGCTGCTCGTGTAGCGGATGGCGTTGCTGATCAGGTTCTGAAGGATGCGGCGCAGGTAGGTTGGATCGCTCGAGACGGTGAGGCCGCAGTGCAGGATGTCGAGCCGCAGGCCCTTGCGGGCGGCGATGGGGGCGAACTCGTCGGTCAATTGGTTGAGGAGAACGGAAAGGGGAACCGGGCCGATATCGACCGCAGCGCCGCCGGCTTCCAGGCGGGAGATGTCGAGCAAGGCGCCGAGGATCCCCTCCACGCTGACAAGGGCATTGTGTGCCTTCTCCAGCGTCCCGCACATCGGCGTGGCGCCCGCGTCGTCACGCGCCGCCGCGACGAAGAGTTTGGCGGCGGACAGCGGTTGCAGCAGATCGTGGCTCGCCGCCGCGACGAAGCGGACGCGGGCGGAATTGGCGCGCTCGGCCTCGGCAAGCGCCGCCGCGAGATCCCCGGTGCGTGCCGCCACGCGCGCTTCGAGCGAGCTGTTGGCGCGGATCATGGCGTGGATGGCAAGGCGCTCGCGCGTCACGTCGGCAAACGACATGACGAAGCCGCGCCCCGGCATTTCCTGCGCAAAGACGTCGAGGATGATGCCCGAGACGTGCTGGAGTTCGAAGGACAGGGGTTCGCGCGGCAGGCGGCCGTCGATCCATTGGCGCAGCATGTCGGCGGAAAAACCGTCGCTGAGGGTGATCGAGCGGGCAATGCGGTCGGCCAGCAGCTCGAACGGCGTTCCCCGCCGCAGCAGCCGCGGCGGGATGTCGAGAAGTTGCGCGACGCGACCGTTCCAGCCGGCCAGCCGGCGGTTTGCGTCGAAGATGCCGACGCCCTGGTTGATATGTTCCAGCGTCGCGCGGATCATGCGGGCCTGATCGTCCAGCAGTTTGCCGCGTTCCGAGCGCTCCATGCGGATGATGTCGGTGATATCGGTCTGGAGGATGACGGTGCCGCCATCGGCGGTGCGCTGCTCGCTGACCTGAAGCCAGCGGTCGCCGGTCAGCCCGACATTGAAGACCTGCCGGGTCCGGTGCAGGCGCATGCGTTCCGCAGCCCATGCCTTGACCGTCACGCCTTTGGGAAAGGCCAGCATCGTGGAACGGCTGACGATTTCCACATAGTCGGCAAAGGCAATGCCGGGAAAGAGCTTCGGGCGGACGTCGGTGAGGTCGCGACAGAAGCGGGAATTGCAGAGCACGAGGATGTCGGCGGGGTCGAAAAGGGCGAAACCTTCATCGACCGCCTCGATCGCCTGGGACAGGTCGCGTCTCGCCCGCTCGGCGGCGCTGTTGGCGTCGTTGAGCTGCTTGAGCGTGGTTTCGAGGTCGCGCGTGCGCTGGCGCACCCGGTCCTCCAGAACCGCGGCGCGGCGGAACTGCTCGAAGGCAGCCCCCCTGTCGCCGGAATTCTGCTCGACATGGCGGATGAGGGCATCGGCGATGACGAGCATCTTTTCGAGGTTTTTCGTCTCGCCATCGGCGGGGTCGAGCAATCCTTCGGACAGGCGTGTGTTCATGGATCGCTTCCCGAAAGGATCGTGCCGGGCGGGTAGAAGGCAAAACCGGTCATGGTATGGTTGATGTGCATCGGGCCGATCTGCTCGCCATAGGTCGAAAAGCCGATCACGCCATGATGCCGCAGAAGCTCCGAAACGCGGCCGGTCATCTGCTTTTCCTGCGCTTCGACACGCCGCAGGATGCAGTCGAAGGCAAGCACGGCGACGGGGGTTCCCGGCTGCTTCAGGGCCTGCAACTCGCCCGCCAGGTGGTCCACGAGATCGTGCGGTTCGGCGATGGTGAGAACCATTCCCTCGTCGATCGCCGAAAAGAACAGGAGTTCGCCGGACGGCAGAACGCGTTGGATGGCGCGTACATGGTGCCGCTCGCCCATGCGCACGGTAAGCGGATGAATCGCGAAGGTGAGGGTATCGACGCTTTCCGGCTGCATGCCGATGAGACGGGCATATTCCTGCACGGCAGGTTCGGCGTTGATCTTTCGCACGATGCGGGCGGCGGGGTCGGCTTCGGTTACGACCATGCGCCGCTCCGTCGGCCTGATATGGTCCATCTTGAAGGCCCGCAGCGGGCAGGCGCCGCGCATGACGGAAATCACCGCGGCATTCGCCAGAAGCTGCCTGCCGTCGAAGACGAGGGTTTCGCGGAAATTCGTGCCGTCGCCGGCCGATCCGCCGATGAGCGGCATCGCGCCCGTGCCGGCGGCAAGCACCGAAGCAAGTTCGTCCTCGCGCGCCGACAACCCATCGACGAACAGCAGCGCGAACTCTTCCGGCAGGTGTCCGTGATCGCGGGCGAGCGATTGCCTTACATGCAGCAGCGCCTCCGAAAGCTCGCTTGCTGCGAGCTGCGACAGATCCGGAATGAGCAGCGTTTCGGCCGCAAAATGGCGTGCGCGGAAACCGATGGCGACGATGCTTCCGTCCTCATAGCCGGCGCCGGAGATTTCTCCGGCGGTGGTACAGCCGGCGATGCGCGCATCCGGCCAGGCCTTTGCCGCGCCCGAAACGATGCCGGGCACGTCGGCCTCCGGCGACACGAACAACAGGACGAGCGAAAACGGGCCGGGACCGAGGCTTGACGCCAGTCTCTCGACCGCATGGGCGTCATGCGCCGATGCGAGCGCACGCGTGATGAACTGTTCCTCCACGGGTGATGGCCTCCTCCGCCGTTTCCCCCGCCTTAAAGCTTAGAGCATCCATGATGACCGGACGCCAGCACGCAGTTCGGTGTCAGATATCGGTCGCCATGACGCTGAAACTCGCCTCCTGGGCGAAAAGCACGGCCTGCATGCGCGTCTGCACGCCGAGCTTGCGCATGATGGCGGTGACATGGGCCTTCACGGTGGTTTCCGCGATGGAAAGCTCATAGGCGATGTGCTTGTTCATGCGGCCGGCGCAGACGAGTTGCAGGATGCGTGCCTGCTGGCGGGTCAGCAATGCCAGCCTCTTTACCGCCTCTTCCGATGGCGTTGGAGCAGATGCTTCGAGCGCCATGCGGCTGGCATGGATTTCGCCGCGCGCAATGACGGCGAACGCCTCGCGGAACTCCTCGCGGGAGGCGTGCTTGGGGACGAAGGCATTGACGCCTGCCTTGAGTGCTGCCCGCACGACGCGGATCTCGTCGAGCGAGGAGACGACGACGATCGGCGTGTCCGGCAGGGCGCGGCGCAGGCGCACCACCCCGTCGAGCCCGTTGACGTCGGGAAGGTTGAGGTCCAGCACCACCACGTCGGGCAGCGGGCCGGTCTCCAGCCTCGCAAGTGCTGCCTCAAGCGCACCGACGGCCTCGACGTCCGGAATGCCGACCGGACCAGTCAAGGTCATCGCCAGCGCATCGCAGAACAGCGGGTGATCATCGACGATCAGCGCCGATTTCAGCGTGCGCACGGGTTTGTCGGGGGCTGGGACTGGCATCATGCGAAATTCCCGAAAGGGCTGGCGATAGCTTAGCATTGATTTCGTCCGTCTTCATCGGCCTTGTTGGCCCGTGCAGAAAGCAGGAAGCCGGGCGTTTCCGCCCGGCTTGTCGTCTCAGTCCAGCGCTGCGAGTTGTTTTGGCAGGCGGAAGGTCCAGACCATGCCGCCCTGGTTGAGGTAGTTGACCTTCTTGGCCACTTCGCCGCCCCACAAGGGGACCGCGCCGCCCCAGCCGGAAATCACCGACACATATTGCTCGCCGTCCTGCTCCCAGGTCACCGGCTGTCCGACGATCCCGGAGCCGGTCTGGAACTTCCAGAGCTCTTCGCCGGTCTCGTTGTTGAGGGCGACGAAATCGCCTTCGGGCGTGCCGAAGAAGACGAGGCCGCCGGCGGTGGTCATCGCGCCGCCCCAGAGCGGAGCGCCGTTCTTGTATTCCCACTTGATCTCGCCGGTATTGGGGTCGATCGCCTTCAGGCTGCCGATATGGTCCTCGAAGAGCGGCTTGATCGTGAAGCCAGCGCCGAGATAGGCGGCACCCTTCTTGTAGCTGATCGGCTCGTTCCAGATGTCCATGCCCCATTCGTTGGAGGGGACGTAGAACAGGCCGGTCTTCGGGCTGTAGGCCATCGGCATCCAGTTCTTGCCGCCGAGGAACGACGGTACGGCGAAGACCTGCTGGCCCTTGGCGCCATCGGCGGCGGCAGCGGCATCGCCCGGACGGTTGTCCTCGTTGTAGATCGGGCGGCCCGTCTCATCGATGCCCTTCGCCCAACTGATGTTCTTCACGAAGGGATGGGCGGAGACGAACTTGCCGTCCTCGCGGTTCAGCACGTAGAAGAAGCCGTTGCGGTCGGCCGTCGCAAAGCGCTTGTTGCCGTCCTTGTCGACGAAGGGCACGACCTCGTTGACGCCGTCGAAATCCCAGCCTTCGCGCGGCGTGGTCTGGAAGTGCCACTTGATCTCGCCGTTTTCCGGATCGATGCCGATGCGCGATGCGGCATAAAGGTTGTCGCCCTTGTTGCCGTCCACCGGCTTGCCGGCGCCGCGCAGGTGGCTGTTCCAGGGCGAGGGGTTTCCGGCGCCGAAGACGAGCGTCTTGGTGTCTTCGTCATAGGAGCCTCCGAGCCAGGTCGCACCACCGCCGGTCTTCCACATGTCGCCGGGCCAGGTCGCGTTGAGCGTCCCGGTCATCGTGCTTTCCTTGCCCTTGAAGGTGCCCATGTGGCCTTCGATCACGGGCCGGGTCCATACAAGCTCGCCGGTCTCGGCATTGCGCGCCTGCACCTCGCCGACGACGCCGAATTCGCCGCCGGAATTGCCCGTGACGACGAGGCCGTTCACGATCAGCGGGGCTGCGGTATAGCTGTAGCCTTCCTTGTAGTCGGCGATCTTCTTGTTCCAGACGACATCGCCCGTCTTGCGATTGAGCGCCACGAGGCGGGCATCGAGCGTGCCGAAAAAGATGTTGTCGCCGAAGATCGCCGCGCCGCGATTGACCACGTCGCAACAGGGCAGGATGCCTTCCGGCAGGCGGGCATCGTACTGCCAGACTTCCTTGCCGGTCTTGATGTCGATGGCGTAGAGGCGGCTGTAGGAGCCGGTAATGTACATCATGCCGTCATAGATGATCGGCTGGCTTTCCTGGCCGCGCTGCTTTTCGCCGCCGAGCGAAAATGCCCAGGCCGGCAGCAGGTTCTTGACGTTCTTCGTGTTCAGCGTCTCCATCGGCGAGAAGCGCTGCAGGCCGCGCCCCATGCCGTTGGTCAGCACGTCGGCGGCGGTTTCGGCGTCCTTTGCGAGATCCTCCTCCGTTACGCCGGCCTGCACGGCACCCGCACAGGCAATGGCCGCAACCGCGGCCAGAACGAGACTCCTCATGGCATCCTCCCAATCCCTGCCCGCAGATCGATGCGGGCTTCATGGCGTGGATCATCTGCTCACTCTTGCAACGGATGAATTGGACCTTGGTCGTAATGCCGAGACCCCGATGTCTTTGGGGACCCCCAATAGGTCGTATATCGGGCGGTGGCGGCAGCGGATAGCATCGCGAAAGCAGGGGAGGAGAGCCCATGACAGTCCTGAAATCGCTTGTCGGAGCGGCGTTTGCCGCGGTTCTGTCCAGCCTGCCGGCGCGCGCCGAGCCGGCTGTCGTACGCGCCGCGCTCCAGCTTTCGGGCACCGTGAACTGGGAAGTCGATACGATCCGTCACTACGGCTTCGACACGGCGAACGGCTTTACCATGGAGGTGATGGACATTGCCGGCGCTCCCGCGGCCCAGATTGCGCTTGTCGGGGGCGAGGTGGACGTCATCGTCTCCGACTGGCTTTGGGTGGCGCGGGAGCGGGCCGCCGGCCGCGACGTCGTGTTCATTCCCTATTCGCGCGCGGTCGGCGGCCTGATGGTGCCGGCGGACAGCACGGCAAAAAGCCTTGCCGACCTGAAAGGCCAGAAGATCGGCGTCGCCGGCAGCCCGATCGACAAGAGCTGGCTGATCCTGCGCGCCTATGCGCAGAAAGTGGAGCATTTCGATCTTTCCGGCACGACCGAGCAGGTCTTCGGCGCGCCGCCGCTGATCTACAAGGCCGCCCTCGACGGCGAGGTGCAGGGCGCCCTGAACTTCTGGAATTTTGGCGCACGCATGCAGGCGGCGGGCATGCGCACGCTGGTCGGCGTCGACGAGGCCGCGCGAGCCGTCGGCCTCGATCCGGAGACACCGCTGATCGGCTACGTGGTGCGGGGCGACATCCTGAAGAGCCATCCCGGACTGGGCGAAGCGATCGCCACCGCCTCGCGCCAGGCGAAGGACAAGCTTGCCGCCGATCCGGCGGCCTGGGAGCGTATCCGACCGATGATGCGGGCGGAGACGGATGCTGAATTCGAGGCGCTGAAGGCGGGTTTCCTTGCGGGCACGCCGGTAAGGCGCGCGGTGGATGAAAAGGCGGCCGCACGCATGCTGGCCATCATGACCGAACTTGGCGGTGCCGATCTGGTCGGCGACCTGAAAGAGCTGCCCGATGGCGTCTTCCACCACCCCGGCAGTTGAGCCCGTCCTCACGCTCGACATTCAACGCGGCGGGCCGGGCGGTGTGCTCGGCCCGATGAGACTTTCGCTTGCCCCGGGCGAGACTGTGGCTTTGACCGGACCCTCCGGCGTCGGGAAAACCTCGCTGCTGCGCGTTGTCGCGGGTCTCGATCGCGATTTTCGCGGGCGACGGGAGGCCACGGCGCGGCTTGCCATGGTGTTTCAGGAACCGGTGCTGCTGCCCTGGCGGAACGCGATCGAAAACCTCACCATCGTCGCGCGCATCTCCCGGCAAGAGGCGCTGCATTGGCTTGAGGCCGTGGAGCTCGGCGGTCTCGGCGAACGTTTTCCCGGCATGCTTTCCCTTGGCCAGCAGCGGCGCCTGTCGCTGGCGCGCGCCTTCGCGTCTGCGCCCGATCTTCTCCTGATGGACGAGCCTTTTGTCAGCCTGGACCCGGCGCTTGCCGGCGAAATGATGGGTCTTTTCGAACGGCTGATCGCCAAGCGGCCCTGCGCGACGCTGCTGGTCACCCATGTCCGCGCGGAAGCGGAGCGGCTCGCCGGGCGCATCCTCCGGCTTGAAGGTCGTCCCGCGCGGATCGTCGAGGAGGATCAGAAGGCCGGGGCGTATTTCCAGTTGTCGGCGTCCGGCGTCACGACATCGAGGTCGTAATCGGCGGCGCGCAGGCGCTTTGCGGTGGGAAGGCCGCTGCGGGCCGCTTCGTCGATATATTGGCGGCCGAGTGCGCGGTTTTCCATCACGCCGCGGCCTCGCATCAGGTCAAGCCCGTAGTTCAGCTTGCCGATCGGATCGCCGGCCTCCGCGGCCCGGCGGTCCCACTCGGCCGCAGTGTCAGGATCTTCCGGGCCGCCAAGGCCGTTGTCGTCAAGCTGGGACATCCAGGTCATGGCGTGCGTCCAGCCGGCTGCGGCGCAACGCTCGAAAAGTTCGCGCGCCATTTCGTGGCGGCCCGACTTGGTGATGTAATAGCCGGTCGCGCAGATGGTCATGCTGGTCTGCCCTTCCGCCACGTCCTTCATGACGCGGTTGAGCGTCAGCTCTTCCGGATTGAGCGTGCCGCCCGCATCGGTCTCCGTCTGAGACAAGGCGGTGTTGGCGGATATCAGCAGAAGGCCGGCGGCAAGGGTGGCAAGGCGCATGGCAGTTCTCCTTTGCGGCCTTGGTCAGGCCTTTCGCGCGGTGAGCCCGCGGGCGGGATCGTAGCCCCAGACGGCGACGAGCCCGAAGACGGCGAAAGCGGCGAGCGTGACGGCCAGCGCTGTCAGGTTGCCCTTCGCATAGAGCGCGAAGCGGATGAGTTCGACGGCATGGGTGAAGGGGTTCAGCGCGCACAGGTCCCGCAGCCTCGGAGAGGCCTCGGCCATTTTCCACAGCGGATAGAGCGCGGAGGACAGGAAGAACATCGGGAAGATGACGAAGTTCATCACGCCGGCAAAGTTTTCCAGCTGCCGGATGAAGGAGGAGAGGAGCAGCCCGAGCGCGCCCAGCATCATCGCGCTGGCGGCCATCGCTGGCGCTGCGGCCAGGTAGCCGAGCAATGGAAAGCGGATGCCATAAAGTGCGGCGATCGCCAGGAAGGCATAGGCCTGCAACATGGCGATCAGGCTGCCGGCGAGAAGCCGGCAGAACAGCAGCCACCAGCGCGGCAAGGGCGCCGTCAGCAACAGCCGCATCGATCCCATCTCCCGGTCATAGACGAGGCTCAACGAGGATTGCATGCCGCTGAACAGCAGGATCATGCCCACCAGCCCGGGCACGATATAGATCTCGTAGGTGATGTAGGTCTGGTAGGGCGGGGTGATCGAAAGACCGAGCGCCGCCCGGAAACCGGCGGCGAAGACGAAGAGCCAGACGAGCGGCCGCACAAGCGCTGCAATCAACCGCCCGCGCTGGCCGAGAAACCGCAGCGCCTCGCGGTGGATGATCGCGCGCAGCGCAATGAAGGGGTGCGATCTGGAGAACACGGTGGGTGCCGAGTTCACGCTTGGAAATGCCCCCGCCGTCATGGCCGATCTCCGGTGAGCGCAAGAAATCGGCCGGTCAAATCCGTACCGCCAATGTCTCCGGCTTCGCCATCGGCCAGCACCCGGCCGTGGTGCAGGATGACGAGCCGGTCCTGCGGGCGCACCTCGTCCACCAGATGGGTCGCCCACAGCACCGTCAGCCCTCCGGAAGCAAGATCGTGCACGTGCTGCGTGATGGCGGCGCGCGAGGCTGCATCCAGCCCCACCGTCGGCTCGTCCAGTAGCAGCACGTCGGGCCGGTGGATGAGGGCACGCGCGATTTCCATGCGCCGGCGGTGCCCGCCGTTCAGCCTTGCGGCCTTCTCCTCCGCCCGCTCCGCCATGCCGAGCCGCTCCAGCGCTGCCATGGCGCGCGTCTCCGCCTCCCGTCCGAAGAGCCCGTGCAAGGCTGCGAAGTAGAGCAGGTTGCGCCTGACGGTCAGGTCCGGATCGAGCGTGGAGGCCTGGAACACGACGCCCATGCGGGCAAGGGCGGCGCGCGGCGCGCGGGCCATGTCATGGCCGGCGATCGCGATGCGGCCGGTGTGCGGCGTGAAGAGCCGCGTGAGCATACCGAACAGTGTCGATTTTCCGGCGCCGTTCGGCCCGAGCAGCGCGCAGAAGCGGCCGCGTTCGACGGTAAAGGACACACCGTCGAGGGCGCGCCGGGCGCCCCAGTCGTGGCTGATGTCCTCTACCGTCAAGCCGCTCATGTGTTGCTCATTCTATGGTGATCGAGACCTGTTGCGTATCGCCCGTGCTGCCGGGCACCTTGAGGTGATAACTCCCCGGCTTGATCGCGATGAAGCTGATCTCCGCTTCGCCCGCCTCGTCGAATTCGATGGAATCGACGCCGAGCGGCCGGATCTCGATGCCCTCGATGACGATCTCGTTGACCCAGACGGCGCGGAAGAAACCGGCGCCCTCCAGCGCCAGTTCCTGGCTGCCGTCCGCCTTGATTTCCAGCGTGTAATATTTGCCGGATTTCAGCGTCAGCGCGCCCTTGGCAACCGGCTGGCCTGCCGAGAGGGTGAGTTCGGGCAACGCTTCGCGATTGGATTTGGACAGGATGCCGGCAAGGCCCATGCCGGCTTCGGCCTTGTTGTCGTCGTCGTCCGCCAGCGCCACGAACGGCACGGCGACAAGCGCGATGGCGGTCAGGATTGCTCTTTTCATGATGTCCTCCCTCTTCGACTGTTATGGCCGGCTCGCCGCGCCCCAGGGGAAGCGGCCAACCTTGATGGATTTCACGGGTTCCAGCGAGGCGACGTCGATGACGGTCACGTCGCCGGAGACGCCGTTGGTGGTGAAAAGCTGCGTGTGGTCCGGCGAGAAGGCGAGGTGCCAGACCCGACGGCCGACGAGGACGTAGGACTTGACCGCGAACGTATCGGCATCGATCACCGCGACATGGTTGGCAGGGCCAAGGGCGACGAAGGCCATCTTGCCGTCCGGCGTGAACTCGAAGCCGACGGGCTGGACGAGGTCGGCATTGACGCCGGTGATCTCGAAGCGGATCTTGGCTTTTTCCGCCTGCGTGGCCACGTCGAAGACGGTGATCGTGCCGCCGATTTCGGATGAGACCCAGAGCTCCGTTCCGCCCTTGGCAAACTCGGCATGGCGTGGACGGGAATCGACGAGCGTGTTGGCGAAGATCGTCTTCTTGCCGGTGTCGATCCAGTGCGCCATGTTCGTCGTTTCCGACGTGGTGATGACGATCTTGCCATCCGGCGAGACCGCCATGCCTTCCGGCTCGATGCCGACATTGACCTGCGCCACGACCTGTCGTGTCTCGACATCGACGACCGTCGTCACCGCATCATCCTCATTGGCGATCCATAAATGCTTGTCGTCCGGGGCGAGCACGAACTGCTCGGGGTCCTCGCCGGAGGGCAGGTCGTGCAAAATCTCGCCGGTCGCGGGGTCCATGACCTGCACCGTGTCGCTATCGGAGGCGCAGATATAGACGCGGCTGTGGTCGGAATTGAAGGTGATGCCGCGCGGCCGCTCGCCGGTCTTGATGGTGCGCACCATTTCCAGCGTCTGCGTGTCGATCACGGAAATCGTGTCGTCCTTCTCGTTCGTCACCCAGATTTCGCCGGCAAGCGCCGGAAGCGGCATGGCGGCCAGCATGGGCGCGATCAGCAGGGCCGGAAATTTCATCTCATCCTCCAAAGGCAGTGCAGGTGCTTTCGGGCCGGTCGAGGCCCAGCGTGTCCATTTCGTTGGTCTGGTGCAGGTAGCCGTCGAGTGGCGCGAGTTCGACCAGCGCGCGGGCGTTGACCACCGCCATCGGCTGGCGCAACTGGCCATCCCAGTCGCGATAGGTGAGGCTGCGGCCCTTGAAGCCGTCGAGGGCGAATTTTTCGGACAGGATGAACGTGCGCAGCACGGCGGGATCGGCGGAATTGGTTCGTGTGACGGCCTCGCCGATGGTGCGCAGCGCCGTCCAGGCGGCGTAATCGCGCGAGCCCATCTCGCGGCCGGCCGCCTTTTCGAAGCGATTCTGGAGTTGCACTGCGGCCCATTGCTCCAGCACCGGCGCCCAGCCTTCGCCGCGCAGGCCATCCGAACCGGCGACCGGGCGCGGCAGCCAGGTATTGTCCTGAACGTAACGCGCAAAATCGTCGGGCTCGTCGGCAATCAGCAGGATGTCGTGGTCGGGAAAATCCTGGGTGAAGAGGGGGATTTCCTGGCCGGCAGCGCGCCGCAGGTCCGTGTCGAACGTCCAGTCCTTCGCGGCGAGGATTTCGACGCCGAATTTTTGCGCGGAGGCGCGCAGCGTGTCGGCGAAGGTGCGGTCCTCCGGTTTCGGTCCGGCGATCAGCACCGTGCGGGTCCAGCGCCGCGCCTTCAGCACCTGCATCAGCGCGTCCGTGCGCATGGCATCCTCCGCCATGGTGTGCAGCACATTCGCGCGGCAGTCGGCGTCCCGCAGCCGCCGCGCGCCGGATGACACGTTGAAGAGCAGGGCGCCCTTGGCTTCCGGCAGGTCGGCCACGGCGAGAATGCCTTCGGGCGGCGCGTCGATGAACAGGATCTTCGACGTGGCAAGCGCCTTGCGGGCAGCGTCGAGGAAGTCGCCATCGGGTTCGACCGAGAGCAATGCGAGGCTGTAGTCGTGGCCCATGAAGCTGCCGGTGGTCTTCGTGTCGGTCAGCGCCACCTCGGCGCCTGCAATGCCGCGGTCTTCCGGAATCGGATCGAGATTGGAAAGCACCGGCGGCGCCTGCATCTCCTGGCGGAGGTAGGTCATCGATATGGCAATGTCGGCTGCGGCAGAGGACGCCCAGCAGAAAGCCGCGGCCGCAAGCCACAAGCCTTTCCGGCTCCCTTTGAAGCATTCCCGCATGTCGCATCCTCCCGCAACAACCATGTCGCGATGGGGGAGAGCTAGAAATACGACCTTGGTGCCATGCGCCGCCGCGACCTAGGTCGCATATCGCGCCGCGTCCGTGCTGCCTTACAAAATGCGCAGTTGGAAATGCGAAGGAGGACGGCATGTCGGCCAACATCATTCGCGGCGGGGTCGCCGCATTCATTCTCATGGCGACGACGAGCCTGGTGATTGCGCATGGCGACGTCGCGCCGCAACCGGTCAATACCGATGCGCTGCCCGAGGTGGGCGAGGAGTGGCTGACCGAAAACCCCTATCGCGAGGCGAAGATCGGCCATGAGGCCTGGTTGAAGGCCGTCGAGATCGGTGCCTCCGGCTATACCCAGAACTGCGCGCGCTGTCATGGCTTGGGCGCGGTGTCCGGCGGGCTTGCGCCGGACCTGCGCTTTCTGGAAGCGGAAGAAGTCGGTGACGAGTGGTTCGTGGAGCGCTTCCGGCACGGCTATACGCAGGACGGCACGACCAAGATGCCGGCCTTCGGCGACATCCTGGGCCAGAAAGCGGCCTGGGCGATCCGCACCTATGTGGAGACACGGCCGGAGGACGGCGCGCTCGATGCCCATGCCAAGCGCCTCCATGAAATCCGCGACGAACTCGGCAGCGGCAAGGTGGCCGATACGGGCGCGATCAAGAAGGAACTGGAGACGATCGCGACCGAAGTGAAGACCGCATCCGGCGCGCCGGTCGCAGACAGCGTCACCTATGAGGCTGCGCGCATCCTGTCGGACCAGCCGGAAAGCTGGAAAAAGGCGGCCGAGGTGCTGACGGTCGGCCTTTCGGCCACGCAGTAACCCGCCATGCTGCGCCGTGCACTTCTGGCCATGGCCCTCGGCGTCGCCCTTCCGGGCGGCGCTTTCGCGCGTTGCGAGGATTATGTGCCCCAAGCCAAGCCGCAGAACACCTTCGCGCAGGATGTTGGGCGCGAATTCGACCGGATCATCGAGGACGGCTGGATCGAGTTCGCCGTCTACGAGAACTATGCCCCCTGGTCCTACGAAGAGAAGGGCAAGGCTGTCGGCGTGGATGTCGAGATCGGCCGGCTGGTTGCGAAGGCCCTTGGCGTAGAAGCGAAGTTCCGCTTGGTCGCGGCCGGCGAGAATCTCGAAGCTGATCTGCTGAACTATGTCTGGAAGGGCGCTGCCGTTGGCGGTCGCGTCAGTGACGTGATGCTGCACGTGCCCTATGATAGCGCGCTCGTCTGCCGCATCGAGCAGGTGAGCTTTACCGGCAAATACGCCAAGGAAAACATCGCCATCGCCTATCGCGCGTCCGACTACGAAGAGAAGGCGCCGACGCCGCCCTTCTTCCGGTTCGACGCGGTCGCGGTCGAAAACGACGCGATCTCGGACTTTTACCTCACGTCTCTGATCGGCCCGGTGGACAAGATCCATCGCTATCGCTCGACCGCCGCGGCGATGGACGGCCTGGCGGAAGGCGACACCAAGGCGGCGATGGGGCCTCGGGCGGAGCTGGAAGCCGGGCTCTTGCGCCATCCGGATGCCGGGCTGAAGGTCCATTCTCCACCGCTTGTCGGCTTTGCGCGTGGAAGCTGGACGATCGGCGTGGGTGTGAATTTCCAGCACAAGGACCTCGCCTATGCCATCGACGAGGCGATCGAAAAAGCGCTTGCCGACGGGGAAATCGCGCGGGTTTTCGAGGCGCATGGCCTGACCTTCACGCCGCCGGAACGATAGTCTCAGAAGGTTGAAACATCGTCCGCCTCATCGACGGCGGTGACGCGCGTAATGCCGTGAACACCGCGCAGGGTCGCGCGGATCTCATCGCGTGTCATCAGGCAGAAGGCGGTCGAAAAGCCGTCCGCCATGGCGGCACTTTCTGCCTCCACCGAGATGGTCGACCAGCAGGGTCGCTCACCATGGGGTCCGAGAATGTGGAAGCCCGTGCCGAGCATCATGGCCGAAGGGCTTGATGTCGCGATGGCGTTGCCGGCGAGGCGACGTGTGGCGATCTGGCCCAGGGCCGGATCTTCCACGGCTACGCTGAACGGGCCGCCAATGGCGGCAAACTCCCCCATGTCCACGAGGGCCTGCGCATAGGCTTCCGCCAGCAGCAGGCGGCGGACCCGATCAGCCGCGTAGCCCTGCGCGATGCCGTTCAAGGTCAGCGCTTGGCCGCGAGCAAGCTGGACAGATGGTCCGATGCGCACCCGCTCCCAACCGATCGCGGCCTGTGCTTCGGTGGTGTCGCGCCCCTCGGCAAGCGCACGCCAGAGCGGCTGCACCGTCGGGTCGAAACGACCGGCCGTTGCCCGATGGACGTGGTTGGCCAGGCGGAGGAGATCGAGAAGGGCTGGCGGCGGATCTTCCAGATGGCCTAAGGCATTCAATCTGTTGAGGGCAGAGTTGGCGTTGAATAGACTGGCCGCGGCCTCGACCTCGGCAATCGTGCTGCCGATCCGTCCGGCGATACCCTGCGCAAGGCAACGCGGGCCGCGCAGATCCACCCGTACCGTGCCGCCAAGCATATCCGCCTGCCAGGTCGTGTTTTCAGCGCGCGCGGCGCCGGAAAACGCAGCCGCCGCGGCGATGAACAGGAACCGTCGTCGCTTCATACCGATGCCTCCACTTTGGCAAGCGCTTGGATTGGCGGGCGCTTTCGTTGCGCCAGCACCAACGGTACGCATTGCCGCGCGTCATCGTGGATCGAAACGCAGTCGAGACATTGGAAACATTCGCTGTAGGCGATCTCGCCCGTCTTGCGGATGGCGCCGTAGGGGCAGCGCACGCGGCAGAGCTGGCAGGGCGAGCCGCATTCGGCGCGGCGGGGTATCCAGGAGCGGGTGCGCAACAGGCCGCCGAGCACCATGACCGCGCCGAGAGGGCAGACATAGCGGCAGAAGCCCTTGAAGGTCGTTGCCGCGAGGAGCAGCCAGAAGACGGCATAGGCGACATAGTACCATTCGCGCTGGAAAAGCGTGGTGACCGCCGTCTTGAAGGGCTCGATCTCGGCGGCGGTTTCAATCTTTTCGGGTGCGAGAAAGGTGACGGCGACCAGGCCGGCGAGCGAAATCCATGCGCCGGCCTTCAAGCGTTTGTCCCAGAGGGGTGAGGGGTTCCATTGCGGCAGCCGAAGCAGGCGGCCGGCATGGTGGGCGAATTCCTGCATGGCGCCGAACGGGCAGAGCCATCCGCAGAAGAGGCCGCGTCCCCACAGGACAAATCCGAGTATGGCGGCGCCCCAGATGATCAGGGAGAAGGGATCGTAGAGCAGGACCGCCAGGCTGCCGCCGCCGTTTGCGGCCCGGAGTGCCGCGAGCGGCGTGACGATCGAAAGCTGGCCCTGGCCCCACCAGCCCACGAAGCCGATCATCAGGCCCAGAAAGGCCAGCCGTGCCGGACGCAGCACCGTCGGCGCGGCGAGCCGGTGCATGCCGGGGCCGACGGCGCCGATCAATCCCGCAAGCAGGATGCCGAGCCCGGCAACATCCCATTTTCGATCGACGATGGCGGCCTGCCATGGCGGCAGCGCCTTTGACGTTTGCGGGCGCAGGAAGAAAGCGGGGTCAGCCTTCAAGGCGAGCGGAAAATGGACCGAGCCCATTTCCGGCTTCAGCATGCCGTGGGCGCGCACGGCCTGGGCGGAGAGCGTCCAGTCGCGCGTGGGGTCGAAACCGAGGCGCCGGTCGATCCTCAGGATCATCGTCGTGCCCTGCGGCACGTCCCGCCTTGTCTCGACCATCATGTCGGCATCGCGAAGGGCGACCGGCAGGCCGTCCTGCACGGCCGCAAGCCGGTCCGGCGCGGTGTTGCGTACGAAGTCCGCCGACACCAGCCCGTGGCGACCGCCATCGATGACGAGCATGGGCTCGTCGTCTGGCGATACGCGCAGTAGGCGTTGAAGATCGGCGAAACTCTCCTCGCTCAGGACGGCCCGGGCGATGGACGGCGGACCGATGTCGACGGCCCACAGATCAAGGAACAGGCCTTGCGGATCATCTGCCGCCTCGGGATCGTCGCGCGCCCAGATCGTCGTCTTGAAGCCGTCGTCGAGTTCGGCGTTCGACACCTTCAGGTTCCGTGCCAGCCCTCGCTTGATCAGTTCCGCCCAGTCGAGCTTTTCGTCTATCGATGGATCGGGGTGCACCGGCGGGCCGCTCGCCACGCCCTGCATCTTCTCCCGCGCGACGGCGAGCGTTGCGGCGAGGATCGATTCGTGTGCGATGCGAACGGAGGCCGTGGCCTTCGTCACCCCATCGAGATAGACGAGGTCGGAGCCGCCGCCGGCCTCGCCATACGGAGTGCCGACGACGAGCGCTTCCCGGATCGAATGGCCGCGATATTGTTCGAGGAACGCGCGCAGCGGCGCTTCGCCCAGGCCGGAAACGAAGATCGGCTCGTTGTGCGCGATCAGGCGTACATCGAGAAAGCGGCCGTCGCGGTCGATCGTCACGAGCATGTTGATGGGAGCGCCGGAAAAGCCCGGAAGCGGCGCCAGCGGACCGGTCTCGAAAACATAACCTGCCTCCGCGCCACCGGAATTCAGCAGGGTCCAGACGCCCTTGTCATTCACCGGCTCGCCGAGCGCGTAGGGCGGTACGATCAGGCCTGCAAGCGCGTCACGATCGAGCGGTGCCGCGCTGGCCATCCCGGCGCAGGCGAGCAGGCTGAAAACGAGAATGCTCAGCAGGGCAAAGCGTCGTCTCATGGCGCGATCCTTCCAGCCCGATCTCTACGCGCCAGGCGAAAGGCCGCCATACGACCAAGGTCGCGGATCGAGCGAACGCCCCGGCGGCTATATTCGGTTCGGGAGAATTCGCATGTCTGAGAAGAGCATGGACGATCGCTTGCAGGGGAGCGTGTTCCTTCTTTCCCTCGGCCTGTTCGGTCTTTTCTGGGCAGCGCTCGCCGCGCTGAAGGCCGATCCGACCGTCCTGCCGGGGCCTGTCGAGGTCGCGCGGGTCTTCTGGTCGGAAACGACTGCCGGACGGTTGCCGAAAGAACTGCTGGCGACGCTTTTGCGCGTGGCCGTCTCCTTCGGGCTCGCCATGGCTGCGGGCTCGCTGCTGGGTTTCCTGCTCGGCCGGCACAGGGCGCTCGACCGCTGGGCCGATCCGTGGGTGACGATCTTCATGAACCTGCCGGCGCTGGTCCTGATCGTGCTCTGCTATCTGTGGATCGGCCTCAACGAGCTAGCGGCGATCGTCGCGGTGACCCTCAACAAGACGGCAATGGTCATGGTCACCGTGCGCCAGGGCGTGAAGTCCTTCGATCCGGCCCTCGACGACCTGGCGTTCGTCGCCCGTCTTTCGCCCCGGGAGCGGCTTCGGCACCTCATCCTGCCGCAACTCGCTCCATGGCTGGCCGTCGCCGCGCGCAACGGGATCGCCGTCATCTGGAAGATCGTCCTCGTCGTCGAATTCCTCGGCCGGTCCAACGGCATCGGCTTTCGTATCCACCTCTATTTCCAGCAATTCCAGACCGCGCATGTGATCGCCTATTCTCTCGCTTTCGTGGGTGTCATGCTGATCGTGGAGCACGCGCTCGTTCAGCCGTGGGAAGCGCGTTCGGTCGCCTGGAAAAGTGAAGCGGGGCAACGCTCTTGATGAACCCGTCGCGTGGACCCTTTTCTCAAAAATAAAAATCAGGATTTTTGTTTCCGTGGTATGCTGAATTCAGTTTCAAAGCTCCGGATGCCGCACGGTATCGATGGGATTCTGCAATTCTGAGCTTCATTTTTTCCCTCGATTTCCAAAATACTCGCCGATTTCTTTGTGTCCGAGAAGAAATCCGGATTTTTCGCTTTCCCTCAACTTGGTGATTGGGAGCCTCTTCGCAGATCGACGCGCAAATTGCGTGTCGAGGAGATGGCCCATTCACCTATCGCAAGGAGCTTTCATGAGTCTCAGTTTCCCAAACCAAAGCCGCAGCTACGAAGAGGCCGGCAAGCGCATCCGCTTCATCGGCCACGACGGCATGTTCGAAATCTCGTTTTTCGCCGGGTCCGACCTTTTTCCGGGCGCGACCTCCGAAGCCGGCTGCCTGAGGGCTTTCGACGATGCCCGCGTCTCCATCTACCAGGCGGCGCGCCGTGCCTATTCCGGCGCTCGCAAGCCGATCTATGTCCTGACACGCGCCGATTTCAGTTGATGGCCGACCAGATCGCCGTCGGGCCTGCGTAAAAAAAGCCCGGCCCTCTCTTGCGCGATCTGTCACTTAGTGACATAACGATCTGGCACTAAGTGACAGGGAGGCGGCGATCGAACGTTCGAAAACGGAAGAAGCTCGGCTACTGGTCTCACGCCATGCTGCGGATCTTTTCTGGCGGCACGGTGTGGACGGCACGAGCGGGGATGACATCGCTGCGGCATCGGGCGTGTCGAAACGCACGGTCTGGCGCTATTTCCGCTCGAAGGAAGCCTGCGTCGAGCCGCTGCTTCTGGTGACGGAATTGCGATTTGTCGCGTTGTTTCGGGATTGGCCCCGCAATGTTTCGATAGAGACCTTCCTCTATGGTGCGATGAAGTCGTTTATCGAGGGCGAACAGGCCGTTCGCGACGGCGTTGCGGCCGCACGGATCGTCGCGCTTCTTCCAAAGGAGCCGGCGTTGAGATCGGCCTGGTTGATGGCGTGCAGCCAGGCGGAAGTGGAGTTTACACAGATCGTCGCCAAGCGCATCGGCCGGTCGCCCGACGACTTCGAGGTGAAGCTCTGCGCGGCGACTGCCATGGCCGCCATGCGGCTGGTCGATGAAGACATCAGTTCGGCCGCAGTCAACAAGGGCCAGAAATTCGAACTGGATGAAGTGACCGAAAGGATCGCTTCCGCCATCCGTGCGGCCAGCACTCTGCCGATCTGCGACCCCGTCGAGTGAAATACCTGGCGCGCTTACCCGTTTCGCATCGCCACGGCTGACGCGAAACCACCGAAAAACGGAGAAACAACGCTGAAGATCCATCAAGCCCGGCATTTCGGGCTCGCTTCCGGCTGCCTGGATGAAACAGGTGCAAGACCGCCCACACTTCCGTGGGCCTCCATCGACCAGCTCTGAATTTGTTAAAGAGGATACGCTTTTGACCTACCCCGAAACCAAACGTGTCGATGTCGTCGACAATCACTTCGGCACGACAATAGCCGATCCCTACCGCTGGCTGGAGAACGACGTCCGCCGCGATCCGGACGTCGCCGCCTGGATCGATGCACAGAACCGCATCACCCGGTCGCATGTTGCGGACCTGCCTGGACGGGAGGTTTTTCGTGCGCGGCTGACCGAACTGTTCGATTTCGAACGTCTCACCGCTCCGGACAAGAAAGGCAACCGCTATTTCTTTACCCGCAATTCCGGCCTCGCCAACCAGGAGACCCTCGTCGTGCGCGAAGGCTTGGACGGGCAGGACCGTGTGCTGATCGATCCCAATAGCTGGTCGGAGGATGGCGCAAACGCGCTGGCGGAGTGGTCGGCGTCGGAGGACGGCGCGCGTGTCGCCTTCGCGGCGCAGGAGGGCGGAACGGACTGGCGAACCATCCGCGTCCTGGACGTCGAAACCGGCGCGGTGCTGGAGGACGAGGTCGCGTGGGTTCGGTTTACGTCGATTTCCTGGGCGACGGACGGAACGGGCTTCTTCTATTCCCGCTTTCCCGAACCGGAAAAGGGAAGGGTCTTCGAGGCGACCGTCGCGAGGCATGCGGTCTATTTCCATGCGCTCGGAACGCCCCAATCCCAGGACCAGCTCGTCTATGCCACGCCCGAGCAGCCGCATCTCCTTCATTTTGCCGGTGTCACCGAGGATGGCCGCTATGTCATCATTTATTCCTCGCCCGGTTCCGGCGGCAGTGCGCTGACGGTGTTGGACCTGGCGGACAAGGATTGGAAGCCCCATGCCATCGTGGAGGATTTCGAGCACTACTGGTCCGTTGTCGGAAATGTCGGGACGAAGCTCTTTCTCACCACGCAGAAGGGCGCGGAGCGCGGGAAGATCGTGGCGCTGGACCTCGGTGACACACAGCCCCAATTTACCGACATTGTCGCGGAGAACGACGCGGTCCTCAGCAGCGCATCCCTGCTCGGCGGTCGGCTTATCGTCTGCTATTTCGTCGATGCCAAGACGAAGATCGAGCGTTTCAAGCTCGACGGAACGCCGGATGGCGTCATCGACCTTCCCGGCATTGGCAGCGCCGGAGGGTTTCATGGACGCGCGGCGGATGACGAAGCCTTCTTCGTCTTCACCAGCCACAATGCGCCCACCACGATCTACCGCTACGACGTGGCCACGAATACAAAGTCTGCCTGGGCGGAGCCGAAAGTGGCAATCGACCTCGATCGCATCGTCGTCGAGCAGCGCTTCTATGCCTCGAAGGACGGCACGAAGGTGCCCGTGTTCATCGTCCGGCGCAAAGACGTCACCGGTCCGGCCCCGACCTTGCTGTATGGCTACGGGGGTTTTGCGATCAGCATGATCCCCTTCTACTCGCCCGCCTCGTTGGCCTGGGTGGAGCAAGGCGGCGTTTTCGCCGTCGCGAGCATCCGGGGCGGTGGAGAGTACGGCAAGTCCTGGCACGATGCGGGGCGTCGCGAGAACAAGCAGAACGTCTTCGACGATTTCATCGCGGCCGGCGAATATCTGAAGGCTGAAGGCATAACGTCGCCTGACGGTCTCGCCATCCAGGGCGAGTCGAACGGCGGTCTTCTGGTCGGCGCTGTGGTCAACCAGCGGCCGGACCTCTTCGCGGTGGCCCTTCCCGGCGTCGGTGTCATGGACATGCTGCGCTTCCATCGCTTCACCGGCGGGCAATTGTGGATGCAGGACTTCGGAGACCCGGCGAAAGAGCGCGATTTCCGCAACCTCCTGTCCTACTCGCCCTATCACACTATCCAGTCGACCGGAGCATATCCGGCGATCCTCGTGACGACGGCAGATACCGACGACCGCGTCATCCCGGGTCATAGCTTCAAATATGTTGCTGCCCTGCAGGCCGCCGATCTCGGCGCTCGCCCGCGCCTGTTGCGCGTCGATACCCGCGCCGGCCACGGCGCCGGAAAACCGACCGACAAGATGATCGAGGAATTTGCCGACATGTGGGCCTTCGCGGCCCGATGGACAGGACTTGAAATAGAGACGCGCACGTAACCGGTTTCGACAGAATTCGGCCGAAGAGCAATGCTGACCTCTCCAGGGACCTCAAGTGGTCGCTGGAGAGGCGCACCGTGAGAATTTAAGGAGAGACGCCGCATGACGAAGAGTTGCCCCGTCCTGACGCCTGCCGAACGGCAAGTCGTCGATATCATCGAACGCGCCAAGCAGTCCATGACCGATATGGTTCTCAAAGCCCTGGAGGCTGCCACCAAACAGGCCGCCGAAGAGATGCAGCGCGTCGGATCTCCGGAACACGCGCCGCCCTATGAGTATTTCGCCGCCGTCCTGCACCAACACATGTACTGTGTGATGTGCGGCGCAAATCCGGATACTCTTGAAGGCGGCGATCCTCGCATCGCTATCGACGTCATCCGAAACAGCCAGAACATCGCGAAACACTATTGGGGGGCCGATATCGAGCCTTATCCGCGCGAGCTTCCTTAGGGCAATCTCGCCTAGCGTTTCGCGAGGAGGTTCGTGATCTCGCGCCGGACGGCGACAAAATCGGGATCGTCGCGATAGCGTGGCCGCTCGCTGGTGATGTCGAAGATGCTGGCGATGCGCCCGGGACGGGGTTCCATCACCACCACGCGATCGGACAGGTAGATCGCCTCTTCCACGTCATGCGTCACCATGACGACAGTGCTCTTTTCGCGCTCCCATATGGCGAGAAGCTCGTCTTGCAGATGGCTGCGCGTCAGGGAATCGAGTGCGCCCAGCGGTTCGTCCAGCAGCATCAGCGGCGGCCGCGGCGCCAGCCCGCGGGCGATCGCCGCGCGCTGCGACATGCCGCCTGACAGTTCATGCGGCAGCGCTTTTTCGAAGCCGGTGAGGCCGACGAGATCGATCAGATACTGCACGCGCTTCCGCTTTTCCGCCTCAGGGCCTGCGACGCTGTGAAGGCTGACGGCGATGTTCGTCTCCACGTCGAACCAGGGCAGCAGGCGATGATCCTGGAAAACGATGCCGCGTTTGAGGCTCGGCCGGTCGATCTTTTCGCCGTCGACCAATATCCGGCCGCTGTCCGGCAGGTCGAGACCGGCCAGGAAGCGCAGGAGCGTGGACTTGCCGCAGCCGCTGGGGCCGACGATGCTGATGAACTCGCCGGGTTCGATGGAAAGCGACACATTGTCCAGCGCATGCACGGTGCGGTCGTCGACATGGAACGTCTTCGAAACATCCAGGATACTGACCGAGCCGGCCTGTGCCGCCTTGGGTCGCGAAAGAGTCAGGGCATCCGCCATGGTACGAGTCTCCTTGAGAGGCCGAGGACGAACCGGTCGAGCGTGATCCCTATGAGGGCAAGGAAAAGTACCCCGATCAGGACCTGGTCCATGCGCGCATATTCGCGCGCGGCAGCGAGATAGGCGCCAAGTCCGTCTCCCATGCCGTTAATATAGCCGGTGCCGATCAGATATTCGGCGCCGAACGTGCCGAGCCATGCGATGTTGAGCGAGAGTTCCGTTCCGGCAAGAATGGAGGGCACGGCGGTGGGGAAGATGATCTTGGTCAACATCGCGCGGCGGTCGAGTTCCACCACGCGGCCCACTTCACGGTAGGGCGCCGGCACGTTCTGGCAGCCCGCCTGCGCGCCGAGCGCCATCGGGAAAAACGCGCCGAGGGCGATCAGCGTGATCTTCATCGCCTCGCCGTTGCCGAGCCAGGCGCTGAGCAGCGGGATCCAGGCAAAGAGGGCGATCTGCCGTAGGCTGGAAATCGACGGGTCGAAAAGGCCGCGCGCGACGCCGGACAATCCGAGCAGCACGCCGGCAGCCAGCCCCAGCGTAGCGCCGATCACCCAGCCGGTGAGCGCGCGGAGCAGCGTCGCAAGCGCGGCGCCCGGAAGGGAGCCGTCGGCAAAACCTTCGTAAGCCGTGACGAGGACCTTGCCGGGCGAGACGAGAATATCACTGTTCAGCGCACCGAAGGCATCGAGCAAAGCCCAGAGGACAATCAGGGCCGCCGGCAACACGAGCGCCCGCCAGATCAGTCCCGGGCGCGAGATGGGGGAGGTGGACGTCGTCATCGCCGTGCTCCTAGACCGCTGTCTTGAACGACCAGAGCGTCGTGCGATGCTGGAAGCGTGTCAGGGCATGATCGAGCGCCCAGCCGACGAGACCGATGACGATCATGGTGGCAAAGACCACGTCGAGCTGGAAGGCCTTGCGCCCCCACATCATCAGATAACCGAGGCCTGCGGCCGAAGAGATCATCTCGATAAGGATCAGCACCTTCCAGCCGCGGCTCATCGCCTGGCGCACACCGGTGAGGATCGACGGCAGGATGGAGGGCCACACCACCAGCCGGACGCGGGCAAACCAGGAGAATTCCAGCGCGCGGGAGACGTCATCGTATTTGCGCGGGCGGTTGCGGATGCCCTCATAGGCGCCCACCATCAAGGGCAGGAAGCATGTCTTGGCGATGAGAACGATCTTCAGCCCTTCACCGATGCCGAAAACCAGCATGAAGAAGGGAAGCCAGCCGAGCGACGGCACCAGGCAGATGGCCCGCACCGTCGGGGCCACATAGATGTCCAGCGTGCGGAAAAGCCCGAAGCCGAACCCGAAGAGTAGGCCGAGCCCGCCACCGAGCGCCAGGCCGGCTGCGACGCGCCCCAGGCTGACGAGCAACTCGGCCGGGAGTTGCCCCGTCACCAGAAGGTCGAGCGTGGTTTCGTAGACCAGCCGAGGATCGGGAAGGATCTGTTCGGCCAGCCATTCCTGATGGACGGCATAGGACCAGAGCGCCAGAAGTGCGATCGGCGGCACGATCCCCAGCAGAAACAGCTTGGCCCATCGCGGCAGCCGGAAGGCTGCGGCAGGATGCGAGGAAGCTTTGCCGGCCGCCCTGTTGAAAGGTGCTGCGGCGATCGATCCTGCGGTTTTGAAAGTCACATCGGACATTCTTTCTCCTTTCTTCCACCGGCACAGCCGGCCGAGGCGTCAAGTCCGGGGCGCGGGATGAACGGGTTCGTCAGAACTGGACGGCCTTGCCGTCGGCCGCGCGCGGGGTCCAGAAGGCCTCATAGCCGAGATCGGCAAGCGTCTTGGTCAGCAGGCTGTCCTTGATCCATTCGTCGACGTCGAACGGCTTGCGCACCAGCTTCTGCTCCAGCGTGAAGTCGAGCCCGGCCTTGATGTTCGCGCGGTAGAAATCGTCGAGCAGCGGGCTGTTGCGGTCGCGCAGATCATCGCCCGCATAGTCGGCGACATAGCTCTCGCGCGGGGAGCCGGTGAGGGCGAAGATGTCGTAGAGCTTGTCCCGGTTCTCATCGAGGCTCGCGAAATGCGAGGCCTGCACGTAGCCACGCAGGACCCGCGCGACGATCTCGGGATTGGCCTCGGCAAAGCTGTCAAGCACGGTGAAGGAGCCGAAGGTGGAGCCCGGGGCAGGGCTGCCCTTGGTGCTGTAGAGAACCTCGACCAGCCCGCTCTTCACCAGCGCCAGAACCTGGTTGCCCTGGCCAAGCAGCGCGTCCACGTCGCCCGACTGGATCGCCGCGGTCTGGTCGGCGCCCTGGAGGTCGAAGATCTGGACGTCCTCGTTCTTGAGGCCAACGCCGGCCAGGATGAGCGAGAGCGAGAGTTCGAAGATCGTGCCGCGCTGGAAGGCGACCTTCTTGCCCTTGAGATCGGCAAGCGTCTTGATTCCAGCCGCGGGGCGCACGCCGACATAGGTCGGCGAAATGCCGGAGGCGGCGAGCACCGTGGTGCGCACGCCCGCGCCGCGGCCGACGACGTTCGGCAGGCCGCCGTAGCTCGCGAATTCGAGCTGGCGGTTGGCGAAGGCCTCGTTGATCGCTGGGCCGGTGCCACGCGGGAACTGCCATTCGATGCGAATGCCGTCGGGCTCGAATTCCTTCTCAAGCAGCTCAAGCCCGCGCAGCACGCCGATCGAGCCGTTGCCATAGGGCCGGCCGGCCGCATTGCCCGGACCCGCGAGCCGGATGACATCCGGCTTGGATTGCGCGCGGGTGATGGAGAATGTGGCGGGAAACACGGCCGTTGCCGCAGCCAATCCCAGAAAAGTCCTGCGTGTCGGTTGCATTGCCAAAATCCTGTTCAAACTTTTACGGGGCCGAGCCGCCGCGACCGGCGGCCGGCTCGGTCGTCAATGATGATCGAGACGTTTCATGATCTCCGGCGTCGGCCGGGGCCGGCCGCCCCTGATCCAGCCGATCGACTTGCGATAGCTGCCGAAGATGTCCTTCGCCTCCAGCTCCGCGGAGGTGACGCCGGTGAGAGCCGTCGTCAGCGGTGCCACGTAGAGCGCATCTTCGGGGCAATAGACCTCGCACATGAAGCAGGTCTGGCAATCGTCCTGGCGGGTGATCGTCGGAATGCCGCCGGGGACCGGATCGAAGACATTGGTCGGACAGACGTTGACGCAAATGTTGCAGCCGGTGCAACGATCCTCACTGATGACCTCGATCATGCCGCGAGAACCTCCAGCTCCGGCGAGGGCGCGCGCTCATGCCCGATCCAGACTTCGTCGAGACCGCCGGTGGTCGTGTAGTGAAGCTGGCTGTCGTCCTTCTGGGGGAAATCCTCGCGCTTGTGCATGCCGCGGCTTTCCGTTCGCGACAGGGCGCTGCGATACATCCAGCGTGCGGTGGCCAGCATCGCGACCCCTTCACGGGTTCGCTGCGCCTCGTCGATCGTGGCGGACTGCGCCGTGCGGATGCCGGACCACAGGCCGTCGAGCCGGCCGAGCGAATCCGTCAGCCGTTCGCCGGAGCGGAGATAGTTGCGGTCGTAGGGCCAGACCTCGTCCTGCACCGTGCGCGTCAAGGCAGCCGCATCGATCGCCCTGCTCGACCCGTCGACGATGCCGACGCCGCCGGCCCGTACGAATTTGCGGGCGCGGCCGTGCAGGTGGCGGCCATGATCTCCCGCAGCACTGCCGGCCCAGAAGCCGGAGGACATCGCCCAAGCGGCATTGTGGCTGCCGCCGCCCGTGAAGGCGCCGCAAACGAGCTCGCGCGTCGCCGCATCGCCTGCTGCGTAAAGACCGGCAACGGTCGTGGCACAGCTATGGTCGACGATCCTCAGGCCACCGGTGCCGCGGACCGTGCCTTCCAGCAGCAAGGTGACAGGGAAGCGTTGTTTGAAGGGATCGATGCCCACCCGGTCGAGCGGCAGGAAGAAGTTCGGCTGGGCGTAGCGCATCGCCTGCTCGGTCTCCGCATCGGCCTTGTCGAGCTGCGCAAAGACGCGCTGCGACTGGAGCACGCGCGCGATCACGGACCGGCCGCCCTTCGAGGCAGCGCCGGGAATTGGCGAGCCGTCCTCGAAGGTAAAGGTCGCCCAATCGTAGAAGCGCGTCTTGGTGACCGAGCCGCCTTCGAGCGCCATCGCATAGGCAGTCGAGAATTCCATCCCCGAAAGCTCGGCGCCGAGCTCGGCTGCCAGCAGCAGTCCGTCACCGGTCAGGACGTTGCACCCGAGCGCCTTGCTGAGGAAGGCGCAGCCGCCGGTCGCGATGACCACGGCGCCGGCCCGGACCAGCCAGCTGTCGCCCCTTTGCCGACGGATACCCGCCGCACCTGCCACGGCGCCGCTTTCGTCGCGCAGCAATTCAAGCGCCGGGCTATGGTCGAGAATCTTGACGCCTGCGGATTTCGTGCGTTTTCGCATCAGCCGCATGTAGTCCGGACCATCGAGACTGGTCCTGATCGACCTGCCTTCGCCGTCGTCGCTGAAAGGATAACCCCATTGCGCGAGCTGGTTGACGTTGTCGTAGGTCCGGTCCAGCACGCGACGCATCCAGGCCGGGTCCGCCAGGCGGCCACCGAGGTCCCAGCGGCTGTTCATCGCTTTCGCGCGGCGGGCGGGATCCGGCGGCACATACCAGACACCCGTGCCCGACGGGGCGGTGGCGCCGGAGGAACCACAGAACCCCTTGTCGACGAGAACGACCCGGGCGCCTTTCGACGCGGCCGCGATGGCAGCCCACGTCCCTGCCGGGCCGCCGCCGATCACGAGAACATCGGCGTCGAGTTCGAGTGATGCGGTGGGAACGTTTGTCGCGACGGTGTACGGAAATGCCATAATGTCTGTCTCCTATCGGCGCTTGAAGCAGGTTATCGAGCTTGCGAACCCAGGGATGACGCCGTGAGTATCGGCAATTGATCGACGCCGATATTATCTACTAAATCTATAGAATAAAGGTATTATGGTGCGTTGCACGGACGGGGCGGGGAAAATGTTCCTCAAGGAGACCGGCTTAGGCGAAGCCGGACTTTGCCTTGCGGCTTTCAGCAGGCACGGCTTCGCAAGCCTTGCAAAACGGGCTCAACGCGGACCCTTAAAATATAATAGGCCGAAGTCCTGCCTTTGCGGAACATCGGGACCGTATCTTTGTTTCCCATAAATATCGAAAACAAGGGAGGGTGAGATGTTTCAGGCATCTCTCGGCGGCGGGTTCGGCGCGCAGGCCTACGGCTTGCGCGCCTCGATAAACGCCGCGGTCGCATATGACGAGCTCTGCGCTCAATACCGGCCCGAAATCAAGTTCGAGCCGCAGGCCATCATCATTCAGGGGCGCATTCCGCCCAGCGTGGTTCTGCGCATCCGCACGATCATCGTGGAAATCGCCGGGACGGTTCCGGTCTGGGATCGAACCGTCTGGCTGGGGTAGGGATGATCGTGCGACGAAGTTTTTTCGATTTTCAACGCGCGACGGCCGGTGATGTGGAGAAGCCGCATCGGCAGCACACCGTGGCAAAGAGGATCAGGGCCGTGAGCGGCGCTGTCCTCGGCCTCCAGCATTGAAGGCACGCTGCGGCGCGTGATGTTCGGTGCGCCGTCCCACGCGCTCCGGCAAGAAAGCCGCCCTCCGTCAAGCTTCGTTTGTCCCGGCCATCCTGGCCGCTCCTCCTCTCACTATGCTCCTCCGGAATACTAGAAGCACCAGATAGTCTGATAATTCCGGCAGCGTCTTTGCTAGGAATGACCCAGCACGAAAGTTCGCGAGGATGGAGTCATGGAGCGGCCGATGAGTGAGATTGAGTATGACGTTTTGGTTGTGGGAGGGGGCAACGCGGCGCTGTGCGCGGCTTTGTCGGCGCGGGAGACTGGCGCCAGCGTGCTCGTTCTGGAACGTGCTCCCGAAGGCGAGCGCGGCGGCAACAGTTCCTATACCGAAGGCCTGATGCGCTTTGCCTATACGGGTTCGGATGACATCCGGGCCTTGTCACCGGACCTGACGCCCGAGGAGATGGACAGCGATTTCGGCAGCTACACCGAAGACATGTTCTTCGACGACATGGCGCGCATCACGCACAATCGCACCGATCCCGATCTTTGCGAAATCCTCGTGCGCCAGAGCAACGCCACCATGCACTGGATGGCGAAGCAGGGGGTGAAATTCTATCCGCAGTTCGGCCGCCAGTCCTTCAAGGTCGATGGAAAGTTCAAGTTCTGGGGCGGCGCGACGCTTGCGGCCTGGGGCGGCGGGCAGGGGCTCGTCGACTCGCTCTATGCGGCGGTGAAGAAGGCGGGCATCGACGTGCGCTACAATGCGTGGGTCCGCGAACTCATCAGCTCGGATGCCGGCGTCGAGGGCGTCGTCGTCAAGCTCGACGGCGTGACGCAGCAGGTACGGGCGAAGTCGGTGGTTCTGGCCTGCGGCGGCTTCGAGGCGAACAGCGAATGGCGCACCAAATATCTCGGCCCGGGCTGGGATCTCGCCAAGGTGCGCGGCAGCAAGTTCAACACCGGCGACGGGCTCGACATGGCGCTGAAGGTCGGCGCGCAGCCCAAGGGCAACTGGTCCGGCTGCCATGCCGTCGGCTGGGAGCGTTATGCCGAGGATTTCGGCGACCTCTCCGTCACAGGAGACTATGAGCGCGACAGCTATCCCTGGTCGATCATGGTGAACGCCACCGGCAAGCGCTTCCTCGACGAGGGCGCGGACATCCGCAACTACACCTATGCCAAATACGGCAAGGTTATTCTCGAACAGCCCGGGCAGTTTGCCTGGCAGATCTTCGATTCCACCGTCGTTCATCTCCTGCGGCCGGAATACAAGACCCGCCGCGTGACCCGCGTGGTCGCCAATACGCTGGAGGAACTGGTCGACAAGATGGGGGATGTCGATCGGGAAACCTTCCTGAAGACGGTGCGCGACTATAATGCGTCGATCACGCGCGACGTGCCGTTCGATCCGACCGTGAAGGATGGGCGGCGCACCGACGGCCTGGATATTCCCAAGTCCAACTGGGCGAACCCCATCGAGACCGGCCCGTTCGAAGCCTATGCCGTGACCTGCGGCATCACCTTCACCTTCGGCGGCCTGCGCATCTCCACCGACGCCCAGGCGATCGATGGCGGCGAGCAGGTGATCCCCGGCCTCTATGTGGCGGGCGAGCTGGTCGGCGGCCTGTTCTACTTCAACTATCCCGGCGCGACGGGCCTCATGAGCGGCGCGGTCTTCGGCCGCATCGCGGGGCGCAACGCCGCCATCGCGGCGCAGGCCAGCAAGGAAAGCATCAGGGCAGCAAAGGTCTCGGCCATGTAATTCCGGCATTGGCCCGCCGGCAAAAGCTTGTGAAAGGGAGGAAAACGTTGACCGCTTCAAAGGGCACGACGAAGGTTGGTTTCGTCGGCATCGGAAACATGGGCCGGCCTATGGCGGCCAATCAGATTGCCGGCGGCTGGCAGCTCACGGTTTATGACGTGGACCGTGAGAAGGCGGATGCCTTCGCGGCGGAGCACGGATGCGGCAGCGCCCATTCGCTCGCCGAGCTTGGCGAGCGGTCGGACGTGGTCGTGTTGATGCTGCCGGATGGCAGGATCGTGCGCAACGTCGCGCTCGGCGACGGTGCCGGGAGCGATTGCCTGGTGCGCGGTTTGCGGGCGGGCACGACGATCGTCGACATGAGTTCGTCCGCACCGGTGGGCACGCGCGCACTTGGAGAGGATCTCCATGCGCTCGGCGTTGCCCTGCTCGATGCTCCGGTCTCCGGCGGCATGAAGGGCGCGATTGCCGCCAAGTTGTCGATCATGGTCGGTGGCGATCGGGCGCTGGCCGATCACCTCGATCCGCTTCTCGCGACGATGGGCAAGCGCTTCCACATCGGGCCGCTCGGCTCGGGCCATGCGGTCAAGGTTCTCAACAATTACGTTTCGGCCGCCGGTCTGGCGGCGGCGGCCGAAGCGCTTCTCGTCGCGCAACGCTTCGGCGTCGACGGCGAGGTTCTCATCGATGTGCTGAATGCCTCGACCGGGCGAAACAACAGCACGGAAAACAAGTTCAAGCAGTATGTTCTCAACAATGCCTATGATTCCGGCTTCGCGCTGGAGCTGATGGTCAAGGACCTGAAGCTCGCCATGGACGTGGCCGATGCCTGCGAGGTTCCCGCCACGCTCGGTCATGCCTGCCTTCATCTCTGGGAGGACGCGCGCGCGTGGAACGGCCCCAATGCCGACCACACGGAATTTGCGCGCTTCGTCACCGAAAGTGCGGCGACCGCAAGCCCTGCCAAGGCAAGCCGATGAGCCACGACCTGAAAAACCGGCTGAAGAGTGGCGGGACGGTTGCGGTCTGCAACACGGACTTTCCGACGCCGCGCCTCGTCGAGTTTGTCGGCGGTCTCGGCTTCGATGCGGTTTTCATCGATTGCGAACATGCGAGCACCGATTTCAAAGAGGTAGAGGATTTGGCCCGGGCGGCGCGCGCGTCGGGAATGGCGTCCATCGTGCGTCCCTGGTCCAACGAGATCGGGTTGATCAACCGCTATCTGAGCTGCGGCGTGGACGGCATCCAGGCGCCCCATGTCGACACGCCCGTCGAACTTGCGGCGATCGCCCATGGCATCACCCAATGGGAAGGCGACCATACCAAGAAGCTTTTCGTGGCGATGATCGAGTCGAAGGCTGCGCTGGTCAATCTGCCGAAGATGCTGACATCCGAGGCGGTCGACGTCTTCTATATCGGCGCGCTGGACCTCGCCCAGTCGATGGGCCTGAAGGGGCAACCTGAACATCCCAAGGTGCGGCAGGCGGTCGAGGATGCCATCGGCATGATCGAACGGGCCGGGCGCGTGGCGGGGATGAATGTCCAGGGCGATCTGCACATGGTCGAGCATTACCGCCGCCTGGGGCTGCGCTGGATCAACGTTCACGTCAAGACGTTCGTCGCCGGTCCGGCGCGGACCTTTCTCGATGGTGTTCGCGAAACGCGCGTGGTGGAGCGCGCCTGAGCGAACGACATGAAGGACTTTTAGGAGGAGAGGCCATGTACGGCCATATCTATCACGATTTCCAGCGGGCGCCGTCCGAGTTGATCGAGGCGTTCAAGGGTGTGCCGACATCCACCCTGAGCGACGCGATGGGCCGCCATGGCGCGATGAAAGCCGATATCCGCCCGATCTTCGAGAACATCACCATGGTGGGGTCCGCCTTCACGGTGCTTTGTTTCCCCGGCGACAACATCATGACGCACAAGGCGGTACAGATGATGCAGCCGGGCGATGTGCTCGTCATTGACGCTGGCGATTCCGACAGCGGTTGTTTCGGCCATCGCAGCGCCTTGCAGGTGCGCGGTCGCGGTGGCGTCGGTGTCGTTGCTAGCGGAACGGTGCGCGACGTGGCCCTGTTACGCCGCGACCGGTTTCCCGTCTTTTCCAGGGGCGTGTCGCCGCGCGCGCCGCAGAAGAACACGCCCGGCTCGATCAACGTTCCGGTGCAGGTCGGCGGGGTCGTCGTTTCGCCCGGCGATATCGTGGTCGGCGATGATGACGGCATTACCGTGGTGCCGCGCCTGCTGGCCGAGCAGATTATCGCCAAGGCGATGCAGCGCGAGGGCGCGGAAGCCTTGTCGATGGAGAACGGCAATCTGAACGAATTGCTGCCCGATCCTGCCCACGGAGCGCTCGATATGGACAGGCTGCTCAAGGGCAAGGTCGTGGAGCACGCGACGTGGATTTCGCCGAACGAGCCGGGCGCATGACGATGACGGGAGAGACCGGAATGCAGGATTTTCAGCACTATATAGACGGCAAGTTCGTTGGTCCCAATGGCGGAGAATGGTTCGACACGTTCAATCCCTTCACCGGCAAGCCCTGGGCGCGGGTCGCACGAGGCAATGCTGCGGATGTGGAGCGCGCCGTCGAAGCCGCCCACGCGGCGGTGACCACCGGCCCCTGGGCCGCCAGCACGGCAAGCGAGCGCGGCGCGCTGTTGCGTCGCATCGGTGATCTTGCCGCGCAGCGCGCCGAACAGCTGGCAGCCATCGAGGTGCGCGACAACGGCAAGCTGATGGCCGAGATGCTGGCGCAGATGCGCTACATGCCGAACTGGTATCACTATTATGGCGGGCTCGCCGACAAGGTCGAAGGCTCCGTCATCCCGCTCGATAAACGCGGATATCTCAACTATACGCGCTATGAGCCGCTCGGTGTCGTGGCCGTCATCACGCCCTGGAATTCGCCGCTCATGCTGACGGCGTGGAAGCTGGCGCCGGCGCTGGCGGCCGGCAATGCGGTGGTCATCAAGCCGTCCGAATTCACATCCGCCTCCGTGCTGGAATTCGTCAAGATCATCGAGGAAGCCGGCGCGCCGAGCGGCCTCGTCAATGTCGTCACGGGGTTTGGCAACGAGGTCGGCACGCCGCTGGTGGAGCATCCAAAGGTCGCCAAGGTCGCCTTCACGGGATCGGATGCGACCGGAAAGCGGATCTATGCCTCGGCGGCGCAGACCATGAAACATGTGACGATGGAGCTCGGCGGAAAATCGCCCAATATCGTCTTTGCCGATGCGGACCTGGACGAAGCGGTGAACGGCGCGATCGCGGGTATCTTTGCGGCGACCGGCCAGACCTGTCTCGCAGGCTCCCGCCTTCTGGTCGAGGATTCCATCCACGATGCTTTCCTTGAGCGCCTTGTCGAGACGGTGAAGGCGGCCCGCATGGGTGATCCCGCCGATATGCAGACGCAGGTCGGCCCCATCACGACCATGCCGCAATACGAGAAGGTGCTGAACTATATCGACGTCGCCCGCGGCGAGGGGGCGACGCTTGTGATGGGCGGAGAGCCCGGCAAGCGGCCGGAATGCGGCGACGGCTGGTTCGTCGAGCCGACGATCTTCAAGGACGTGCACAACGGCATGCGCATCGCGCAGGAAGAGGTGTTCGGCCCGATCCTTTCCGTCATCCGCTTCAAGGACGAGGCGGATGCCGTGCGGATTGCCAACGATACGATGTACGGGCTTGCCGCCGGCGTCTGGACACGGGATATCGGCCGGGCGGTGCGCATGACGGAGGTGTTGAAAGCCGGCACCGTCTGGGTGAATACCTATCGCGCAACGAGCTACATGTCGCCGTTCGGCGGTTACCGCCAGAGCGGCGTCGGCCGGGAGAACGGTGCGGAAATGATCAAAGAATACTTGCAGGTGAAGAGCGTCTGGATGAACTACGGTGCGCCGTCGGCCAATCCGTTCGTGCAGCGGTGACAGCCGCCGGAAAATGAGCTGAATCGTCCCGTGGCGGCCAAAGGCCGGCGCAGGATGCGGACAAAGCGCTGTATGACAGCGGCGCCGGGCGGGAGGACGCACCGGCATCGACATGTCGGAGGACGGGGAGGAAGAATGAAGATTCACATCACAAAAGATTTCCTGAGCGGAGCTCTTTTCGGCGCGATCGGGCTTGGCACCATTGTGTTGGGCCAGAGCTACGACATGGGAACGGCGGGCAATATGGGTCCGGGTTATTTCCCGGTCATCCTGGGAACCATCATGACGCTGATCGGGCTCACGATGGTCGTCCGCTCGAGCCTGCATCCGGAGACCTCCGAAAGCGTGACGAGCTGGGAAATCCGGCCGCTCGTCTTCATCCTCGTCGCCGTCTTCACCTTCAGCCTGCTCATCGAATCGCGCGGCCTCATCGTCGCGGTGGTGGCCCTCGTGTTGATCAGCCGGCTGGCAGGACGCGAAGGCAGCATGCGCGAACTCGCCATCATGGTTCTCGCGATGACGCTGATCGCGGTGGGCATCTTCGTCTACGGACTGAACATTCCCCTCAAACTGAGGCCCTGGTGATGGAACTTATTCAGCATCTTTCGCTGGGTTTCGGCGTCGCCCTGTCGCCGATGAACCTTGCCTATTGTTTTGCCGGCGTGCTGCTCGGCACCTTCATCGGCGTGCTGCCGGGCGTCGGGCCGCTGGTGACGATCGCCGTGCTCTTGCCGCTGACCTTCGGTCTTCCGCCCGAAGGCGCGATGATCATGCTTGCCGGCATCTACTACGGTGCGGCCTATGGCGGCTCGACCACCGCGATCCTGGTCAATCTTCCGGGCGAATCCTCCTCGGCGGTCACCTGCATCGATGGATATCAGATGGCGCGGCAGGGGCGGGCGGGACCGGCTCTGGCCATCGCCGCCATCGGCTCGGTCATTGCCGGCTGCATCGGCACGCTGCTCATCGCCTTCGTCGGGCCGCCGCTTGGCGCCGTGGCGCTGAAGTTCGGCGCGGCGGAATATTTCTCCCTGATGTTCATGGCCCTGATCTGTTCATCCGCCCTCGTGCGCGGGTCTCTCGTCAAGGGCATGGGCATGGCGTTTTGCGGCGCGATCTTCGGTCTGGCGGGCACGGACGTCAATTCCGGCATCGACCGCTTCACCTTCGGCATGGATGGCCTTGCCGAGGGTTTTGATTTCGTCGTCGTTGCCGCCGGCCTGTTTGCCTTCTCGGAAATCGTCGTCAATCTCGGCGTCTCGCTGAAGCGCGAAGTCCTGACCGGGCGCGTGACCAACCTCATGCCGACCCGCGAAGACCTGAAGGCATCCTGGAAACCCATTTTGCGCGGCACCGGCATCGGCTCCATCCTGGGCGTCCTGCCGGGAACGGGGCAGACCATCGCCTCCTTCGCGTCCTACGCGCTTGAACGGAAGCTCGCCAAGGATCCGTCCCGCTTCGGCAAGGGCGCGATCGAAGGCGTTGCCGGCCCGGAATCGGCCAACAATGCGGCCGCGCAGACGCACTTCATCCCCACGCTGACCCTCGGCATTCCCAGCAGCGCGACCATGGCGCTGCTGCTCGGCGCGCTGATGATCCACGGCATCACGCCCGGTCCCCAGGTGATGACGTCGCATCCGGAACTCTTCTGGGGCCTGGTCGCCAGCATGTGGATCGGCAATGTGATGCTCGTCATCCTCAACCTGCCGCTGGTCGGCCTCTGGGTGGCCTTTCTCAAGGTTCCCTATCGCTGGCTCTATCCGCTCATCCTCGTCTTCTCGTGCATCGGCATCTACACGGTCAATATGAGCGCCAGCGACATCGCCTTTGCCGCCTTCTTCGGCTTGCTCGGCTATGTCTTCCTCAAGCTCGACTGTGAGCCGGCGCCGTTCATCCTCGGCTTCCTGCTCGGCCCGATGATCGAGGAGAACTTCCGCCGCGCCATGTTGCAGTCGCACGGCAACCTTGAGGTCTTCGTCTCGTCGCCGCTCAGCGCCGTTTTCCTGGCGATCGCGCTTGGCCTCATGATCCTGATGGTTGTTCCTCTGGTTCGCAAGCAGAAGGATCAGGCGATCGCGGAAGGCTGAGCCATGACGCGACGCCGTATCCCCGCCGTCCTCATGAGGGGCGGCACCAGCAAGGGCCTGTTCGTCCGGCTGGAGGACTTGCCTTCGGACCTGGCGGTGCGTGACCGCGTGCTGCTGCGGGCCTTTGGGAGCCCTGACCCCTATGGTCGCCAGATGGACGGCGTCGGCGGCGGCCATTCCAGCGCAAGCAAGGTCGCGGTCATCTCCCGGTCGACGCGCCCCGGCTGCGATATCGACTATCTCTTCGGTCAGGTCGCGGTTGATCGCGCCCTGATCGACTGGTCCGGAAGCTGCGGCAATCTCCTGAGTGCGGCTGCATCCTTCGCCATCGACGAAGGCTTCGTCGACGTGCCGTCCGAAGGCCTTGCGACCGTCCGGATCTGGCAGGTCAATCTCGGCCAGCAGATCGTAGCCCGCGTGCCCGTGCAGGCCGGCCAGACCGCCGAGACCGGTTCGTTCGAGATGGATGGGGTCGCATTTGCCGGCGCCGAAATCCTGATCGAATATCCGCCGCAGGACAACGCGGACGGCGGGCTTTTCCCCACGGGCCGAGTTCTGGACAGGGTGGAGGTGCCGGGCATCGGACGGTTCGATGTCACGCTCGTCCAGGCCGGAATGGCAACGGCAATCGTCGAGGCGCGCGTGCTCGGACTGGCCGGAACGGAGCTGCCCGAGCACATCAACGGCGATGACGAACTGCTGGAGCGCCTGGAGATGATCCGCGCCGCCTGCGCCGTCGCCATGGGGCTGGCGAAAACACCGCAGGAAGCGACACAGACGCGACCGCACATGCCGAAACTCGCCTTCGTCTCTCCTTCGATCGACTACCGGGCATCGAACGGACAGGTCATCGGCGCATCCTCGATCGATCTGGTGGCGCGGATCATATCGATGGGAAAACTGCACCACGCGATCACCGGCACGGGCGCTGCCGCGATTGCGGCGGCCTTGCAGGTGCCGGGCACGGTGCCTTATCGCCTCGCGCAAACCCGCAGTCCGAAAGTCAGGCTCGGCCACGCATCGGGTATCCTGACGGTCGAAGCGGACGTTTCTCAAACGGCGGGAACGTTCACCGCCGATCGGCTCGCCATGAGCCGCTCGGCACGGCGGCTGATGGAGGGATGGGTCTGCACGCCCGGCGAATTCTGGCCGCAGGATGAAAGCGACCTTGCCGCGATTGCCCGATGATCGCTGTTTTACGGAAAACCTGATATTTTTCATGACGAAGCGGACATAAGCCGCATAGACTAGGCCTGAGGTCATCACCGCAGGAAATGCCCATGGTCCAGCTTCGCCAACTCCGCTATGTCATCGAGGTCAACCGGCAGGGCAACCATATTTCCGCCGCCGCCGATGCGTTGAACACCTCCCAGCCCGGCATGAGCAAGCAGATCCAGGAACTGGAGCTCGAACTCGGCTTCTCGATCTTCCAGCGCAGCAGGAACCGGGTGACCGGCCTGACGGATCCGGGCCGCGAAGTCGTCGAAATCGCCCAGCGCATCCTCAACGAAGTCCAGAGCCTCAAGAACATCCGCGAGGACTACGGCGCCCAGGAAGGCGGCACGCTGACGATCGCGACCACCCATACCCATGCCAGATATATCCTGCCCCGCGTCATCAAGAGCTTCGTCCAGCGCCATCCGCATGTGCGGATCGGGCTCTTGCAGGGCAATCCGACGGAAATCTGCGAGGCGGTGGAGACCGGCAAGGCCGACATTGCCGTCGGCACGGAGACGATGCGGCCCTTTCCCCACCTGCTGCGCCTGCCCTGCTACCAGATCACCCGAAGCCTGATCGCTCCGAAGGGCCACCCCATTTTCCGGGTGAAGACGCTGACGCTGGAGGCCATCGCAAAATATCCGATGATCGCGCATGATCCGCACCGCAGCGGCCGATGGAAGATCCTCGACGCCTTCGAGAAAAAGGGCATTACGCCGACCATCCTGTTCAATGCCGTGGATGCGGATGTCGGCAAGACCTATGTCGAGATGGGCATCGGCATCGCCGTCATGGCGACCGATGCCTTTGACCCGGCTCATGACAGGGCGTTGCGCGCGCGCGATGCCAGCCATCTCTTCGAGGCGAGCACCAGTTATGTCACCCTGCGGACCGACACCTATATCCGCCGCTTCATCTTCGATTTCATCGAACTTCTGACGCCGACGCTGACGCCGGACCATGTTCGCGCGACGCTGCGGGCGCGTGAGCGCGAGCGCGCTGCGAAGTAGAGCCAATCCGCCTGGTTGAGCGATAAAGCGCGCCCTCGCGCGAGGGGAGAGCGCTTGTTTGCGCGTCAGATCCCAGTATGCCTGTATCGCATACTACTATCGAAAATGACGCTTTGCGCCTGCATGACCCGCTTACTAAACTCCCCAGCATAAAGGGAGGAAAGTCATGTTTTCATATCGTCAGAAGATTGCCGGACTAGCAATATCCTTACTCGCCCTGCAAAGCGTTCCGGCCTTTGCGCAGTCCGCGGAGGACTATCCGAACCAGACGGTTCGGATCATCACGCCCTTCGAGGCGGGCGGGGGCACGGACATCGTTTCGCGCGAACTCGCCAACAAGCTGCAGGGTCTCTGGAACAACAACGCGGTGATCGTCGAAAACAAGCCGGGTGCAAACGGCAATCTGGGAACGGACATCGTCGCGAAATCGAAGCCGGACGGCTACTCGCTGCTTCTGACGACCAATGCCACGATCGCCATCAATCCGCAGCTCTTCGGCGACCGCGTGAAGTATGATCCGATCAAGGACTTTACGCCGGTCTCGATGCTGTCGAGCCTGCCCTTCGTCTTCCTGGTGCCGCCGGCATCGCCGGCAAAGACCATGGAAGAGTTCCTCGAACTTGCGAAGAAAAGCCCGGGCACGCTGAGCTGCGGCTCGTCGGGCGTCGGCGGCGGTGCGCATCTGGCGCTCGAAATGCTGAAGTCACGCGCGGGCGTCGACATCACGCACATTCCCTACAAGGGAACGGGCTCGTCGATCACCGCCCTTCTCGGCGACCATATCGACTGCCTCTTCGTCTCCATCCTCAGCGCGTCGCCCTATATCAAGCAGGGTCAGCTGCGCGCTCTGGCCGTGAGCAGCCTCGACCGCAACTCGTCCCTGCCGGACGTTCCGGCGGTCGCCGAACTGCCGGGCCTCGACGGGTTCGAATCCGATCTCTGGTATGGTCTTCTCGTTCCCACCGGCACGGATCCGAAGATCGTCCAGAAGGTCTACGAGGGCGTCAAGGCGCTCATCGACGATCCCGGCTTCCGCGGCCGCTTCGAGCCGACCGGTGCCGTGCTCGTGGGCAACAAGCCCGACGAGTTCGCCAAGCAGGTGGCCAGTGACATCAAGAAATGGGCCACGGTCGTCAAGGAATCCGGCGTAGCCGAACAGCTCTGATCGCTGAAAACCAACCTGAAAACCATCCTCTGCGCGGCCTGTGGCCGCGCAGCCAGGCCCCGCCTTTTCCAAATTCTGTTCAAGCCTTTCAATGGGAGTCGACGTGAAACAAGAACCTACCCCCCGACTTTGGCCCGGCGAGATATTCCAGGCACTCAAGCGGAGCGATGTCAAACAAGTCGCCTACGTTCCGGATGCCGGCCATATCGAGCTGATCTCGAACTGCGAGGCGGACGCCGACATGACCGCAGTCTCGCTGACGACCGAGGAAGAGGGCGTTGCCATGCTTTCCGGTGCATGGCTCGGGGGTGATCGCGGCGCGCTCCTCATGCAATCGTCCGGTGTCGGCAACTGTATCAACATGCTGAGCGTTCCGCTCCACTGCCGCATGCCGCTGCTGATGGTCGTCACCATGCGCGGCGAGTGGGGCGAGTTCAATCCCTGGCAGCTGCCGATGGGGCAGAATGCCGAGCGCGTCCTGCAGGACATGGGCGTCTACGTTCAGCGCGCGAGCCATGCCGAAGAGGTGGGACAGATCGTCTACGCCGGCGCGCAGCTCGCCTTTTCTTCCAATTGCGTCGTCGCAGTGCTCCTCAGCCAGCGGCTTCTCGGCTTCAAGGACTGGAGCAAGTAACAATGAGCGACACGAAAAAAGGTACGATGGATCGCCGCGAGGTGTTGAGAGCGATCGTCGCACAGCGTGGAGACGCGCTGATGGTCACGGGCCTCGGGTCGGCGACCTACGATGCCGGCACGGTCGACCACCTCAACACGTTCTGCCTGTGGGGCGGGATGGGTGCTGCCGCGATGATGGGCCTCGGCCTTGCGCTTGCCCAGCCCGACCGCCGCGTGCTTGTCATGACCGGCGACGGTGAAATGCTGATGGGCATCGGCGCCTTTGCGACGATCGGCGCGCAGCGTCCTAAGAACCTCGCCATCGCCGTCATCGACAACGAGCACTACAGCGAGACCGGCATGCAGCCGACCCATACGCGGCGGGGCGTCAGCCTGGCCGGCGTTGCGCGCGAATGCGGCTTCGCCGGTGCCGAGACGGTCTACACAGAGGCCGAGCTCAACGCGGTCGTGCCGAAGCTCTTCGAAGGCGATGGCCCATTCTTTGCGGCCATCAAGGTGAACACGCAGCGCTATCCCATGTCGATCCGCGTGCGCGACGGCGTGCACCTGAAGGACCGCTTCCGCGAAAACCTTCTCGGAGCCGAACGCGCCTATTACTGAGCGCGACACCGGACGCCACGGCGTCCCAAGGGCGCCCATCGAGAGGGGTGGGCGCCGGCCATGCCAATCAATCGAAAGAATCGGGGGAGAAAACATGTCTCGCAAGCGGGATTGGAAAGTCGTCCTGGCAGGCGAGTGCATGATTGCCCGGCCCTTCACCGCCTATAAGGAGCCGGAATTTCTTGCAGTGCTCGATCTGCTCGCGAACTCCGATGTCACCTATGCCCATCTCGAAATGAACTTCGGCGATGCGGACGATCTGGAATGGGCGTCGCGCGGCGACTGGGTTGCAAGCTACATGATTGCGGAGCCGGACCTTGCCGCGGAACTGAAGTCGGCCGGGATCGATATTCTGTCGCTCGCCCATAACCACAGTTTCGATTTCGGCCCGTCCGGCCTCCTGTCAACCGCCCGCCATTGCCGGGACGCGGGATTCGCCTGCGCCGGCACGGGCCGCGATCTGGAGGAGGCGCGCGAGCCGGCCTTCTTCGAGACGCGGAAGGGCCGCGTGGCGCTCGTTTCGACGAGTTCGGGCAACAAGGCCTACGAATGGGCAAGCCATCCCAAGGCGCAGCTGCGCGGCCGGCCCGGCGTCAATCCCCTGCGCGTGTCGATGAAATACGAGGTCGATGGTGCTGCCGCCGCCGAACTGGAAAGGCTCGCCAGCCGGCTCGGCATCGGCAGCCGGCGCAAAAACGCCGCGGGTGCCGAAGAAATCGCGCTGAATTTCCCCGGCGACCAGTCGACCCGCACGTCGCCCGCCTTCGTCGCCGGCGAGAAGTTCGGTGTGTTCAGCGAGTGCCATCCGCGCGATCTCGAAGGCAATCTGCGATCGATCAAAGAGGCGGCGACGATGGCCGACCTCGTCATGGTCGCCCATCATTACAACGTCTCGGAAGGCCCGCGCAGCGACAATCCTCCGCGCTTCGCCCGCCAGTTCGCCCATGCCGCCATCGACGCGGGCGCGGACATCTATATCGGCCACGGCTGGCACAAGACGCTCGGCATCGAGATCCATGACGGCAAGCCGATCTTCTACGGCGTCGGCAATTTCATCGCGCAGTCGGAATTCGTCCGCCGTGTGCCCTATGACAGCTACGAGGCCTGGGATCACGATGTCGATCGCCTGACGACATTGAACGCCGCCGCCTATCCGCTCCATCCCGGCCTCGATCTCGCACCCTGGTGGAGTTCCGCCGTGTTCGAGCTGGAGTACGATGGCGACGCCCTGAAGGAGATCCGGCTGCACCCGGTCGAGATGGGGCGCCGCACGACGCCGGACGGAACGGTCATCACGCGCCAGACGGGCAAGGGCGCGCATGCCCTGACGGAAGGCCGCCCCTTCCTGGCCGACAAGGAAACCGGCGAGGCGGTTCTTCAACGCCTCAAATCCCTGTCCGAGCCGCTTGGCACACGGATCGACATCGAGAAGGGTGTCGGCATCATCCGGCTCTGACGGACACGCCGCATCCCATACGCCAGCAGAGGAATACCCATGGACACCATGACGACGAACAGCCACGCCCACGACTTGATCGACCTCGTCCGCCAGATATCCGTTGATACGCTGCCGCCGGCCGTCGTGGAACAGGCCAGGATCTGCCTTCTGGAAGCGCTGGGTTGCGGTGTCTTCGGCGCCTCGCAGCCATGGTCGCGCATCCTGGCCGACGAGATGATCGCGGAAGGAACGCAGGGCTTCAGCACCGTCATCGGCCGGGGAAGGCTCGCGGCACCCGCCGCCGCCCTTTGCAATGGCACGGCAATCCACGGCTACGAGCTTGACGACCTGATCGCCGAATCCGTCGTGCATCCCGGTGCGGCGGTCATACCGGCAGCCCTTGCCGCCGCCGAGGCCGTCGAAGCCAGCGGCGCCAGGCTTCTGGAAGCCATCGTCGCCGGTTACGAGGTGACGCACCGTATCGGCCTGGCGCTCGGCGCCGAACCGTCCCGGCGCGGGTTTCATGTCGCGAGCCTTTCGGCTCCGGCCGGCTGTGCGATTGCTGCCGGCATCGTCATGGGCCTGACGCGTGACGAGCTTCTCTCTGCCATCGGGCTCAGCTGCTCGGCCGCGGGCGGCGTCAAGAGTTTTGCCATCGGCAAGGGCGGCGGCATGGTGAAGCGGCTGCATCTTGGCCGCGCGGCAGAGGCCGGCGTGCGTGCCGCCCAGCTTGCCCGGCGCGGCTTCCTCGGCCCGCCCTTCGCCATCGACAGCCGCTTCGGCCTCGTCGAAGTGTTCGGCGGCAGCAGCGCGGATGCGGCCCGGCTGAGCGAGGGGCTGGGCTCGCAATGGGCGATCTCGAAGACCTGGTTCAAGGTCTACCCGATCTGCGGATGGATCCAGTCCACCGTGCAGCTGCTTTCGCAAATGCGCGGCCCCCAGCCGCTCACATCCGCCGATATCGCCCATGTGCGCGTCGGCGTCAGCAAATATGCCGCCCAGAACAACAGCGAGCCGGCGCCGATCGACACGATGGGCGCCCAGTACAGCATTCCCTATTGCGCCGCGCTCTCCCTGATGGGCGACCCGCGCGACCCGGACATGTTCTCCGCCGCCGTGGTCAACCGCGCGGATATCCGGGAGCTGGCAGCGCGCATCGAGATCGTCGTAGATCCCCGCATCGATGCCGTCTATCCCAGCCAGTACGGCGCCTGCGTCTCGCTGACACTTGCCGACGGACGATCGTTCGAAGGCACGGTGCTGGATTGCCACGGCACGCCGGTCGATCCCTGCACGCAGGCCGAAAGCCGTGAAAAGTTCAAGCTTTTGACGCGTGGACGGCTGTCCGAGGCGCATGCCGAAACCCTTACGGAGCATGTTCGAACCCTGGCCGACCTCGCGTCGGTTCGCACGTTCATGGAAACCCTTTCATCAGCGAGTTCCCAATGACATCCGATCTCAAGGATAAGACCTGTCGCGACATCAACCTTGGGTCCGGCCGCAAATACTTTTCCGTGCCCGCGCTGGAGGAAAACGGCATCGGCAAGGTCTCGCGTATGCCCGTTTCGCTGCGCATCGTGCTGGAATCGGTCCTGCGCAATTGCGACGGCAAGAAGGTCCTGCGCAGCCACGTCGAATCTCTCGCCAACTGGCAGCCGAATGCGCCGCGCGAGACGGAAATTCCCTTCACGGTCGGGCGTATCGTGCTGAACTGCGCGGCCGGCATTCCGCTGCTTGGCGACCTGACGGCCATTCGCAGCGCGATGATGCGTCGTGGTTATCCTGCAGAAATCGTCGGCCCCAAGGTGCCGGTCGACATGGCGCTCGATCATACGCTGACGGTCGACTACAACGCCCGGCCGGACGCGCTGAAGCTCAATACCGCACTCGACATCCGTCGCAACGCAGAGCGCTATCGTTTCGTCAAATGGGCCATGCAGGCCTATGGTGGCGTTCGTCTTTTCCCGCCGGGTGCCGGCATCCTGCACCAACTCAATCTCGAACTTCTGGCGCCCGGCTACCTCGAAAAGGACGGCATCTGTTATCCCGACACCCTCGTCGGGACGGATTCCCACACCTGCATGATTGCAGGCCTCGGCACTGTCGGCTGGGGCGTCGGGGGCATCGAGGCGCAGGCCGCCGTGCTGGGGCAACCGCTCTTCTTCCTCACGCCGGACGTGGTGGGCGTGCACGTTTCCAACAGGCTGCGCGAGGGCGTGACGGCCACCGATCTCGTCCTGCATGTCACCGAAATGCTGCGCAAGGCGAAGGTCGTCGGCAAGTTCGTCGAGTTCTTCGGCGAAGGCGTCGCGACGCTGAGCGTGCCCGATCGCGCAACCATCGCCAACATGGCCGTCGAATACGGCGCGACCATCGGATATTTCCCCGTCGACGAGCAGACCTGCTCCTATCTTCGCCAGACGGGACGCTCGGAGGAGACCGTGCAGGCGGCCGAAAAGCTCTACCGCGCGCAAGGGTTCTTCGGCGCGCCGAAATCCGGCGACATCGATTATTCCGGGGTGATCGAGCTCGACCTGTCGATCGTCGTGCCCAATCTTGCCGGCCCGAAGCGGCCGCAGGACCGCATCCCGCTCGACGGATTGAAGGAACGGTTCGCGGATGTGCTCGCGGCGCCGGTTGCGCAAGGCGGCTACGGAAAGACGCCGGCCGCTCCCGCCGATGCGGACGAGACCGCGCGCAAGGTGCGCGACGGCGACGTCGTGATCGCGGCCATCACCTCCTGCACCAACACGTCCAATCCGGTTGTCATGCTGACGGCGGGGCTCGTCGCCCGCAATGCCGTCGCCCTCGGCCTTCGCACCAAGCCCTGGGTGAAGGCGTCGCTGACGCCGGGCTCGATGGTGGTCAGCCGCTATCTCGAAGCGACCGGCCTTCAGGGCGCGCTCGACACGCTCGGCTTCGCCGTCGCCGGCTACAGTTGTGCCACCTGCGTCGGCGCCTCCGGGCCGATTGATCCCGAGCTGGAGGAACAGATTGCCGCGCGCGACGTCGTCGCCTGTGCCGTGCTGTCGGGAAACCGCAATTTCGAGGCGCGCATCCACCCGGCCGTGCGTGCTTCCTTCCTCGCAAGCCCGCCCCTCGTGGTGGCGTTCGCGCTGACGGGGCGGATGGATATCGACCTGCTGAACGAGCCGCTCGGAACGGGGACGAATGGCAAGCCCGTCTATCTCAGCGATATCTGGCCATCCTCCGAAGAGCTCGCGGAAGCCCAGGCGATTGCGGCCAATCCGGAATTCTACCGCGAGACCTATGCGGGCGATATTGCCGCGCGCGATCCGAACTGGAAGACCATTCCGCAGACGACGGGCAAGCTCTATGCATGGGACGAGCAATCAACCTACCTGAAGGAGCCGCCCTTCCTGGCGCCCGAATTCCTGGTCTCCGTCCTGACGCCGATCATCGGCGCAAGGGCGCTGGCGATCCTGGGGGATTCGGTTACCACCGATCACATCAGCCCGATCGGCAACATAAAGGCGAGTTCCCCAGCCGGGACTTATCTCGGCAGCCTCGGCGTCGCGCCGCTCGATTTCAACAATTTTGGTGCACGGCGGATGAACCATGAGGTGATGGTGCGTGGCGGGTTCGGCAACCAGCGGCTCAGCAACCGCATGGTTCCCGGCGTGGAGGGCGGCGTGACCGCACACCAGCCCGGCGGCGAGATGATGAGCATCTACGACGCCTCGCTTCGCTACAAGGCCGACGACGTGCCGCTGATTGTGGTGGCTGGCCAGGAGTATGGCACCGGCAGCGCGCGGGACTGGGCGGCGAAGGCCACGCGGCTTCTGGGCGTGCGCGCCATCGTGGCCGAAAGCTTCGAGCGCATCCACCGCAGCAACCTCGTCGGCATGGGCGTGCTTCCGTGCCAGCTCGCCGGGGGAACCCGGACCGCCGACCTCGACCTCGATGGCTCGGAACGCTTCGATATCCTCGGTCTCGGCGATGACGTGGAACTCGGCCAGTCCCTGACGCTCGTCATCCACCGGGCCGATGGAACGAGCACGCAAGTGCCGTTGATCCTGCGCCTCGATACGCCTGTCGAGGTCGAATATGCGCGCAGCGGCGGGGTCATGCCCTACATCCTCAGCGAACTGACGATCGAGGCGGAGCGCATGCGCGCTGCCTCCTGACGGCCCGACCTAAAACCAACTGCCTCATGAAAGGACATGTACATGGACCAGGAAACCTACGACAAGGGTCTCGCCATCCGCCGTGCAACGCTCGGGGACGCCTATGTGGACAAGGCGCTCGCCCAGGCCGACGATTTCACGCAGGACCTGCAGCAGCTCGTCACCACCTATTGCTGGGGCGAAGTCTGGGGCCGCGAGGGACTGGACCGGAAAACCCGCTCGATCATCAATCTGGCGATGATCAGCGCGCTCAACCGTCCGCATGAGCTTGCAGCGCACGTGCGCGGCGCCATAAACAATGGCCTGACCCGGGACGAGATCAAGGAGGTCTTTCTTCAGGTCGGCATCTATTGCGGCGTGCCCGCGATGGTCGACAGCTTCCGGATTGGCCGCGAGGTGCTGAAGGAACTGGATTCCAAGTAGCGCCCAAGGTATTGGGCGTCGCGGGCCTTTTCCAATGGGGTCCGTGGCGCGCATTCTGAAAACATTCCGCACATCTCAAGGAGTGGTGCAATTCCATCGTTGAAAGCCTGGAAAAGGCTGAGCACGACCACCCTGGCCTTCGCGCTCGCAGCGCTCGCGGGCTTTTCGGGTGCGGCCTATCATATTCCCCTGGCCTGGATGCTGGGGCCGCTGCTCGTGGCGGCCTGCCTCTCGGCTGCCGGGTTCGATCTGCGGCCCAACGAGAATGTGCGCAAATTCGGCCAGCTCACGATCGGAACGGCCGTTGGCCTGACGATGACGGCGAGTGTTCTGGCGGAACTCGGCGGCTGGCTGCCGCTCATGGTGCTGAGTGCGCTTGTTTCCGTAATGATGTCTTGCGTGGCGGGGGTCATTCTTGCGCGGCAGGCCCGGCTCGACCAGAAAACGGCGTTTTTTGCCAGCCTGCCGGGCGGTCTTGCGGAGATGGGGAACATCGGCGTGCAGATGGGCGCCCAGGCCGAGCCAATCGCCATCGTCCATACATTGCGCGTCACGATCGTCGCCCTCACCATCCCGTCGATCCTGCTCGCATTCGGCACGCCCGATTTCGCGGTGGCGCCCGGCACCCGGATCGTCGATCCATACTGGACGGTGGGCCTGATCGTCGGAGGGGCGGCCTTTGCCTATTTTCTCGGGCGCATCCGGCTCAACAACCCCTATATGATCGGTGCGATCCTGTTCACCGCAATCTTTGCCTCCAGGGGCCTCGTCGCGGGCAAGATGTATCACCCGCTCTTTGCCGTTGCCCAGTTGATGATCGGTTTTGCTGTGGGTTGCCGCTTTCGCCGGGATATCCTGGCGAAGCTCCCGCGGGTGGCGTTCTTCAGCGTCATCTCCATTTTCGGGCTGGGCACCGTGATGGTCGGTTTCGCCCTGCTTTTGTCTTTTGCGACCGGCTTGACCTATCCGGCCGCGATCCTGGCGAGCTCGCCGGGCGGCCTGTCCGAAATGACGGTCACGGCTGAAATCCTGCACCTCGCCGTTCCGACCGTCGTCGGGTTTCAGGTCGTGCGTGGCATCCTCGTCAACAGCCTGGCCTCGCACTATTACGCGCTGCTGACCCGGTACGGCGTGCTCGACCTCTTGCAAAGGGTCTTTGGGTCGCCTGATCCCGGTTGAAGGAAGCGGTGCCGGTCAGCGGAATTCATGAGCATAGGAGTGTTCAAACGCATGAAGATCTTGGTCCCTGTAAAGCGGGTCGTTGATTACAACGTCAAAATTCGCGTGAAGGCGGATGGTTCGGGTGTCGAGCTTTCGAATGTGA
>NZ_JBPEHL010000021.1:0-97763 GCF_051201095.1 Shinella sp. BE166 | reverse complement strand
ACCGAGGAGCCGTCCGGCCGCAAGGCAGGCGTCAAGGTCAAGAGCGTCGCGGAACTCGTCGACAAGCTGAAAAACGAAGCCGGCGTGCTGTAAGGAAACCCGTGAGGCCCGCCTGCAAACGGCGTGGCACTGCGCTTCCGGTGCTCACGTACTGATGTACGCTGCGCGCCGGTTCTCGCGCCCCACCGTTTTCGGCAGGGCCTGACGGGTTTCGGGACCGAACCATTTTCCAAAGGACATCATCATGGCCATTCTTCTTCTGGCAGATCACGACAACGCCCACCTTTCCGACCAGACGGCCAAGGCGCTGACGGCGGCATCGAAGATCGGTTCCGACGTGCATGTGCTCGTCGCCGGTGCCGGTGCCAAGGCTGCAGCCGAACAGGCGGCAAAGCTCTCGGGCGTGACCAAGGTGCTCGTCGCCGAGGATCAGACCCTCGCCAACAATCTCGCAGAACCGCTTGCAGCGCTCATCGTGTCGCTTGCCGGCAGCTATGAGGCGATCGTCTCTGCCGCCACCTCCGTCGGCAAGAACGTTCTGCCGCGTGTTGCAGCGCTGCTCGATGTCGCGCAGGTCTCGGAAATCATCGAGGTCGTCTCTGCCGATACGTTCAAGCGTCCGATCTATGCGGGCAATGCCATCCAGACGGTCCAGTCCACCGACGCCAGGAAGGTGATCACGGTGCGCACGGCATCCTTCGCCGCAGCAGGTGAAGGCGGCAGCGCATCGATCGAGAGCGTCTCGGCCGCAGCGAACCCCGGCCTCTCGACCCACGTCAAGGACGCGCTGTCCTCGTCGGATCGTCCGGAGCTGACGTCTGCGAAGATCATTATCTCGGGCGGGCGGGCACTTGGCTCGTCGGAAAAGTTCCAGGAGGTGATTCTTCCGGTTGCCGACAAGCTCGGCGCGGCCGTCGGTGCCTCCCGTGCGGCGGTCGATGCGGGCTATGCGCCGAACGACTGGCAGGTGGGTCAGACGGGCAAGGTTGTCGCGCCGCAGCTCTACATCGCCTGCGGCATTTCCGGGGCCATCCAGCATCTGGCCGGCATGAAGGACTCCAAGGTGATCGTGGCGATCAACAAGGACGAGGAGGCGCCGATCTTCCAGGTCGCCGACTATGGGCTCGTCGCCGATCTCTTCGAGGCGCTGCCGGAGTTGCAGAAGGCGCTCTGAGCCGGCAAGGGCCTGGCTTTGCGACGATGATTTCACTGGAAATATACGTCGCGTCCCTTTATCACTTCACCGGGCCGGCTCGACCGGCCCGGTGTTTTTTTGCCTGCGCCTAGAGGCGCAGACTGTGTGACGAGGCGGTTGGCGCTATGATCAAGAACGTCGGTATTGTGGGTGCGGGCCAGATGGGGTGCGGTATCGCGCATGTCTCGGCCATGGCCGGGTACAAGGTCCATATCTACGACCTGTCGCCGGAGCGCATCGAGGCCGGGCTCGCCACGATCAACGGCAACCTCGCCCGCCAGGTTTCGTCCGGCAAGATGGACGACGAGGAGCGCAAGAAGGCGCTCGCGCTGATCAAGGGGTCTTCCGACATCAACGATCTCTCCGACGCCGACCTCGTCATCGAGGCGGCGACCGAGGACGAGACGGTCAAGCGCAAGATCTACGGCCTGGTCTGTTCCGTGCTGAAGCCGGAAGCGATCCTCGCCACCAACACGTCCTCGCTGTCGATCACCCGCCTTGCCTCGGCCACCGACCGGCCGGAGCGCTTCATGGGCATCCACTTCATGAACCCGGTTCCGGTCATGAAGCTGGTGGAGCTCGTGCGCGGCATCGCGACCGAGGAAGTCACCTTTTCAGCCGCCAAGGAATTCGTCACCAAGCTCGACAAGACGATCACCGTCGCCGAGGATTTCCCGGCCTTCATCGTCAACCGCATCCTGCTGCCGATGATCAACGAGGCGATCTACACGCTCTATGAAGGCGTCGGCTCGGTCGAAGCCATCGACACCGCGATGCGGCTCGGCGCCAACCACCCGATGGGGCCGCTGCAACTGGCCGATTTCATCGGCCTCGACACCTGCCTTTCGATCATGCAGGTGCTGCATGACGGGCTCGCCGACTCGAAATATCGCCCGTGCCCGCTGCTCGTGAAATATGTCGAAGCCGGCTGGCTCGGCCGCAAGTCCGGCCGCGGCTTCTACGACTATCGCGGCGAGGTTCCGATCCCGACGCGCTGAGCGGTGGAGATTCCGCCAAGCCTGCCTTTCAGGGAAAAATGTTTCGCCTGCCGCCCCGGTGGCGACAGGCCCATGTCTCGGATCGCCACCGGCCGGTCGCTATTGTCTGCCCGAATTCAATTTCACATTCGGGGTTTTCCAGATGAAACGTTTGCTCCTTCTCGGCGTGGCTCTCCTCGGCCTCGCCGCGCCGTTTTCCGCGCATGCCGCCGACAAGCTTCTCAATGCTTCCTATGACGTGGCGCGCGAACTCTTCGAGGCGGAGAACGCAGCCTTCATCAAGGAGCATCCCGGCGTCACCATCGACCAGTCGCATGGCGGCACCTCCAAGCAGGCGCGCGCCATCGTCGAGGGCCTCGAAGCCGACGTCGTGACCTTCAACCAGGTGACCGACATCGATTTCCTGGCGAAGAACGGTTTCGTTGCGGAAGGCTGGCAGGCAAAATTCCCGAACAATGCCTCGCCCTTCTACTCCTTCCCGTCCTTCCTGGTTCGCGCCGGCAACCCGAAGAACATCAAGGACTGGTCGGACCTCGCCCGTGACGACGTGAAGGTCATCTTCCCGAACCCGAAGACCTCGGGCAACGCGCGCTACACCTATCTCGCCGCCACCGCCTACGCCAAGGAATCCTTCAAGGACGACCCGGCCAAGGTCGAGGAATTCGTCACCAAGATCTTCGACAACGTGCCGGTCTTCGACACGGGCGGCCGTGCGGCGACGACGACCTTCGTCGAGCGCGAAATCGGCGACGTGATCGTAACCTTCGAGGCCGAGACCAAGGGCATTGCCAAGCAGTACGGTCAGGACAAGTTCGAAAGCGTCGTTCCCTCGGTCTCGCTGCTGTCCGAATTCCCGGTCGCCATCGTTGACAAGGTGGCGGACGCCAAGGGCAGCCGTGATCTTGCCAAGTCCTATCTCGACTTCCTCTATTCGCCGGAAGGTCAGAAGATCGCCGCCGAATTCGGCCACCGCGTCCTTGACGAAAAGGTCGCCGCCGAGTTCAAGGACCAGTTCCCGGAAATCCGCCTCGTGAATGTCGACGACGTCTTCGGCGGCTGGAAGAAGATTTCCGAAGAGCACTTTGCCGAAGGCGGCACGCTGGACAAGATCTACGGCAGCCGCTGATCGTCCAAAGCCATTGTTTTTCCAACAACCGGCGGGCAAAAAGCCCGCCGGTTGTTGGCATGAAAAGCGCGATGCATTCCAGATGGAAACCGCTGCGCACTTTTCCTGGAATTGCTTGAGAAAGGACGCGCGCTTTGAGACGGCGTGTACTGCCCGGATTGCCGCTCGCGCTCGGCATAACCCTCGTCTATGTCGGCATCATCGTCGTGCTGCCGCTGGCCGCGCTCGTCTTCAAGGCGGCGAGCCTCGGGCCGGAAGACTATTGGCGCATCATCTCGTCCGATCGCGCCTTCGCCAGCTACCGCGTCACCGTGCTCTGCGCGCTGGCCGCGACGGTGTTCAACCTGTTTTTCGGTCTGTCGCTCGCCTGGGTGCTGGTGCGCTACCGTTTTCCGGGCCGTCGCCTCGTCGATGCGCTGGTCGACCTGCCCTTCGCGCTGCCGACGGCGGTCGCGGGCATCGCGCTGACCACGCTGTTTGCCACGAACGGCTGGTTCGGCGAGCCACTGTCGCTGCTCGGCATCAAGGTCGCCTATACGCCGCTCGGCATCATCGTCGCGATGAGTTTTACCAGCATCCCCTTCATCGTGCGCACGGTGCAGCCGGTGCTGGAAGAGCTCGACCCGGCGCTGGAAGAGGCGGGGCAGACGCTCGGCGCCAGCGACCTGTCGATCTTCGTCAGCGTCATCCTGCCGCTGCTGACACCAGCGCTGCTCGCCGGCGTATCGCTCTCCTTCGCACGCAGTCTCGGCGAGTTTGGCGCCATCATCTTCATCGCCGGCAACCAGCCGTTCTCGACGGAGATCACGGCGCTGCTCGCCTTCATCCGGCTGGAGGAATATGATTATCCGGCGTCGGCCGCGATAGCCTCCGTCATGCTGCTGACGGCCTTCGTCATGCTCGCAATCACCAACCTCATGCAGGCCCGCGCCCTGCGCTACACGGCAAGGGGCTGACGATGGCGCATAACAGAAAGGGCAAGCCGCCCCGCGTCGGCGACAACAGGATCTTTCGTGGCGTGCTGCTCGGCATCGTGCTCGTGCTCGTCGGGCTGATGATCGTCGCCCCGCTCGTCGTCATCGCGGTCGAGGCCTTTTCCAAGGGCGTCGTCTATTTCGCCGGTTCGATTGCCGATCCCGATACGCGCCACGCCATCATGCTGACGGTCATCACCGCGCTCATCGCCGTGCCGATCAACACGGCCTTCGGGGTGGCGGCGGCTTGGGCGATCACCAAACACGATTTTCGCGGCAAGCGACTGCTGACCGTCATCATCGAGCTGCCCTTCTCGGTCTCGCCGATCGTCGCGGGCGTCTCCTATCTTTTCGTCTATGGCTTGCAGGGCCTGTTCGGTCCGGCGCTGCAATCGATGGAGATCAAGATCCTGTTCGCGCTGCCGGGCATCGTGCTCGCCAGCATGTTCGTGACGGCGCCCTTCGTGGCGCGCGAGCTAATCCCGCTGATGCAGGCGCAGGGCCGCGATCTGGAGGAGGCGGCGACGTCGCTGGGCGCCAGCGGCTGGCGCACCTTCGTCTCCGTGACGCTGCCCAATATCAAATGGGCGCTGCTCTACGGCGTGGTGCTGTGCAATTCGCGCGTCATGGGCGAGTTCGGCGCGGTCTCCGTCGTCTCGGGCAATATTCGCGGCCAGACCAACACGCTGCCGCTGCATATCGAGTTGCTCTATCACGACTATAACGCGGCCGGCTCCTTTGCCGCCGCATCCATCCTCGCCGGCCTCGCCATCGTCACGCTCATCGCCAAGGTGGCGCTGGAGCGGCAGGGTGCCGGCCGCGTGCAGCGTCCGACGGCACTCGCCGGCGCCGACAGCATCATTCCGGAGACAAAACCTTGAAGATCCGCCTCGACAACGTGGTCAAGACGTTCGAGACCTTCCGCGCCGTGCACGGCGTCTCGCTCGATATCGAAAGCGGCGAGCTGGTCGCGCTGCTCGGCCCCTCCGGCTCCGGCAAGACGACCATCCTGCGCATGGTCGCCGGCCTTGAATATGCCGATGGTGGCGCGATCTATTTCGGCGACGAGAACGCCACCGACATTCCCGTGCGAGAGCGCGGCGTCGGCTTCGTCTTCCAGCACTATGCGCTGTTCCCGCATATGACGGTGGGCGAAAACATCGCCTTCGGCATGAAGGTCTCCAGGGTGAAGCGCTCGCCGCAGGCGATTGCCGAGCGGGTCAAGGAACTGCTCGACCTCGTGCAGCTCGGCGGCCTGAAGGATCGTTTTCCGGGCCAGATTTCCGGCGGCCAGCGTCAGCGCGTGGCGCTCGCCCGTGCGCTCGCGGTCGACCCACGCGTGCTGCTGCTCGACGAGCCTTTTGGCGCGCTCGATGCCAATGTGCGCCGGGACCTCCGCCGCTGGCTTCGAAAAATCCATGACGAACTCGGCATCACCACGATCTTCGTCACGCACGACCAGGAAGAGGCGCTCGACCTCGCCGACCGCGTCGTCATCCTCGACAAGGGCAAGATCGTGCAGGAGGGCACGCCGGAGGCCGTCTGCCGCACGCCGGCCAATGCCTTCGTGATGAATTTCCTGGGGGACGCCAACCGGCTCGATGCCGATATCCGCGGCGGCAAGGCCTATGTCGACGATATTGCCTTCGAGGCGGGCGACGTGGCGGATGGCGGCGGGCAGATCCTGTTCCGCCCGGCAGATGTCACCTGGCGCGAGGACGGGCACGGCATTGCCGCAAAGATCCTGCGCGTCATCGACCGGCCGGATTCCCGTCGCGTGCTGGCGATGACCGGCAGTGGCCAGCCGGTCGAATTCGATACGGCGCCGGAATTCCCCCATCGCAAGGGCGAGCAGGGTTTTATCGATATCCGCCGGCCGCGCGTCTACGCGACCGCCTGACGCCTCAGCTTTTCGGCGTCGCCAGCGCGGCGTTGATGAGGGCCTTTGCGTCTTCGCTGTCCCAGGCGGCGGGGCCGTTCATGGCGGAGATCAGGCAGCCCTTCTCGTCCATCAGCAGCGTCACGGGCAGGCCGAAGGCGAGGCCTTCCTTCTTCAGCGTGTTGAAGACGCCCATCGAGGCATCGCGGTAGTAGCCGAGTTCGTTGACGCCGGTCTCCGTGAGGAAGGTTTTCGGCTTCTCGTCGTCGCCGGTGTCGATGTTGATCGCCACTACTTCGAACGTGTCGCTGCCGAGTTCCTTTTCCAGCGCGTTGAGCGCCGGCATTTCCTCGCGGCAGGGCACGCACCATGTCGCCCAGAGATTGACGAGCAGGGTCTTGCCGGCGAAGTCGGCGATCGTCTTCTTCTTGCCGTCGGGACCGTCGAAGATCAGGTCGGGCAGCGGGCGGTGTTCGTCGACCGTGCGCATGGCGGCGACCTGGCCCTTGGAGAAGGGCGTGATCGCTTCGGCCTTGGCGCTGGCGGCGGCGCAGGCGGCGGGATCGGCGGAGGCGACGGTGCCCGCGCCATTGCCAGACAGGCTTTCCTTCACGTATATCGCTGCACCACCGGCGAGAAGTCCGGCCAGTCCCGCGATGGCGATCAGCTTCGTGGCGGGCAGGCCGAATGTCTTCTTCAATGTCATTTCATTCTCCAGGACAGGCACCCATGGCTGACGGCACTTCCGAGACGAAATCCTCGAACCAGATGTGGGGCGGCCGCTTCGCCTCCGGGCCGGATGCGATCATGGAGGAGATAAATGCCTCCATCGGCTTCGACAAGAAGCTTTACGCCCAGGACATCCGCGGCTCAAAGGCGCATGCCGAAATGCTGGCCCATCAGGGTATTATTTCGGCAGACGATAAGGAAAAGATCGTTCACGGTCTCGACACGATCCTGTCAGAGATCGAAAGCGGCCAGTTCGAGTTTTCCCGCCGGCTGGAAGACATCCATATGAATGTCGAGGCGCGCCTCGCAACCCTCATCGGCCCGGTCGCCGGCCGCCTGCACACCGCCCGCTCGCGCAACGACCAGGTGGCGCTCGATTTCCGACTCTGGGTGAAGGAAGAGCTGGAAAAGACCGAAAAGGCGCTGACCGGCCTAATCGCCGCCTTCCTCGACCGTGCGGAAGAACATGCCGACACCGTCATGCCCGGCTTTACCCATCTCCAGACGGCCCAGCCGGTGACCTTCGGCCACCATTGCATGGCCTATGTCGAAATGTTCGGCCGCGACCGCCAGCGCGTGCGCCATGCCATCGAGCATCTCGACGAGAGCCCGATCGGCGCCGCAGCGCTCGCCGGCACCGGCTACGCGATCGACCGCCATATGACGGCCAAGGCGCTCGGCTTCCGCGAGCCGACGCGCAACTCGATCGACACCGTGTCGGACCGCGATTTCGCGCTGGAATTCCTGTCGATCGCCGCGATCGCCGCGGTCCACCTGTCGCGTCTCGCCGAAGAGATCGTCATCTGGTCGACGCCGCAGTTCGGCTTCATCCGCCTGTCGGATGCCTTTTCCACCGGCTCCTCCATCATGCCGCAGAAGAAGAACCCGGACGCCGCCGAGCTGGTGCGCGCCAAGACCGGCCGCATCAACGGCTCGCTGGTAGCACTTCTGACCGTCATGAAGGGCCTGCCGCTGGCCTACTCCAAGGACATGCAGGAAGACAAGGAACAGGTCTTCGACGCTGCCGAGAGCATCGAGCTCGCCATTGCCGCGATGACCGGCATGGTGCGCGACATGACCATCCGCACCGACAGGATGAAGGCGGCGGCCGGCTCCGGCTATTCCACCGCGACGGACCTTGCCGACTGGCTGGTGCGCGAGGCGGGGCTGCCCTTCCGCGATGCCCACCATGTGACGGGCCGCGCCGTGGCGCTGGCCGAGAGCAAGGGCTGCGACCTTGCGGAACTGTCGCTGGAGGATCTGCAGGCTATCCACGCCTCGATCACCGCCGACATTTTCAACGTGCTGACGGTCGAGGCCTCGGTCGCCAGCCGCAAGAGCTATGGCGGCACGGCGCCGTCGGAAGTCAGGAAGCAGATCGCCTGGTGGCGGCAGCGGAACTGATCAGGTTGCTTGCAGGACTCATCAGCAGAATCAGGGTGCACAAGACTTGGCGAATTCGCTAAGGATGGTGCCCACCCGATCACCGGCAATTCCAGGGAACGCCTCATGACACGCATCGATATCGGCAGGCTCACGCTCGTGCTCTGCCTTTCCGCAGCGGTTCTCACCGCCTGCGGCCGCAAGGGCGATCTCGACCTGCCGGGCGGCGCAAAACCGGTCGTGAAGACCATCGACGGCAAGAAGGTCGAGCAGGTCGAAGACAAGCCCTTCATCCTCGACCCCCTTCTCTGACGGATCAGACACGTGAACCATTTCGAGCATCGCGACGGCATCCTCTATGCGGAGGAGGTGCCCGTTCCGGACATCGCCAAGGCGGTCGGCACACCCTTCTACGTCTATTCGACGGCCACGCTGGAGCGCCACTACAAGGTCTTCTCCAAGGCCTTCGACGGCGTCGACGCCATGGTGTGCTACGCCATGAAGGCGAATTCGAACCAGGCGGTGCTGAAGACGCTCGCTAAGCTCGGCGCCGGCATCGACGTGGTCTCCGAAGGCGAACTACGCCGGGCGCTTACCGCGGGCGTTCCGGCGTCCCGCATCATGTTCTCCGGCGTCGGCAAGACGCCGCGCGAGATGGACCTGGCGCTTGAGGTCGGCATCTACTGCTTCAACGTCGAATCCGAGCCGGAACTCGAAATCCTCAATGCCCGCGCAGTTAAGGCCGGCAAGGTCGCCCACGTCTCCTTCCGCATCAATCCGGATGTCGACGCGCGCACCCATGCCAAGATCTCGACGGGCAAGAAGGAAAACAAGTTCGGCATTTCCTGGGAGCGCGCGCGCGCCGTCTACCGCCATGCGGCCAGCCTGCCCGGCATCCAGGTCACCGGCATCGACATGCATATCGGCAGCCAGATCACTGAGCTGCAACCCTTCGAAGACGCTTTCAAGCTGCTGCGCGAACTGGTCGATACGCTGCGCGCCGATGGCCACAGCATCGATCACGTCGATGTCGGCGGTGGTCTCGGCATTCCCTACAAGACCGACAACGCGCCGCCGCCGCTGCCGGATGCCTATGCGGAGATCGTCAAGAACCAGCTCAAGGGCCTGAACTGCAAGATCGTCACGGAGCCCGGACGCCTGATCGTCGGCAATGCCGGCATCCTGGTTACCGAGGTCATCTACGTGAAGGATGGCGGCGAGAAGACCTTCGTCATCGTCGATGCGGCGATGAACGATCTCATTCGCCCGACGCTCTACGAGGCCTGGCATGAGATCCAGCCGGTCGTTCTTTCCGCTGCAAGTGCGCCGCGCATTCGCGCGGATGTGGTCGGTCCGGTCTGCGAGACGGGCGATTATCTGGCACAGGACCGCGAAATGGTGCAGCCGAAGCCGGGCGATCTGATTGCCGTCGGCTCGGCCGGCGCCTATGGCGCGGTGCAGGCCGGAACCTACAACAGCCGTCTGCTGGTGCCGGAAGTGCTGGTCAACGGGGCCGAGTTCCACGTCGTGCGGCCGCGGCTTTCCTATGACGACCTGATCGGCCTCGACTCACTGCCGGACTGGCTCGCCTGAGAAAAACCCGCACGGGAACGTGATCACGTTTTTGCGCATGCCCTCGTCTTCGCCACAAAGCATGTTATCTTTTAACGGTGACAACCTGCGACGGAGAGCGGCGACCGATGGCGATTGACACGGAACGGCAGCGCGAGACGGCGGCGAGCGGCAATCCGCTGGCCCGTCGGCTTGCGGGCAAACGCTTTGCCGCCCGGACCATCCTCTACCTGGAAGCGCTCGCGCCACGCGTGCTGCCGATCCTGCTGCTTGTCGCCGGATTTCTGGCGCTGACCTGGTTCGGTTATTTCCGCCATGTGCCGGCCTGGCTGCATATCGCGACGCTCGCCGCCTTCGCGCTCGGACTCGTCGGCTTGCTCTTCCGCCTGCGCGGCATCGTCTGGCCGTCCGTCGACAATGCAGACCGCATGCTGGAGACGCGCAATGCGCTCGCCCACCAGGCAATCCGCGTGCAGGACGACAGGCCGGCGGGTGGCGATGCCTTTGCGCAGGCGCTCTGGCGCGAGCACCAGGCCCGCATGGCGCGCCTGATCGGTACGCTGCGCACCGGCGCTCCGGAGCCGGATATCGCGAGCCATGACCGCCACGCGCTGCGTGCCGTGCCGGTGCTTCTTCTCGCCATCGCCTTTGCCTTCTCCTATTCCAACCGCGGCGGCCTGCTTGCGGACGTCGTGTCGCTGCGTGCGCCGAGCGAATCGGCGCCGGATGTGCGCATCGATGCCTGGGTGACGCCGCCGGCGCATACGTCGCGCGCGCCCGTCTTCCTCACCGGCAACGGGCAGGGCCAGCCGAGCGAGGCGGCGAAGGGCGAAATCCGCATTCCGCAGTTCAGCGAGCTGACCGTGCGCGTCACGGGCGGCAGCGGCGACGAGCAGGTGAGCTATCAGGTGGCCGGCGAAACCGCGGCCACCGCCATCGAGGAAGAAAAGCCGAAGGACGAGAAGGCGGAAGGCGCGAAGACCGAAGCGAAGGTGCCGGTCGCGGTCGCCAATGGCGCCAAGACCCTGCATTACAAGATCCTGAAGGACGGCACGCTTTCGGTCGATGGGCGGACCTGGGCCTTTACGGTCATTCCGGACCGCGTGCCGGAAATCGCCTTCGATGGGATTCCGAAACAGACCGTTGCGGCGGCGCTGGAGATCAGCTTCATCGCCAAGGATGATTACGGCCTTCAGGAAGCCCATGCGGAGATCGTGCCCGTCGAGGCGCAGAAGGATGCCCGGCCGCTCTATCCGCTGCCGGAATATCGCCTCGACCTGCCGCGCCGCAGCGCGCGCGACGCCAAGGGCACGACGAGCCGCAACCTCTCCGAACATCCGCTCTCCGGCAAGCGCGTGAAGATCACGCTCGTCGCCAAGGATGCGGCGGGGCAGGAGGGCCGCAGCCAGCCGGTCGAGATGGTGCTGCCGGCAAAGAACTTCTTCGAGCCGCTCGCCGCCGCCGTCGCCGAACAGCGGCAGGTCTTTGCGCTCGATGCCAACCAGCTGCCCTATGCGATCGCGCTCAACGAGGCGCTGACCATGCGGCCGGAAGAGACGATCCCGAACCTCACCCATTACCTGCTGCTGCAATCGGCCGCTGCGCGCATGAAACTTTCACGCACGGACGACCAGATGCGCGAGACGGCGGATTATCTCTGGGAGATCGCGCTCGGCATCGAGGACGGCAATCTTTCGCTTGCGGATCGTCGCCTGCGCGAGGCGCAGAAGGCCTTGTCCGAGGCGTTGGAGCGCAATGCTCCCGACGAGGAGATCGCCGCGCTGATGAAGGAACTGCGCGAGGCGATGGAAGCCTATATGCAGGAGCTTGCCCGCCAGGCCGCCAAGAACGGCCAGATGCAGCAAAATGCCCAGCAGCAGGGCCAGATCCTGCGCCAGCAGGACTTGCAGCGCATGATGGACCAGATCGAGAATTTGGCGCGTTCCGGGGCGCGTGACCAGGCGCAGCAGATGTTGTCCGAACTTCAGCGCATGATGAACAACCTGCAGGCCGGCCGCCCTCAGCAAGGACAGCAGGGCCAGCAGAACGACGCCATGCGCCAGCAGATGGATAAGCTGGGCGAGCTGATGCAGAAACAGCAGCAGCTTATGGAGCAGACCTTCCAGCTCGACCAGGCCTTGCGGGACCGCCAGCAGCGCGGCGACCCGATGCCAGGCGAGGAAGGCGAGCAGCAACAGCAGCAGCAGCAGGGCGACAACGGCGCCGGCCAGCAGCCGACCGACCAGATGACGGCCGAACAGCTTCGCGAGGCGCTGAAGAAGCTTCAGGAGCAGCAGGATGCACTCGGCAAACAGCTCGGCGAGGTGCAGGAAGCGCTGAAGGGCATGGGTATGGAGCCGGGCGAAGGCTTTGGCCAGGCCGGGCGCGAGATGAAGGGTGCCTCGGAGGCACTTGGCGAAGGCCAGGGCGAATCGGCCGTCGGCAGTCAGGGCCGGGCGCTGGAAGCGTTGCGCCAGGGCGCGCAGAACATGATGAGCCAGATGCAGGCCATGGGGCAGGGCCAGGGTCAGGGACCCGGTGAAGGCATTCCGCAGGCCGGCCGCAACGGACGCGATCCGCTCGGCCGCGAGCGGCCCGTCAACGGGCAAGGCCCCGATTTCGGCGGTCCGACGAAGATCCCGGAAGAGATCGACATCCAGCGCGCGCGCGAAATCCTCGACGAGATCCGCCGCCGGCTCGGCACGGGGGCGGCGCCCGGTTTCGAGCGGGATTATCTGGAGCGGTTGCTCGGGATTCGGTGATTAGGCTGCCAAAGCCTGTGCGACAGCGCGGCGGATATCCGGCAGGCTGAAGGGCTTGCTCACCACGTCGACGATCTTCGAGGCAAGGTCGTCGGCGCGTTCGCGCTGTTCGGCATAACCCGTCATCAGCAGGATTTTGAGCGCCGGGTGGGCGGCGGCCGCTTTGTGGGCGAGCTCGATGCCGTCCATCACGGGCATGCGGATATCGGAGAGCAGCAGGTCGAAGCCGCCGGCCGTCAGGGCGTCGAGCCCGGCGGCGCCATCCGGCGCCTCGACGGTCTCATGGCCGTCCAGCCGCAAGGCGCGCGCGACGAAGACGCGCAGCGAATCCTCGTCTTCGGTGATCAGAATCTTCGCCATCGGTTCCCCTGTTCGGTCCGTTCGGTAATGAAAAGACCAGACTTTCCTTGTCGATCGGTAAACGGCGGCTGGCGGAATTTGCAGTCAGGCGTCCGCGTCGCCCGTCACGATGCCGACGAAAGGCAGTTCGCGGAAGGCGTAGGCCACGTCCATGCCATAGCCGACGACGAAATAATCCGGGCATTCGAAGCCGACATAGTCGGCCTCCAGATCGGTCTTGCGCTTCTCGCGCTTGTCGAGCAGCACGGCGATGGTGACGTTGCGCGCGCCGCGCTCGTACATCAGTTCCTTGGCGAAGGTGAGCGTGCGGCCGGATTCGAGGATGTCGTCGATCAAGAGGATATCGCGGCCGGTGACGTCCGAATCGATGTCCTTCACCACCTTCACGCCCTGCGAGACGGTGCCGGTGCCATAGCTCGACAACGTGATGAACTCGACTTCCGGCGCAAGGCCTGCCGCATGCAACGCGCGGGTCAGGTCGGCGGCGAAGATGAACGAGCCCTTGAGAACGGCGATGACGAGAAGGTCCTTCGTCGGGCCGCCGGCGATCTGGACCGCAAGCTCTTCGTTGCGCTTGGCGATCTGCCCGGCGTCATAGAGCGTTTCGATCTTTTTTCCGCGGACAATATGCATCGCGAGGGGGCTCCCTGGGTGGCGTCAAAGGAGCCGATTAGCACAGTCAGTTGACCGGTGCACCCTCGGGCACCAGGGAAACCGTGACTTTCGGCACTTTTCCGCCACCGTGCGGGATGCGCAGCGCGAAGTTTTCGCTGCCGCCGGCCGCGATCGTCTTGCCGTCGAGGGCGACGCGGCGCGGCGTTTCGCCCGCACCACCGACGAGAATGTCCACCGGCGGGGCGGCCTCCACGCCATCGCCGACATTCTCGACACGGCCATAGACGGACAGCACCTTCATGCCGTTCCGGTCGTCGACCGTCGCCGTGACGTCGGCGACGCGCAGCGCCGTGCCGGGCTCGCCTGTCGGAAGGGCCGCCTTCAGCGCCGAAAGGCCGCCGGCATAGGCGAAGACGAAGATGAAGCTTGCGGTGACGAGGCCGACAAAGGCGCGGCCGGAGAGAAGCTGTAGGCCCGCCTCGCACAGCCGGGCGCCTGCCGCGCCGGCGCGCACCAGCAGGTGGCGTGACGCGGGGCTCAGTGGCACGGGGCGAATCGGGCGGTGGTTGTCGTTGGAGGTGCGCGCCGGGCCGTTCCGGATGACGACGAAATCGACGTCGACCACTTCGCAGCGCGCCTGGGACCGCGGCTTCTTGGCAGGCGTCTTCGGTTCGGGCGGCAGGAGATCGATCCGGCCTTTTGCCTGTTGTCTCGCTCTGAAGGCGTTCATCGCGACCTCCCGCTTGGCCGGCTTTCCGCGCAAAGTCAGGGGCGAAAAGTCGGGCATTGAATGAAATCCTTACGAAACGTAAACCATACTGGTTAATGCTTCGGAAACCCGACCGTGAAAGAGCCGCTTTCCTGTGCGACCTGCGCTACGATAGCGAATCGCGGTTCAGGTAACCGCTTCTAGAACCGGATTGGCCATTGATTCATTTCGAGAATGTCGGACTGCGCTACGGGATGGGGCCGGAGATCCTCCGCGACCTGACCTTCGATATTCCGCGCCGGTCCTTCCAGTTCCTGACGGGGCCGTCCGGCGCCGGCAAGACGACGCTTTTGCGCCTGCTTTTCCTGTCGCTTCAGCCGACGCGCGGCATCATCCGCACCTTCGACCGCGAGATTTCGACGATCCCGCGCGACGAACTGCCGATGCTGCGCCGGCGCATCGGCATCGTCTTTCAGGATTTCCGTCTGCTCGATCACCTGACGACCTACGAGAATGTCGCGCTGCCGCTGCGCGTGCGCGGCAAGGAGGAATCGAGCTATCGCGCCGACGTGCTGGAACTCCTGAAATGGGTCGGCCTCGGCGAGCGAATCAATGTGCTGCCTGCGGTCCTGTCCGGCGGGGAAAAGCAGCGCGCGGCCATTGCGCGCGCGCTCATCGACCGGCCCGAGCTGCTGCTCGCCGACGAGCCGACCGGCAATGTCGATCCGCCGATGGCGCGCCGGCTCCTGAGCCTCTTCCTCGAATTGAACCGGCTCGGCACCGCCGTGGTGATCGCCACGCATGATCTGTCGCTGATGGACCAGGTGGACGAGGCGCGGCGCATGATCCTCTCGCAGGGACGGCTCGACATCTATGACTGACGCTCCCCAGGAGACCGCCCAGGACGCCCAGCCCGCCCGCCGGCTGGAAATGCGCGTGCGCCCGACCGCACCCATCGTGCCGCCGTCGAACGTCTCCGGCAACGCGCTGATGCTGGTCATTGCCATCATGGCCTTCCTCGCCTGCCTCACCTTCGGCGCTGTCAACATGGTGCGCGCCACCGCCGCGAGCTGGCAGAGCCAGATCTCCCGCGAGGTCACCATCCAGATCAAGCCGGACGACGCGCTCGACATGGAACAGGCGCTGAAGGACGTGCGCGACCTCGCGCTCACCTTCTCGGGCACCCGCGACGGCACCATCGTCGACAAGGCGGCGACGGCGCGCCTGCTCGAACCCTGGCTCGGCGAGGGCCTCAACATCGACGAGCTTCCGGTGCCCCGTCTCGTCATCGTCACCATCGACGAGCAAAGCCCGCCGGATTTCGCGGCAATGCGGGTGGCACTGGCGGAAAAGGTCCCAACGGCGTTTCTCGACGACCACCGCACCTGGGTGGATCGCCTCGTCGCCATGGCGCGCACGACCGCCTTCATCGGCACGGGCGTGCTGGTGCTGGTCTTTTCCGCCATGGTGCTGACCGTCGTCTTCGCGACGCGCGGGGCGCTTTCCGGCAACCGGCATATCGTCGAGGTGCTGCATTTCGTCGGCGCGGAGGCCGGCTTCGTCGCCTCCGAATTCCAGAAACATTTTTTGAAGATCAGCCTCAAGGGCTCGGTTGCCGGCGGCTTTCTCGCGGCCCTGTTCTTCGCGGTCGCCAGCTTCTGGCAGGGCCGCTCGATCGCCACGCCCCAGAGCGACCAGGCCACCGCGCTGTTCGGCACCTTTTCCATGGGGCTCACCGGCTATCTCGGCATTGCCGCGACGATTGTCGTCATCGCGGTGCTGACGACGCTGACGGCCCGCTTCACGGTGATGCGCACGATCCACGAAATCGACCTCATCCGCTCCGACCCGTCGCGAACCGACCAGCTGCCCGACCAATGACCGAGATGAGACGAACCATCGCCGCGAAGCGGACTATCGCTTGCCGCAATCCGGGTCTATGGACGGAATCATGAACGCGCTGGAACGGGCAAAACCGGGACTGCCGCAGGGCATCCGGTCTGACGGGGAGGGGCGGCGCCGACGCATGCGCCCAGCCCGGCTCGTCGTGCGTGTCGTCCTGGCGCTCATCCTGATCGCTGCTGTCGCCGGCATCGGCGGCTTCCTCTATTTCGCCGAGACGGTCGCGGCCCTCGATGCGCCGCGCGACCCGAAGGCCGACGCCATCGTGGTCTTGACCGGCGGCTACCAGCGCATCGACCGCGCAATCGGCCTGCTCAAGCAGGGGGCTGGCCAGCGGCTGCTGATTTCCGGCGTGAACCCCACGACGAGCGGCAACCAGATCCGCAAGCTCACGCAGAGCTCGTCCGCACTCTTCGAATGCTGCGTCGACATGGGCTACGAGGCGGTGGACACGATCGGCAATGCCAACGAGACGGCGCGCTGGATCAGCGACCACCAGTTCCGCCGGGTGCTCGTCGTCACCAACAACTACCACATGCCGCGCAGCCTGCTGGAGCTGAGGGTTGCCGATCCGCAGACGGATTTCATCGCCTATCCGGTGGTCAATTCCGACCTGAAGAACGGCAACTGGCTGCGCGAGCCCGGCGTCGTGAAGGCCATGCTGTCGGAATATCTGAAATACAGTGCCGCGCAGATCCGGGCCTTGGCGGGCGCGCGCAGCTGGTCCGGCCTTCGCGGCGACGTGGCGGGCCTTTCGGCGCACTGAGATCGCAGCGACGGGAGTTTCCCCGCCCGGCAATATCGTGTAGGGCGAAAGGACGCGTCCCCCTCACAGGCTGCCCGATGATCGTCCTTCGTTCCGTGCTTTTCAACACCGCCTTCTACATCAACCTCATCGTGCAGATGATCGTCATGACGCCGGCCTATTTCCTGCTGCCGCGCAAAAAGGCCTATGGCATCGCCAAGAACTGGGCGAGGAGCAACCACTGGCTCTTCGACAAGATCGTCGGCACGACCTTCGAGATCGAGGGCCTGGAGAACATCCCGACGGGCGGCTACATCTTCGCGCCGAAACACCAGTCGTTCTGGGATGCCTATGCGCTGCTGCCCTGGCTCGACGATCCCTTCTATATCCTCAAGCGCGAGCTGACCTGGATCCCGCTGTTCGGCTGGTATCTGAAGAAGCAGCGCATGGTGCCGGTCGATCGCAGCGCACGCGGCAAGGTCATGGCCGCCGTGATGGAACGCACCAAGGCGGAGATGAATTCCGGCCGGCAGCTCATCATCTATCCGGAAGGCACGCGCCGTCCGCCGGGCGCACCACCGGAATACAAATACGGCATCGCCCGGCTCTATCGCGATCTCCAGGTGCCGGTCGTGCCGGTCGTCATGCATCCGGGCCTGTTCTGGCCGCGGCGCAAGGCCATGCGCTATCCCGGCCACTTCAAAGTGCGCATCCTGCCGCCGATCGCGCCGGGCATGGATCCGGATGCCTTCCTCGCCCATCTCATCGACGTCATGGAAACGGCGAGCGACCGCCTGCTGATCGAGACCGCGGCGGCAAACCCGAGCCTGCCCCTGCCGCCGACCGCCGAGCAACGGCTGGCGGAATTGAAGGCGCACGCGGCGGCCTGATCAGGCCGGCAGGCGGGCGTGGAGATCGTCCGCAGCGCGGCCGACATCCTCCAGCCAATGGTCTCGGATGCCCATTTCGCGCAGATGCGCCAGCGTGTTGCGCACATAGTCGATGTTGCGGCCGGATTTTCCGACCGCCGCACTCACGGTCGAGGCTGCTTCTTCGACGGAGAGCGAGCCGGCATATTGCTGGTGGGCACGGTCGATGATGTAGGCGAGCGTCGTGATGCGGCGGCCTCCGCCGAGCATGGCCGAGAGCGTGCGCTCCTTGTAGACATGGGTCACCAGTTCGCGCTCGCGCAGGTAATCGACGACGGCGTCGCGGTTTTCGGGCGCGATGCGGAAGGCGACGCCGCGGCAGGAGCCGCCGTAATCGAGGCCGAGCACCAGGCCGGGCTTCTCTTCCGTGCCGCGGTGCACCCAGGAGCGCACGCAGAGCGACCGGCGGAAGCCGAAAAGATGGGCGGGCTGCCGCTCCTCGAATTCGAAGCCCGGGTTCCACATCAGCGATCCATAGCCAAAGACCCAGAATTCGTTCATATCCACCGTCACTTCTGCCGTTTCTCTAAAAGCCGCCGCAATTGCCGGCTTTGACGCCTTTGCGGCAAATCGCATCGCCACCATTGGAGAACAACATGGCATCGTCAAGCCACGCTGGCACGTCCGGCGTCTCGCGCAAACTCGTTCGGCTCGCCATTGCCGTCGTTCTCGTCGTCGCGCTCTATACGGGCGGATGGTTCTATGCCGCAAGCTGGCTGAAGGACACGCTGACGCAACAGCTCTCGGCGTCGGCCGCCGGTCTGCATTCCGCTTCCTGCAGCAATCTTGCCGTCCGTGGCTTTCCCTTCCGCATCGGCCTGTTCTGCGACACGGTCGGCATAGACGATCGCCCGACGGGCCTGTCGGCGACGTTCGGCGCGCTGCGCTCGGCCGCCCAGGTCTATCGTCCGGGCCATGCCGTCGTCGAGCTCGACGGGCCGGCGCAGGTGCGCGTCACGCCCGATCTCGTCTTCGATGCCGATTGGGACCTGCTGCGCGCCAGTGCCGTCGCCTGGACGAACGGGCTCGACCGCGCTTCCGTCGTCTATGACGGGTTGAAGGGTCGGCTCAACGTGCCGTCGGAAGCCGTGTCGATCGGCGTTGCCGCCGCGCATGGCGAGAAACATATCCGCCAGTCCGGCGAAGCGCTCGACGTTGCCGCCTCCTTCGATGCGCTGTCGCTCGATCTCGGCGACCGCGTGCTGCCGCCGCTCGACGTTACTGTCGACATGACGGTGGCCGATGCGGCGAAATGGATTTCCACCGAAGGCCCGCCGGCGGACGTGCCGCTCGGCGCGAGCGTGGAGCTGCGCCGCCTGTCGCTCGATCTCGGCGACGGCAAGGTCGCGGCACTCTCCGGCCCGCTCAAGGTGGGCGATGACGGTTATCTCTCTGGCACGCTCGATCTCGACATTGCCGGCATCACGGTCTGGCGCGACCGGATTTCCGAGGCGTTTCCGGAGATTGCCGAGACGGCGGCGCAGGTGGCGCAGGTCATCGAGGGCCTGTCGAAGGGCGGCGACCGGGCGGTGGTGAAGCTCAACGTCCAGGACGGGACGGTCTATCTCGGCCTCTTCCCGATCGCCTTCATCCCGCCGTTCTAACCCTTCTTATCAGCCACCGGACGCCCGAAGTTCGGCGCGGCGGTATCCTGGCCGGCATCGATGATCGAGCGGCGGATGGCGCGGGTGCGGGTGAAGAGGTCGAAGAGCTTTTCGCCGTCGCCCCAGCGGATGGCGCGCTGAAGATAGGCGAGGTCCTCGGAGAAGCGCGACAGCATTTCAAGGATCGCATCCTTGTTGTGCAGGCAGACGTCGCGCCACATGGTCGGGTCCGAGGCCGCCAGACGCGTGAAGTCGCGGAAACCGGAGGCGGAATATTTGATGACTTCCGATTCCGTCACCGTCTCCAGGTCGTCGGCCGTGCCGACGATGTTGTAGGCGATGATGTGCGGCAGGTGCGAGACGATGGCGAGTACCTTGTCGTGGTGCTCGGTGTCCATCTCGTCGACCTTGGAGCCGAGCGCCTCCCAGAAGGCGGCGAGCTTGCGCTTGGCGTCCTTGTCCGTGCCGTGCACCGGCGTCAGGATGCACCAGCGGCCCTGGAACAGTTCGGCGAAACCGGCGTCGGGGCCGGAATGTTCGGTGCCGGCGAGCGGATGGCCAGGGATGAAATGCACGTTCTTCGGAATATGCGGCAGCATCTGCGCCACCACCGAGGCCTTGGTGGAGCCGACATCGGTGACGATGGCGCCGGGCTTCAGGTGCGGCGCGATCTCCTCCGCCACCTTGCCCGAGGCGCCAACGGGCACCGAGACGACGATGAGGTCGGCGCCTTCGACGGCCTGGCCAGCATCGTGCACATAATCGGTGCCGAGATCGAGCTCACGGGCGCGGTCGAGCGTCTCCTGGCTGCGGCTGGAGATGGTGACGGTCTTTGCCAGCCCCTTGGCCTTCACAGCCCGGGCGATGGAGGAGCCGATGAGGCCGATGCCGATCAGCGTGATCTTGTCGAAATGTCCGTCCGTCATGTCCGCCGCCCTTCTTTGCCGCTCCGGCCCGGATTAACGGGCGGCTCAACGTTTGTCGAGGGGATCAGCGCGGCGCGCGCTCGCGCGTCGTCGGCACGCCCTGCGGCGCCAGCACCGGAACGAAGACGCGGCGCGAGGCGCGGGCGGCGACCGGCAGGCCCTGATAGAGCCGTTTCTGCGCTTCCACGATGATCACGCCGGAAAACATCGGCCAGAGCATGCGCCCCAGCCGTTCGAAGGCGCCGCGCAGTTTCTGCACGCTGCGCAGTTTCGAGGGCGGGAAGAACAGCGCCTCGGCGCTGGCGCCGGGCGTGAAATTGGTCTCGCGCAGCAGCGCCGTCAGCTGGCCGCGCGAATAGGGCCGGCCGGAACCGAAGGGCGTGTGCTCCATGCGCGCCCAGACACCGCGCCGGTTCGGCACGACGATGACGAGCCGCCCGCCCGGCGCCAGCACGCGCCAGAGCTCCTTCATGGTCTCGCGCGGGTTTTCCGCAAATTCCAGCGAATGCACCATCAGGATACGGTCGACGGCGGCATCCGGCAACGGCAGTTCCTCGTCGAAGACCAGCGCCGTGGAGGAGAGTTCGCTCGGCGGCCAGTTCACCGCGCCCTGGCCGGCCGGCATGAAGGCGAAGGTGCGCTCGGTATCGGCGCGGAAGCGTTCGAGATAGGGCACGGCATAACCGAGCCCGACCAGCCGCTCGTCCGGCAGCCGCGCCCAGAGCGAGGCGAGCGCCATGGCGATCGAATGATCGGCCAGGCGGCCAAGCGACGAGTGGTAGAATTCGCGGAGGTCGACGATATCGGCATGCATGGCCTGAATGTGAGCGATAGGCTGGTGGACTTCAAGGCCGATTGCCTTACATTCCCGCCGACCGCCCGACCGTTAGATGAGGATTGCGCCATGGCTTCGCTCGAACTCGAACTCTTTCCCTGCCGCAGCGACAATTTCGGCGTGCTGCTGCATGACCCGGCGACGGGCGCGACCGCGAGCATCGATGCGCCGGAGGAGCAGCCGATCCTCGACGCGCTGGCGCGCCGTGGCTGGACGCTCAGCCACATTTTCACGACCCACCACCACAACGACCATGTCGAGGCAAACCTGGCGCTGAAGGCGCGTTTTGGCGTGACGATCATCGGGCCGGCGCGCGAGGCGCCGCGCATTCCCGGCATCGACCAGAAGGTGGACGGCGGCGACAGCTTTGACTTCGCCGGCCGCCGCGTCGAGGTCATCCTGACGCCGGGCCATACGCTGGGGCATATCTGCTTCCACCTGCCGGAGGAAAAGCTGTTGTTTGCCGCCGATACGCTCTTTGCGCTCGGCTGCGGCAGGCTTTTTGAGGGCACGCCGGCGCAGATGTGGGACTCGCTGACAAAACTCGCTGCGCTCCCGGACGAGACGACCGTCTATTTCGGCCATGAATACACGCTGTCCAATGCGCGCTTCGCAAAGACCGTCGATCCGGAGAATGCGGCGCTCCTCGGCCGTGTTGCCGAGATTGAGGCACTGCGGGCAGAAGGCGCCTTCACGGCGCCCACGACGATCGGGCTGGAAAAGGCGACCAACCCGTTCCTGCGCGCCGCCGACCCGGCAATCCGCCGTCATCTCGGCCTGGAGACGGCCAGCGACGCCGAGGTCTTTGCCGAGGTCCGGGCGCGCAAGGATCGGTTCTGATGACGCCCGAGGAGATCATCGCCCGGCTCGGCATGGAGCGGCATCCGGAGGGCGGCTGGTATGTGCAGACCTTCAGGGATGCCGATGGCGGCGAGCGCGGGCATTCGACGGCGATCTACTACCTGCTGGAAAAGGGCGAGCGCTCGCACTGGCACCGGGTGAAGGATGCCGTCGAGATCTGGCACCACTATGCCGGCGGGCCGCTGGCGCTGTCGCTGAGCGACGGCAAGGCGCCGGCCGAAGTGCAGGTGCTCGGACCGGATCTTGCCGCGGGCGAGCGGCCGCAGCTCATCGTTCCGGCGAACTGGTGGCAGGCGGCCGAGCCGCTTGGCGACTGGACGCTGGTCGGCTGCACGGTCTCGCCCGGCTTCGTCTTCTCGTCTTTCGAAATGGCGCCGCCCGGCTGGGTGCCTGGTAGCTGAGCTCAGACCGGCGCCGTCGCGCGCCTTCGCAGGATCATGTCCTTGGCGGCCAGCACCGCGCCGCCCGTCACCAGCAGGCAGGCGAGGCCGATGCGCCAGGACGGTTCGGCGAACCCCGTGAGGATGAGCATGAAGGTCGAGAGCAGCGGCGCGGCATAGCTTGCGGCTCCCAGGATCTGGATGTCGCCGTTCTTGACGCCGAAATCCCAGGCATAGAAAGCGGCCCCCACCGGCAGCAGGCCGAGACCGGCAACGGCGAACCACTCGAAATTGCTTTGCGGCCAGACGGTGGTTTCCAGCATCACATGGCAAAGGAGCGACAGCAGCGAGGTGGCGAGGCAGAAGCCGGTCACCACATCGGTCGAGACGGCCTCGAAGCGGCGGGTGATCAGCGAATAACCCGCCCAGGTGAAGGCGCAGAGGAAGGCCGCGCCATAACCGACGAGATAGGTCTCGTCGAATGCAAAGCCGTTGCGGCCGACGATGAGGACCGTGCCGCCGAGGCCGAGCACGGCGCCGACGACATGGTTCCACTTCAGCGTTTCGCCCGGAAGCAGCGCCGAGCCGACGACGATCAATAGCGGCCAGAGATAGGCGATGAGGCCGGCTTCGACGGCCGGCGCGTTGCGCAGCGCCGTGAAATAGAGGAAGTGGTAGCCGAACAGGCCGAGAATGCCGGTGATCCAGACTTTTGCCGGCTGCCGCAGCAGTTTGACGCGCTCCGGCCTTGCGGCGAGCACGATGAGGCCGGGCAGGCTGCCGATCAGGAAGCAGATGGCGGAAAGCTGGAAGGGCGGCATCTTGCCCGAGGCGGCGGTAAAAAGCGCCAGCAGCGCCCACATGAGGATCGCCGAAAAGCCGATGAGGGTTGCACGCGTCTTCAAGGCCGATCACTCCCGCCGGTTTTCCGACGGGGCGCCGCGTCAGCCGCCGAAGCGCGTGGCCGAGACGGTGACAGGGCCGAGCTTGGTCGGAATCTGCACATAGACGGGAGCATATACATTCGCCCCCTCGGCCTTGGCAAACCAGATTTCCATCGTCTTCAGCTTGCGCAGATATTCCACGTCGTCACGGCCCTTCTTGTAGCCGGACTTGGGGATGAAGCGGATGCCGCAGACCACGACATCGCCTTCGAAGCCCTTGGTGGAATAGGGCTTGGTGCCCTTGGAGGTGAGCTTCAGGTCCATCCGGGATTCGCCGTCGAAGATCGGCAGCGTCTTCGGGCAGACCTTGCCGTCGTCGGACGGGATGATCAGGCCGGAGATCGGGTCCAGCACGGCGCGCATGTCGGCGCTGGAGACCGGCACCCAGTTCTTCGGCTTGCGGCGCGGCGGCGTCATGTTTGCGGTGATGACGTTGCCGTTGCGGAAGGTGACGTCGATGGCGCGGCTGCGCTTGCCGCTCTTGTAGGTCACGGAATAGTTGGTGGCGCGCAGCTTGTCGCGGCTGACCGTACCGGAGACCGAGGTCGTGCCCTTGGTGCTCGAAAAGATATCGGCGAGGCCAGCCGATTGCAGACTGCCGGAGATCGTGTAGCGGTTGCCCTGGAAGGCCGAGCGGAAGGTGGCGGTGGCGACCGGCAGGCCGGAAAGCCGTATGCTGTAGTCCGTGCGGTGCTCGATTTCAGCCGACGACAAGGGTGTCGCGCTGCCCGCAAGGGCAAGCGACATCAGTGCGCCAGCAATCCAACCCCGCCCGTTCATCCTTACGCTCTCCATTGAGACGCTCCGCCTAACCCGCCATTGCGGCGATTCTGCGCCGGTCAAAAAATCCCGATCGGCTTGCTATTGCCTGCAAATCATGAGCTTTGGCAACTGAATTCAAGCTGAACGGCAGGTTTGGCTTGACGGCTCCGCTCCGTGTGACTATAGAACCGCAACTTTCCAAAAAGGCCAGACGGACTGCGGCCGGTTTCGGTGCCGGAAACGTATTGTCCTGAACCAAGAAAAATAGGTGTACCATGTCCCGTAGTTGCGAATTGACCGGCAAGGGCGTCCAGTCGGGCAACAATGTGAGCCACGCAAACAACAAGACGAAGCGCAAGTTCCTGCCGAACCTGTGCAGTGTCACGCTGATTTCCGATGCCCTCGGCCAGCGTTACCGTCTTCGCGTTTCCGCTGCAGCGCTCCGCTCCGTCGAGCACCGCGGTGGCCTCGATGCCTTCCTGCTGAAGGCTGACGAGAACGAACTGTCGATGCGCGCCCGTCTGCTGCGCCGCCAGATCGCCAAGAAGACCGCAGCCGCTGCTGTCGCTGCCTGATATTTCAGGTTTTGCGTTGCGATGCTCTGATTGAGGCTTGACCGGTTCCGGGCAGGCCTCAACGCTTTGCGTTGCGTTAAATTGTCAGTCCTCCAACTGGTGGCATCACCCAGGATAAAAAAATGCTAGCGAACCGCATTACCCTTATCTACGTCCTCCTGATGACGGTCGTCGTCGTTGCCTCCAACGTGCTGGTGCAGTATCCGCTTTCCGGCGAACTGTTCGGCATCGCGCTCGGCGACCTCCTGACCTATGGCGCCTTCACCTATCCGGTCGCCTTCCTCATTACCGACCTCACGAACCGCCAGTTCGGCCCGCGCGTCGCGCGCCGCGTCGTCGCGGCCGGTTTTCTGGTCGCCGTGGTGTTTTCCTTCGCCGTCGCCTCGCCGCGCATCGCCATTGCGTCCGGCTCGGCCTTCCTGCTGGGCCAGCTCCTCGACATCTCCGTGTTCAACCAGCTGCGCCGGCAGGCCTGGTGGCGCGCGCCGCTGCTCGCCTCGGTGATCGGTTCGGTGCTCGATACGGTGATCTTCTTCTCCTTCGCCTTCGCGCCGGTCTTTTCGATCTTCGGCCCGAACGATGCCTTCGCGATCGAATGGGCGCCGGTGCTCGGCGTGCTGACCACGGACGCGCCGCGCTGGATCTCCTGGGCGCTCGGCGACTTCACGGTAAAGGTGCTGGTCGGCATCGTCATGCTGCTGCCCTATGGCGCGCTGATGAGCAAGCTGAAGCCGATGCCGGGCGTCGAAAAGACGGCTTGAGAAAATAAAGGGCTAGAGCCCAGCCGCGTCGTGGACGAGCTCACCCGTGAATCCACACGCGGCCCCATGATAGCTGAGACAACCGCTGCGCTCTTCGATCAAAAGTTTGCCGTCTTTTGAAAATACCAGACCGACTTCACAATAGCGTGCATTGACCCCCGATTGTTCCGCGTTCGGATCATAGGCTTCATTCTCGACGAAGAAGTTTCCTCCGGCACTATCGAGCTTCACCTCACCCTCAATGCCGCCGCCGCAGCCTGGAAGTCCATCCTCCTGCATGGGAACCACCGTCTCGATGGAGATCTTGTAGATATCGTCCTGCACATGCTTGAGATCGACCGTCAGATCGCCTTCACCCTTGCCGGACCATAGTCCCTCCAGCGGGTTTACGTCCTGCGCAAATGCGGGCAAGGCGGCCAGAGCAACGAGCGTGGCAATGATTGTAGATCTGTTCATGTAGCTTCCTTAATAAAGTACGCACAGATATTCCGGTGCAATTACAGCGGAGACACGACGGGATCGATCAGCAAATCGATCGATTCGCTCGCCGATTTTCATTCGTAAGACCATAACGTCAAGAGCGACGTGATTACAGAACGACCATCGTTATTAAGGGGCATCGGCGGTTTTGACTGGTATCAAGGAGGTGTAGCAAGGCGAGAGCCGGTTAAAACGCAGCTGGCGTGACGCTTCATTGCCCTTGGAGCAGGCGGAATTCCAGCATGAGGTTGCGCTGGAGAATGGAGTGGTTGTCGTCGGAGACGACGATGAGGCGGATGTCGTCCGGCGCCATCACCACCACGTCCAGCCCCTCCATATTGTCGATCTGGTGGCTGAGGTCGACGTCGATCAAAACCTCGCCATCGACCACCGCGCCGGGACGGATCTTCGTGCCGTCGATCCGCCGGATGCGCATGCCGACGCCATCGGAAAGGCGGAAGCGGCGCTCCAGCAGCAGGAGGTCGCCGTTCGGCAGGAAGGCGCCGTCGGTGATGTCCCAGGGGTCGTCGCGCTTCACGGTGAACAAGCCGGCAAGCGGGCCGTCGAGAATGGCGGCGAGCGCGTTGCCCTCGGCATCGAGGCTGCGCTCGGTGACCGTCACCGGTACGGCGCCGAGTGGCCCTGCCTCCGGCGACATCACGAGGGTCTCCATGCCGCGATTGCCGCGCAGCTCTTCGCGGGGGAAGGGCAGCGGCAGTTCGCGTGATGGCCGCGCTTCCATGAAGCCCGGGTCCGGATAGGCATCGATGCGATGCACGGACTCGAAGCTGACGAGCAGCTCGCCCTTGCCAATTGCCAAGCCCTCGGCATCCATCTGGTACTTGACGTTCTCGTCCTGGCCCTCGGCGTTGAACATCGAGCGCGTCTTGAGGTCGGCAAGGCCGCTCAGGCGACCTTCGGCATCGCGCTCGATGCGGCCGGTCAGCCAGTGCCCCGTGTCGAGCACGGCGACGAAGGATTGATGGTGCGCGCGAAAGCGGATCGCCGACACGGCGCCGAGCAGCGGATTGCTGGACGAATAGCTAAGGCCGCCGAGGAATTCGAGTTTGCCGAAGGTGCGCGTGTCGGAGCCGAGCGCGAATTGCGAGAAGGCGCGGTTGACGACCGGCAGGTCGATGATTTGAGCTGTCGCCGGTTGCGCCAGGATAAGCGCGACGGAGAGCGTGAGGCAACGCAACAGGCGCCGGTGCGCCGTCGGCTCAGCCCGCACGGCGGCGGCCGGCGGGGCGTCGGCTGGTGGCCTCGTCGGCGAAGAGCGAGGCGAGCTGTTCGGTCATCGCGCCCGCCAGTTCGTCCGCATCGACGATGGTGACGGCGCGGCGATAGTAGCGGGTGACGTCATGGCCGATGCCGATGGCGAGAAGCTCGACGGGCGAGCGCGTCTCGATCTGTTCGATGACCGCGCGCAGGTGCCGTTCGAGATAGTTGCCGGGGTTCACCGAGAGCGTCGAATCATCGACCGGCGCGCCGTCCGAGATCATCATCAGGATGCGGCGCTGCTCGGGGCGGGCGAGCAGGCGGTCGTGCGCCCAGATCAGCGCCTCGCCGTCGATGTTTTCCTTGAGCAGGCCCTCGCGCATCATCAGGCCGAGATTGCGCCGTGCACGCCGCCAGGGGGCATCCGCCGCCTTGTAGATGATGTGGCGCAGGTCGTTGAGGCGGCCCGGTGCCTGCGGCTTGCCGCTGCCGAGCCATTTTTCGCGCGACTGGCCGCCCTTCCACGCCTTGGTGGTGAAGCCGAGGATTTCGACCTTCACGCCGCAGCGTTCCAGCGTGCGGGCGAGAATATCGGCGCACGTGGCGGCAACCGTGATCGGCCGGCCGCGCATCGAGCCGGAATTGTCGATGAGCAGCGTCACGACCGTATCGCGGAAGGTCGTGTCCTTCTCGCGCTTGAAGGAGAGCGGCTGCATCGGATCGATGATGATGCGTTGCAGGCGGGCGCTGTCGAGGTAACCCTCTTCGAGGTCGAATTCCCAGGCGCGGTTCTGCTGCGCCATCAGGCGGCGTTGCAGGCGGTTCGCCAGGCGACCGACGGCGCCTTGCAGATGGGCGAGCTGCTTGTCGAGGAAGGCGCGCAGGCGATCGAGTTCCGCCTCGTCGCAGAGCTCTTCCGCGGTGATCGTCTCGTCGAATTCCTGCGTGAAGACCGTGTAGTCGACCTTCTCGTTGAAATCCGTGAAGGGATGGTTTGGGCGGCGCACTTCGCCGGGCGTCTCGGTGTCGTCGCCGTCGTCGTCGACAAGGTCGTCGTCGGAGATTTCCGCGCCGTCCATCTCGCCTTCGTCCATCTGCTCGTCGGACGTCTCGTTCTCGTCGGCCGGCGCCGAATCGTCGCCGGCATCTTCCTGGCTGTCGTTGTCTTCCTGCTCGTCGCTGCGCGGCTGGTTCTCGTCCTCGGGCGTTTCGGAATCGTCCGGCTCGGTCTCGTCGTCACCGTATTGCTCGGCGACATTCATCGAGGCGAGCATATTGCGCACGACGCGGGAGAAGGCCTGCTGGTCGTTGATCGTGGCGGAAAGGCCGTCCATGTCCCTGGCGGCCTTGTCCTCGATGAAATCGCGCCAAAGGTCGAGCACCTTGCCCGCGGAGGCCGGCGGCGCCTGGCCCGTCAGCTTTTCGCGCACGATGAGGGCCACGGCCTCTTCGAGCGGCGCATCGGCCTGGCGGGTGATCGCGGAAAAATTCGCCTTGGCGTATTTCTCCGTCAGCATGGTGGTGAGGTTCTGCGCCATGCCATGCATGCGGTTGGAACCGATCGCCTCGACGCGGGCCTGCTCGACGGCGTCGAAGATGGCGCGGGCGTCGGCACCCTGCGGCGACATGGTGGCGTGGATGCGGGCGTCGTGGCAGGCCTTGCGCAGCGCCATCGAATCGCCGAGGCCGCGGGTGATGGCGACTTCGGCAGGCGTCGGGCGCTTGGTCAGTTCCGGCAGGCGGATGCGCTCGCCGGTCATGCCTGGCCGCTCGTTGGCGAAGGTGACCTCCACCTCCGCATCGCCGGAGACGGCGCGAACACAGCCCGTCACCGCGCGGCGGAACGGCTCCATGTCGACCACGCCGCCGGGCCTCGGCTTCGAATTGTCTCCGCGAGCAGCCATGAGATTCCTACCCGACCGTCAGGCCGTCGCCTCAAGCACGATGTTGGCGGCACTTTCCTTCAGCTCGACGCCGAAGGCGCGCTGGTAAAGTTCGGCGACCAGCGTGCGTTCCAGTTCGTCGCACTTGTTGAGGAAGGTGACACGGAAGGCAAAGGCGATGTCCCCAAAGATTTCCGCGTTTTCGCCCCAGGTAATGACCGTACGCGGGCTCATCACGGTGGAAAGGTCGCCGTTGATGAAGGCGGCACGGGTGAGATCGGCAACGCGCACCATGCGCGAAATCGTCTCGCGGCCGTCCTTGCCGGCGGCCAGGCGCTTCACCTTGGCGGCGACGATGCTGACTTCGTTGTCGTGCGGCAGGTAGTTCAGCGTGGTGACGATCGACCAGCGGTCCATCTGCGCCTGGTTGATCTGCTGCGTGCCGTGGTAGAGGCCCGTCGTATCGCCGAGGCCGACCGTGTTGGCGGTGGCGAACAGCCGGAAAGCGGGATGCGGGCGGATGACGCGGCTCTGGTCGAGCAGCGTCAGGCGGCCGGAGGATTCCAGCACGCGCTGGATGACGAACATCACGTCCGGGCGGCCGGCGTCGTATTCGTCGAAGACGAGCGCGACATTGTGCTGGTAGGCCCATGGCAGGATGCCGTCCTTGAATTCGGTGACCTGCAAGCCGTCCTTGACGACGATCGCGTCCTTGCCGACGAGGTCGATACGGCTGACATGGCTGTCGAGGTTGACGCGCACGCAGGGCCAGTTGAGGCGGGCCGCGACCTGCTCGATATGGGTCGACTTGCCCGTGCCGTGGTAGCCCGAGACCATGACGCGTCGGTTATGCGCGAAGCCCGCGAGGATGGCCAGCGTGGTTTCCCGGTCGAACAGGTAGTCCGGATCGAGGTCCGGCACATAGGCGTCCGCCTTGGAATAGGCCGGAACCCGAAGGTCCGTATCAATGCCGAAGGCCTCCCGTACGGAAACCGTGGTGTCCGGGAGGTTGGAAATATCGAGATCCATCTTGCTCATCACGTCTCCGTGGGCTGCCGCCACCCGCGCGTCCGCCCAATGTCTTGTTGTGCGCCGTCTTATTGTGCGCCGACTGCTCTAGCAGAAGCCGGCCTGCTTTAACAATTGATATGCTTGAATGACCGCGCGAAAACGCTCCTCCGAGCCCCTATCTCCGCCATTTGCATCGGGGTGATGCTTTTTGACAAGGGCTTTGTAGGCGGTCTTGACGTCCTGGGCCGTCGCATTGGCGGCAAGGCCGAGCGTATCGAAGGCTTTTGCCTCCAGTGTCTTCAGTTTTCGGGTGCGCGGTTCGAGGCGCGGGCCGCGGCTGCCCTTGCCCTCGCCGAACAGGCCGAAAGGATCGCGGATGCGCTGATTTGCCCCAGCGGTGCCGGAGCGCGCGCTGCCCTGCGTCGGGCCGTTCTTGGAGGCCTTGTTGACGCCGATCGTCCAGGTCGGGCGGTGGCCGGTGATCGCCTCTTTCTGGTAGCGCGCGATCTCGCCGTCGGAGAGGCCGGAGAAGTAGTTGTAGCCCTTGTTGTATTCCTTGACGTGCTCGAAGCAGAACATGAAATACTGGCCTTCGGCATTGCGGCCCACCGGCGCGCGATGCACGGCATTCTCTTCGCAGCCATCCCACTGACAGGTCGGCGCGGCGCGTTCGGGACGCTCCACGCGCCGCTTCGTGCGGATGCGGTCGAAGTATTTGGAATCGAGTTTCATGGCGCTAATTATGGGGGTCAGGACGATCTCCCACAAGAATTGACAAAGCGGATTGTTGCTGGCTTTGTGGGACCCTTTTCCTGCGTCGCGGCAGCGCCGCCGAAGGTTTGCCATGTCCATGAAATCCAGCATAACCGAGAAGCTCGGCGCCGCTTTTACGCCGGAGCGTCTCGAGGTCATCAACGAAAGCCACCTGCATGCCGGCCACAAGCCGGAATTCGACGGTGAGGGCGAAACGCATATGCGCGTGCGCATCGTCTCGTCCGCCTTTGCCGGCATGAGCCGCGTGGCGCGCCACCGGGCGATCAACGATCTGGTGAAGGCGGAGTTCGATGCCGGGCTGCATGCGCTCGCCGTCGAGGTGGCGGCACCTGGGGAGGCGACGCGCTGGTGATCACTCCGCCGGCTGCTGGGCTTCTGCCGGGCGAATGCGCAGCTTGGTGATGCGGTTCTTCACACGTTTCATGACGATGAAGCGCTTGCCGTAGAAGGTGAATGCCTGCCGCTCCTCGGGAATCGATTTCGATTCATGGATGACGAGGCCGGCAATAGTGGTCGCCTCCTCATCGGGCAGATTCCAGTCGAGTGCGCGGTTGAGGTCGCGGATCGGCACGCCACCATCCACCACGATGGAGCCGTCGGCCTCCTGCCGCACGCCCTGGATATCGATATCGTGTTCGTCGGAAATGTCACCGACGATCTCCTCCAGAATGTCCTCGAGCGTGACCAGCCCCTGCACCTCGCCATATTCGTCGACGACGATGGCGAAGTGGCCCTTGCGGCGAAGGAAGGCGTTGAGCTGTTCCTTGAGGTTCGTGGTGTCGGGTACGAACCAAGGTTTCTGCACGACCTTGGTGATGTCGAGGTTGGCAGGCTCCATGTCCGGTTCGGCGAGCGCGCGCAGCAGGTCTTTCGCATGCACGACGCCGATGATGTTGTCGGTCGAGCCGCGCCAGACCGGCATGCGCGTATAGGCGCTTTCGAGAATGGTCCGGACTATGGCTTCCGGCGGCTCGTCCGCATTCAGCACCCGCATGGATGTGCGGTGGACCATGATGTCGGAGACCTCGAGTTCATCGAGATCGAGGATGCCGCCCAGCCGATCCCTGTCCGCTTTGATCACCGCACCTTCGCGATGCAGCAGGTTGACGGCGCCGCGCAGTTCCTCGTGTGCCGTCAGCATGGGCTCGTCATTGGAGAGGGTGACGCCGAAGATGCCGAGGATGACTCGGACGATGCCGTTGACCGCCGTCGAGAGTGGGCCGGCAATGGCCACGTAGATGCGCACGACGGGTGAGACGAAGAGAGCGAATCGATCCGGCGAGGAGATGGCCCAGCTCTTCGGCAGGACTTCGGAAAAGATGACGAGCAGCACGGTCATCGCGATCGTCGCGATGGCCACGCCGGAATCACCGAACAGGCCGAGGAACAGGCTGGTCGTCAGCGACGACGCGAGGATGTTGACGAGGTTGTTGCCGATGAGCAGGGCGCCAATCAGGCGATCGCGCCGCTCGATCAGTCTGTTGACGATGCCCGCACGCACTTCGCCATTGGCTTCCAACGTGTGCATGCGTGCCCGCGATGTCGCGGTCAGTGCCGTCTCCGAGCCGGAAAAGAATGCCGAGGCGGCGATCAGCCCCAGGATGGAGAGGAATATCAACCAATATTCGGCGAGGAAGGCCATGACGGATTCGCTGGTCATTTCGGCAGCTTTTCCTTGAGGAAGGCGACGACTTCGGATTGCGGCACATCATCGGCAACGAAGGACTGGCCGATGCCGCGCGTCAGGATGAAGGTGAGCTTGCCGCCCTTGACCTTCTTGTCCTGGGCGATCGCATCCATCAGCCGTTCCGCCGGCGGCAGGCCGCCCGGGATCTGGTCCAGCGTGGTCGGCAGGCCGACCTCGCGAAGATGCGCCTCGACGCGCCGACCATCGTCCGGGCTGGCAAGGTTCATGCGGGCGGAAAACTGGTGGGCGAGCACCATGCCGATCGAAACGCCTTCACCGTGGACGAGGCGGGCGCTGTCATAGTCCGTCGCGGCCTCCAGCGCGTGGCCGAAGGTGTGGCCGAGATTGAGCAGGGCGCGCGCGCCGTTCTCCCGTTCGTCGGCGGCGACGACGTCGGCCTTGGCCTGGCAGCTCGTGGCAATCGCCTCGATGCGGGCCTCGCCGCCGGCAAAGACGTCCTGCCAGTTCTTTTCCAGCCAGGCGAAAAAGTCCGGCTTGTCGATCAGGCCATATTTGGCGACTTCGGCATAACCGGCGCGGAATTCGCGTTGCGAGAGCGTGTCAAGCACGTCCGTATCGGCAAGCACGAGGTCCGGCTGGTGGAAGACGCCGATGAGGTTCTTGCCGTGCGGCGAGTTGATGCCCGTCTTGCCGCCGACGGAGGAATCGACCTGCGCCAGCAGCGAGGTCGGCACCTGGATGAAACGCGAGCCGCGGCGCGCGATGCCGGCGGCAAAGCCGGTGAGGTCGCCGATGACGCCGCCGCCGAGCGCCACGACCGCGTCGTTGCGCTCGATGCGGGCGGCCAGCACGCTATCGCAGACGCTGATCAGGTGCTCGAAGCTTTTCGTCTTCTCACCGGCCGGCAGCACCAGCGAGACGGCATCGATGCCTTCTGCGTTAAGGGCGGCCATGAAGCCGTCGAGATAGAGCGGGGCGACATGCGCATCGGTGATGACGGCGATCTTGCGGCCCTTGAGGCGGGCGGCGATCTCGCGGCCGGCGGCGGCAATCAGGCCGGGGCCGATCAGGATGTCGTAGGCGCGGTCGCCCAGTTCGACCCTTACGGTGCGGCGGGCGGTGGCAATGGCAGTCATCGGGTCATCTCGTCAGGTTCTGGGGCGGGCGGCGGTGATCGCGGCGAGCACCTCCTCCACCATGGTTTCCTTCTTCACGTCGCGCGAGAGCACCGTGAGATCGGCTTCCGCATAGACGGGATAGCGGGCGTTCATGAGGTTTTCGAGCGTCTGGCGCGGATTTTCCGTTTTCAAGAGCGGGCGGGTGTCGCGCTTGTTGACACGCTCCCACAGCACGTCGAGGTCGGCCTTCAGCCAGACGGTGAGCCCGCCGCGCCGGATGTGTTTTCGGGTGTTTTCATTGATATAGGCGCCGCCGCCGGTCGACACGACCCGCGGGCCGGAGCGCAGCAGGCGCTTGATGACCCGGGTTTCCAGCGCGCGGAACTCCGCCTCGCCGTAAGCCGCGAAAAGATCGGTGATCGACATGCGCGAGACACGCTCTATTTCGTGGTCGGAATCGATGAAGGGAATGCCCAGCGCCTGCGCCGTCATCCGGCCAATCGCCGACTTGCCGGCGCCCATCAGGCCGATCAGCACGAGGTTGCGCTTGCCGAGTGCTGCGCGGGCCTGCTCGGCGAGCGTGGGAGGGGCCTGTTCGATCAGCTCGGTCATTGGTGTTTCCGGGGTTTCGTCCCTTTCCGTATCGACAAAAGCACCGGAAGCGTCAAGCCTGCGCGGGGTTGATCCCTTGTCTCGGCCTCGTGTCGGCCTTGCGCTCGGCGTGGGGCGAGGCGATATAGGGGGCATCGTCCCGGAGAGCGCCATGCCGACCCTGTTCCGATTCCTGTTCTTCTGCGCCGTGATCGCCGGCTCGATCTACGGCACGATGGTGGCGCTGGTGACTTTCGTGGAGCCGACGGAGCGCGAGGTGACGATCCGCATCCCTTCCGAACGGGTGAACCCGCAGCCATGAGGGACCCCTCCGCACTGCAAGTCGAATCCTTTCTAGAGATGATGAGCGCCGAGCGGGGCGCTGCGACAAACACGCTGCAATCCTATGAGCGGGACCTGGAGGACGTGCGCTCCTTCCTCAACGGGCGCGGGGTGCGGCTGACGGAGGCGACGCCGGACGATCTGCGCGCTTATCTTTCGCATCTCACCAAGCAGGGTTTTGCCGCCTCCTCGCAGGCGCGGCGGCTGTCGGCGCTTCGGCAGTTCTTCAAGTTCCTCTATGGCGAGGGTCTGCGCGGCGATGATCCGACCGGCATTCTCGATGCGCCGAAGAAGGGCCGCTCGCTGCCGAAGACGCTGAGCGTCGACGATGTCGGCCGCCTCATCGGGCGGGCGGAGACGGAGGCCGCGGAGCCCGGCGGCAACGTTCTGCTGCGCCGCCGCATGCATCTGCTGGTCGAGCTGCTCTATGCGACGGGCATGCGCGTCAGCGAGCTCGTTTCGCTGCCGGCAAGTGCGCTGGCGCAGACGGGACGTTTCCTCGTGGTGAAGGGCAAGGGCAACAAGGAGCGGCTGGTGCCGCTGTCGCGCGCCGCGGTTTCAGCACTCGATGCCTATGGCGAGGCGCTGGCGGCTGAGATCGGCGATGATCCGGCGGCGGGGCGCTTCCTGTTTCCGGCGAATAGCAAAGAAGGCTTTCTGCCGCGGCAGGTTTTCGCGCGCGACCTGAAGGCGCTGGCGGGGCGGGCCGGGATTCGTGCCGCCACGCTCTCGCCGCATGTGCTGCGCCATGCTTTTGCCAGCCATCTGCTGCAGAACGGTGCGGACCTGCGTGCCGTGCAGGAACTGCTCGGCCACTCGGACATTTCCACGACACAAATCTATACCCATGTGCTGGAAGAACGGCTGCACCAGCTCGTTCAGACCCATCACCCTCTTGCCAAACAGGCAAAAAAACCGGATTAGGACCCCCAATGCTTGCAAATGGCCGCTTGGCCGGCTGCACCCTGGCGCGGTTTGAGCAAACGATCGGAAACGCATCTCATGCACAACTACCTCGATTTCGAAAAGCCCATCTCGGATCTCGAAGGCAAGATCCACGAGCTGAGAAAGCTCGCCGAGGAAGATGAGAGCATCGACACGACGGATGAGGTCGGCCGCCTGGAAATCCGCGCCCGCGAGGCGATGGCCGACATCTATTCCAAGCTGACCCCCTGGCAGAAGACGCAGGTCGCGCGCCATCCGCAGCGCCCGCACTTCCTCGATTTCGCCGGCCAGCTTTTCGACGAGTTCACACCGCTTGCCGGCGACCGCAAGTTCGCCGAGGACGAGGCGATCCAGGCCGGTCTCGGCCGGTTCCGCGGCGAGGCCGTCGCCATCATAGGCCAGGAAAAGGGCAACGACACCAAATCGCGCCTGAAACACAATTTCGGCAGCGCGCGGCCGGAAGGCTACCGCAAGGCGATCCGCGTCATGGAAATGGCCGACCGCTTCGGCTTGCCCATCGTTACCCTGATCGACACCGCCGGCGCCTATCCGGGCATCGGCGCGGAAGAGCGCGGCCAGGCGGAAGCCATCGCCCGCTCCACCGAGATGTGCCTCAATGTCCGCGTGCCGATCGTCTCGGTCGTGCTCGGCGAGGGCGGCTCGGGCGGCGCCATCGCCATTGCCACCGGCGACCGGGTCTACATGCTGGAACATGCGATCTACAGCGTGATCTCGCCGGAAGGCGCGGCCTCCATCCTCTGGCGCGATTCGACGCGCGCCAAGGAGGCGGCCAGCAACATGAAGATCACGGCCGAGGACCTGAAGGCCTTCGGCATCATCGACGGCATCGTCCAGGAGCCGGTCGGCGGCGCGCATCGTGATCCCGAAGCGGTGATCGGGCGCACGGGCGACGTGATTGCGGCGGCCCTCAAGGACCTCGGCGCCAAGCCGGGCGACCAGCTGCGCAAGGACCGCCGCCAGCGCTATCTCAATATCGGTCGCCAGCTTTAAGGGATTCTTCGCCGTTGGCGGCCCTTCGGGCCGCTTTCGCCCAATCTCGGCCATATTCCTTGTGTCTGAGAAGGTCGCGGGTTCCCGGCAGCCTCGCGAAAGAATTTCCGGTTAAGAATTTATGAAGTATAAGCCGGTTACGACTGCGCGTCCGCCCTTGTCGGCGCGACGGCATGCGATCTGACGATTGTTGACGGACCTTTCGAATGCGCCTGACTGTTCTTGCCGCTGTATCGCTTCTCGCTGTGGCCGCTGCCGGCTGCACGAACGAGACGCTCGACACGTTCGACAAGGTCGACGTCGACATCACCAAGGTTTCCAGCAAGACCAACTACCAGCTTTCCTCCGCGGTGCTCGGCAAGCTGTCCTCGATGGGCATCGACCGCTCCTCGCCCATGATGCTGCGCATCTTCAAGGAAGAGGGCCGGCTGGAACTCTGGAAGGCCGACCGGGCGAACCGCTTCAAGCTGGTGCGCAACTACAAAATCTGCGCCTGGTCCGGCAAACTCGGGCCGAAGATGAAGGAAGGCGATCGCCAGGCGCCGGAAGGGTTCTATCCGCTCTCCAAGGCGAACATGAACCCGAATTCGAGCTATTACCTCGCCATCAACACCGGCTACCCGAATGCCTTTGACCGCGCCAACAAGGCGAGCGGCACGCATCTGATGATCCACGGCGCCTGCTCGTCGTCGGGCTGCTATTCGATGACCGACGAGCAGATGGTGGAGATCTTCGCCTTCGCCCGCGATGCGTTCGGCGGCGGGCAGTCGACCATCCAGCTGCAGGCCTTCCCCTTCCGCATGACCGCGGAAAACATGGCGCGCCATCGCGACAATCCGAATATCGAATTCTGGAAGATGCTGAAGGTCGGCTACGATCATTTCGAGCTGACCAAGCGTCCGCCGGAGGTCAATGTCTGCGAGAAGAAATACGTCTTCAACCAGCAGGCCGACAAGCCCTTCTCGCCGACGGGCGCCTGCCCGGCGATGACAACGCCGGCCGGCCTCGAAGTGGCGCTCGGCAGCTACAACAAGACCTATGCCGCGGCTTACGCCACGGCGATGCGCAAATATGACGGCACGGTCTGGGTCGAGCCTTCGGAAGCCCAGCGCAAGGCGATTGTCGCCGACCAGCGCAAGGGCCGCGAACTCGCCTATGCGCCGACCGGCAACTCGCTCGACGCCGGCAAGCTGATGACCGCCCGCGAGATCGCCGAGCAGAAGCGCAAGGCCGAAGAGGCCGAAAAGCGCAAGGTCGAGGCGGCCGAACGCGCGGTTCGCGAAGCCGAGCAGGCCAAGCTCGACGCCGAGCAGGCGAAGATCAAGGAAGCGGAAGCGCTTGCCGCAGACGTCGCCGCCGCGAAGGCCGCCAAGCAGGCCGAGGGCAAGGACGCCCTGCCGGTGCCGGAGGAAAATCCGGGAGTCGCCGTCGTCGAGAAGAAGGAAGAAAAGCCCTTCTGGAAATTCTGGACCGACAAGGCGGCACCGCGCAAGGTCGAGCCGGTCGCCGGCGCGACGCAGGAGACCCAGCAGCAGGCGAAGGCTGAAGCGGGCACGCAGACGCTCCAGAAGGAACAGAAGCCAGCAACCGAGACTGCCGGACAGCGCGTCGAGAAGCCCGCGGAAGGCACGGTCGTCCTGCCGACACCGGAGCAAAATCCGGAGGTTCAGGTCGTCGAGAAGAAGGCCGAAAAACCCTTCTGGAAATTCTGGCAGAAATGACCGCCACGGCGGCCCGCGAGGAAGCCGAGGTCTATGACCTGCGCGGGCTGAAATGCCCGCTGCCGGTGATGAAGGCACGCAAGCGCCTGTCGACGATGGCGGGTGGTGCGGCGCTCTGGGTCGAAACCACCGACCCGCTCGCCGTCATCGATATCCCCCACTTCTGCCATGAGGACGGCCACGCGCTCGAAGCCAGTGAGCGCGTCGAGGCGGGGCACCGCTTCCTGATCCGTAAGAAGGTTTAGTGGCTCGCAGCTATTGTCGCGTCTTGCTGCTACCCCCCTCTGCCCTGCCGGGCATCTCCCCCTCAAGGGGGGAGATCGGCAAGTGGTGGGAACACCTCTCAAGCAGCAGCGTGCGTAAAGGGCGAGACGGCGCCTCATCCAATCTCACCCCTTGAGGGGGAGATGCCCGGTAGGGCAGAGGGGGTAAAACGCGCGCAGGCTTTAAAGCCGCAGACCCGGTATCGCCAGCGGATTGTCGGAGAGCGCCGCGCGGTCCGGGCGGTCGATGCTTGGGGTGCCGGTGAAGGCGTCGAAGAGGTCGCGCACGAAGGTTTCCGGCAGGTCCTTGGTGATCAGCACCAGACGGGTGCGTCGGTCGTCCGGGTCCGGCCAGGCGGCGAGGCGCTCCGGCGGATGGAAGACGCTCTGCACGCCTTGCAGCACCAGCGGGCGCTCCGGACTGGTGGACATCAGCACGATGCCCTTCATGCGCAGCAGCTTTTCGCCATGGGCGGAGCGCAGGAGGTCGATGAACATTTCCAGCGCCATCGGGTCGACCGGGCGATCGTGCACGATGCTGAAGGAGCGGATCGTGGCGTCATGACGCGTCACGTCATGGGCGTGCTGGTGGCCATGCCCGTGGTGATGGTGGTCGTGACAATGATCGTGGTCGTGGTGGTGATGATCGTGCGCCTCCTCATGCAGCCAGCGCCGGACATCCGGGATCTTGCTGCCGGGGTCGTAGAGGCCGTTGGCGAGCAGAGCCGGACCAACGAGGCCGGGCGTATCGACATCGGACACGATCGCGCGCGGATTGAGCGCGGCGATCTCCTGCTTCACGGCGTCCACGGCCGCGGCGTCGGCCATCGCGATCTTGCTGATCAGGATGCGGTCGGCGACGGCGACCTGCTTGATCGCTTCCGGATGGTTGGCGAGCGTCGAGAGGCCGTTAATAGCATCGACGACGGTAATCACGCCGTCGAGGCTGAAGGACTGGCTGAGCACGGGATTGCCCATGACCGATTGCAGCACCGGTGCCGGATCGGCCAGCCCGGTGGTTTCGATCACCACGCGCTTCAGCGGTTGGATCTTGCCCGTCTGCATGCGGTCCATCAGGTCGGCCAGCGTATCGACCAGTTCGCCGCGGATCGTGCAGCACAGGCACCCGTCGGACAGCTCGATGACGCCGTCGCTCGACTGCTCGACCAGCAGGTGATCGATGCCCACCTCGCCGAACTCGTTGATGATGACGGCGGTGTCGGTAAGCGTCGGGTCCTTCAGGAGGCGGTTGAGCAGGGTCGTCTTGCCTGCGCCCAGGAATCCGGTCAGCACGGAAACCGGCACGCGCCGCTCAGCGAGGGTCATGGTCTTGTCCTGTTCGTGAATGTGCCTGTCAGTAGGTCGGCCGCGGGATGGGGATCGGCACATTGGCGATGTCGCCCATGTCGCCGACGGCAACCTGCTCGTTGCCGGCCGGCTTCGTCGCGCCGCCGCCGATGAGCCCGGCATAGACGAGCCTCAGCGGCCGGTCCAGCTCGTGGATATAGGGCGAGACCAGCTTCTGCCGGCCCGCCTCGTCGCGGCCCTCGCTGCGCACCTTGGCGGCATGTTTCGAGCAGATGTCCTCGGAAATGTCGGCCACGGTGTCGCGCGTCTCGCCATAGGGACGGAGCTGGCCGAGCGTCGGCACGTTGCCGGCCCGCATCGTCAGCCCCTTCTCCAGCATGCCGGCCGAAATATCGGCGCGCGCACCAAGGCTGTCGGAGCCGAGCACCACGGAAACGACGCTTCGGCCGTTGCGGGTGGCGGAGGACACCTGGTTGAAGCCCGACGCACAGATGAAGCCGGTCTTCATGCCGTCGGCGCCATCGAAGCGGCCGATCAGCATGTTGAAATTCGGATATTGCTTTTTGCCGGTGGTAAAGCCCTCCAGCGCGAAATAGGAGGCATATTGCGGGAATTCGCGCTTCAGCGTAACGGCGAGCACCGCGAGGTCGCGCGCCGTCGTATACTGGCCCTTGCCGGGCAGGCCGTGCGGATTGATGAAATGCGAGGAGCTCATGCCGATGCGCGCGGCTTCCGCATTCATGCGGGCGACGAAACCCTGTTCCGAGCCGCCGACCGATTCGCCGATCGCCACGGCGACGTCGTTGGCCGACTTGACGAGGATGATCTTCAGCGCGCTGTCGAGCGTCATCTTCTGGCCGGGCTTGTAATACATCTTGCTCGGCGGTTCGGCGGCGGCGTTCTTGGTCATGGTGACCGTGCTTTCCAGCGTCACCTCGCCGGCCTTGATGGCGCGGAACACCGTGTAGGCCGTCATGAGCTTGGTGAGGGAAGCGGGATACCAGCGCTGGAAGGCGTCCTCGTGCTCGATGACTTTCAGCGTGTTGACGTCCACCAGCATGCGCGGGTTGGCCGCGGCGGTGGTTGCCAAAAGGGTGGCTGCGAGCAGCAGGCTGGAGCCCAAAAGCCGTGCGCTCCGGCGCGTCGTTCGTCCGTTCATCTGCAAGGGTCTGTCCTCGAAATCGGGAGTTGTCTCGAACCGTCGCCCTATTTAACCTATATGGCACCGTGATGGCAAAGCCATCGAGTAGAGATGGCCAATTTTCCGGCCGAACAAGACAGGATGATCGCATGCCCATTCTCAACCGCGCCGCAGAAATGCAGGACGAAATCGCTGAATGGCGCCGCCACATCCACAAGGAGCCGGAAATTCTCTTCGCGGTGGAGAAGACGGCGGCCTTCGTCGCCGAGAAGCTGCGTTCGTTCGGCGTTGACGAAATCGTGACCGGCATCGGCCGCACCGGCGTCGTCGGACTCATCCGCGGCAAGGGCGAGGGACGCACGATCGGGCTTCGCGCCGACATGGATGCGTTGCCGATCGAGGAGGCGACCGGCAAGCCCTGGGCGTCCACCACAAGGGGCAAGATGCATGCCTGCGGGCATGACGGCCACACCGCCATGCTGCTCGGCGCGGCAAAGTATCTGGCGGAGACGCGCAATTTCTCCGGCAATGTCGCAGTCATCTTCCAGCCGGCCGAAGAAGGCGGCGGCGGCGGCAACGAGATGGTCAAGGACGGCATGATGGAGCGTTTCGGCATTGCCGAGGTCTACGGCATGCACAATCTTCCGGGCATGCCGGTCGGCTCCTTCGGCACGCGGCCTGGCGCGATCATGGCGGCGACCGACGAATTCACCATCACGGTCAAGGGCCGCGGCGGCCATGCCGCGCTGCCGCACAAGACGGTCGACCCCATCGTCATCGGTTCGCAGGTGGTGGGCGCGCTCCAGACGATCGTCTCGCGCGTCGCCGATCCGATCGCCTCGCTCGTCGTCTCCGTCACCAAGTTCAATGCCGGCTTTGCGCACAATGTCATTCCCGAGCAGGCACAGCTCGCCGGCACGGTGCGCACGCTGGACCCCAAGATGCGCGAGGAAGCGGAAGCCCGCATCCGCCAGATCTGCGGCGGCCTTGCCGCGGCGCACGGCGCGGAGATCACCGTCGGCTACCACCGCAACTATCCCGTCACGGTCAACCATCCGGACGAGACCGGTCATGCCGTCGCTGTGGCGCGCGACATTGCAGGCGAGGCTGCGGTCGACCCGGCGCTCAACCCGATGATGGGCGGCGAGGATTTTTCCTACATGCTGCTATCCCGCCCCGGCGCCTTCATCTTCATCGGCAACGGCGACACCGCCGGCCTGCACCACCCGGCCTACGACTTCAACGACGACGCCATCCCGCATGGGGTAACCTATTGGGTCAAGCTCGCCGAAAGCCGGCTTTCCGCCTGAAAACCACTTGGCTAAAAGGCCCGGCTTTTGTATGGGTGCAGTCAGTGGTCCCGTAGCTCAGCAGGATAGAGCACCAGATTCCTAATCTGGGGGTCGCGCGTTCGAATCGCGCCGGGATCACCACTTCTTCCGAAGATGATCCAAAACGTCGTCAGAGGATGAAGTCGGTCGCCTTGAGATTGATCTTTCCGTCGAGGAGGATGGAGAAATCGGCGGTTCCGTCGCCGTCGATGTCGCTGAAAACCGTCGTCTTGCCGTCGGCGATTTCATAGCGCAGTTCGCCGGCCTTGCCGGTGAAGTCGCCCTGGCCGAGGAATTTGAAGAACGGGGTTGTCCCGCTGCCATTGTCGAGGGCGATCTTGCTGAGGTCGATCTTGTCGCCGCCCTTCGCGCTGAAATCCGTGATCGTGTCGCGGGTCCTGGCATCGGTGCCGGAATCGCCCTTGGCGGTAAACAGGAACACGTCCGCGCCTTTGCCGCCGGTCAGGACATCGCGGCCCGCGCCGCCGGCAAGGATATCGGCGCCGAGGCCGCCGAACAGGTTGTCCGCTCCCGCGCCACCCTCCAGGCGATCGTTCCCGGCGCCGCCATAGAGCGTATCGTTGCCTGCTTCGCCGCGCAGCGTATCGGCGCCGTCTCCGCCGCCCATCGTATCGTGGCCTTTGCCGCCGAAGAAGGTGTCGGAACCCTTGCCGCCATAGACCTGGTCGTCGCCGTCTCCGCCGTTCAGGCTGTCGTTGCCGTCCCCGCCATAGAGCTTGTCCTCCCCGGTGCCTCCGAGCAGGGTGTCGTTGCCTTTGCCCCCAAAGAGTGCGTCCTTGCCGTCTCCGCCCTGGAGATCGTCGTTCCCATCTCCGCCGCCGATCGTGTCGTCGTCTTGCCCGCCGAAGACGGTGTCGTTGCCGCCTCGGGCGAAAATGGTGTCGTCGCCCTTTCCGCCATCGACGATGTCGCGGCCATTGGTGCCGAAAAGCTGGTCGGCGCCGTCCGTGCCCTTTGTCGTTGGCGGATCATGGGGGCGCGTCACGGTCTCAAGCGTAAACTTGCGCTGAAATATGCCGATATCGTCTTCAGCGCTGTTGCCCGACCAGCTGATGACCCAGCTGCCATCGTCAAGAACGGCGATGGAAGGATATCCCAAGGCAAAGTCGGCACCGCTTACCAGGGTTTCCCGGCCCACGGGCCTTCCCAATCGATCGAACACTTGCTGGAAGATTTCGCCGGAGCTGTCAGCCCAGGCAACCACCCAGCCGCCGCCGGGAAGGGACGCCGCAGTCTGCAGGGCTTGTGCGTCGAACGTCGTGGTGTTGACCCGGCTTTCAACGCCTCGCATCGAACCGTCGGCGTTGAAGGCCTGTTGATAGATGCCCAGACTGTCCCCATCCTGATATTCGGACGTCCAGGTTACCACCCAGCCGCCGTCCGCCAGAGTGGTGACGATCGGGTCAAGTATGCCGTAGTCGTCGTAATTCGCGCTGGTCAGCGTTTCCGAGTCTCTCGGCGTGCCGTCCGCGTCGAAGGTGCGAATGTGCAATTCGAACGAATCGTTGAAAAAGTCGTAGATAGTCCACACGGTCACCCAGCCGCCATCGGCAAGCGTCGCCACGCTTGGCTGGACACTGATAAGGTCGCCGGTGCTGCTGGAAAGCTGTGTCAGCCCGGTGGAGACGCCATTCAGATCGAAGCGCTGCTGGTAGATGCTCGTGTCGCCGCCCGATGTCTCCAATGTCCAGGTGACGATCCAACCGCCGTCCGGCAGGGCGGTGGTGCTTTGTTCGTATTCGTCGTCGCCCACGAGGCCCGGACTGATGTCCGCCAGCGGCCCGACCGTGTTGCCATTGGCGTCAAACCGCTGCTGGAGGACCTGTTCCGTCGTGCCGTCAAAGGTCGAAAAGCTCACGACCCACCCACCATCGGCGAGCGCAGTCACGGATGGGGAGAGTTCCAGGTCGGCCGACAGGGCATCTATGCGCGTTTCAACGCCTCTGCGGGTTCCATTCGCATTGAAGGCCTGTTGCAGGACTTCGCTTTGCGTGCCCGCCAGATCGTACGCGATCCAGGTCACCACCCAACCGCCATCGCTCAGGCCGGTAACGGATGACTCGAGCTCCACGTCATCCACCTGCGTGTTGACAAGCGAAATTCCGCCCATGATCAGTGCCATGAAACCGCCCCAGCCCCTCGTGCAGTTCTCGGCCCCCTGTTTCGCGTGAAAGCGCTGCGGAGGAACCCTCTAACGGCAAATTGCCGACCCCTATTCAGGGAAAGAGTAATACACAAATCGGCGATCAACTGCGCTCATTTTTTGAGACGCAGCCAAGCCTTCATTTCGCGTTGCACTCGACGAGGTCCGTCGGCGTGACGACGCAGTTTGCGGGGTGGTTGGTTGTGCAGGCGGCGAGCAAGGTGAGGGTGAGGATGATCGTGACGGGGCGCATCGGGCCTCTATTGTTCTGCCCTGTTCGCACCCTCAGACGTCTTCCTTTTCGCGCTCCGGGGTCACCACGCGGGGCTTGGGGCGGATGGAGGGGACGAGGGAGGGTTTGGCGACGACCTTTGGCGTGGGCGCCTTGATGCCGAGCATGTTGCGGATGCGGTCGCTGACGAGCGGGCGGAAGCGGGTGGCGCGGAAGGGCATGTCGTCGGCGCCGTAGCCTTCCGGGCCGTCGTCCTTGCCGCGGTAGAGCTCCATCAGCTTGATGCCGTAAAAATCGCCGTCGACATAGTGGCGGTAGTGGCCGGCCCAGCGCACGGTGTAGATCTGGCCCTTGCGGATGCCCTGGTCGATCGAGACGTTCTTGAAGCGGTCGTTGATGCAGACGACCTTTTGTCCGACCTGGAACGTGGGCATGCGGTGTTCCTTCTCAGAGCAATTCCAGCAAAAGTGTGAAGCGGTTTTGCGTTCGGAATTGCGTAAAGACCAAGATGTCGCGCCGGCTCAGCCGGTCTTCTTGCAGGTGACGCCCGGTGCGTTCTCGCCCCTGGTCAGGTCGTAGAGCGTCGCCTCGTCGCCCTTGGTCCACCACTCGTAGCGGCCGCCGGCATATTTGGCGCCGGAGGCGGCCATGACATTGGCGGCGATGACCGTCTCTTCGGCGATCCGCAGGACCGCGAGCGAATTGGAGCCGACATTGATATATTCGACGACGACGCGCTGGTCGGCGTCGCACTGGTAGTTCAGCGTCTCGCGCGCCACGTTCTGTTCCGGCCCGGGAAGGCGGATGACGATGTCGGTGTTGTTCTTGAGCGCGGCAAGCCGGATCGGCGGTGCGCCTTCCTTGCCGGTCAAGTGCAGGATGCCGTTTTCGAGCTTCCACGAGGTGACCGTGCCGAGCGCGTCGAAGAACTTCTGTTCCTGGTCCATGATGGCGGGCGCGCACATCTTGCGGGTCGCGGCGGCGGGGGCGAAGGCGATGTTGCCGTTCTGCACCTTCAGCTTGCCGCGATAGGTGTTGCAGCCGCCATTGCCGCCATAGTTGCCATCCGGCTTGATCTCCAGCGTCGTCTGCAAATCGTCGATCACGCCGTTGCCGCCGATATCCTCGGCAAGCCAGGTGCCGCCGAGACCACCCGGGACCGGCTCGTCGGCATAGGCCGGAACTGCCGCCAGAAAGGCGAGGCAGGCGAGGGTCCATACTCTCAGGCGTCGGTGCACAGATTTCTCCAATCGCGTCAGGGCGGAAGACCGCTTTGCCGGGACGTTATGGCCGACCGGGCGAAAAGGTCAAGCCGCGGGTTCCACAAGACGAACCAAGCCTTCGCTTTACAGCATTTCGATGACTTGTTGCAGGCGTCTTTCGCCTGTAGAGCCATTTGTAGAAAACAAGAAAAACGCGGAATTCACCATGGCTCCTGACCAGCGGCAGAAACGCCGCATCACCATTCTCGGCTCCACAGGTTCCATCGGCACCAGCACGCTCGACGTCGTGCGCCAGCTCGGCGGGCGCGAACGCTACGAGGTCGTGGCGCTGACCGGCAACGGCAACGTCGACCTGCTCGCCGCGCAGGCGAAGGATTGCGGCGCGCGGCTGGTCGTGACCGCGGACGAGGGTCGTTATGCGGACCTGAAGAATGCGCTTTCCGGCAGTGGCATCGAGGCGGCCGCCGGGCGTGCGGCGCTGATGGACGCGGCTTCAGGCGACGCGGACTGGGTGATGGCGGCGATCGTTGGCACCGCGGGCCTGGCGCCGACGCTGGCGGCGGCGAAGCGGGGTGCGGATATCGCGCTCGCCAACAAGGAATGCCTCGTCTCGGCCGGGGATCTCTTCGTCCAGGCGGTTGCCGAGGGCGGCGGGCGGCTCATTCCCGTCGATAGCGAGCACAGCGCGATCTTCCAGGCCCTGGAGGATGACCAGCGCCATGCCGTGGAGCGCATCGTGCTGACGGCCTCCGGCGGGCCGTTCCGCACCTGGAGCCGGGAGCAGATGGCGGGCGTGACGGCGGATATCGCCCGCGCCCATCCCAACTGGTCGATGGGGCTGAAAATCTCGATCGGCAGCGCCTCGATGTTCAACAAGGCGCTGGAAATGATCGAGGCGAAACATCTCTTCGATGTGCGGCCGGACCAGATCGAGGTCGTGGTGCACCCGCAGTCGATCATTCATTCCATGGTCGGTTATGTCGACGGCTCGGTGCTGGCGCAGCTCGGTTCGCCCGATATGCGCACGGCGATCGGGTATGCGCTGACCTATCCGCAGCGCTCGGCGCTCAATGTCGACCGGCTGGATTTCGCAAAGCTCTCGCGGCTCGATTTCGAGGCGCCGGACGAGGTGCGTTTCCCGGCGCTCAGGCTTGCCCGCACGGCGCTGGAGCGCGGCGGTTTGCAGGGGGGCGTGATGAATGCTGCCGAGGAGGTGGCGTTTCATGCTTTCGTCGGCGGGCGCATCGGGTTTCTCGCGATGGCCGATATTGCCGAGCAGGTGATGGACAGGCTCAGCCACCTGCCGCAGGCCACGTCGATGGACGACGTCTTCGCCGCAGACGAAGAAGCCCGGCGGGTGGCCGCCGGGCTCATCGGATAGGTCTCGCTTAATTTCGTTTAAGCGACGGCGCGTGCGAGCGCGCAGCGCGACCAGAGCGAATGCAGGGCGCCGACGAGATGGTCGATATCGGCATCCGTGTGCAGCGGCGTCGGCGTGATGCGCAGGCGCTCGGTCTTCTTCGGCACGGTCGGGTAGTTGATCGGCTGGACGTAGATGCCGAAATTGTCGAGCAGCAGGTCCGAGATCCATTTGCACTTGGCGGCATCGCCCACCATCACCGGCACGATGTGGCTGGGGTTCGGCATGTGCGGGATGCCGGCGCGGTCCAGCGCCGAGCGCAGGCGCCGCACGCGCTCCTGGTGGGCGAAGCGTTCGACCTGGCTGACCTTGAGGTGGCGGATGGCGGCGCATGCACCGGCGGCGATCGCCGGCGGCAGGGAGGTCGTGAAGATGAAGCCGGAGGCAAACGAGCGCACGAAATCGCAGAGTGCCGCCGAGCCGGCGATATAGCCGCCCATCACGCCGAAGGCCTTGCCGAGGGTGCCCTCGATGAGGGTGAGGCGATGCATCAGGCCTTCGCGTTCGGCAATGCCGCCGCCGCGCGGGCCGTACATGCCGACGGCGTGGACTTCGTCGAGATAGGTCATCGCGCCGTATTTGTCGGCAAGGTCGCAGATTTCCTTGATGGGGGCGATGTCGCCATCCATCGAGTAGACCGATTCGAAGGCGATCATTTTTGGCGCACGCGGGTCGGCGCTAGCGAGCTTGGCTTCGAGGTCCTTGAGGTCGTTGTGCTTCCAGATCACGCGCTCGCATTTCGAGTGGCGGATGCCTTCGATCATCGACGCGTGGTTGCCGGCATCGGAAAAACAGATGATGCCGGGAATCTTCGAACAGAGCGTGCCGAGCGCTGCCCAGTTGGACACATAGCCCGAGGTGAAGAGCAGGGCCGATTCCTTGCCGTGCAGGTCGGCGAGTTCGCGCTCCAGCAGGACATGGTGGTGGTTGGTGCCGGAAATGTTGCGGGTGCCGCCGGCACCAGCACCACACTGGTCGATGGCGTTCTTCATCGCCTCGGTGACGGTCGGGTGCTGGCCCATGCCGAGATAGTCGTTCGAACACCAGACCGTGACGTCTTGCGGGCCGCCTGCCGTGTGGCGCGTCGCCTTCGGGAAGTTGCCCTTCTGGCGCTCCAGGTCGGCGAAAACGCGGTAGCGGCCTTCCTGATGCAGGCCGCCAAGCTCGTTCTTGAAGTAGGTCTCGAAGTCCATCCAGAGTCTCCAGTCCGGCAATCGCCCGGACACTAATTACCGGACACCGTCATCGTTGGCTGTCGTTCAATCGGCTACACCCGGCGCCGTTCCGCTGCAACGATCAGCGCTGCGGCAAATTGCGCCACCTTTGAACCATTCCAATGTATCTTAAGCGCCCAAAGGCCATTTCCTGTTGATGCATGTCAAGTCTGCATGAAAAAAGGACGGCCTCAACCGTCCTTTTAATCGAACAGTTTCAACTTTTTCGAGGGGTCAGGCGGCGGCGACCGCGCGCTTGGCCATGACTTTCACCAGATTAGCCCGGTATTCCGCGCTTCCGTGGATGTCGGAAAGCAGGTCTGAGGCATCCACCGCGACGCCGGCGGCGGCATCCGCCGACCAGTTGGCGGCAAGCGCATCCTCCAGGCCGGCATGGCGGAACACGCCGTTGGAGCCGGCCCCCGTCACCGCCACCCGCACGCCGCCATCCGCCCGTTTCGCCACGAAGACGCCGGCCATCGCATAACGCGAGGCCGGGTTGGGGAATTTGGAATAGGCGGCCCTTGCCGGCGCGTCGAAGGTGACCGCGACGACGATCTCGCCGTCTTGCAGCGCCGTCTCGAAGAGGCCGGTGAAGAAGTCGTCGGCGGGGATTTCGCGGGCATTGGTGACAATCGTCGCGCCCAGCGCCAGCATGGCGGAGGGGTAGTCGGCGGCGGGGTCGTTGTTGGCGATCGAGCCGCCGATCGTGCCCATATGCCGCACATGCGGATCGCCGATATGGGAGGCGAGGTGGCAGATCGCCGGGCAGGCCGCCTTCAGCTCCGCCGAGGTCGCGACCTCGGCATGCGTCGTGCCGGCGCCGATCCGGACCCGGCTGCCGTTGACGGAGATGCCCTTCATTTCGGCGATATGGCGGAGATCGACGAGATCGGACGGGGCCGCCAGCCGCTGCTTCATGGTGGGGATCAGCGTCATGCCGCCAGAGACGTATTTCGCCTCGTCGGAGGAGGACTGCAGCTTGACGGCGTCGGTGATCGAGGACGCGCGATGGTAATTCGTGGCGTACATGGTTCCCTCCGTCAGTTGGCGGCAAGCCGCGCAGCCGCCCAGACCTTCTGGGGCGTTGCGGGCATGGTGAGGTCGTTGTTGCCGATGGCGTCGGTGATGGCGTTCATCAGTGCCGGCGGAGAGCCGATGGCGCCCGCCTCGCCGCAGCCCTTGATGCCGAGCGGATTGTTCGGGCAGGGCGTGACCTGGTGCGAGACGTTGAAGGAGGGCAGGTCGTCGGCGCGCGGCATGGTGTAGTCCATGTAGCTTGCCGTCAGGAGCTGGCCCGTGTCGGGATCGTAGTGCACGCCTTCGAGCAGCGCCTGGCCGATGCCCTGCGCGATGCCGCCATGCACCTGGCCCTCGACGATCATGGGGTTGATGATGTTGCCGAAATCGTCGGCGGCGACGAACTGCACGATCTTCGTCTTGCCGGTCTCCGGATCGACCTCGACCTCCGCGATGTAGCAGCCGGCCGGGAAGGTGAAGTTTGCCGGATCGTAGAAGGCGCCTTCCTTCAGGCCCGGTTCCATGCCGGAGGGCAGGTTGTGGGCGGTATAGGCGGCGAGCGCCATCTGGAACCACGGCACGGTCTTGTCGGTGCCGGCGACTTTCAGCGCGCCGTTCTCGATGACGATGTCGCTCTCGTCGGCCTCCATCAGGTGGGCCGCGATCTTTTTCGCCTTCGCCTCCACCTTGTCGAGTGCTTTCACGATAGCGGACATGCCGACGGCGCCGGAGCGCGAACCATAGGTGCCCATGCCCATCTGCACCTTGTCGGTATCGCCGTGCACGATGGAGACGCTGTCGATCGGCACGCCGAAACGGTCGGCGACGAGCTGGGCGAAGGTCGTCTCATGGCCCTGGCCGTGGCTGTGCGAGCCGGTCAGCACTTCGATCGTGCCGACGGCGTTGACGCGCACCTCCGCCGATTCCCAGAGGCCCACGCCGGCGCCGAGCGAGCCGACCGCGGCCGACGGCGCGATGCCGCAGGCCTCGATATAGCAGCTCATGCCGATGCCGCGCTTCATGCCGCGGCCGGCGGCTTCCGCCTTGCGGGCGGGAAAACCGTTCCAGTCGGCGGCCTGCATGGCGGCTTCCAGCGAGGCTTCGTAGTCGCCGGCGTCGTAGTTCATGATGACCGGCGTCTGGTAGGGGAAGGTGCGGATGAAGTTGGCGCGGCGCAGTTCGGCCGGCGAGACGCCGAGTTCGCGCGCCGCCGTCTCCATGGTGCGTTCGAGCAGGTAGGTCGCTTCCGGGCGCCCGGCGCCGCGATAGGCATCGACGGCGACGGTGTTGGTGTAGACGGCACGTACATTGGCGTGGATGGCCGGGATGGCGTATTGGCCCGAGAGCAGGGTCGCATAGAGATAAGTCGGCACGGCGGAGGAGAAGAGCGACATATAGGCGCCGAAATTGGCGATCGTGTCGACTTTCAGCGCCGTGATGCGGTTGTTCGCATCGAAGGCCATCTTGACCGTCGAGACATGGTCGCGGCCGTGAGCGTCCGTCAGGAAGGCTTCGGTGCGGTCGCATGTCCACTTCACCGGCACGCCGGAGCGCTTGGACGCCCAGAGACAGACGATCTCTTCGGGGTAGATATAGATCTTCGAGCCGAAGCCGCCGCCCACATCGGGAGCGATGACGCGCAGCTTGTTTTCCGGCGCGACATTGTAGAAGGCGCTCATGACGAGGCGGGCGACATGCGGGTTCTGGCTCGTCGTGTAGCAGGTATAGTGGTCCTCGGCGGAATCGTAGATGCCGAGCGCTGCGCGCGGTTCCATCGGGTTCGGCGCGAGGCGGTTGTTGATGATCTTCATTTCGGTGACATGGGCGGCGGAAGCGATCGCCGCGTCGGTGGCGTCACCGTCGCCGATCTGCCAGTCGTAGATGAGGTTGCCGGGCGCTTCCGGATGCAGTTGCGGCTGGCCGGCTTCGAGCGCTCTCACCGCATCGGTGACGGCGGACAGCACGTCGTAATCGACGACGACGGCTTCGGCCGCGTCGCGCGCCTCGCCCATCGTGTCGGCCACCACCACGGCGACGGCGTCACCGACATAACGCACGGTGTCATGCGCGATCGGCCGCCAGGCGCCCATCTTCATCGGCGAACCATCCTTGGAATGGATCATCCAGCCGCAGATCAGGTTGCCGATGCCGTCGTCCAGCATCTGCTTGCCGTTCAAGACCGCGATGACGCCCGGCATCTCCTCGGCCGCAGACGTATCGAGGCTCCTGATCTTCGCATGCGCGTGCGGCGAGCGCACGAATGCGGCATAGCGCATGCCCGGCACGGACATGTCGTCCGTATAGCGGCCCTGGCCCATCAGGAACCGCTTGTCTTCCTTTCGCGCGACGCGCGCGCCGATACCTTCGACACCCATCTTCATCTCCTCCAGAGAATGGAGGCAGCAGGCGTCAGCCAATAGGCATTAGGGGTCTCTATTGGCGACTGCCCAGTGCCCGTTGCCTATTCCGCAGCCTGCCGGCCTGCCGCGCCCATCTCTTCGGCGGCGGCAAGGATGGCTTTCACGATGTTATGGTAGCCGGTGCATCGACAGATATTGCCTTCGAGGTTCTCGCGCACCGTCTTCTCGTCGAGATTAGCCCCGTAGCGGTTGATCATGTCGACCGCGGTCATCACCATGCCGGGCGTACAGAAGCCGCATTGCAGGCCGTGATTGGCCTTGAAGGCGGCCTGGACGGGGTGAAGCTCGCCGTTGGCGGCAAGGCCCTCGATGGTGAGGATAGTGGACCCCGCAGCCTGGGCCGCGAGGATGGAACAGCTTTTCACGGCCTTGCCGTCCATGTGCACGACGCAGGCCCCGCACTGGGAGGTATCGCAGCCGACATGGGTTCCGGTGAGGCTTAGATTGTCTCGGATGAAGTGCACAAGCAGCGTGCGGTCCTCGCACTCCTTGCTCACCTTCCGGCCATTGACGGTCATTGCCACTTTCGCCATTCGTTCCTCCCTGGCGGTTCATTGTCCGCTGGGGCCGATCGATCCGACGTTACATGCAGCGGGCGTCTCGCGACGCGGGCCTGGGATCAGACGACACCAGCAATCTTTCATTCGCGCGCATTGCATTCCGGCAGCCTGAGGCCGCACTCGACGCGGCCTCAACAGTCATATCATTTGACTTTTTGCGGCGCCGATCAACCGCTACTTTGGGGCGCAGGCGAAATTTCTCGTGACCGCCGATAGGCGCGGGCTTACCAAACGAAATGGAAACGATATTTATTCGCCGCTCAAAAAAATAGTTGAATGGCATGGACTTCCCGATTTCCGAGTATATTTTCGATCCCGGACAGACCAACCGTCGATGACGGCCCCGGTATGTGTCTGAGTAGAAGGGGATAGGCGGACCCGGCAAACGCGGCCGCCACTCAACTTTGGAGAAGATCTTCATGAAGAAAGTCATTGCGCTCGTTCTGGTCGGCCTCGCCGTCGCCAGCTGCACGCAGACGGAAAAGGGTGCGGGTATCGGCGCCGTCTCCGGCGCGATCATCGGTGGCGCCGTCACGGGTGACGTCCGCGGTGCTGCCGTGGGTGCTGCTATCGGCGGCGTTTCGGGTGCTGTCATCGGCAGCGTTTCCGAGCAGCCGGGCCAGTGCTACTACCGTGACCGCTACGGCCGCCGCTATATCGACCGGTGCCCGTCGGGTTACTAATACCCCAATTCATGCAACCTATACGAAGCCCCGGAGTGTCTCCGGGGCTTTTGCTTTTGCGAGTGTGACGTAAAATCACCGCTGCGGTGCTTCAAATCTTGTTTCCATCCGTGTAAAACCACCGTTAACATTACGGAAAACCTAACGCGTTAGGGTCTTTTCCTGCCTGAAAGCTCTGGATGAACCAGAGCGCCCGAAGTTTGTGACGGAAGCTGCCGGTCCGCCGTTTGCCCCGCACCCCAAGGAGTAAAGGCGACGGATAACTGCGGATGCGGGATAAAGTGAACCGGCCGGAAAAGAGTTTTGCGTTTCTGAGAGCTGGCACCGCGCTCGCGGTTGCTGCCGCGTTGTTCTGCGGCCCGCTTTCCGTCGGGCCGGCCTCGGCCTTCGAGATCTTCGGCATGAAGTTCTTCGAGGACGAGGAAGAAACCACCGCCGTCATCGATCCCGTCAACTACACGCTGACGCTTGAGCCGGGCACGGACGACAGCGATCTGAAAGAGGCGATCGAGAACACGGCGCGCCTCAAGCAGGACGAAGGCACGCCTGTTTCCGGCGATCTCGGCCTCGTCATCAAGGCGCGCGACGACCGCGACCGCATCCTCGCCGCGCTCTATGAAAACGCCCGCTACGGCGGCGTGGTGAAGGTCACCATCGACGGACAGGACCTCGATTCCCTGCCGCCCAATCCGGAATTCAACACGAGCGGCGCCATCCCGGTGACGATCAGCGTCGAGCCCGGCCCGGTCTTCACCTTCGGCGACGTCGTCTTTTCCGGCGATGCCGAGGGGCGCAATCCAGAGGATTACGGGCTGGTGCCCGGTGCCCGGGCCGATTCCACCATCATCCTGAAGGCCGGCGAGAAGATGGTCGTCGACCTGAAGGCGGAAGGCCGGCCGCTCGCCAAGCTGACGGAACGCAACGCCACGGCCGACCACAAGACGCAGACCGTCGACGTCGTGATCGCCGCCGAAGGCGGGCCGGTGGCGCCTGTCGGCGAGGTCGGCGTGACCGGCACCAAGACGGTCGATCCGGGTTTCGTTCAGCGCTATTCGCGCATCAATGCCGGTCAGCCCTATTCGCCGGAGGCGCTGACCAAGGCTGCCGAACGGCTGCGCACGCTCGGCGTCTTCTCCAGCGTCACGATCCGCGAGGCCGACAAGCTTGCGCCGGATGGTTCGCTGCCGATGACCATCGAGGTCTCCGAGGGCAAGCACCGCTATTTCGGCGTCGGAGCACAGGTTTCCAATACCGACGGTCTGGGCCTGCAAGGTTATTGGGGCCATCGCAACCTGTTCGGCGAGGCGGAATCGCTGCGCGTGGAAGGGGCGATCAACCGGATCGGCGAGACCAAGGATGTCGGCAATCTCGATTATTCGAGCGCCATCCTGTTTTCCAAGCCCGGCGCTTTCGGGCCGGCGACCACCTTCAATGCCAGCGTGAAGGCCTCGATCGTCGATCCGGATGCCTACCGGGCCTTCACGATCACGGGGGCGGCCGGCGTCGCGATCGAGCTTTCCGATACGGACACGGTGAGCGGCGGTGGCGAGGTCATGTGGAGCGACGTCGACGACGCCTTCGGCAAGAACAACTATCTCACCGTCGCCATTCCGATCGAATATGTGCGCGACACGCGCGACGACAAGCTGAACCCGACGGAAGGCTATCGGGCGATGCTCAGCGCGAAGCCGAGCTACGAGATCGAGCGCGGCACCTTCTTCTCCAGCTTCGAAGGCGCGATCACCGGCTACCAGGCGCTCGGCGAGGAAAAACGCTTCGTGCTCGCCGGAAAAATCGCGGCCGGCACGATCATCGGCGGTGACGAACTGTCCGACATTCCGGCGACGCGGCGCTTCTTCCTGGGCGGCGGTGGCACGGTGCGCGGCTACGGCTACCAGGAGATTTCGCCGCGCGACAGCCGCAACAAGCTGCTCGGTGGCCGCTCCTACGTGGCGGCCTCGGCGGAGGCGCGCATTGGCGTCACCGAGACGATCGGCGTCGTGCCCTTCCTCGATGTCGGCACGGTCTCGACGGACGAGGTGCCGGATTTCAACGATATCCGGGCGGGTGCCGGCATCGGCCTGCGCTACGCGACGCCGTTCGGGCCGCTCCGGCTCGATGTCGCGGTGCCGCTCAAGAAATATCCGGGCGGAACCTCTTTCGGGGTTTATGCCGGTATCGGCCAGTCCTTCTGACTGTCGCCCCAATTTTCGTCTAGGCTCTTGATCGATTGCGCGATTTGGATTCAAGACGTTGAGGAGCGAATGTTTGCGCTCCCCGCACGCGAAATGGATGATGCATGAACAGGCTGTCCCGAATTCTCCGCGCCACGCTTCGATATATCGGCTACGCTCTCGTGCTTGTGCTGGTTGTTCTTGTCGCGGCGCTCGGATTTGTCGGTTTTACCGATGCGGGCGCGCGTTTTGCGGTTTCGCAGGTGGAGAAGATCGCGGCTGCGAGCGGGCAGGTCATCTCGATCAGCGAACCGTCCGGCCTGCTCACCGGCAAGCTGCGGGCCGGCACGATCACCATTGGCGACGACAAGGGCACCTATGCGGAAATCCGCGACCTTGCCGTCGACTGGTCGCCGTGGGAGCTGCTGTTCTTCAGCTTCGATGCCGAGCGCGTCTCCGCCTCCTCCGTCTCCCTGCTGCGCCTGCCGGAGCCCAAGCCGGACGCGGAAAAATCCGATACGCCGTTCACGCTGCCGGTGGAGGTGCATGTCGATGCGCTGGAGGTTCCGGAGCTTTTCGTATCGGGCACGGTCGCGGGCCGCGACCAGCGCATCGTCCTGTCGGGCAGCGGTGATGCCACGGCCGAAAGCGTCGCGGTCAAGCTTTCCGCCTCGGAACAGGCGCGGCCCGATGCCCGGGTCAATGCGGACATCGTCTTCAACCCGGCCGACAACCAGCTTCGCCTGGAAGCGGATGTCGCCGAACCGAAGGGCGGGCTGCTGGCGGCACTGCTGAAGCTGCCGAACGATCCCGCGGTCGCGATCCGCTTGACCGGTGATGGGCCGCTATCCGAATGGACCGGCCGCCTCTCCGCGGCCCTCGACGGCACAGAGATGCTGCGCGTCGACGGGCGCCACGACCTCTCGGCAAACGGGCTGCACACGATCGCGCTCAGCGGCGGCGGCACGTTCGACGCGCTGATGCCGCCGCAGCTTCGCCCGCTCTTTGCCGGCGAAACGGGCATCGACGTCGTCGCCGCCTTCGACGGCTCGGACATGCTGCGCATCGAGAAGGGCGCGATTTCGACCGGCGCGATGACGCTCGGCGCATCGGGCACCGTCAGCGCCAAGGGCGCAAACGACCTCGACGTGAAACTGGCCGGCCGGGACGGGCCGATCGATTTCCGCTGGCCGCTCGCCGGAGGCGATGCGCGCGTGCTGATCGACGGCGCCGATATTTCGCTGACCGGCGAGGCGAGTGCTGCGGCGCTCCAGGTGGATGCGACGGTCGTTTCCGCCGAGCTACCGGCCGGCCGGGTGGAAAACGTCCGCCTTTCGGCCAAGAGCGATGCCTTCAACGTGGCGAGCCAGTCCGGCCGCGTGGATGTGACGCTGGAAACCGGTGCGACGGCCTTCGCCAATGCCGATCTGGACCGCATGGTGAAGGGGCCGGCCAAGCTCGTCGCCACGCTGAACGTATCGCCAGGCGAGATCGCCTTCGACCCCGCGACGCTCGAAAGCGCCAGCATCGGCGGCACGCTCTCGGGCCGCTACGGCCTCGAAAGCCGAGAGGCGGATGTCAACTTCCGGCTCTTCGCGCTGCCCGCCGTGCTGCCGCCGGCGCTGTCCGGCAAGTTCGACACGACGATCGCGATGGAAGGACGGGTGCAGCTCGCAAGCGACGGCGCCGTTCAGGTTTCCGGCCTTCAGGTCAAATCCGGCACGCTGGAGACGGCGGGCACGGTGTCGCTCGGCGGCGGCAATCTCGACGCCGCACTGACCGGCAAGGTGCTCAACCTCGGCAAGCTGCTCGCGGATGCCGCGGGCGAGGCGGCCTTCGAGCTTTCTGCGACCGGACCGGTGCAGGGGCTCGACGTTTCGGCCAAGGTCACATCGAGCGGCGCGACGCTCTCCGGCCGCACGCTCAGCGATCTCGTCGTGACGCTCACCGGCAAAGCTGTCGCCGACAGCCCATCCGGCGAATTGACGGCGACCGGTGCGCTCGACGGGCAGCCGATCAACGTGCGCTCCAGCATTACGTCGGAAGGCGGGCGCATCTCGGTGCCGGTGCTGGAGGCGGAAATCGGCCCGAACACGCTGAAGGGATCGCTGGCACTTGCCGAGAATTTCATGCCGGATGGCACCATCCGCTTCGACTTCCCGGATCTCGGCCTGCTCGCCGCCATGGCCGGCCAGCAGGCAGCCGGCGACCTCACCGGCCAGGTGGAAATCGCCACGACCAACGGCAAGACATCCGCGACGGTGCAGGCCTCCGGTTCCGCCATCCGGCGCGACGCGGTGAGCATCACCAAGCCGGCTGTCGATCTCACCATCGCCGACCTCGCCACCGCCGCGATCACCGGCACGGTGCGCGCCGAGCGGATCGCTTCCGGCGAGAACCGGCTCGACGCGTTGCGCCTCGATTTTTCGCGTGAAGGGCAAGCGACCAATTTCGATCTCGCGGGCCGGCTCGATGGCGCGCCGCTCGTGACGAAGGGCCAGGTCCTCCAGCGAGACGGCGGCCTCGACGTCGCCTTGCAGGCCTTTGAAGCGGCACCGCGGCGCATCGCGCTGAAGCTCGCCAAGCCGACGATGATCGGCGTCACCAATGGCGTGGCGACGCTCGACGGCCTCACGATCCAGGCGGGCCGGGGCTCCGTCGCGGTCTCCGGCCGGGCGGGCGAGACGCTCGATCTGGCGCTTCGCCTTAATGCGCTGCCGGCCGACCTCGTCAACAATTTCGCCGCCGGTCTCGGTGCCGAGGGCGCGATCAGCGGCACGGTGACGGTCAAGGGCAAGGCGGCGGCCCCCGTCGTCGACTATGCGCTCGACTGGAGCGGGGCGCAGACGAGCCAGACCCGCGGGGCTGGCATCGGCGTGCTCAGCATCAATGCCAAGGGCGCCTTTGCCAATAATCAGGTGCGGCTCGACACGGTGCTCTCCGGCGCCGGTGGTCTTTCCTTCCGCGGCGGCGGCACGGTCGGCATCGGTGGTGCCACGCCGCTCGGGCTGAAATTCAACGGCACGGTGCCGTTCGGTCTGTTGCAGGGGCAGCTCTCCGCGCAGGGTTTCGTGCTCACCGGCAATGCCAATGTCGACGTTTCGATCGGCGGCACGGCGGCGGCGCCATCGGTCACCGGCAGCATCACGGCAGGCGGCGCGCGCCTTGTCGATGTGCGCCGCAACCTCGCGGTGGAGAACCTGACGATCCGCGTCACCATGGATGGGCGCCAGGCGGTGATCGAGACCGTCTCCGGCAAGCTTGCGAGCGGTGGCCAGCTTTCGGCGAGCGGCCGCGTCGGCATCGATCCGGCAAGCGGCTTCCCGGTGGACGTCACGGTGAAGCTCGGCGACATTACCTATGTCGACGGCACGCTGGTGACGGCGAACGTCGCAGGCGACCTGACGCTGAAGGGGCCGGTTGCCGCCCTCTCGCTCGGCGGCAAGGTGCGCATCAACAAGGCGAACGTCACCATTCCGCAGAAACTGCCGGCCTCGCTCTCCGAAATCGCCATCAAGCACCGCAACGCGCCGGCCGACGTCAAGCGTATGACGGCGGATGTCCAGCGCGACCAGGGCGGCGGCGGCGATGGCGCCTCGCGCGGCATCGCGCTCGATCTGACCATCGAGGCGCCGGGCCAGCTTTTCGTGCGGGGACGCGGCATCAATGCGGAGCTCGGCGGCAGCCTGAAGATCACCGGCACCTCGTCATCGCCCGTCGTCTCCGGCGGCTTCGAGCTTCGGCGCGGGCGCATGGAGATCCTGACGCGCCGCCTCGATTTTACCAGCGCGCATATCGGCTTTGCCGGCGGCCTCGTGCCGACGGTCAATCTGGTCGCCGCAAGCACGGCCGGCACCACGGAAATCACTGTCACGGTCGCAGGCCAGGCCAACAACCCGACGGTCACCTTCGCCTCCTCGCCCTCGCTGCCGCAGGACGAAATCCTGGCGCAGCTCATCTTCAACCGCTCGATGTCGAACCTGTCGGCAGTGCAGATCGCGCAGCTCGCCTCCGCCGCAAGCCAGCTTGCCGGCGGCAGCTCGACCGGCCTGCTCGACAGCCTGCGCAGCAAGCTCGGCGTCGACGACCTCGACATCACGACCGATGCCGAGGGCCGGGCGGCCGTCTCTGCCGGCAAATACCTGAACGAGCGAACCTATATCGAGCTGAAGCAGGACCCGGAAACCAACGGCGCCAAGGCCGTGATCAACCTCGATGTCGGCCGTGGCCTCAAGCTGCGCGGCGAAGCGGGCAGCGGCGGTAGCGCGGGTGCGGGTATCTTTTACGAGAAGGAATACTGAGGCCGATCGGCTCTCGCACTTCGCCTCACCCTGAACGTCATCCTCGGGCTTGACCCGAGGAGCCACGCATCACCGCACGCGTTGAATTTGTCGCATGGATCCTCGGGTCAAGCCCGAGGATGACGTGGAGGGTAGGGCAACAGGTGAACCGGCTTACGCCAGCGCGTTCTTCGTCGTCTTCAGCAGGATATTCGTCTCGGTCACCGTGATGCCGTCGATGAGGCGGATGCGGTGGAGTGTTTCGTCGAAGGTGCCGAGGTCGCGGTCTTCGAGTTCGGCGATGAAATCCCAGCGGCCGTTCGTCGAGTGCAGCGCGCGCACCTGCGGCAGGCCGCGAAGCTGGGCGGCCACGCGGTCGGCCATCTTGCCATGCACCTCGATCATGACGATGGTGCGCACGCCGCTTCCGGTCAGCTCCGCGCCCGTGCGGATGGTGAAGGCGGCGATCGTTCCCGATGAGACGAGCCGCTCGATGCGCGCTGCCACCGTCGCCCGCGAGGCGCCTGTCGCAGCGGCAAGCGAGGAGACCGGCGTGCGGGCATTGTGGCGCAGCGCACTGATCAGCGCGTGGTCGAGGTCGTCGAGACTTACCATTGTGTTGCCCGGTGCTTTGCAAAATGCTGAAATGAGCCGCCTATTTGTCAGTTTTCCCTCTTTTTGCCAACAGCGTGAGGGGTAATAATCGGGCAAAACCGGGCGTACCGGCCCTCACGCACCTGCGGGGAAACCATGGCTGAAAATGACAAGCACATCGCGCTGATCGGCGCACCACTCGAAGAAGGCTCCGGCCGCCGCGGCGCGGCGATGGGACCGACGGCGCTGCGCATCGCGGGCGTCGACACGACCCTGACCGAACTCGGGCACACGGTGACGGACGAAGGCGACCTGCGCCCGCTGCCGGCGCGCGACCTCGCCAATCATCCGAAGGCGAACAACCTGCAGATCGTCGCGGCCTTCACCCGCGCGCTCGACACGGCGGTCTATGACGCGGCGCGCGGCGGAAAGTTCCCGCTTATTCTCGGCGGCGACCACGCGCTGTCGATGGGCTCCGTCTCCGGCATGGCGCGTTATGCCGCCGATGTCGGCCGCCCGCTCTTCGTGCTCTGGCTCGATGCGCATGCGGACTTCAACTCGCCGGCAAGCTCGCCCTCGGGCAACATGCATGGCATGCCGGTCGCCTTTTTCTGCGGCGAGGCCGAGTTTGCGCCAATCCTCGAAGCGGGCCGCCCGATGGTCGATCCGAAGAATGTCTTCCAGGTCGGCATCCGCTCCGTGGATGCGCGCGAGCGCGAAGAGATCGCCGAGCACGGCGTCAATGTCTACGACATGCGCTCGATCGACGAGACGGGCATGGCGCATATCATGCACGACATCATCGCCCGCATCAAAGCGGCAAATGGCCTGCTGCATGTCAGCCTCGACGTCGATTTCCTCGATCCGGAACTGGCGCCGGGCGTCGGCACCACGGTGCCGGGCGGCGCGACCTTCCGCGAGGCGCATCTCATCATGGAAATGCTCTGCGACAGCGGCCTCGTCTCCTCGCTCGACGTCGTCGAGCTGAACCCGTTCCTTGACGACCGCGGCAAGAGTGCGCGCATCCTCGTCGAACTGACCGCAAGCCTCTTCGGGCGCCGCATTCTCGACCGGCCGACCCGCAGCGCCTGAATCCCGGAGGACTTATGACGCCGTCGACCGAAAGCCTGATCGAAACCGAGTACCGTCTCGGCGCCCATAACTACAAGCCGCTCGACGTCGTGCTGTCGCGTGGTGAGGGCGTGTTTGTCTGGGATATCGACGGCAACCGCTATCTCGACTGCCTTTCGGCCTATTCGGCGGTCAACCAGGGCCATTGCCATCCGAAAATCCTGGCGGCGATGGTCGAGCAGGCGCAGAAGCTGACGCTCACCTCGCGCGCCTTCCGCAACGACCAGCTCGCGCATTTCTACGAGGAGATCGCGGCACTCACCGGTTCGCACAAGGTGCTGCCGATGAATTCCGGAGCGGAAGCCGTGGAGACCGCGGTGAAGGCGGTGCGCAAGTGGGGCTACGAGGTGAAGGGCGTGCCGGAGGGGCGCGCCGAGATCGTCGTGTGCTCCAACAATTTCCATGGCCGCACCATGGGCATCGTCGGCTTTTCGACGGATCCGGATGCGCGCACCGGCTTCGGCCCCTTCGCGCCGGGTTTCCGGCATGTGCCCTTCGGCGATCTCGATGCCTTTCGCGCGGCGATCACCGAAAACACCGTCGCCTTCCTCATCGAGCCGATCCAGGGCGAGGCAGGCGTGATCATTCCGCCGACCGGCTATCTTCCGGCGGTTCGCGAACTTTGCACGAAGCACGGCATCACGCTAATCCTCGACGAGATCCAGACCGGTCTCGGTCGCACCGGCAAGCTGCTTGCCGAGGAGCACGAGGGCATCGAGGCGGATGTGACGCTGGTCGGCAAGGCGCTGTCCGGTGGTTTCTATCCGGTTTCGGCGGTGCTCTCGAACAGCGAAGTGCTCGGCGTGCTGCAGCCGGGCCAGCACGGCTCGACCTTCGGCGGCAATCCGCTGGCCTGCGCCATTGCACGCGCCGCGCTGAAAGTGCTGGTCGAGGAGGACATGATCGGCAATTCGCATCGCATGGGCGACCGCTTCCAGGAAGGCCTCAAGGGCATCCGCTCCAATATCATCAAGGACGTGCGCGGCCGCGGCCTGATGCTGGCCGTGGAGCTCGACCCTGCCGCCGGCGGAGCGCGCAAATATTGCGAGGCGCTGAAGGAGCGCGGCATCCTCGCCAAGGATACCCATGGCGACACGATCCGCATCGCGCCGCCGCTCGTTATTAGCGGCGACCAGGTGGATTGGGCGCTCGAACAGTTCGAGGCCGTGCTGCGCACCTGACGGCGGCAGGCGGGAAAGATCGAAGGCCCTGCGGCGACGCGGGGCTTTCCACATTTTCGGCACGACAAATGGCGGGCGTTTGAAAGATTTTAACCAGGGCATGCATAGGATCGGATCACGAAGCAGACCAAACTGGGCAGATCCAACTGGAAAGATCCCGATGACCTCCATCAAGACGACTGGCTTTGCCGGTGACACGCTCGAAATCATTGCATTCCGCCTGCATGATCAGGAATTCTGCGTGAAGACGACCACGATCCGCGAAATCCGCGGCTGGGCGCCGTCCACGCCGATCCCGCATTCGCCGCCGGACGTCATCGGCGTGATGAACCTGCGCGGCACGGTGATCCCGATCATCGACCTCGCCCACAAGCTCGGCATGAAGAGCACGGAAGCCAACGAGCGCAGCGCCATCGTGGTGGCCGAAGTGCACAGCATGGTCGTCGGCCTCGTCGTCGACCGGGTGTCCGACATCCTCACCATCCGTAGCGAGCAGATCCAGCCCGTGCCGGAAGTGACGACCTCCTTCGACAAGGCCTATGCCGAGGGCATCATCGCCCATGAGAACGGCATGATCTGCTTCCTCAACCTGTCGCGCATGTTCAAGGAGCGCGACGTGGAAGACATGGCGGCCTGATCGCCCTCACGATTCACCACATGCCGGAACCGCCGTGCGTTTGCACGGCGGTTTTTTATTGTCTACTTAAAAACGCAACTTTCGAGTGAATTCGAGAATCGTCAGGTAGTCGCTTGCCTGACGTAACGTGAATACCTCGTTTTCGCGACTATCTGTAAGTTATTGTTATATAACAGATCCAAAAAGTCGCCGCTCGATTTTCATCAAATCTTAAGTCTGTTTCGCCATCTTTGATTGTAGAGGAACATTTCTTCGGTCCGGCATGACGCCTCCCGCGAAGATGTATTCACCGCAGATCATGCACGGTCGCCAAGGTGCTCCGTGCAGGAACGTCAACAACCGACGATCGACACGCGCCATCCGGCAAGTCTTGACGATCGCACAGAGGGACAGGTCATGCTTTCATTCGCGAAGTCCATGGATGCGGGCCAAATATTCGACGCGCTGTCGCGTTCGCAGGCTGTGATCCAGTTCGATCTCACCGGCACTATTCTGTCCGCCAACGAGAATTTCTGCCGGGCGCTCGGTTATGACCTGAAGGACATCGTCGGCAAGCACCACCGCATCTTCTGCGAAGCCGGTTATGCGGCGAGCGAGGAGTACCGCCAGTTCTGGGCGCGGCTCGGACGCGGCGAATATGATTCGAGCAGCTACAAGCGCCTGCGCAAGGATGGCAGCGAGATCTGGATCCAGGCCTCGTACAATCCGATCCTGCGCCGCGGCAAACCCTACAAGGTCGTCAAGTTCGCCACCGACATCACCGAGGCGAAGATGCGCGCCTCGGAGGATGCCAGCAAGCTGGACGCGATCTCGCGCTCGCAGGCCGTCATCGAATTCACGCCGACCGGCGAAATCCTCTATGCCAACGAGAATTTCTGCGCCGGGCTCGGCTACGATCTTTCGGAAATCCGCGGCAAGCATCACCGCATGTTCTGTGATCCCGCCTATGTGCAGACGCAGGCCTATGCGGACTTCTGGAAGAACCTCGCCGACGGGCAGTTCATCTCCAACGAATTCGTGCGCTACGGCAAGGGTGGGCGGGAAATCTGGATCCAGGCGGCCTATAATCCGATCCGCGACCTCACCGGCCGGGTCTACAAGGTCGTCAAGTTCGCCACCGACGTGACCGAACGCATGTCGGCGATCAATATGCTCGGCGGCGCGCTGAAGGCGCTGGCGGATGGCGACCTGACGCAAAATCTCACCAAGGCCTTCGTTCCCTCGATGGAAGCGGTGCGCAAGGATTTCAACGAAGCGGTCGCCGGCCTGCATGACGCGATGCGCACGGTCGAGACCAACGCCAACGCCATTGCCTCGGGTGCGCAGGAGATTCGCTCGGCCGCGGACGACCTCGCCAGGCGCACCGAGCAGCAGGCGGCCTCCGTGGAGGAAACCGCCGCGGCGCTTGATGAAATCACCACGACGGTCGCCGATTCGAGCCGCCGGGCCGACGAGGCCGGGACGCTCGTCGCCAGGACCCGGTCGGGTGCTGAAAAATCCGGCGAGGTCGTCAAGAAGGCGATCGGGGCGATGGGGCAGATCGAGCAGTCCTCCCGCGAAATCTCCAACATCATCGGCGTCATCGACGATATCGCCTTCCAGACCAACCTCCTGGCGCTCAATGCCGGCGTGGAAGCGGCGCGGGCGGGCGAGGCAGGCAAGGGTTTTGCCGTCGTGGCGCAGGAAGTGCGCGAACTCGCGCAGCGCTCGGCCAGTGCCGCCAAGGACATCAAGGCGCTGATCACCACTTCCGGCGAGCAGGTGAAGAGCGGCGTGGCACTGGTCGACGAGACCGGGCGCGCCTTGCAGGAAATCCTCGGCCAGGTGCAGGATGTCCACTCCAACGTGGCGGCGATCGTCGAGGCCTCGCGCGAACAATCCACCGGGCTTCGCGAGATCAACCAGTCGGTCAATTCCATGGATCAGGCGACGCAGCAGAATGCGGCGATGGTGGAAGAAAGCACGGCGGCGAGCCACGCCATGGCGCGCGAGGCAGACGCGCTGCACACCCTCATCCGCCGCTTCAAGCTTGCCGGCAATGCCCAGCCGGCCCAGCGGGCGCCGTCGCCGGCACCCGTATCGCAGCTTCATGCCGTGGCGCGCACCCTGCGGGCGCCGCGTGGCTCCTCGGCGCAGGCAGCGGAGAACTGGGAAGAGTTCTAAGCGCGCATCGCGGCATGAAAAAACGGCCGGCAGCAATGCCGGCCGTTGGCGTTTCACGGGGGGTGGTCTCAGGGTGCGGGTGGCGCGCTGTTTTCGCGCGCCGGCGGCACTTCGGCCGGCGGCGGACGGTGGATCAGCGGCACGGCTTGCAGGACGAGGCTGTCCAGCCCTTCGCCGCCGTGATTGTCGACGATATCGAAAAGCTGCCGGCGCATGCGGGGCTCCCAGAACTTGTTGATGTGGGTCGCCACACCGTTCGGCCCCTCGCTTGCGGGCTGCGAGTGGAAGAAGGTGGCGATCTGGTTCGCCATTCTCGGGATTTTGCTGCCTTCCGACATGTTTGGCTCCTAACCGTTGCCCAGGCGCCGTTCCGCGCCGGACACGATGCGCTCCGCACCGGTGAAAATCTCGAATTCCTCGCCGCGCACCAGCGCGATCAGCGTCATCCCGGCATCCTCCGCCGTGCGGATGGCGAGCGCGGTGGGTGCGGAAATAGCGATGATGAAGGGGCTGCCGATGATCGCCGTCTTCTGCACCATCTCGACGGAAACGCGGCTCGTCACGACGACGGCACCGGCGCTGCCCACATGCCCGGCGCGGCGCGCGGCGCCAACAAGCTTGTCGAGTGCATTGTGCCGGCCGACATCTTCGCGCACTGCGATGAGGCCGGTGCCCGGCACGTAGAAACCTGCGCCATGCACGGCGCGCGTCACCATATGCAACGGCTGCTGGCCGTTTAGCAGACGAACGGCGTCCGCCACCTCGTCTTCGGTGAGCGTAAGCGTCGACGAACGCACGGAGGGCGTCACGCGCACGGCCTGCTCGATCGATTCGATGCCGCACAGGCCACAGCCCACAGGGCCGGCCATGTGGCGGCGGCGGGCGGTCAGCGCGTCGTTCTGCGGATCGGCCAGCTGCACCTGCACGTCAATGCCCTTGTCTTCCGCCACCACCTCGATGGTCTCGATCTCGGAGGGATCGCTGATGATGCCTTCCGTCAGGCTGAAGCCGATGGCGAAATCTTCCAGATCGGCCGGGCTCGCCATCATCACGGCATGGGTCGAGCCGGCATAGGAGAAGGCGACCGGGGTTTCCTCCGGCACGAAGCGGTCACCCGGCGCGAGCCGCCCGTTGCGGCGGGCGGTCTCCGGAACCTTGGTCGACGTGGAAAAGTCCGGCACGCGCGATCCTATTCTGCTGCCTCCAGCTTGCCGCTGATCCGGCGCGACTGGCGGGCGAGCTCGTCATATTCGATCTGCCAGTCGGACGGACCGTTCGACGGCGAGATTTGCACGGCCGTCACCTTATACTCCGGACAATTGGTCGCCCAGTCCGAGAAATCGGTGGTGATGACGTTCGCCTGCGTCGTCGGGTGGTGGAAGGTCGTGTAGACGACGCCCGGCGCCACGCGGTCGGTGACGAGCGCGCGCAGCGTCGTCTCGCCGGCGCGGCTGGCAAGGCGCACCCAGTCGCCGTCGCGGATACCGCGGTTTTCCGCGTCGTGCGGATGGATTTCCAGCCGGTCCTCCTCGTGCCAGACGACGTTTTCCGTGCGCCGCGTCTGGGCGCCGACATTGTACTGGCTGAGGATGCGGCCGGTGGTGAGAAGCAGCGGGAAGCGCGGGCCGGTCTTTTCGTCCGTCGCGACATATTCCGTGCGTATGAACTTACCTTTGCCGCGCACGAAGCCGTTGATGTGCATGATCGGCGAGCCCTGCGGGTTCTTCTCGTTGCAGGGCCACTGCACCGAGCCGACCTTTTCGAGATAGTCGTAGGAGACGAGCGCGAAGCTCGGCGTCGTCGCCGCAATCTCGTCCATGATCTCGGACGGATGGGTGTAGTTCCAGTTGAGGCCCATCGCCTGGGCGAGGTTCTGGGTGACCTCCCAGTCCGCATAGCCGTTCTTCGGCGTCATGACGCGGCGCACGCGGTTGATGCGGCGCTCGGCATTGGTGAAGGTGCCGTCCTTTTCCAGGAAGGTCGAGCCCGGCAGGAAGACGTGGGCGTAGTTGGCCGTCTCGTTGAGGAAGAGATCCTGCACGACGACGCATTCCATGGCGGCGAGGCCAGCCGAGACATGCTTGGTGTCCGGGTCGGACTGGAGGATGTCCTCGCCCTGGATGTAGATGCCCTTGAACGTGCCCTCGACGGCGGCGTCCAGCATGTTGGGGATGCGCAGGCCCGGCTCGTTGTTGAGCTTCACGCCCCAGAGCTTTTCGAAGATGTCGCGGGTCGCATCGTCCGAGATGTGGCGGTAGCCCGGCAGTTCGTGCGGGAAGGAGCCCATGTCGCAGGAGCCCTGCACGTTGTTCTGGCCACGCAGCGGGTTCACGCCGACGCCGGGGCGGCCGATATTGCCGGTCGCCATGGCGAGGTTGGCGATGGCCATGACGGTCGTCGAGCCCTGGCTGTGCTCGGTGACGCCGAGGCCGTAATAGATCGAACCGTTGCCGCCGGTGGCAAAGAGCCGGGCGGCGCCGCGCAGCTCTTCCGCCGGCACGCCGCTGAAGGGCTCGATCGCCTCCGGGCTGTGGCGCGGTTCGGCGACGAAGGACGCCCAGTCCTCGAATTCCGACCAGTCGCAGCGCTCGCGGATGAATTTTTCGTCGTAGAGGCCTTCCGTCACGATGACATGGGCGAGTGCGGTGACGACGGCGACGTTGGTGCCGGGTTTCAGCGGCAGGTGATGGGATGCCTTGATATGCGGCGAGGAGACGAGCTCGGTGCGGCGCGGATCGATGACGATCAGCTTGGCGCCCTGGCGCAAGCGCTTCTTGAGGCGCGAGGCGAAGACCGGGTGGCCGTCCGTCGGGTTGGCGCCGATGACGATGACGACATCGGTGTGCTCGACCGAATCGAAATTCTGCGTGCCGGCGGAGGTGCCGAAGGCCTGGCCGAGGCCGTAGCCGGTCGGCGAATGGCAGACGCGGGCGCAGGTATCGACATTGTTGTTGCCAAAGCCGGCGCGTATCAGTTTCTGGACCAGATAGGTCTCTTCGTTCGTACAGCGCGACGAGGTAATGCCGCCGATCGAATCACGGCCATACTGGTACTGGATGCGGCGGAATTCGGCGGCGACATGGGCATAGGCCTCTTCCCAGGTCACTTCGCGCCACGGGTCCGAAATCTTCTCGCGGACCATCGGGTTGAGGATGCGGTCGCGGTGGGTCGAATAGCCATAAGCGAAGCGGCCCTTGACGCAGGAATGGCCGCGGTTGGCCTGGCCGTCCTTCCAGGGCACCATGCGCACCAGCTCTTCGCCGCGCATTTCCGCCTTGAAGGAGCAGCCGACGCCGCAATAGGCGCAAGTCGTGACGAGGGAATGTTCCGGCTGGCCGATGGCGATGACCGATTTTTCGGTGAGCGTTGCCGTCGGGCAGGCCTGCACGCAGGCGCCGCAGGAGACGCATTCCGAATCGATGAAATGCTCGTGCATGCCGGGCGAAACGCGGCTGTCGAAACCGCGGCCTTCGATCGTCAGCGCGAAGGTGCCCTGCACCTCTTCGCAGGCGCGCACGCAGCGCGAACAGACGATGCATTTCGATGGGTCATAGGTGAAATAGGGGTTCGATTCGTCCTTCGGCATCCAGCGGGCGTTCGTCTCACCGTTGCTGCGCACCTTGACATGGTTGTCGCCCTCATAGCCGTAGCGCACGTCGCGCAAGCCGACGGCGCCGGCCATGTCCTGCAATTCGCAGTCGCCGTTTGCCGCACAGGTGAGACAGTCGAGCGGGTGGTCGGAAATGTAGAGCTCCATCACGCCCTTGCGGATGGTCTTCAGCCGGCTCGTCTGGGTATGGACCACGAGGCCCGGCGCCACCGGCGTCGTGCAGGATGCGGGCGTGCCGTTGCGGCCCTCGATCTCGACCAGACAGAGGCGGCAGGAGCCGAAGGCGTCCACCATGTCGGTAGCGCAGAGTTTCGGCACCTGGATGCCGGCCTCCATGGAGGCGCGCATGATGGAGGTGCCCTCGGGCACGGTGATCTCGTTCCCGTCGATGGTGAGCGTCACCATCTTTTCCGCGCGGGAGGCGGGCGTGCCGTAGTCGATTTCGGGAACGAGGGACATGGGAACCTCCGGATCAATTTTTGCGCCGCGGGCGGTGCCCGGGCGACTTGGTTCTGTTCTAGGACTTCGTATCGGCGAGCGTCGCCGCAACAAGCGCGTTGGCATGGCCGTGGCCCAGACCGTGCGTTTCCTTCAGGAGCGCCACGATCTGCATATGCGCCTTGCCATCCTGCGCGCGGATGATGGTCTTCCAATGTTCGATCGGCTGGCCGTATTTCTTCTCGATCGAGGGAAAGTAGGAGGCCGGGCCTTTGACCTTTTCCGTCTCGCTCATTCCGCCGCCTCCACCATCGGTGCCGGCGAAAAGTCCTCTGGGAAATGGTTCATGGCGCTGAGCACCGGATAGGGCGTGAAGCCGCCGAGGGCGCAGAGCGAGCCGAACTTCATCGTGTTGCAGAGGTCGGCAAGCAGTTCGCGGTTCTTTTCCGGCTCGATGCCCTGGGCGATCCGATCGGCCGTCTCGACGCCGCGCGTCGAGCCGATGCGACAGGGCGTGCACTTGCCGCAGCTTTCGACCGCGCAGAACTCCATGGCGAAGCGGGCCTGCTTCAGCATGTCGACCGTGTCGTCGAAGACGGTGATGCCGGCGTGGCCGATGAGGCCGTCCTTGGCGGCGAAGGCCTCGTAGTCGAAGGGCGTATCGAACAGCGCGCGCGGGAAATAGGCGCCGAGCGGGCCGCCGACCTGCACGGCGCGTACCGGACGGCCGGTGGCCGTGCCACCGCCGATGACGTCGATGATCTCGCCGAGCGTCAGGCCGAAGGCGGTCTCGTAAAGGCCGCCGTGCTTGACGTTGCCGGCGATCTGGAGCGGGATCGTGCCGCGCGAGCGGCCCATGCCGAAATCGCGGTAGAAATCAGCGCCCTTGTCCATGATGATCGGCACGGAGGCGAGCGAGATGACGTTGTTGACGACCGTCGGGCGGCCCATGAAACCCTGCAATGCCGGCAGCGGCGGCTTGGCGCGCACGATGCCGCGCTTGCCTTCCAGGCTGTTGAGCAGCGCGGTTTCCTCGCCGCAGACATAGGCGCCCGCGCCGACGCGGATTTCCATGTCGAAGGCTTTTCCCGAGCCGAGCACGGAGGGGCCGAGCACGCCGGCGGCGCGCGCCACGGTGACCGCCTCGTTCATGGCATCGATCGCCTGCGGATATTCCGAGCGGATATAGACGAAGCCCTTGGTGGCGCCGGTCGCAAGGCCGGCGATCGCCATGCCCTCGATCAGCACGAAGGGGTCGCCTTCCATGATCATGCGGTCGGCGAAGGTGCCGCTGTCGCCTTCGTCGGCGTTGCAGACGATGTATTTTCTGTCGCCGGGCGCATCCAGCACGGTCTTCCACTTGATGCCGGTCGGAAAACCCGCGCCGCCGCGGCCGCGAAGACCACTGTCGGTGACCTGCTTGACGACATCGGCGGGAGCCATTGCGATGGCGTTTTCGAGACCCTTCAGGCCGCCATGGGCCTTGTAGTGGTCCAGCGAAACGGGATCGATGACGCCGCAGCGGGCGAAGGTGAGGCGGGTCTGGTTCTTCAGGAACGGAATCTCTTCCGTTCCGCCAAGACAGAGCGGGTGCGCCTTGCCCTCGATGAGCCCGGCATCCAGCAGGGAGGCGATGTCGGACGGTTTGACCGGGCCATAGGCGATGCGGCCTTGCGCCGTCTCGACCTCGACCAGCGGCTCCAGCCAATGCATGCCGCGCGAGCCGTTGCGCACGATCGTGATGTCGAGCTTGCGGGTCTCCGCCTCGCGGGAAAGTGCCTTGGCGACGCGGTCGGCGCCAAGCGCAAGGGCTGCGGCATCGCGGGGAACGTAGATGCGAACGGTCATCGGCGTGCCTCCGCGACGAGTTCTTTTGCAAGTTCGGCGTCGACCCGTCCATGCACCGCGCCGTCGAACATCGCGGCCGGTGCGCAGGAACAGAGCCCGAGACAGTAGACGGGCTCCAGCGTCACCGCGCCGTCCAGCGTCGTCTGGTGAAAATCGATGCCGAGCAGCGATTTCACGCGCTCGGCGATCTCGTCCCCGCCCATCGACTGACACGCCTCGGCGCGACAGAGCTTCAGCACATGGCGCCCCGTCGGGTGGTCTCGGTAGTCGTGGTAGAAGGTGACGACGCCGTGCACCTCGGCGCGCGACAGGTTCAACTGCTCGGCGATAACCGGCAGGCTTTCCTGCGGCACATAGCCGAACTCGGCCTGGATTTCGTGCAGGATGGGCAGAAGCGGCCCTTCGAGCCCCTTCAATTCGCGGACGATCGCCAGCGTTCTCGCGCCTACATCGTTGCCGGTCACGTGCACATTCATGGTCAGGCCTCCCAACCGACACGAATGAACCGCTACGAAATCAGGGGTTCCAGCGCGCCGATACCATTGAAACTGTTCGGCGAAGACCGGAACCCTGTCGATCTGCGCGGCATAATCCCTACAGCTTCTCAGTCGGGAGACGGCGGGTCAATAAAGCAAAGCCGTTGATCGATAGAAAATTCCTATCAATCGATCCCTTTTTCGGCAAGCACGCGCGCTTCGTGCAGCAGGGCGGAGACGAGCGGCGTAAAGGGCTCGCGATGGGTGGCGACCAGGCCGACCGTATGGTGCGGCTCGGGATCCACAAGCGAAACTATACTTATTTCCTCAGGAAATCCAAATGATTTTGCAACATTTCTTGGCATGATGCTGGCCCAGCGTCCCGTGCGCACATGGGAGAACAGCACGATCATCGAGTTGGCCTCCAGCGAGGGCTCGACCGTCACGCCGGCTTCGGCGAAGTGCCGGTTGATGATGCGGCGGTTCTGCATGTCTGCGGTCAATAGACAAAGCCTAACGCTGCCGGCGTCCTGCCAGGTCACGGTTTCGCGATCGGCGAAGGCGGTGCCCTTGGCGGTGACGAGGCAGTAATGTTCGTGCAGCAGCGGCACGCTGGTGACGCGGCCGAGCGGCTCGTTTTCGAGATAGGTCAGGCCGGCGTCGATCTCTAGGTTCTCCAGCAGGCCGAGGATCTTGATCGAGGTCGTTGACAGGATCGAGAAGGTGACGTCCGGGTGCTTTTCCTGGAAGGGCGCTGTGATGCGCGGCACCATGGCGAGCGTGGTGGGGATGGCGGCAAGGCGGATATGGCCGGAAAGGCCTTTTCGCGCGGCGCGCATTTCCTCGCGCATCGTGCGGGTGTCGCCGACGATGCGGCGCGCCCATTCGAGCACCCGCTGGCCCTCCGGTGTCAGGCCCTGGAAGCGCGAGCCGCGCACGACGAGCATCACGCCGAGCTGGTCTTCCAGCTGGCGCACCGCTGCCGAAAGCGTCGGCTGCGAAATGCCGAGCTCTTCCGCCGCCCGCGCAAAATGTTTTTCGCGGGCGAGCGCGATGAAATATTCGAGCTTGTCTATCATCGGCAACCGGCCTCCTTCCCCTTGATACAAAAGAACAGTGGCGGCACCAATGCCCCGCGCCCTATATCTGGGACGAGGCAAGCGATCACGAGGAGAAAGCCATGACGTTCCAAGCACTGTTAGTCGAGAAGGCCGGCGACGGCGCGGTTTCCGCGTCGATCCAGGAGCTGGACGATTCGCGGCTTCCGGATGGCGACGTCACGGTCGCCGTCGAATATTCGACGCTCAACTACAAGGACGGGCTGTGCATCAACGGCAAGGGCGGGCTGGTGCGCACCTTCCCGCATGTGCCGGGCGTCGATTTCGCCGGCACGGTCGAGGCCTCGGATGATCCGCGCTATCGGCCGGGCGACCGGGTGGTGCTGACCGGCTGGCGCGTCGGCGAGATGTGGTGGGGCGGTTATGCGACACGCGCCAAGGTGAAGGCCGACTGGCTGGTGCCGCTGCCGGAAGAGCTCTCGACGCGGCAGGCCATGGCGATCGGCACGGCCGGGCTCACCTCCATGCTGTCCGTTATCGCGCTGGAAGAGGCCGGGCTTTCGCCGCTGAAGGGGGAAGTGCTGGTGACCGGTGCTGCCGGCGGCGTCGGCTCGGTTGCCGTCGCGCTGCTGGCCAGGCTCGGCTATTCGGTCGCGGCCGTGACGGGCCGGCCGAAAACCGCCGATTATCTGAAGAGCCTCGGCGCGGAAACCATCGTCGACCGGGCCGAGCTTGCGGAGGCGAACAGCAAGCCGCTCGAATCGGAGCGCTGGGCCGGCGCCATCGATGCGGTCGGCGGCGACATGCTGGGGCGCGTGCTCAAGCAGATGAAATATGACGGCGCCGTCGCCTCGGTCGGCCTTGCCGCCGGCGCTGCCGTGCCGTCCTTTACCGTCATCCCGTTCCTGCTGCGTGGCGTCAGCCTGCTCGGCATCGATTCGGTCATGCGGCCCTACGACCAGCGCGTCGACGCCTGGAACCGCATCGCCAGCGACCTGCCGATGGACAAGCTGGAGGCCATGATCGTCGAGCATCGGCTCTCCGACCTGCCGGACCTCGCCAATCAGATTCTGGAAGGCAAGGTGAAGGGCCGTGTCGTCGTCGACGTTAATGCCTAGCAGATAAGCTGGCCGCCGTTCACCTCCAGCACCTGGCCGGTAATATAGCCGGAGAGTGCATTCGAGGCGAGGAAGAGATAGGCGGGGGCGCAGTCCTCCGCCGTGCCGAGGCGCTGCAAGGGGATGGTCTTGCGCGTCGCCTCCAGCTTGTCTGCGGATGAATAGCGGGAATGGAAATCCGTGGTGATCGTGCCGGGCGAGACGCAATTGACGCGGATGCCGTCGGGCGCCAGTTCCCGCGCGAGGCCCTTGGAATAGGTCGAGACGAAGGCCTTGGTCGCCGAATAGATCGCCGAGCCGGGACTGCCGCCGGTCAGCGCCGAGATCGACACCGTGTTGACGATCGCGGCATGCGGCGCACGGCGCAACGCCCGTAGCAGCGCGCGCGTCACCTCGACGACGGACGTCTGGTTGAGGCGCACGACGGTTTCATATTGCTCGTCGGTCAGGTCCGCGGCCGGGAAACGGCCGACCATGGTGCCGGCATTGTTGATGAGCACGTCGACATGCGGGAACAGGCTGTCCACCCGCTGCAGGATCGCGCCGATGCCGCCTTCCTCCAGAAAGTCGCCATAGACGATATGGGCGCGGGCTTCACCGACCGCGGCCTCCAGGAAATCGGGCAGCGGGCCAGACGCGGCGCGTCCGCCATGCAGCAGCACATGGGCGCCGCAATCGAGGAACTGCCGGGCGATCTCCAACCCGATGCCGCGCCCCGCGCCGGTCACGACGACATTTGCGCCCTTGAACAAGGCTGGATGAAACATGGGTTCTCCTCCGCTTATCGCCGCTCAACCGTTTGCCAGTATCACAAAAATAAGGGCATGCTCCAAGAAGGCGGAACGGATCAATTGATGTGCTTTCGTTTTTGCATATTATGAAAACAAACGAAAGCAAGGGAGGGGCTCATGTTTCTGACGGGGCGCCAGACGGAGATTCTGGATCTCGCAAAAACCCAGGGCCGGGTGCTGGTGGAGGATCTCGCGGCGCGATTCTCCGTCACGCCGCAGACCATCCGCAAGGACCTGAACGATCTGTGCGACAGCAAGGCCTTGACGCGCATCCATGGCGGCGCGCTGTTTCCGAGCGGCAACGAGAATGTGAGATACGAGGCGCGGCGTTCGATTGCCGCCCCGGAAAAGCAGGCGATCGGCCGCGCCGCCGCCGCGATGATCCCCGACAATTCCTCGCTCTTCATCAATATCGGCACGACGACGGAAGCCGTCGGCGAGGCGCTGCTCGAACACAAAGAGCTGATGGTTATCACCAATAACATCAATGTTGCCAATCGCTTGCGGGTGTACCCCTCGATCGAGGTGGTGATTGCCGGCGGCGTGGTGCGGGGTGCGGATGGCGGCATCGTCGGCGAGGCAGCGGTCGATTTCATCCGGCAGTTCAAGGTGGACTATGCGGTGATCGGCGTCTCGGCGATCGACGAGGACGGCGCGCTGCTCGACTTCGATTATCGCGAGGTGAAGGTGGCGCAGGCGATCATGGCCAATTCCCGCCATGTCATCCTGGTTTCGGATTCGACGAAATTCGAAAGGACCGCGCCGGTGCGCATCGGCCACCTCTCGCAGGTCCATACGTTCATCACCGACAGCTGTCCTTTCGAGGGCATTCGCGGCATTTGCCAGGAGCATGACGTGCGGCTGATCGAGACGTCCGCGCCGGGTTGATGCTGCCCGAACGCATTTGTGTTGCATTCGTTTGACATTCGGAATGTTTTCGTTTTAACTCCACTGGCTTTCGCAACTGCGCAAAATTTGTGCGATGCGAAATGGGAGGGGACTTTGGACGGCGACGTGATCCGCGATATTTTTGTCATCGGTGGCGGCATCAACGGCTGCGGCATTGCGCGTGATGCGGCGGGCCGTGGTTATTCGGTGGTGCTGGCCGAGATGAAGGATTTTGCCTCCGGCACCTCCTCGGCTTCCACCAAGCTCATCCATGGCGGCCTGCGCTATCTCGAACATTACGAATTTCGCCTGGTGCGGGAAGCGCTGATGGAGCGCGAAGTGCTCTGGGCCATGGCGCCACACGTCATCTGGCCGATGCGCTTCGTGCTGCCGTTCCAGACGGGCGGACCGCGCCCGGCCTGGCTCATCCGTCTCGGCCTGTTTCTCTATGACTATATCGGCGGCCGCAAGCTGCTGCCGGCGACCCGCACGCTGGACCTTGCGAAGGATCCAGCCGGCGGCCCGCTCAAGAAGCTGTTTCGCAAGGCTTTCGAATATTCCGACGGTTGGGTGGACGATGCGCGCCTCGTCGTGCTCAACGCCCGCGACGCCGCCAATCGCGGCGCCGATATCCGCACCGGCACCAAGGTCGTCACCGCGCGCCGCGAAAACGGCCACTGGAACGTCGAGACCGAGAATGTCGACACCGGTGCGCGCGAGATTTTTCGCGCCCGCATGCTGGTCAACGCGGCGGGGCCGTGGGTTGACAAGGTGCTCGCCTCGTCCTTCGGCCGCAACGACGTGCACAATGTCCGCCTCGTCCAGGGCAGTCACATCGTCGTGAGGAAGAAATTCGCCGATCCGCGCGCATACTTCTTCCAGAACCCGGACGGGCGTATCATTTTCGCCATTCCCTACCAGGAAGAGTTCACGCTGATCGGGACGACCGACCGGGACTATCAGGGCGATCCCCGAGATGTTCGCATCAGCGACGCGGAAATCGGCTATCTTTGCCAATCGGCAAGCGAATATTTTTCCGAGCCGGTGACGCGTGACGACATCGTCTGGACCTATTCCGGCGTGCGCCCGCTTTTCGACGACGGCGCCAGCAAGGCACAGGAAGCGACGCGCGACTATGTCCTGAAGGTCGAGGGCGGCGAGGGCGTGGCGCCGCTGCTCAACATCTTTGGCGGCAAGCTCACTACCTACCGGCGTCTTGCCGAATCGGCGCTGGAGAAGATCGGGGAAGCGATCGGCGTGAAGGGCGACCGCTGGACGGCCCAATCGCGGCTGCCGGGCGGAGACTTCAAGGTCGATGGTTTCGATGCCGAGGTGAAGGCGCTTTCATCGCGCTTTCCCTTTCTTGCCAGCGTGCACGCGCGGCGTCTGGTCCGGCTTTACGGCACGCGCGCCGCGGCCATGCTGGAGGGCGTGAAGACGATCGACGATCTTGGACGGCATTTCGGCAGCGACCTCTACGAACGCGAAGTGCGCTGGCTGATGAAGGAAGAATGGGCCCGGCATGCCGAGGACGTGCTGTGGCGGCGGACCAAACGAGGATTGCATCTGACAGTCGACGAAACGGCTGCGCTGGAAGACTATATGACGGCCGCGGAGGCGGCCCCGCACTAGCGCCTGATCCGGTGGCTGGGAGGAACGACGGAGATAGGAATGCTTGAACTCAGAAACATCGCGAAGGTGTCGGGGGCGGAGACGCATATCCACCCGACGAACCTCGTGCTCGAGCGCGGCTCGCTCAATGTGCTGCTCGGCCCGACTTTGTCCGGCAAGACCTCGCTGATGCGGCTGATGGCCGGCCTCGACAAGCCGACCGCCGGTTCCGTCTGGTTCGACGGCAAGGACGTGACGGGCGTGCGCGTGCAGGATCGCGGCGTCGCCATGGTCTACCAGCAGTTCATCAATTACCCCGCGCTGACCGTCTACGAGAATATCGCCTCGCCGATGCGCATCAAGGGCGCGGACAAGGCGACGATCGACCGCGAAGTGAGGAAGGCCGCCGAGCTCCTGAAGCTGACGCCCTATCTCGACCGCACGCCGCTCAATCTCTCCGGCGGCCAGCAGCAGCGCACGGCGCTCGCCCGCGCCATCGTCAAGAATGCCCGCCTCGTGCTGCTCGACGAGCCGCTCGCCAACCTCGACTACAAGCTGCGCGAGGAACTGCGCCTCGAACTGCCGAAGATCTTTGCCGCCTCCGGCGCGATCTTCGTCTATGCGACGACGGAACCGTCCGAAGCGCTGCTGCTCGGCGGCAACACGGCGACGCTGTCCCAAGGCAGCATCACCCAGTTCGGTCGCACGATCGATGTCTATCGCCGGCCGCGCGACCTCGTCACCGCCCGCACCTTCGCCGATCCGCCGCTCAACACGATGCAGGTGCTGAAGAACGGCGGCAGTTTCGAGGTCGGCGGCAAGCCGGTGCTGCCGGTTCCGGCGCATCTTGCCGGGTTGCCGGACGGCCCCTGCACGATCGCCTTCCATCCGCATCACCTCTCGCTTTCCAGCCAGAATGCGGCCTCGGCGAGCCTCCAGGCGCGCACCGCGATCTCGGAAATCGCCGGGTCGGAGAGCTTCATCTACATCCAGTTCGAGGGCAGCCATTGGGTCATGCTCTCGCCGGGCATCCACGACATCGAGCCGGACGCGATCATCACCGTCCATGTCGACACGCGCCACCTGATGGCCTTCGGCACGGACGGCAGGGCGATCGCGGAGCCCGCGGCCGCGGCGGCCTGAGGAGGAAACCATGGCACGCATCACCCTCGATCACATCCGCCACGCCTACGGCGAAAAGCCGAAGTCGGAAGCGGATTATTCGCTGAAGGAAGTCCACCACGAGTGGAACGACGGCGGCGCCTATGCGCTGCTGGGCCCCTCCGGCTGCGGCAAGACCACGCTGCTCAACATCATTTCCGGCCTGCTGCAGCCGTCCGAAGGCCGCATCCTGTTCGACGGCAACGATGTGACGAACCTGTCGACCCAGCAGCGCAACATCGCGCAGGTCTTCCAGTTCCCGGTGATCTACGACACGATGACGGTCTACGACAATCTCGCCTTCCCGCTGCGCAACCGCGGCGTGGCCGAGCCGGAAGTCGACCGCCGCGTGCGCGAAATCCTGGAAATGATCGATCTCTCGGATTGGGCGAAGAAGACGGCGCGCGGTTTGACCGCAGACCAGAAGCAGAAGATTTCGCTCGGCCGCGGCCTCGTGCGCAACGACGTCAACGCCATCCTGTTCGACGAGCCGCTGACCGTCATCGACCCGCACATGAAATGGGTGCTGCGCTCGCAGTTGAAGAAGCTGCACCGCCAGTTCGGTTTCACCATGGTCTATGTCACGCACGACCAGACCGAGGCGCTGACCTTCGCCGACAAGGTCGTCGTCATGTATGACGGCCAGATCGTGCAGATCGGCACGCCGGCCGAGCTTTTCGAGAAGCCGAGCCATACCTTTGTCGGCTATTTCATCGGTTCGCCGGGCATGAATGTGCTGCCGGCCTCCATCGACGGCAGCAGCATCAAGATTGGTGAGCAAACGCTTACGCTTGACTACAAGCCGCAGATCGCTGTCGGTGCGAAGACCGAACTCGGCATCCGCCCGGAATTCATCTCGCTTTCGCGCGACGGCATGCCGGTCTCGATCAGCAAGGTCGAGGATATCGGCCGGCAGAAGATCGTGCGCGCCGAATTCGCCGGCAAGCCGATCGCCATCGTCGTGCCGGAAGATGGGGAAATCCCCGCCGATCCGCGGGTGACCTTCGATCCGGCCGCCATCAACATCTACGCCGATTCCTGGCGTATCGGCAGGGAGGGCTGACGATGAACAAGACCTGGAACAACAAGGCCTGGTTCATGGTCCTGCCCGTCCTGCTGCTCGTCGCCTTCTCGGCGGTGATCCCGCTGATGACGGTGGTGAACTATTCGGTCCAGGACACGTTCGGCAACAACCAGTTCTTCTGGAACGGCGTCGGCTGGTTCTCCGACGTGCTGGAATCCGATCGTTTCTGGCAGGCGCTCGGGCGCAACCTGCTGTTTTCCGGCATTATCCTGGCGATCGAAATCCCGCTTGGCATCCTGATCGCGCTCAACATGCCGAAGAAGGGGCTCGGCGTGCCGGTCTGCCTCGTGCTGATGGCGCTGCCGCTGCTCATTCCGTGGAACGTGGTCGGCACGATCTGGCAGGTCTTCGGCCGCGTCGATATCGGCCTCCTCGGCCGCACGCTGGATGCGCTCGGCATCAGCTACAACTACGTCAACAACGTCTTCGATGCCTGGCTGACGCTGATCGTCATGGACGTCTGGCACTGGACGAGCCTTGTCGTGCTGCTCTGCTATGCCGGTCTCGTGTCGATCCCGGAGGCCTATTACCAGGCGGCCAAGATCGACGGCGCCTCGCGCTGGGCGGTGTTCCGCTACATCCAGCTGCCGAAGATGAAGCGCGTTCTTTTGATCGCCTTCCTGCTGCGCTTCATGGATAGTTTCATGATCTATACGGAGCCCTTCGTCGTCACCGGCGGCGGCCCCGGCAACTCGACGACCTTCCTGTCGATCGACCTCGTCAAGATGGCGATCGGCCAGTTCGACCTCGGCCCGGCCGCGGCAATGTCCATCATCTACTTCCTGATCATCCTCCTGCTGTCATGGATCTTCTACACGGTCATGACCAGCAGCGACGAACAGGCGTGAGGGAGGAAACCATGACCTCACAGGCAACCACTGCAAACCCGATCCAGACCAGCGCGGCGGCCCGTACCGGCGTGAAGGCCGGCGCGAACAGCAAGCGCAGCCTCTCCTGGCTCGTGCCGACGCTCTATATCGTCTTCCTGATGCTGCCGATCTACTGGCTCGTCAACATGAGCTTCAAGACGAATGCGGAGATCACCGGCGCCTTCTCGCTCTGGCCTGTCAATCCGACGCTTCGCAACTACACCGTGATCTTCACCGATCCGGCCTGGTATTCCGGCTATATCAACTCGATCATCTACGTGGTGCTGAACACGCTGATCTCGGTGTCCGTGGCGCTGCCGGCGGCCTATGCCTTCTCGCGCTACCGGTTCCTCGGCGACAAGCACCTGTTCTTCTGGCTGCTCACCAATCGCATGGCGCCGCCGGCCGTTTTCGCGCTGCCGTTCTTCCAGCTCTATTCGGCCTTCGGCCTGATCGACACGCATATCGCCGTCGCCATCGCGCACTGCCTGTTCAACGTGCCGCTCGCCGTCTGGATCCTCGAAGGCTTCATGTCGGGCGTGCCGAAGGAAATCGACGAGACGGCCTATATCGACGGTTACTCGTTCCCGAAATTCTTCGCCAAGATCTTCGTGCCGCTGATCGCCTCCGGCATCGGTGTCGCCGCCTTCTTCTGCTTTATGTTCTCCTGGGTCGAGCTTCTGATCGCCCGCACGCTGACGACGACGGACGCCAAGCCGATCGCCGCAACGATGACGCGCACGGTCTCGGCGTCCGGCATGGACTGGGGCGTGCTGGCGGCGGCGGGCGTGCTCACCATCATCCCCGGCGCGCTCGTGATCTATTTCGTCCGCAATTACATCGCCAAGGGCTTTGCCCTTGGCCGGGTCTGAGGGGGAGGGGCTGATGGCCGCTGTCGTAAACCGCAACAATCGCTGGCCCGTGGCGCTCGTCGCCGTGCTCGTCCTCTACGTCGTTATCGCCGGAGCACTGTTCATGGGGCTTCCGGTCAAGGACGGCGAGCGCGACTTCTTCGCGCCGCTGATCACCGGCGGCTGGATGGCCTGGTCGTTTCCGACCGCCATGTTCTTCCTGACGATCTTCACGCTGATCGCGCTGATGGCCGTCTGGGAATATGCCCGCCCCGGCGGCAATCCGCGGGTCGGCATCCTGCGCTTCGAGACGACGCGCGGCGACCGGCTGTTCGTGTCGCTGCTCGGCTCCGCGTTCATTCATCTCGCATGGTTGGGCCTCGTCGGCGCCAACCTGTGGTGGGCTCTTGCCTTGTCCGTGGTCTACGCCATCGGCGTGTTCCGCTTCGTCTAGGCAATCGGGAAGGGAGGCCCCGGGGAGAATTATGGGGCCTTCAACGCATGCAATCGCAAAACCCTAAGGGAGGATCAATATGCGAAAGCAACTTCTGACGACGACGGCAGTCATGCTGCTGGCGTTCACCGGCTCCGCATTCGCGGACATGGATGCTGCCAAGAAGTTCCTGGACGCGGAAATCGGCGATTTGTCCTCGCTCGACCGCGCTGGCCAGGAAGCGGAAATGCAGTGGTTCATCGACGCCGCTAAGCCGTTCGCCGGCATGGAAATCAAGGTCGTCTCCGAAACGATCACCACGCATGAATACGAATCGAAGGTTCTTGCACCGGCCTTCACCGCGATCACCGGCATCAAGATCACCCACGACCTGATCGGCGAGGGCGACGTCGTCGAAAAGCTGCAGACCCAGATGCAGTCGGGCGAAAACGTCTATGACGCCTATGTCAACGACTCCGACCTGATCGGCACGCACTGGCGCTACCAGCAGGCCCGTTCGCTCACCAAGTGGATGGCCAACGAAGGCAAGGACGTCACCAACCCGAACCTCGACCTTAACGACTTCATCGGCCTGAAGTTCACGACGGCTCCGGACGGCGACCTCTACCAGCTGCCCGACCAGCAGTTCGCGAACCTCTACTGGTTCCGCTACGACTGGTTCAACGACGCGAAGAACCAGGCGGACTTCAAGGCGAAGTACGGCTACGACCTCGGCGTTCCGGTCAACTGGTCGGCTTACGAAGACATTGCCGAGTTCTTCACCGGCCGCGAGATCGACGGCAAGAAGGTCTATGGCCACATGGACTACGGCAAGAAGGACCCGTCGCTCGGCTGGCGCTTCACCGACGCCTGGCTCTCGATGGCCGGCAACGGCGACAAGGGCCTGCCGAACGGTCTTCCGGTCGACGAATGGGGCATCAAGGTCGACGAGAACTCGCGTCCGGTCGGCTCGTGCGTTGCGCGCGGCGGCGACACCAACGGCCCGGCTTCCGTCTACGCCATCCAGAAGTATCTCGACTGGCTGAAGGCCTATGCACCGGCCTCCGCCCAGGGCATGACCTTCTCGGAATCCGGCCCCGTCCCGTCGCAGGGCGAAGTCGCCCAGCAGATGTTCACCTATACGGCGTTCACCGCCGACTTCGTGAAGGACGGCCTGCCGGTCGTGAACGCGGACGGTACGCCGAAGTGGCGTTTTGCTCCGAGCCCGCACGGCGTCTACTGGAAGGACGGCATGAAGCTCGGTTACCAGGACGTGGGCTCCTGGACGCTTCTGAAGTCCACGCCGGACGACCGCGCCAAGGCCGCATGGCTCTATGCGCAGTTCGTCGTCTCCAAGACGGTTGACGTCAAGAAGAGCCATACCGGCCTGACGCTCATCCGCGAATCCTCGATCGCCCACAAGTCGTTTACGGAACGCGCACCGAAGCTCGGTGGTCTGATCGAGTTCTACCGTTCGCCGGCCCGCGTGCAGTGGTCGCCGACCGGTACGAACATCCCGGACTATCCGAAGCTGGCCCAGTTGTGGTGGCAGGCGATCGGCGATGCGTCGTCGGGTGCCAAGACCGCGCAGGAAGCGATGGATTCGCTGTGCGCCGAGCAGGAAAAGGTGCTGGAACGCCTCGAGCGCGCCGGCGTCCAAGGCGATATCGGCCCGAAGCTCGCCGAAGAGCACGATCTTGCCTACTGGAACAAGGATGCCGTCGAAAAGGGCAACATTGCTCCGCAGCTCAAGATCGAGAACGAGAAGGAAAAGCCGCTGACCGTCAACTATGACGAACTCGTCAAGAGCTGGCAGAAATAAGACAAAACGGTAGCGGGCGGTTTTTCCGCCCGCACTCATCATCCGATCCCTTTGCCCGCGTGCCGTAAGGCGCGCGGGCCTTTTCTCTTTCAGCCGAGTTTTTTCACCCAGAGCGTATCGATGATCGCCGGGAAAAGGCTTTCCAGCATGTCGGCTTCGTTGCCGCCGCAGTCGTCGATGCGGGCGAGTTTCTTGTCGAGCGTCAGATGGGCAAAACCGTGCGCCGTCGACCAGATGCCGATCAGCATGGCCTCGCCCTCCGCGTCGAGTTCGGCGCCCTCCGGCTGTCCGCGGATGGCGAGCACGGTGCTTTCGAGCGCATCCCAGGCCTGTCCCGTCGCCTGCTCCAGCGAGGGCTGGTCCTTCTGCAGCATGTCGTGGCGGAACATCAGGTGGAAGCGCCCCGGGAAATCGAGCGCGAAGCGGACATAGGCGACGCCCTGCGCCTTGAGGCGTTCAGCGGCCGTGCCGCTTTCACCGGCGACCATCAGGCGGCGGGCGAGTTCCTGGTAGCCGAGGGCTGCGACTTCCGTCAGCAGGCCGGCGGTGCCGCCGAAATGATGCGAGGGGGCGGCGGGCGAGACGCCGGCACGGCGCGCCGTTTCGCGCAACGTGAAGCCTTCGAGGCCGCGTTCGGCGAGCAGTTCGTCGGCGGCGCGGATCAGCGCGTCGCGCAGGTGGCCGTGGTGATAGCCGCGTTCGGTGGTGTTGTTCTTTTCGTTCATTGCAGGTCTCACGCGAATGTGATCTTTACAGTGTAAAGATCATGCTGTAGTGCAATATAAACACTGTTCAGATTCGATGCGAGGTATCATAATGCGTGCAGACGGTGTGGCAACCGCCGCGGGCGGGACAAGTGGGGACGCGTGGACGCTTTCGCAGATGCCGGACCAGACGGGCCGCCTGGCCGTCGTCACGGGTGCGAATAGCGGCCTCGGCTTCCAGACGGCACGGGAGCTTGCCCGCAGGGGCGCGCAGGTCATCATGACGGCGCGCGACGCGGGCAGGGGCCAGATGGCGCTGGCGCGCCTCCGTGCCGAGCTTCCCGATGCTGCAATCGAGCTTCGGCGTCTCGATCTCGCCGACCTTGACGACGTCGCGGCCTTTTCCGATGCGCTGCTTGCCGAAGGGCGGCCGCTCGATCTCCTGATCAACAATGCCGGCGTCATGATGCCGCCGCGCGGAGTGACGCGGCAGGGGCACGAGACCCAGTTCGGCGTCAATCATCTCGCCCATTTCGCGCTGACGCTACGCCTGCTGCCACTTCTCTCCGCCGCGGTGGGAAGCCGCGTCGTCACCGTGAGCTCCGATCTGCATCGCCGGGGCCGCATTCATTTCGAGGACCTGAAGGGCGAGAAGAGCTACAGCCGCATGGGTTTCTATGCCCAATCGAAGTTCGCCAACGTGCTCTTCGCGCTGGAGCTCGACCGCCGGCTGAAGGCTGGCGGCCTGCCGGTGATCAGCGTGCTTGCCCATCCCGGTTATGCCGACACCAATCTCCAGACCAGCGCCACCTCCGGTGTGCTGCGGCTGTTCATGCGCATCGGCAACCGCTTCATGGCGCAGACTGCGGAGCAGGGCGCGCTCAACCAGCTCTATGCGGCTACCGCAGAGGGCCTGAACGGCGGCGCGTTCATCGGCCCGGACGGTTTTCGCGAAATGCGTGGATCGCCGACGCTGGTTCAGCCGCTGGCCGCTGCGACCGACCCAACTCTTGCCGCAAAATTCTGGCGACTGTCCGAAGACCTGACCCTCCTGAAATTCCCCACGATCGCGGAGCGCATGCAATGACCACAACGACAATGGACGGCTGCCACTTCTTCCGCGAGTGGATCCGCGATCCGCTGCGGGTGGCGTCGATCACGCCCTCCGGCGAGGCGCTGGCGGATCTCATCGTGCGCGAGATCGGGCCTGAGACCGGCCGCGTCATTGAACTCGGGCCGGGCACCGGCGTTTTCACACGCGCCCTGCTGCGGCGTGGGGTCGCGGAAGAGGACATCCTGCTCGTCGAGAAGGGGGCCGAGTTCGCCGCACTGCTCCAGCAGCGTTTCCCGAAGGCAAAGATCGCCTGCATCGATGCGACGGATGTCGCCCGGTCCTGCCCGGAGACTGCGGGCGCTGCCATCAGCGGCCTGCCCTTGCTCTCGATGCGGTCGGAGACGGTGCGGGCGATCCTTGCCGGGACGTTTGAACGGCTTGGCGAGGGGGCGGCGCTCTACCAGTTCACCTATGGCCTGCGCTGCCCGGTGCCGCGCGCCGTGCTCGACGGGCTCGGGCTTGCGGCCGTCCGCGTCGGCGGCACGCTGCGCAATGTGCCGCCCGCCTTCGTCTACCGCATCAGCCGCAAGGGCTGAGCGTACCGTTTGCCGGATTCCATGCATTGCACACCGCGGGGTCTTCCGCTAAGAGACCCCGCGGTTTCTCCCGCGCGCTCGCGCGTACATATGGAATAGCGGTACACACTCATGGCACGCATCGTGATGAAATTCGGCGGAACGTCCGTCGCTGACCTCGACCGTATCCACAATGTGGCCCGCCATGTGAAACGCGAGGTCGATGCCGGCCACGAGGTCGCCGTCGTCGTTTCCGCCATGTCCGGCAAGACCAACGAGCTGGTTGCCTGGGTTCAGGGCATGCCGAAGGTGACGGGCGCCAACTCGCCCTTCTACGACGCGCGCGAATATGACGCGATCGTCGCTTCCGGCGAACTGGTGACCGCCGGCCTTCTCGCCATCGCGCTCCAGTCGATGGGCATCGACGCCCGCTCCTGGCAGGGCTGGCAGATCCCGATCAAGACCGACAACGCGCATGGCGCCGCTCGCATCCTCGATATCGAGGGTTCGGAAATGATCCGCCGCATGGGCGAGGGCCAGGTGGCCGTCGTTGCCGGCTTCCAGGGCCTCGGTCCGGACAACCGCGTGGCCACGCTCGGCCGCGGCGGCTCGGATACCTCCGCCGTCGCCATTGCCGCGGCCGTCAAGGCGGACCGTTGCGATATCTATACCGACGTCGATGGCGTCTACACGACCGACCCGCGCATCGAGCCGAAGGCGCGGCGCCTGAAGAAGATCGCCTTCGAGGAAATGCTCGAAATGGCGTCGCTCGGCGCCAAGGTCCTGCAGGTGCGCTCCGTCGAGCTTGCCATGGTGCACAAGGTGCGCACCTTCGTTCGTTCCTCTTTCGAGGATCCCGATGCGCCGGGCATGGGCGATCTTCTGAACCCACCCGGTACGCTGATTTGTGATGAGGAAGAGATCGTGGAACAGGAAGTCGTAACCGGCATCGCCTATGCCAAGGATGAAGCGCAGATTTCGCTCCGCCGCGTCGCCGACCGGCCGGGCGTTTCCGCCGCGATCTTCGGCCCGCTCGCCGAATCGCATATCAATGTCGACATGATCGTCCAGAACATTTCCGAGGACGGCTCGAAGACCGACATGACCTTCACCGTGCCCTCGGGCGACATGGAGAAGGCGCTGCGGGTGCTCGAAGGCGCCAAGGAACAGGTCGGTTTCGACGTGATCCAGCACGAAACGGGCCTCGTGAAGGTCTCCGTCATCGGCATCGGCATGCGCAGCCACGCAGGTGTTGCCGCCTCCGCCTTCCGGGCGCTGGCCGACAAGGGCATCAACATCAAGGCGATCACCACCTCCGAGATCAAGATTTCCATTCTTATCGACGGTGCATATGCGGAACTCGCTGTTCGGACTTTGCATTCCGTTTACGGTCTCGATAAGAAGTAAGGACCGGCTGACTCGGCGCCGATCTTCTGATCGCCGGCGTAGCCAAGCGTCGGTGAGGTAACGTCATTTTCAGGAGACGCCACGCGATGAGAGATCTCTCCGCGGGTCCGCGCGTTCTTCTCAAGCGGCTGCGCGAATTGATGGCGGAGCCGCTCGAGCCGCAGGAGCGCCTAGACCAGATCGTGCGCCAGATCGCGCAGAACATGGTCGCGGAGGTGTGTTCCGTTTACGTGCTGCGCTCCGACGGCGTGCTCGAACTCTATGCGACCGAAGGTCTCAATCCCGGTGCCGTGCACCTGGCCCAGCTCAAGATGGGCCAGGGCCTCGTCGGCACGATTGCTGCGTCCGCGCGGCCCCTGAACCTCTCCGACGCGCAATCCCATCCCGCCTTCACATACCTGCCGGAAACAGGCGAGGAGATCTACCACTCCTTCCTCGGCGTTCCTATCTTGCGAACCGGCAGGGCGCTCGGCGTGCTTGTCGTGCAGAACAAGGCGAGCCGCACCTACCGCGAGGACGAGGTGGAGGCGCTCGAAACGACGGCGATGGTGATTGCGGAAATGGTGGCGACCGGGGAGCTGAAGAAGCTCACCAAGCCCGGCCTCGAACTCGACCTCTCCCGCCCCGTCGCGATCGAGGGTTCGAGCTTCGGCGAAGGCATCGGCCTCGGCTATGTCGTGCTGCACGAGCCGCGCATCGTCGTCACCAACCTGTTGAACGAAGATTCCGAGCACGAACTCGGCCGTCTGGCCGAGGCGCTCGGCTCGCTGCGCATCTCGATCGACGACATGCTGTCGCGCCGCGAAGTGTCGATGGAGGGCGAGCACCGTGAGGTGCTGGAAACCTACCGCATGTTCGCGCATGACCGCGGCTGGGTGAGAAAGCTCGAAGAGGCGATCCGCAATGGCCTGACGGCGGAAGCGGCGGTCGAGCGGGTGCAGAGCGAGACCAAGGCGCGCATGATCCGCCTGACGGACCCGTATCTGCGCGAGCGCATGCACGATTTCGACGATCTGGCGAACCGCCTGCTGCGGCAGTTGACGGGCTACGGCGCGAAACTGTCGGCCAGCAGCTTCCCGAACGATGCGATCGTCGTGGCGCGTGCCATGGGTGCCGCCGAACTGCTCGATTATCCTCGCCAGAACGTGCGCGGCCTCGTGCTCGAAGAAGGCGCGGTGACGAGCCATGTGGTGATCGTCGCGCGCGCCATGGGCATTCCGGTGGTCGGCCAGGCGGCAGGTGCGGTGGCGCTTGCGGAAAACGGCGATTCCATCATCGTCGATGGCGAAGATGCACGGGTGCATCTGCGGCCGCTGGCGGATCTCCAGCGTTCCTACGAGGAGAAGGTCCGCTTCCGGGCTCGCCGGCAGGAACAGTACCGGGCGCTGCGTGCCGTCGAGCCGGTGACGAAGGACGGCCGCCACATCAATCTCCAGATGAATGCCGGCCTGCTGGTCGATCTGCCGCATCTCAACGAATCCGGTGCCTCCGGCATCGGCCTGTTCCGCACCGAACTCCAGTTCATGATCGCCTCGACCATGCCGAAGGCGGAGGAGCAGGAGGCGTTCTATCGCAACGTGCTGAAGCAGGCTGGCGGGCGCCCGGTGACGTTCCGCACGCTCGATATCGGCGGCGACAAGGTCGTGCCCTATTTCCGCGCGGCGGAAGAGGAAAATCCGGCGCTCGGCTGGCGGGCGATCCGCCTGTCGCTCGACCGGCCTGGCCTGCTGCGCACGCAGCTTCGCGCCATGTTGCGGGCGGCGGCGGGTGCGGACCTGCGCATGATGCTGCCGATGGTCACCGAAGTCTCCGAGCTGAAGGAGGTCCGCGACCTTCTCCAGAAGGAGATCCAGCGCCAATCGAAGATCGGCGAGCAGTTGCCGAAGAAGCTGCAATTCGGCGCGATGCTGGAAGTACCGGCACTGCTCTGGCAGCTCGACGAGCTGATGGCCGAGGTCGATTTCGTCTCGGTCGGCTCGAACGACCTGTTCCAGTTCGCCATGGCGGTCGACCGCGGCAATGCCCGCGTCTCCGATCGCTTCGACACGCTCGGGCGTCCGTTCCTGCGCATCCTGCGCGATATCGTGCGGGCCGGCGAGCGCAACGAGACCTCGGTGACACTCTGCGGCGAGATGGCGAGCAAGCCGATTTCCGCCATGGCGCTGCTCGGCATCGGTTTCCGCTCCGTCTCGATGTCGCCGGCGGCGATTGGCCCGGTGAAGTCGATGCTGCTTTCGCTCGATGCGGCAAAACTCGAGGCGGTGCTGATGCCGGCACTCGACGACACGAAGCCGACGGCCTCGATCCGCCAGATCCTCACCGACTTTGCGGCCGAAAACGGCGTTCCGCTTTGAAATTGACTGGAGTTTAAACGGTGGCGAAGCTTCCCGTTGAAAAGATGCGTGACCTTGAACGCCGTTTCGGCGAGATCGAGGCGCGCATGTCGGCGGGCCCGGATTCGGAGACCTATGTGCGTCTCGCCTCGGAATATTCCGAGCTTCAGCCTGTGGTGACGAAAATCCGCGAATACCAGAAGGTCAATGGCGAGATCGCCGACCTTGAAGTGCTGCTCAACGACAAGGCGACTGACCGCGAGATGCGCGATCTGGCGGAGATGGAGCTGCCGGAGCAGAAGGAGCGGCTCGAAGGCCTCGAAAAGGAGATGCAGATCCTGCTTCTCCCCAAGGACGCGGCCGACGAGAAGAGCGCGATCCTCGAAATCCGCGCCGGTACGGGCGGGTCCGAGGCGGCGCTTTTCGCCGGCGACCTGTTTCGCATGTACGAGCGTTACGCCGCCGCCAATGGCTGGAAGGTCGAGGTGCTCTCCTCCAGCGAGGGCGAGGCGGGCGGCTTCAAGGAAATCATCGCCACCATCACCGGGCGCGGCGTGTTCGCCAAGCTGAAGTTCGAATCGGGCGTGCACCGCGTGCAGCGCGTTCCGGAAACGGAGGCGAGCGGGCGCATCCACACCTCGGCGGCGACCGTCGCAGTGCTGCCGGAGGCGGAGGAGATCGACATCGAGGTGCGCCCGGAAGACATCCGCATCGACACGATGCGTTCGTCGGGTGCCGGCGGCCAGCACGTCAACACGACGGACTCGGCGGTGCGCATCACGCATCTTCCGACCGGCCTCGTCGTGACGAGTTCGGAAAAGTCGCAGCACCAGAACCGCGCCAAGGCCATGCAGGTGCTGCGCTCGCGGCTCTACGACATGGAGCGCCAGCGCGCCGACAGCGAACGCTCCGCCGACCGCAGGAGCCAGGTCGGGTCGGGCGACCGGTCCGAGCGCATCCGCACCTACAATTTCCCGCAAGGCCGCGTGACGGACCACCGCATCAACCTAACGCTCTACAAGCTCGACCGCATGATGATCGGCGAAATCGACGAAGTGGTCGATGCGCTGGTCGCCGATTACCAGGCCGGCCAGCTGGCACAGCTCGGCGAACAGGGCCGATGAGCGGCGCCACGCTCGCCGAGGCGCTGGCCACGGCGCGGCGCCGGCTTTCGGAGGCGGGTCTTGCGGATGGCGCGCTCGATGCGCGGCTGCTGATCGCCGGACTGTTCGACCTGTCGCCCACCGCCTTCGTCACCGATGGCGCAAGGGTGCTCGATGACGCACAGCAGGAGGCCATCGATCGTGCGCTGGCGCGGCGTGTGGCGCGCGAGCCGGTGCACCGCATCCTCGGCCGCCGGGCCTTTTCGCGGCTCGATCTCACGCTTTCGCCGGAAACGCTGGAGCCGCGGCCGGATACCGAAGTGCTCGTCGACGCGCTGGTGCCCCATGCGACGCGCATGGTTGCCGAGACCGGCGGCTGTCGCATCCTGGATCTCGGCACGGGAACGGGGGCGATCTGCCTTGCGCTGCTCGATCTCGTTTCGGGCGCCACGGGTGTCGGAACCGATCTTTCGCCCGGCGCCCTTGAAACGGCGCGGCGCAATGCCGACATCAATGGGGTCGCAGACCGCTTCGAGGCGGTCCAGAGCGACTGGTTTGCAGCCGTGGCCGGGGCGTTCGACATCATTGTGTCAAATCCGCCCTATATCGTCCGCTCCGTGATCGGAACGCTGGACGACGAAGTCCGGCTCTACGATCCGATCCTGGCGCTGGATGGCGGAGACGACGGGCTTGATGCCTACCGCACGATTGCAGCCGGGGCGGGCGATCATCTTCGGGACAATGGCCTGGTGGCTTACGAAATCGGTTACGACCAGAAGGATCAGGTCACCGCGATCATGCGCGAAAACGGTTTTGCGCGGACCGAGGCGGTCAGGGATTTCGGCGGCAACGACCGCGTTCTCCTCTTCACGAAAGCGGCGGTTGTTTAAATCTTGTTGCGCAAGCGCAGCAATTTCCGCAACCGCAAAGAAAAGGCTTGGAATCGTAGAGGAAGCGGGCTAGGTTGCGGGCACGCACTGGGCAAGAGGTCATGGCACAGAGATTCGTTCCTGCATGATCCGATCGCGAGGGTTGCTCTCTCCGAAGAGTTGCTAGGGTTGAAGACTGCCCCGTGCGGGTACCTGTTAATTTGACGTCTTACAGCGACAGGACCACCGACCGGCGTGGTTTGCCCGCGGGTAAGGATGCTTGATCTGGCGTGTCCCGATCAGGCGTCAGACACATGATCATCAAGACACGATACGTTAGGTGAGTGACATATGAGGCCAGGACAGCAAAACAAGCGCGGCCGCGGGCGTAACAACAACAATAACAATAATAACAACAGCAATAACAACAATAACAACAACAACCACCGCAAGGGTGGCAATCCCCTGACGAGGACCTACGACAGTTCGGGTCCGGACGTGAAGATCAGGGGCACGGCCCAGCATATCGCTGAAAAATACTCGGCGCTGGCCCGCGACGCCCATAGCTCCGGTGACCGCGTCATGGCGGAAAACTATCTTCAGCATGCCGAGCACTACAATCGCATCATTGCCGCCGCTCAGGCGCAGATGCAGGACCGCTTCCCGCGGGACGAGCGCCCGGACAATGCCGATCGGAACGATTTCAACGACCGGGACGGCTACGACCGTGATCAGGACGAAGTCGATTCGACGGCCGTCGACGAGCCGGCACATGTTGCCGCAGCACCGGCCCCAGCCCCCGTGGTGGTGGTTCCGGTCGAACAGCCCGTCATCGACGGTTCCGGCCCGCAGCCGGTGATCGAAGGCACGCCGGCTGAAGTCTCGCTCGAAGAGGAAGCCGCTGCCCCCGCCGGTCGTGCTCCGGCACGCCGCCGCAGCGCACCGCGCCCGCGCCGTCCGCGTCGTGGCGAAGCCGGAGCCGCCGGCGACGAAGCACAGCCTGCCGGCGAAGACGCTCCGGCGCTCGAAGCTTCGGAATAACGGCATCTGCCCAGCATCGAAGAACCCGGCCTCGCGCCGGGTTCTTGCGTTTTGGAAGGTCGCCTGGGAAAAATCTCGGCCCGGGGCTGCGGCGCTCCCTTTAATTCACAAAATGCCTCCACCATATTCCCCTCAGGCGGTTGACCCGGCGCAAGGCCGGAGCACCGCACGCATGAAAGGTTCGCCTTGATGGGAGCCTTATCCTAATCGTCGACCGGTGCCTTGAAGGGCCGGCCGAGTACTGGAGGCAGATGATGAATATTGAAAAATACTCCGAACGCGTCCGCGGGTTCCTGCAATCCGCCCAGACGAAGGCGCTTGCGGACGGCCATCCGCAGTTTACCGCAGAACATGTCCTGAAAGTGCTGCTCGACGACGAGCAGGGCATGGCCGCCTCGCTCATCGAACGGGCCGGCGGCAGCGCGCGCGATGCGCGGACCGCCAACGATGCCGCCCTCGCCAAGCAGCCGAAAACCACCGGTGGCAACGGTCAGGTCTACCTTTCGCAGCCGCTCGCCAAGGTCTTCTCGACCGCCGAAGACGCCGCCAAGAAGGCCGGCGACAGCTTCGTCACCGTCGAACGCCTTTTGCTGGCGCTCGCCATCGAAAAATCCGCGGCGACGTCCGAAATCCTGGCGAAGGCCGGCGTGACGCCGACCAAGCTCAACCAGGTGATCAACGACATCCGCAAGGGCCGCACTGCCGATACGGCAAGCGCCGAGCAGGGTTTCGATTCGCTGAAGAAGTTCGCCCGTGACCTGACGGCCGATGCGCGCGAAGGCCGCCTCGACCCGGTGATCGGCCGCGACGACGAAATCCGCCGCACGATTCAGGTGCTCTCGCGCCGCACGAAAAACAATCCGGTCCTCATCGGCGAACCCGGCGTCGGCAAGACGGCGATCGCCGAAGGCCTGGCTTTGCGCATCGTCAACGGCGACGTGCCGGAGAGCCTGAAAGAGAAGAAGCTGATGGCGCTCGATATGGGCGCGCTGATCGCCGGTGCGAAATATCGCGGTGAATTCGAGGAGCGCCTGAAGGCCGTGCTTGCCGAAGTGCAGGCGGAAGATGGCGAGATCATCCTGTTCATCGACGAAATGCACACGCTGGTCGGTGCCGGCAAGGCGGAAGGGGCGATGGACGCCTCCAACCTGCTGAAGCCCGCGCTCGCCCGTGGCGAATTGCACTGCGTCGGCGCCACCACGCTTGATGAATACCGAAAGCATGTCGAGAAGGACGCTGCCCTTGCCCGCCGGTTCCAGCCGGTCATGGTGGATGAGCCGACCGTCGAGGACACGATCTCGATCCTGCGCGGCCTGAAGGAGAAGTACGAGCAGCACCACAAGGTCCGCATCGCCGATGCCGCCCTTGTTGCCGCCGCGACGCTCTCCAATCGCTACATCTCGGATCGCTTCCTGCCGGACAAGGCGATCGACCTGATGGACGAAGCCGCCTCGCGGCTGCGCATGCAGGTCGATTCGAAGCCCGAAGAGCTCGACGAACTCGACCGCCGCATCATCCAGCTCAAGATCGAGCGCGAGGCCTTGAAGAAGGAAACCGACCGCTCGTCGCAGGACCGGCTTGAAAAGCTCGAACTCGACCTCACCGCTCTGGAAGAGCAGGCCGACGCGCTGACCGCGCGCTGGCAGGCGGAAAAGTCGAAGCTCGGCCGCGCGGCCGACCTGAAGGGCCAGCTTGACGAGCTGCGCAACGAACTGGCCATTGCCCAGCGCAAGGGCGAGTTCCAGCGCGCCGGCGAGCTTGCCTATGGCATCATTCCGAAGCTCGAAAAGGAGCTGGAAGACGCCGAGGGCCGCGATGCCGGCGATGTCGATCCGATGGTGCAGGAGGTCGTGACCGCCGACAACATCGCCCATATCGTCTCCCGCTGGACCGGCATTCCGGTCGACAAGATGCTGGAAGGTGAGCGCGACAAGCTGCTGCGCATGGAAGACGATCTCGCCAAGTGGGTTGTCGGCCAGGGTGATGCCGTGCAGGCGGTTTCCCGCGCGGTGCGCCGTGCGCGCGCCGGGCTTCAGGATCCGAACCGGCCGATCGGCTCGTTCATCTTCTTAGGCCCGACCGGCGTGGGCAAGACGGAGCTCACCAAGGCGCTCGCCCGCTTCCTCTTCGACGACGAGACGGCGATCCAGCGCATGGACATGTCGGAATATATGGAGAAACACTCCGTGGCCCGGCTGATCGGTGCGCCTCCCGGCTATGTCGGTTATGAGGAAGGCGGTGCCTTGACCGAAGCCGTCCGCCGCCGGCCCTACCAGGTCGTGCTGTTCGACGAAATCGAGAAGGCGCATCCGGATGTCTTCAACGTGCTCCTGCAGGTCCTCGACGACGGCCGCCTGACCGATGGCCAGGGCCGCACCGTCGACTTCCGCAACACGATGATCATCATGACCTCGAACCTCGGCGCCGAATATCTCACGGCGCTCGGCGAGAACGAGGATAGCGACACGGTGCGCGACCAGGTGATGGATGTCGTGAAGATGGCATTCCGGCCGGAATTCCTGAACCGCGTCGACGAGATCATCCTGTTCCACCGCCTGCGGCGGACGGAAATGGGCGCGATCGTCGCCATTCAGCTCGAGCGTCTGCGCAAGCTGCTCGTCGACCGCAAGATCGTGCTCGACCTCGACGAGGAGGCCGTGCACTGGCTGGCGGAGAAGGGTTACGATCCGGTCTATGGTGCGCGTCCGCTGAAGCGGGCCATCCAGAAGCACCTGCAGGATCCGCTGGCGGAGAAGATCCTCTCCGGCGATATCCCGGACGGTGTGACCGTCAAGGTGACCGCCGGTTCCGACCGGCTGCTCTTCTCGCCGCGCGTTGCGACGGTGAGCAAAGCCGCCTGAGGCGCATCAGCGATCTCGGAAAAAACGAAGCGCGGGTCTCGGCCCGCGCTTTCTGTTTTAGTGGGTTTCGGCGACTTCCGTCGGGTCGTCGCCGCGGCCGAGCAGGTCGTCGATGCGCTTGCGCTCCAATTCGAACTGCGCGAGCGCCTTGCCTTCCAGCGATTTGCCGCCGGGCAGGCGGATTTTCAGCGCATCCACCTTGTTGCCGTTGACGATCAGCTCGTAGTGCAGGTGCGGGCCGGTCGATAGGCCGGTCGTGCCGACGAAGCCGATCACCTGGCCCTGGCGCACTTTCACGCCCGGCTTGATGCCCTTGGCGATCGCGCTCTGGTGATTGTAGGAAGAAACGTAACCGTTGGCATGGCGGATCAGCGTCTGGTTGCCGTAGCCGCCGGAATCCCAGCCGGCCTTTTCGACCACGCCGTTGCCGGCCGCGATGATCGGCGTGCCGCGCGGTGCCGCCCAGTCGACGCCGGTATGCATGCGCGAGAAACCGAGGATCGGGTGACGCCGCATGCCGAAGCCGGAGCGGAAGACGCCGTTCGGAACGGGATTGCGCAGCAGGAACTGCCGGATGCTCTTGCCGGCCTCGTCATAGTAGTCGACGGATTCGTCGTCCGGGTTCTGGAAGCGGTAGACGCGGGTTTCCGTGTCGCCGAACTTGGCGTCGAGGAAGAGGATTTCCGACTCTTCCGTCGCCGTGCCCTTCTCGTCGGTGACGGAGAAGAAGGCTTCAAGCGAGTCCGTCGGACGAAGCTGCGCCTGGAAATCGACATTGCTGGCGAGGATGCGAATGACTTCCGTCGTCATGTCCTTGCCCATGCCGTAGGAGAGGGCGGCGCGGTAGATGCCGTCATAGACCCGCGGCAGATCGCGCCCGGCAATGATCGCCGGCCGGCCGTCGTCGTCGAAGGCGGTCGCCACCGCATCGAGCACCGGCGGTTCGGCGCCGCTGACGAAGCGGCCGCTGTCATCGAGTGCGGCGGTCGTTACATGGCGGCCGCGCGAATAGACGCTGGCGCGCACGATGCTGGCTTCCTTGCCCTTCTGCGAAATGCAGATGCGCAGCACGTCGCCCTCGGCAAGCTCGCGGCTGCCGAGCTGGCTTTCGAGATAGGCGGAAAGGTCGTCGCCCTGCGCCTTGGTGTAACCGGCCGCCGTCATGATCTGGTCGATCTCGGCCGTGCGGCGCACGGGGATGACGTCGTCGGCATATTCTGTATCGTCGGGTGTCAGCGTGTCGAAGTTCGAAACGCTCATGTTCTCCTCGACGACGCGGGCGGTCAGCCCCTGCAACAGGTCGAGGTCGGTGCTTTCCGAGGCGAAGCGCTGCGGGTCGACATAGGAGAGCGAGGCGACCTGCGAGCTGCCGTCCGTCAGCACAGAACCGTTGGTGCGAACATTCTCCTCGACTTCCTCTATCGACATCTGGTCGGCATAGTCGAGCGCCGAGCCGCCGGTCGGGAAGGCGTCGGTCTGCAATGCCACTTCGGATTCGACGTCCGAACCATAGATCGTGCCCATGCGCGAGGCGGGTGCGGCATCCCGACCGTTGGTGGAGAAGATCGCCAGCGGATCGAAGCGCGGATAGTCCTCGCTCGTCGCGTGGTTTGCCGCGAGCGCCATCTTCACATGCGCGAAGGGCTGGCGGCGTACGACTTCCTTTTCGCCGTCATGGATCATGGTGGAGATTTCCATGATTTTCTTGTCGGCGGGTTTGGCGACGATCGCCGTCTCTATGACGCGTTCGCCGCGTTTTGCCGTTTCGCCGGTCTTGCTCGTCTGGTTGGGCGTGCCGAGAGCCGCGAAGGCTTCGGCCGGAATGGCAAGCTGCTGGCGGCCGTCCAGGGCTGCAAAGAGAGCCACACCCATAAGGATGGAAGAGGTGATGCCGGTGAGAAAGGTGCCGGAGAGCCAGCGCAGGGAAATTTCGCGACGGTCGGGCGCCTTGCGCCCGTCGGCGAGGATCGGCGGTTCGTTGCCGAGGGATCGGATCATGTTCCGGTCAGTGGTCATGCCGATTGCGCTTCGCCCTGTGTCGTTTGTTATGGTTTTCAGCGCGCGACCATGCACGCGGGAGGGCATGCGAGTCAAATCACGCGGGTTCTTAACAATCCTTAAGACGTGCGGATTGTGAAAATCTGAGGGCAGGCGCTGCCGTTTGCGGTTCGGTGGGCGCAAAAGCCCTGAAAATCCGGGGGAAGTGAGAGGGCCAGATGCTTTTCCGAAGAAATTTTCAAAAAAATGTCACATGCCCTGTTGACGTGTTCGTATAGGTGGGCTTATAACCCGCTCATCGAACGAGAGCGGCGGCGCTTCTGGCGGCCGACGAACTCGCTCCAAGGTTTCCT
>NZ_JBPEHL010000020.1:0-101137 GCF_051201095.1 Shinella sp. BE166 | reverse complement strand
ACGCTTAAAATCTTCGCTGAAATTCGATTTGCTCATGATGCTCTTCCTGCCTCAAAATTAGGAAAGAAGGCGTCTACAAATCTAGGGGCTATTCACACAGCTTTTGAGCCTGAAGAATTAAGCGGCCTCAAAGCGCTCTTCGATGAGATCACTTCACAACCGTGGTTTGACCTGTCCGACGAAGCGAAGCACGCTTTTGCCAGGTATATCATCGAGACGTTTCCGGCGGGTGGCTTTAATGCAAAGACGCATCGGTCTGTGGTCGAGGCATCTGCGAGGATGTTTTACAGTCGAGATACAGCCGCCCAACCCCAAAACGGGGTTGTTTTCAATAGCAAATGATAATGAAGTGCCGTGGCGCAATGCAATTCCGCAGCGCTCCGTAGCGTAGCAGAAATTCTTGAGCGCGCTCGCTTGGCTATGCGGGAGCGAAAATCGCATCAAGCGACGTGCTCTACCGACAAAGATCCGCTCGGAAGTGGCCTGATCAACTCCTTGGCGGATACCGAGGGATCCAGCCAGTCTGCCCATGTCTCCAGTTCCAAGATGACGATCTGCCGGTCATGGTAGGGCGCAATGTCCGGGCCGGGCTCTATGGTGAGCATGGTGAAGGCATCGCCGACATCATCGGTCTCTCGCCAAATGCCGGCGATCGCGAAGATCGGTTCGCCGATCTTGCGAAATAGCCACTTGTCCTTGCGTTTCTTTTTCGGGTCCACCGGCGCAGTGAACTCGTAGAAACCATCAGCGACGATGAGGCACCGGTTTGGGCCGAACTCTCGTCCTTCTGCTCGGAAATTGTAGACCGGCTTCTTCGTCGGGCTCGGCCAGCTCCACCGGCGTTGGACAAGCTCGCCTACCGCGCGCTCACCCTCCACGGTCCGGATGATCGGCGCCGTGTCGGTGATCTTGATGTCCTCGCGCGCTTCGACATTGGGTCGGCCTTCGGGAAACCGGATTTTGATTTTCAGATTTTCGAACTCCTCAATGACCGATGCGAGTTCGACCATCAGGCGATAATCATTGCACATGGCTCCTCCGATTGGCTGGCGGTTCTACACTGTCGTCGCACGAGGCAATGGCTATATAAGGCAGCGGGAGTGGATTTCGACGTTACCCTCAATCCGAGCGTGCCTAGATTTGCAGTTCGAGTTGGTTTGCCTCGCTCACCTCGTCATCGATAAAGGACGAGACCGTGATGCCGAGGAGACGAACACCTTTCGCAGTCGGAAATAGGGGCTCGAGAAGTGATTGGCTCACGCCCTCCAGGTCATCTGCCGTGCCGATCGGATTGGTCATAGTTCGGCTGCGGGTGATGATCTGGAAGTCGGTGTATTTGACTTTTAGCGTGACCGTCCGGCCATTGAGGCCCTTGCTCTCGCAGTGACGCCAGACCTTCGCAGCGATCGGTGTTATCTCGGCGCGGGCGGCCTCCAGATCGAACAGGTCGACCACGAACGTGTCCTCGGCGCCGACGGACTTGCGCGGACGATCCGGTTGGACGGCCCGGTGATCGATGCCGCGGGCGATGCTGTAATACCAGCCGCCAGACTTCCCGAAATGCTCCTGCAGGAAGGGGAGCGATTTCGCCTTGAGGTCAGCCCCGGTCATAATGCCAAGCCGCTCCATTTTCGCGGCGGTCGCCGGTCCAACGCCGTGGAACTTCTTCACCGCGAGCGCCTCAACGAAGGCCGGTCCATTCTTCGGCGTGATCACCGCCTGGCCGTTGGGCTTGTTGAGGTCCGACGCCATTTTGGCCAGGAACTTGCAATAGGAGATGCCGGCGGAGGCGTTGAGGCCGGTGACCTCCTTGATGCGCGCCCGGATCATGGTGGCGATCTCGGTTGCGACGGGTATCTCCAGCTTGTTGTCCGTGACATCGAGATAGGCTTCGTCAAGTGACAGCGGCTCGATCAGGTCAGTGTGTTCCGCGAAAATCTCCCTGATCTGGCTGGAAACAGCACGGTAGACGTCAAAGCGAGGAGGCACGAAGATCAAGTCCGGGCAGCGCCGTTTCGCCGTCACCGAGGGTAGCGCCGAGCGAACGCCAAAGGCGCGGGCTTCATAGCTCGCCGCGGCAACAACGCCGCGCGCGGTCGACCCGCCGACGGCTACGGGTCTGCCGCGAAGCTCCGGATTGTCGCGCTGTTCGACAGACGCATAGAAGGCATCCATGTCGATATGGATGATCTTTCTGACTATCGTCTCGAGCTCATCACTCATGTCACTTCCACATGGACCGCATGCGGGCACCCACGTCGATCCTGATCTGACGGGCGCTGCGCTCGCTGGCTGCGGCGGAGACCTTCGGCCAACTCGTCACCTCAAAATATTGCAGCAGGGTCACCGGAATGAACCGGGTCCGCGAAGCATAGACATGGCGGTCACCCTGAGCGTTCTGACCATGGGTGAAGAACCGTTGAGGCGTGACGAGCGAAAGATTGTCGCGCGCTCGCGTCATGCCGACATAGAGCAGGCGTCGCTCCTCCTCCATCTCCGCGGTCGTGCCCACGCCGAGGTCGGAGGGAATGCAGCCGTCGACGACATTGAGCATGAAAACGGCCCGCCATTCCTGACCCTTGGCCGAATGGATCGTCGAGAGGATCAGATAGTCCTCGTCGAGAAGCGGAACGCCTGCCTGGTCGCTGGTTGCGCTCGGGGGGTCGAGCGTCAGCTCCGTCAGGAACCGTTCCCTGCTTGGATAGCCTCCGGCGATCTGCTCGAGTTGCAGGAGATCGGCTTTGCGGGTGTCAGCATCTTCATGGATACGATCAAGGTGAGGCTCGTACCACGACCGCGCCGTCGCAATCTCGCCCGGCCACCCGCCATCGGCCTTCCTCAGGCTGGAAAGCAGCGCAACGAGGGCGGGCCAGGCCTCGCCTGTCTTGGGCGGCGGCGGGATCTCGGCGAGCGATAGCAAGGGCTCAGGATCAGGGCTGATCGTGTCGAGGATTTTCGCTGCCGTCTGCGAGCCGACCCCCGGCAATAGCTTAAGAAGGCGGAAACCCGTTACCCGATCGCGGGGGTTCTGGGCAAAACGCAGGATAGCAAGCAGGTCTTTGACATGCGCGCTGTCTAGGAATTTGAGCCCTCCGAATTTCACAAAGGGGATGTTGCGCCTTGTCAACTCAACCTCAAGGGTGCTGCTGTGATCAGAAGCGCGGAACAGGACGGCCTGTTCCTTCAGCGTCATGCCGTCCTCGCGGTTCGCCAGCACCTGCTCGACGATGTAGTTCGCCTGGTCCGTCTCGTCCTTCACGGTCACGAGCATGGGCCGTTGTTCAGATTCTCGGTCCGTCCAGAGGTTCTTCGTGAAGCGCTCGCGAGCAAGGTCGATGACGCCGTTGGCGGCAGCCAGGATCGGCTGCGTCGAGCGATAGTTGCGATCGAGCGTGATGATGTCGGCCGGCTTTGGCGAGAACTGGTTCGGAAAGTCGAGGATGTTGCGCACGGTCGCGGCGCGGAAGGAATAGATCGACTGGGCATCATCCCCGACCACGGTTAGACCACGCCCGCCGGGCTTCAGCCCCAAAAGGATGGAGGCTTGCAGCCGGTTGGTGTCCTGATATTCGTCGACGAGGACGTGGTCAAAGCGGTTGCCGATATCGTCGGCTAGGTCCGGGTCGGACATGACCTGCGCCCAATAGAGCAGCAGGTCATCGTAATCGAGCACGTTCTGCGCTTGCTTGGCCTCGACATAGGCGGCGAAGAGCTGTTTCAACTGCTCCTCCCAGCCGAGCACGTAGGTGTAGGATGCCTTCAGAACCTCGTTGATCGAACTCTCGGAGTTGACGACGCGCGAGTAGATCGCAAGGCACGTCCCCTTGGTCGGAAACCGGCTTTCCGTCTTCGAGAAACCAAGCTCATGGCGAACGAGGTTCATCAGGTCGGCGCTGTCCTCGCGATCATGGATCGTGAAATCGACGTTGAGGCCGATCTGTTCGGAATACATGCGCAGTAGCCGCGCGCCGATGCCATGGAAGGTGCCGGCCCAGGCCATGGCGTCCGTCATGACCGCAGCGTTATCTACGAACACCTGCCGGCAGATGCGCTGGACGCGGCGCCCCATCTCGGAAGCGGCCCGGCGCGAGAAGGTCATCAGCAGGATGCGGCGTGGATCGGCACCATTGACGATGAGATGGCCCACGCGATGGGCAAGGGTATTCGTCTTGCCCGAGCCCGCACCTGCGATGATGAGCAGCGGGCCGCCGATCGCGCCGTCCGGCTGGCCAACGCCATGCTCGACGGCCTCGCGCTGCCGGTCGTTCAGTTTTTCGAGATAGGCTGCCGTCATCTGCCCCAAATTTTCCTAAGAAAAAATTCCTGTCCCGTTCCATTTCCCCATCCCTTTGATCAGCCTTGTGGAATCCACAAAATCGACTTGTCAAAGGCAGCCTTCATGGCCGACAGCGCCGTTTCGAGTGGATTGACTCGCAACGGCATTAGGAACAAAAAAGGAACATATCAGCTTAAATAACGGCTGGAAACCCCTGAAGGAGCGTCAATTCCGTCGTGTCGAACCGTTCCCTCAATCCTGTGCTTGCCGAGCTTCGACAGCGCATCGGCCAGCTCGAAGGCGGGCAGGCGCGTGCACGATCCGTCCTGCCATTCGCTGTTCCAGAGATGGACCAGGCGCTTCCGGGTGGAGGGCTGGCCTTTGGGGCGTTGCATGAGATTGCCGGGGGCGGGGGAGGCACGGTCGATGGCGCTGCGGCCGCGCTCTTCGTGGCCGGGATTGCTGCGCGAACCAAGGGCAGGGTGCTGTGGTGCATGACGCGCCGCGACCTGTTTTTTCCCGCGGTCTCGCAAGCTGGGCTGCATCCGGATCGTGTGGTGTTCTGCGAGAGCGATCGGGATGAAGGCGTCCTGTCGGCGGTCGAGGAGGGGCTGTCCTTTGGCGGTTTATCGGCTGTGGTCGCCGAACTGGTCCGCCTGCCGATGAATGCCTCGCGGCGGCTGCAACTGGCGGCAGAGAAGAGCGGATGCATGGGCATCGTGCTGAGACGATGGCGAAGGCAGAACGAGGCCTCGGACTATGGGCAGCCGACGGCGTCGACGACGCGGTGGCGCATCAGCACCCTGCCGTCTGAAAGATTGCCAGCAGCGGGTGTTGGGAGGTCCCGGTGGCTGGCGGAATTGATGCGTGTAAAGGCGGGTGAGTGCGCCGAGTTTGAAATTGGAGCTCCCGATGCCAAGGGTCGTATCTGTCTACTTCCCACTTCTGCCGATCGATCGGATCAGACGGCACGCTTCGGAGCCCTTGCCGGCTGACAAGCCGCTCGTCGTGATAGCGCGTAGCGGCTCAAAGCGCTGGATATCCGCCGCAGATCCGATCGCTCTCAAACTGGGTTTGCGGGTAGGGATGCCCGCCAGCAGGGCGCAGGCGATGGTCGCCGATCTCCTGATGGTCGACGCGGCCGCGGCCGAGGACGCAGCCGTGCTCGAAAAGCTGGCTCTATGGGCGCTCCGACAATACAGCCCCGTTGTCGCCGTCGATGGCAGTGATGGCCTGGTAATGGACACAGAAGGGGCCGACCATCTCCAGGGCGGTGAGGAGCTTCTCGTCTCCGGTCTCGTCAACAGGCTGCACGCCCATGGGTTGACGGCGCGGGCGGCCGTTGCCGAGACATGGGGTGCAGCGCACGCGCTCGCCCGGCTGCTGGCCGCGCAGACGACGGTTGTTCCGGTTGGTCACGTTATGAAGGCGGTGATCGATCTGCCGCTCGTGGCCTTGCGGCTATCATCGGAGATTATCCACGGATTGCGGGTCCTCGGGATCGACACGATCGGCAAGCTCTCCGCAATGCCGCGGGCGCCGCTGACGTTGCGGTTCGGGCCGGAACCTGCCCGTCGGCTTGACCAGCTGTTTGGCCGGGTCGCCGAGCCGATCGAACCGATCCGCATCCCGGAGCTTGTAGAGGCTTCGAAAAGTTTCGCCGAGCCTATCGGGGCGCCCGGCACCATCGCCAGATATGTCCGCCGGCTGGTCGGGCAGCTCTCAACACGGCTGGCGGAAAACGGCCTTGGCGCGCGACGCTGCGACCTCATCATCCATCGCGTGGACAACACCCGTCAATATCTTCGCGCCGGCCTGGCAAAGCCGGTCCGCGATCCAGCGCGTCTTTCGAAGCTGCTCTGCGACCGTATCCAAACCATCGAACCGGGCTTTGGTATCGAAAAGATGGTTCTGGTCGCTGTCTTTGCCGAGACACTTGAGGAGCGGCAGGTGGCTTCTTCCCTCATTGAAGAGGAGGTCGCCGACATCACGCCGCTCGTCGACATCCTCGGCAACCGCGGCCACCGGCTTTTCCGGGTTGCGCCCGTCGCTTCCGACGTGCCGGAGCGTTCTGTCAGGAAGATTTCCCCGACGGCACCTGCCACCGGGCAGACCTGGGCCAACAAGTGGCCGCGACCGCCGCGGTTGTTTGCAAACCCCGAACGCATCGAGGTCATCGCCCTTTTGCCGGACCAGCCGCCGGCGGTCTTCACCTGGCACGGCAAGCGTCGGAAGGTCGTGCGCGCCGACGGACCGGAGCGCATCTTCGGCGAATGGTGGCTTCGGCCGCGCGAGTTCCATGCCGTGCGCGACTACTTCGTCGTGGAGGACGAGCAGGGCGAGCGCTACTGGGTCTTTCGCGCCGGCGATGGCATTGACCCCGAAACCGGATCGCACTTCTGGTTCCTGCATGGGGTGTTCGGATGAGATATGCCGAGCTCCAGGTCACGAGTCATTTCTCGTTCCTGCGGGGTGCTTCCAGCGCGGATGAGCTGTTTGCAGCAGCTGCGGCCGTGGGCATCGACGCGCTCGGTATCGTCGATCGCAACAGCCTGGCCGGCATCGTGCGCGCCTGGGAGGCGGCCAAGGCGACCGGTGTGCGGCTTGTCGTCGGCTGTCGCCTGGATCTGACGGACGGTATGTCGATCCTCGTCTACCCCATGGACCGACCAGCCTATTCCCGCTTATGCCGGCTGCTGTCCTTCGGCAAGTCGCGTGGCGGGAAGGGCAATTGCCTGATCGATTTCGCCGATGTGTCGGAATATGCGGCCGGCATGATCGGCGTGCTCGTGCCCGACGAGGCCGATGACATCTGTGGCGTCCAGCTCCGAAAGATGGCCGAGCTGTTCGGTGATCGCGCCTATGTCAGCCTGTGCCTTCGGCGCCGGCCGAACGACGCGGTCCGGCTTCATGGCATTGCGGCCATGGCCAGGCGCTTCAGGGTCAGGACGGTCGTCACGAACGACGTGCTCTTCCACGAGCCCGGCCGCCGGCAGTTGCAGGATGTCGTGACCTGTATTCGCACCCGCACGACGATCGATGACGTGGGCTTCGAGCGCGAACGACACGCCGACCGCTATCTGAAGGCACCGGAGGAGATGCACCGGCTCTTTGCCAAACACCCGGAGGCGCTCGCCCGCACGCGCGAGATCGTCGATCGCTGCCACTTCGATCTCTCCGAGCTGCAATACCAATATCCGGAAGAGGCGATTGTCCCTGGTCTCGATCCGCAACAGTCGCTTGCGAAGTTCACATGGGAGGGAGCAGCCGACCGCTATCCCGAGGGTCTGCCGGACAAGGTGCGCAAGTCCGTTCTGCACGAGCTCGAATTGATCCGGACGATGAACTATGCGCCGTACTTTCTCACGGTCTATTCCATTGTCCGTTTCGCGCGATCGAAAGGCATCCTGTGCCAGGGCAGGGGGTCGGCGGCAAATTCTGCCGTCTGCTATTGTCTCGGGGTGACGTCGATCGATCCGGAGACCAACGACCTGCTGTTTGAGCGGTTCATCTCCCAGGAGCGCGACGAGCCACCGGATATCGACGTCGACTTCGAGCACGAGCGGCGTGAGGAGGTCATCCAGTGGATCTACGAGACCTACGGCCGGAGCAAGGCAGCCCTTTGCTCGACGGTCACCCGCTATCGCGCCAAGGGCGCTCTGCGTGACGTCGGCAAGGCGCTCGGCTTGCCTGAGGACATGATCGGGCAACTGTCGTCGGGTGTATGGGGCTGGTCGGAAGGGGTCTCCGAACGTCAGCTCAAGGAAAACAACCTCAACATTGCGGACTATCGCCTGAAGCTCACGCTCGAACTCGCCCAGCAGCTCATGGGTGCGCCGCGGCATCTCGGCCAGCACCCGGGCGGATTCGTGCTGACGCAGGATCGGCTTGATGATCTCGTGCCGATCGAGCCGGCTCGCATGGATGACCGCCAGGTCATCGAATGGGACAAGGACGACATAGAAGCGTTGAAGTTCATGAAGGTGGATGTGCTGGCGCTGGGCATGCTCACCTGCATGTCGAAGGCCTTTGCTCTGATGGCGGAGCATAAGGGCGACCCCCGGGATCTTGCGTCGATCCCCTCTGAAGATCCGCCGACCTACGCTATGATTCGGAAAGCCGACACGCTCGGCACCTTCCAGATCGAAAGCCGCGCGCAGATGTCCATGCTGCCGCGACTGAAACCGCGCACCTTCTATGATCTCGTCATTCAGGTGGCCATTGTCCGCCCCGGACCGATCCAGGGCGACATGGTCCACCCCTACCTTCGCCGGCGTGAGGGCAAGGAAAAGGTCGACTATCCGACGCCGGAGCTGGAGGCGGTTCTGTCGAAGACACTCGGTGTGCCGCTGTTCCAGGAAAGTGCGATGAAGGTGGCCATGGTCTGCGCGGGCTTCACGGGTGGTGAGGCGGACCAGCTTCGCAAATCCATGGCAACGTTCAAGTTCACCGGCGGTGTGTCGAAGTTCAAGGAGAAGCTGGTCACCGGCATGGTCAAGAACGGCTACAGCGCGGAGTTTGCCGAGCGCACGTTCAGCCAGCTTGAAGGCTTTGGGTCCTACGGATTTCCCGAGAGCCATGCCGCAAGCTTCGCGCTGATCGCCTATGCTTCCAGCTGGGTAAAGCGCCACCACCCCGACGCCTTCTGCGCCGCGCTCCTGAACTCTCAGCCGATGGGGTTTTATGCGCCAGCGCAAATCGTGGCCGATGCCAAGGTGCATGAGGTGGAGGTGCGGCCGGTCTGCATCAACGCTTCCCGCTGGGACTGCACCTTGGAAGAGGTGGATGGCCGTCGATACCACGCGGTCCGCCTCGGCATGCGCATGGTGAAAGGCCTCTCCACGGCAGATGCGGCAAGGATTGTTGCCGCGCGCGCGGATGATCCGTTCTCGTCGGTCGATGACGTCTGGCGGCGCTCAGGGGTGCCGACGGCTTCTCTCGTCAAACTGGCGGAAGCCGACGCTTTCCTGCCCTCTCTCAACCTCCAGCGCCGCGATGCGCTCTGGGCGATCAAGGCGCTACGCGACGAACCCCTGGAGCTTTGGGTGGCGGCTGCCGAGCGGGAGGCAAAGCAAGTCGCCGAAATCGATGAGCCCGACGTCAGCCTGGCCCCGATGAGGGCGGGACATGAGGTTGTCGAAGATTATTCCCATGTCGGCCTCACGCTGCGGCAACACCCCATCTCGTTCCTTCGGGAGGATTTGCGCCGCAAACGCATGGCGACCTGTGCCGAGGCTATGGCCGAAAGGGATGGCCGTTGGCTGATGACAGGCGGCCTCGTTCTCGTACGCCAGCGTCCGGGGTCGGCGAAGGGTGTGATGTTCATGACGCTGGAGGACGAGACGGGAATCGTGAACGCCGTGGTCTGGCCGACGGTGTTCGAACGGCAACGCCGGCTTGTGCTGTCAGCCTCCATGCTGGCGATCAACGGCAAGATCCAGCGGGAAGGCGATGTGGTCCACCTCGTAGCACAACGGCTGTTCGATCTCTCCGACGATCTCGGCAGGCTTGGCGAGCGGGATGAGCAGTTTCCGTTACCACATGGGCGTGGCGATGAGTTTGCTCACGGAGGCGGTGCGCCGGATTCGCGCGATAGGCCAAAAGCGGCAGCACCGGCCAGAGACATATTTATTCCGGATTTGCTAATCGATCGGCTTAAGGTGAAGAGCCGGAATTTTCATTGAGCTCCGTCGTGATGACAACGTTATTTTGCGACTAAGAAGCCTTCCAAACGCGGGCGCGACCATTGCCTTTCAACGGCTCCTGCTCAAGGCTTCTCTCAGTTGGACGCCATAGGTCCGTTCAATACGAGCAAAGCCGGACACATCCTTGTCCGCACCTTCTTCAAGGGTGTAGGCCTGAAACTCATTCATCAGAAGTGTTTCGCCTTCCGGGCCATCGAAATTGTAGGTGTCGGCCAAAAAGACGCGTATCTTATCGCGATCGTCAGGGATGACATTTTCGTTCCAGAACTTTGTCACAACGCTTCTATAAGCCGGGCTTAGGTAATAGCGCGCATGAAGTATCTCGTGCGTCACATTGCTCATGAAGCCTTCACCCCGCGCCTCTACTGCAAGGATCGCGAAATCCGTGACCTGGCGTTCGTGCAGTGGTTTTATAACCTTCTCGAACAACTCCTTTTCGAGAGGGGAGACGCAAAGCTCCGGGTCTCCTGCACACTTTTCAGCACTCTTGGCGTAGAATGCGTTGATAAACTCCGCAACGGTGTCATGCCCGACATAGTGAGCTTGGTCCGATTCCGTGAACCTCGCATTTTTCGCGGATATGAGCTGGCCGCGGGGAGACGCTTCCTTAAAGAAAGACGCCCGTGCCATCAGTCGCGTCAGCAATTCGCTGGTCTGCGTGAGGCAGAGAAAGGCGTTGGCAATATCTGCAAGCTCCCGGCACTCGACATCACCCGACGATGCATCGCTCCAGGATTTGATTTCAGCCGTCTCGATAGGCTCAAGGATCGAAATTTGAGATTCCAGACCGGCTAAAGACGGTGTAGCGCTCATCGACACCAAGAGTGCCAGCAAGATTGATTTCATGACTGCGTCCCGCTCATTATGGTCGTCCGCGCACTGGCACGGATATTCGATTACGAGCTGCGTCCAAAGGCAAGGGACAAGACAGTGCGCATTGTGCTGGAGTTCGGCGAAGCACGAAGTACGGCGTCGTTCCATAAGTCAACGTTGTGCCACGACGCGGTTCTTTTTCAGATGCTTGAGCTATCTGCTCAACGGTCACGGATCGATCCTTTAAAGACCTAACTATCATACCGTTGCGGGCCGGGCCAAGAGGGCGAGAGCTCTCGGGCTCTTGCTTTGCATGGCGCCCGTGCGCGCTTTTAATCACCGGTCGTTCAACGAAGCAATCCGTCCGCGTCGAAATCCTCCCAACCCGGGAGGCCCGATGCGGGATCGCCTGTGCCATTGTCCGCCTTTTTCGACCGCTTGCTTTTCTTCGACGGCCGCGCCAGATAGGTGGCATTCCTCTTCTCCGCCCTCGCTTCGGCATCTTCCACCCGCCACTCATCGACAGCGCCACGATTGAGGAGCTCGTCCACCACTGACGGTTCGAAAACATGGAAGGTGATCTGGCGGGCCCGCCCGGCCAGCCTGACTGTCCTCGTCCCTGCGCTAGGTAGGCGCCCGTCCGCAAGCCAGCGATGCCGCTCGCTGGTCTTCATGCCGAGAATGTCTTGAATTTCGCGCGGGATGACAGGTAGGAATGGCGCATCATCCAGCGTTTGCGTGACCACAGACACCGCGGCGTTAAAAGCGGATCTTTCATCGGTCGGCATCGCGAGAACAAGATCCACTCCTTCGAGCGAGATCGCTTTCTTCGAGATAGCGGGCAGACGCGCTTGTACCTCCTGCAGGATACCCTTTGCGCGAACGGATGACCCCATCGTGGCATCGGGCGTTAGGGTCCACCTTCTCATCAACTCGACGTCGTTCTTTTCAGATTTTGGCATGTCGCCTAGATGGTGCGCCCGACATTAATGGTCAATGCACTGCCGAGCGGCCGCCGGTCGATCGTTTTCACATGTCACTGTGGAAATACCCGGCACAGGAGGGGCCATCTTCGAATTCGTATCGCTCATAACCGTTGCCGAGGCGACGCGTTTTATGCCGTTGATACGGATGGAGGGACTCGGTCCGGCGCTGTCGATCTTGGCCAACCCCAAACCGACATTGCGATCGATGAGTCGCCGTCGCGTGAATATGCCTATGTCGTCCTCAACGAAGTGGTTGCTATCGTTCGTGAGACGGCTCTGCCTCGCCGACGCTCTTACCAGATGCTCGCCGCGCCCGGATCGCCGCGGCGATGAAGACGCGGGAAAGTCCGTGATAGAGCGGCTCGCGCGAGAGGATGCGCGATGTGAGGTAGCCGATCATCGAGACGGCCATCAGCGGAATGGCGGCTTCGTGGTCGCCGGTCATTTCGAGGATGATGACGAAGGCGGTCATGGGGGCCTGGACGACGCCGGCGAAATATCCTGCCATGCCGAGAATTGCCGCGAGCGTGACACTGGTGCCGAGAAGCGAGCCGACGGTGCTGCCCAGTCCCGCGCCAACGGCCAGCGACGGTGCAAAGATGCCGCCGGGAATGCCTGAAAGCATGGAGAGAAAACCGGCGGCGAATTTTTCCAGGAAGAAGAGCAGCGGAAGAGCCTCGCCTTGTACGGCGCCTCGTGCCTGTTCGTAGCCGGTTCCGAAGGTCTTGCCGCCGGAGACGACGCCGATGGTGGCGACAGCGATCCCGCAAAACACGGCAAGCATCACCATGCGTTTCAGCGGCGCCGGCTGCGCCCACCGGCGGATGCGCTGACCGAAATGCAGTGCCATGCCGCTGAAGGCCGCGCCCAACGCCCCGCCGCCAACACCGCAAATGAGCACGAGGCTCCAGTCCTGCAGCGTGCCCGGGGCCGCGGAAGCGGACCCGAAATAGTGATAGCTGCCGGAAAGCCCGAGCGCGGCGAGGCCGGACAGGATGACCGCGACGAGAACGAGGCCGTTCGCGCGCGCCTCGTAGGTGCGGCTCATTTCCTCGATGGCAAAGACGATGCCGGCAAGCGGCGTATTGAAGGCAGCGGCGATGCCGGCGGCCGAGCCCGCAAGGATCAAACCTCTCGCCTGCGCCATGCCGCCGAAGCGGGCGACGGCCAGCATGATCGAAGCCCCCACCTGCACGGTCGGCCCCTCGCGGCCGATGGAGGCGCCGGAAAAGAGGCCGAGCACGGTCAGGAGAATCTTGCCGAAGGCGATGCGCAATGACAGCAGTTTTCCGCGATCCTCGTCATCCTTCAGGTGTCGGGCGGCGATTGCCTGCGGTATGCCGCTGCCCTGCGCGTTGGGGAAGAAGCGCATCGACAGATAGGCCGACAGCGCGAAGGCGAGTGGCGTCAGCAGCATCGGCAGCGGGAACGTCCAGTAGCCCGCCGTCGTGAGGCGCGTGAAAGCGTGCTGGGCGAAGTCGGCGAGTTTCGCAAAGCCGACACTGATCACGCCGGTCGCCAAGGCCCCGCACCAGAAGACGAGGCGCGGGCGCCAAAGGGAGAGAGAGCCCCGGAAAACCCGGGAACGCCGGAGCAGCTTCGATTTGCGGTAGAGGTCGGCCATCGTGTGGTTTTCAGCTTTTGTCTGTATCCGGCGGCTGTTCGGCGCATGGAATGTCAGATGGGCATGCCGTCTTTTTTGCACGAGTTTCGCCGCTTTGACATCACTTACTTCGAGCGGCGGGCTCTTTCGATTGCCCGGCGCGCCTGGGTGGCTTCGTCGAATGCAGGGTCTTACTTCGCTTCCAGCGGGCCTTTGCCCTGGCCGTCGATAAGCCAGGCGATGCTGATCTGGAGGATGCGCGCAAGCATGTCGAGACGGTTGGCGCGAGGTTCGGAGCGGTCGTTTTCCCAATTGGTCCACGTTTCGGTCGTCACGCCGACCACGCTGGAAATCTGCTCGACCGTCATGCCCATCGCGTCGCGTGCCAGCGAAATTCGGCCGCCGATCGTGTCGTCTCTAAGCCCGGCGGGCGCGGCGGGCATCAGGGTGTCTTCAGGATAGTCATGCATGGAAAGGTCCTTCCTGTTCATGATGAGTGCTCTGAGGGGCTGGCGCCCCACGGAGCTGGATTGGGTATCAAACGCTGGTGTCAGCCTTCTTCCTTGCCGAGCCATGCCTTGACCTGGTCGGGATGGTCCGTGATGTATTTCTCGACGGCCTTTTCGTAGGAGGTCTCCTGGGCGTCGAACATTGCGGCCTCGAGATCGCCGATCGGCAGCTTCATGCGTGACAGGAAGCCGGCCACCTCCGGATTGTCTTCCTCGAAATCCTTGCGGGCGAGCACATCGACATGTTCGGCGTCGCCAAGCGCGCCCTTGGGGTCGGCGATGTAGCGCAGCTCGTATTTGCCGAACATCCAATGGGGGCTCCAGGAGGTTGCGACGAACCATTCTTCCTTGCGGATCGCCCGATCAACCGTCGTCAGCATACCGGCCTCGCTGGAAATCTGCAGCTTGTAGCCGTCAAGGCCGTAGTCCGTGACGGCCTTTTCCGACAGGCGCGTCAGGCCGGCCCCGGGATCGATGCCCTCGACGCGTCCCTTGAGCTTGGCCTTCACATCATCTTTCTTGAGGTCCTCGATCGAGGCGATCGCATCCTCTGGCACGTATTTGGGCACCACCCAGCCGAGCTTCGCGCCGTCATAGACGGTGCCGAGCGTCGTCACCTTGTCCTTCACCTTGGCGAAGTAGTCGGCGTGCGTGGCGGGCAGCCAGGCCATCATCATGGCATCGAGGTCGCCGCGGCTCACGCCCTGGTAGAGAGGGGCCACGTCGGTCTGCACCAGCTCGACCTCCTGGCCGAGTTCGTCCTTGATGAGCTTTGCGGCAAGCTTGGTCACGAATTCGGCATCGGACCAGGCGGCCCAGCCGATCTTCACCGGCGCCTTTTCTTCGGCGAAAGCCGTGCCGAAAGCAGCGGTGGCAAGGCTTGCGGTGAGGCTCATGGCAACGAGTGTCTTGAACATGTTTGCTCCTTTGAAGGTTCGCATTCGGCGGCGCGGGCGCCGCCATTTTTCAGCGCGAGCCGGACGTTCTCAGGCCGTGGCCGGGGAGTTCGCCTGCGGTTGCGCTGTCCGGCGGAAGAGGGTGCGCCAGATGCCGGCGCGCTCCTTTCCGAGGCTCTGCGTGATCCGGTCGAGGATCACGGCAAGGATGACGACGGCGATGCCGCCTTCGAAGCCGGTGCCGACATCGAGGCGCTGGATGCCGGTGAGTACCGTGTTTCCGATGCCGCCGGCGCCGATCATCGAGGCGATGACCACCATGGACAGCGACAGCATGATCGTCTGGTTGATGCCGGCCATGATCGATGGCATGGCGTTCGGCAGTTGCACCTTGAACAGAAGCTGCGAGGGGGTGCAGCCGAAGGCGTTGCCGGCTTCGACGAATTCCACATGCACCTGGCGGATGCCGAGATTGGTGAGGCGCACCACGGGCGGCATGGAGAAGATGACGGTCGCGATGGTTCCCGGCACGGCGCCGAGCCCGAAGAACATGGCCGCGGGGATCAGGTAGACGAAGGCCGGCATGGTCTGCATGAGGTCGAGCACCGGGCGTACGATTGCCGCGGCCCGGTTGCTGCGCGCCATGGCAATGCCGAGCGGGAGGCCGATCGCCATGGCGATCAGCGTCGAGGCGATCACCAGTGAAAGCGACTCCATCATCGCCTGCCACAGGCCCATATGGCCGACCAGCCAGAGCGAAAGGCCGGTGAACACGGCAAAGCCGAAACTGACGCGCCACAGCGACAGCAACACGAAGATTGCAAGGCCGACGGGTAGCGGCGTCGCGAGAAGCAGGTTCTGGATTCCGTCCGTCACGGTGCCGATCATCAGGGCAATGGTGTCCAGCAACGGGCTGAAATTGTCGAGGATGTAATTGACGACGCTGTCGACGCCGTCTCCGATATCGAAAGTCATGGAAAAATCTCCGGGCTGGCGGATCAGGCGGTGCGGTCGAGCGTTTCGAGAAGCACGGATTTGCTGATGGAGCCGAGATAGCGGTTGCTGTCGTCGACGACCGGGACCGGCCAGGCGCTGGAGGCGACCTTGCCCAGCACGTTGGACAGGCTTTCGGCGGCCGGGATCGGCTCGATGTCCGGCAAAAACGCCCGCTTGTACGGGTCGCTCGCGTCCTTGCCGGCGGTTTCGATCAGCGACGCGCGGCTGACCATGCCGTGGTAGGTCTTGTCGCGACCGAGGATGATCGCGACCTCCCGGTCGAAATGCTTCATGCGTTCGAGCGCGGCCGCAGCGGACACGCCCTGGCGCTCAATGATCGTCACCTGCGTCTTGCGCGCGACGTCACCGGCGCGGAAGACCTGCGAGACGTCGACATTGCGGAAGAAGGATCGAACATAGTCGTTTGCCGGCTTGAGCACGATCTCGTCGGGCGTGCCGACCTGAACGACTTCGCCGTTCTGCATGATGCAGATGCGGTCGCCGATGCGCATGGCCTCGTCCAGGTCGTGGCTGACAAAGATGATGGTGCGGCTGTGCTCGGCCTGGAGACGCACCAGCTCGTCCTGCATCTCCGTGCGGATGAGCGGGTCGAGCGCCGAAAAGGCCTCGTCCATCAACAATACCGCCGGCTCGGCGGCGAGCGCGCGGGCAAGGCCGACGCGCTGTTTCATGCCGCCGGAAAGCTGGTCGGTCCGGCTGTCGTTATGGCCTTCGAGGCCGACGGCCTTCAGGGCGGCGCGGGCGCGCTGCTTGCGCTCGGCCTCACTGACGCCGGCGACTTCCAGGCCGAAGGCGGCATTGTCGAGAACGGAGCGATTGGGCAGCAGCGCGAACGACTGGAAGACCATGCTGATCTGGTGGCGCCGGAGTGCGATCAGTTCGCTGCGTGAAATCCGAGTGACATCGCGCCCGTCGATCTCGATCGTTCCCGAGGTCGGCTCGATCAACCGGTTGATAAGGCGCAACATGGTTGATTTGCCGGACCCGGACAGGCCCATGATGACGAAGATTTCGCCGGCGCGGATATCGAAGCTGGCGTCGTTGACGCCGATCGTGCATCCGGTCGCGGCGTGGATTTCCTGCTTGGTCTTGCCCGCATTGAGAAGGTTGAGGGCCTGTTCCGGACGTACGCCAAAAACCTTGAAGACATTCCTGATGCTGATCTTGACCGGTCGTTCGTCGCCCGGAAGGTCGCGCTCAGTTGCAAAAGCCATATTGTGTCGGGCCCGGCTCCGGAAGCGAGGCACTCTCCTTTGTTTGATGTATGCTGGTTCGAGCGACCTATAAGCGAGATCTGTTACAAATCGATGTCGCAAATGAAACACTGTCGCAACAAGGACATTATTTGGCACATTGCTGCCGCAATGTCTACCGTAGTGGAAGAAATTTCTACCGAATGGTAAAAATTGCCACTCCGTTAAAACAATTTGGCGTTATGTGCGGCGAGCGTGCCGGGTGATTTTTCGTCCGGGAAGCCCGGCGTTTCCATGGGAGCAGATCGACCGCGGCTATGATGGGGGCGACGCTGCCCGGCGTCGTATTGTTGACGAAACCGGTGTTGGCTGCGACAACGCCCCCATGCAGACACCGATCAATATCGACCCGGATTATCTCAGGGCTCGGCTGGAAGCACTGCTCGCCATCCCGAGCCCCACCGGTTTTACCGACGAAGCCGTACGCCACACGGCGCGCGAATTGGAGCGCCTCGGGCTGGAGGTCAAGCTGACACGGCGCGGCGCAATCCGTGCGCGTCGTCCCGGCGCTGCGGAGCGGCCGGCCCGCGGCATCGTCTCGCATCTCGATACGCTGGGTGCGCAGGTGAAGGCGCTGAAAGACAACGGCCGGCTCGAACTCGTGTCGATCGGCCATTGGTCGGCGCGGTTTGCCGAAGGCGCGCGCGCCTCGATCTTTTCCAGCAAGGGGATCTATCGCGGCTCCATCCTGCCGCTGAAGGCGTCGGGCCACACCTTCAACGAAGAGGTCGACACGCAACCGTCGGGCTGGCGGCATATCGAGTTGCGTATCGACGCGCTTGCGCGTGACCGGAAGGACATCGTGCAGCTCGGCATCGACATCGGCGATATCGTCGCCATCGATCCGCAGCCGGAATTTCTCGAAAACGGTTTCATCGTTTCCCGCCATCTCGACGACAAGGCGGGGGTGGCGATCATGCTCGCAGCACTCGAGGCCATGCAGCGGGAGGCCATTGAAACGCCGGTCGATACCTATTGGCTTTTCACGATCGGCGAGGAGGTCGGCGTCGGTGCATCGGCGGCTCTGGTGCCGGATATCGCCTCGCTGGTCGCCATCGACAACGGCACGACCGCACCGGGCCAGAATTCCGACGAGTTCGGCGTGACGCTCGCCATGGCGGACCAGACCGGCCCGTTCGACTATCACCTGTCGAAAAAGCTCTATGAGCTGTGCGGCGAGCACGGCATCCGCGTCCAGAAGGACGTCTTTCGCTATTATCGCTCCGACGCCGCTTCCGCCGTGGAAGCCGGGCATGACGTGCGCACCGCGCTCCTGGCCTTCGGCGTCGATGCCTCGCACGGCTATGAGCGCATCCATCTCCATGCCCTGATGTCGGTTGCAAAGCTGGTGGTGCACTATGCTGCGAGCGAGGTGCAGATCGAGCGCGACGCCGAGGAAGTCTCGGGCCTGCGCGGCTTCACCCGCCAAAAAGTCGAGCGTGCCGAGCAGGATCTCAGTGCGGACGAGCCCGGCGGGTCCTGATCAGTTTTCCGCCGAGCGCGAGAGGCGCGTCAATCCACGGTTTTGGAATTTAATCATGATAAATTATTGCACGGAGTGTATTTGTAGTTATAAATAGCAGCTCACGAACGATGCCAAATCGAAAGGATCTTCCCCATGAAGAGGCTGTTTCGGAGCGCCCTTGCGGCTGCTGCCCTTGCCTGCGCCGCGCTTGCCACGGGGCCGGCCGCCGCACAGACACCACCCAATGTTTTGGTCGTGGGCCAGATCGCCGAGCCCCAGTCTCTCGATCCGCACACGGTTACCGCGACCAACGATTTCCGAATCCTCGTCAACATCTATGACGGCCTCGTGCGCTTCAAGGACGGCACGCTGGAGATCGAGCCGGCGCTTGCCGAAAGCTGGGACATTTCCGACGATGGCAAGACCTACACGTTCAAGCTTCGCCAGGGCGTGAAGTTCCATGACGGTTCGGATTTCAATGCGGAGGCGGTGAAGTTCAACTTCGACCGCATGCTGAAGAAAGACCATCCCTTCTACAACACCGGCCCATTCCCGCTGTCGTTCAACTTCGCTTCGGTCGAATCCGTCAACGTGATCGATCCGCAGACCGTCGAGTTCAAGCTGAGCGAGCCCTTCGCACCGTTCCTTTCCAATCTGGCCTATCCGACGGGTTTGATCGTCTCGCCTGCCGCGGTTGAGCAGCATGGCAAGGACTATGGTCGCAGCCCCTCGGGAACCGGGCCGTTCAAGTTCGTCGAGTGGCTGTCGAGCCAGCGCGTCGTCATCGACCGCAACCCAGATTACTGGGATGGTGCGGCGAGCCTCGAGGCCGTCGTGTTTCGGCCGATCACCGATGCCAATACGCGCGTCGCGGAGATGATGGCCGGTGGCATCGACGTCATGGTGGAGGTCCCGCCGGACAATCTCGCGACCTTCAAGCAGGACGCCAATTTCGCCGTTGCGGAACAGGCCGGCCCGCATGTCTGGTTCGGCATTCTCAACACCAAGACCGGTCCCTTCGCCGACAAGCGTGTGCGCCAGGCGGCCAATTATGCCGTGAACAAGGAAACGCTCGTCAACGATGTCCTGCAGGGCACCGCGACGGTCGCGGCCGGTCCGATTCCGCTGGCCTTCAACTGGGTGGAAAGTGCTGTCGAGCCTTATGCCTACGATCCCGAAAAGGCCAAGGCGCTGCTGGCCGAGGCGGGTGTCGAAAATCCGCAGCTTACCTTCTACGTCACCGAGGGCGGTTCCGGCATGCTCGATCCGATCACCATGGGCGCAGCGATCCAGGCGGACCTTCAGGCCGTCGGGTTCACGGTGAAGATCGAGACCTACGAGTGGAACACCTTCCTCGGCCGTGTCAATCCCGGTCTCGAGGGCAAGGCGGACATGGCCGAAATGGCATGGATGACCAACGATCCGGACACGGTGCCCTACCTGACGCTGCGCACGGACGCGATGCCGGACAAGGGCGGCTTCAACTCGGGCTATTACTCGAACCCGAAGGTGGACGAGCTTCTGCAAAAGGCACGCGTATCGACGGATCAGGCCGAGCGCGGCAAGCTCTACGGCGAGGTGCAGGCGATCGTGCATGACGATGCGCCCTGGCTCTTCGTTGCCAACTGGAAGCAGAATGCGGTCACCACGGCGGCCGTACAGGGCTTCAAGCTGCAACCCTCCTTCCTGCTCAATCTCCATGGTGTGACAAAGCAGTAGCCCTCGTCTGTAAAGCCACTGCCGGCAGAAATGCCGGCAGTGCCACGGATGTCCCGGAGGTCCCATGTCGGCCTATATCCTGAAACGGCTGATCGCCGTCGTGCCCGTGCTGTTCGGCCTTTCCATCATCGTCTTTCTGGTGATGGCGCTGATCCCGGGCGATACCGCCACGGCCATTCTTGGCGCCTATGCCACGCCGGAAAACGTCGAGCGCATCAACCGCGACCTCGGTCTCGACAAGCCGTTGGTGCAGCAATACCTGATCTGGATCGGCAACGTCCTTCATGGCGATTTCGGCCGGTCCTTCGCCCTCAACCGCCCCGTGCTCGACGAAGTGCTGGAGCGTTTTCAGGCAACGCTCGTGCTGGCCGGCGTGTCGCTCGTGCTGTGTTCCGTGATCGGCCTGCTCGCGGGCGTGGTTTCGGCGGTTCGGCAGTTCGGCTGGGTGGACCGGGCGATCACATTCTTCGTGCTCGCCGGCATCTCCATGCCGTCCTTCTGGCTCGGGCTCCTGCTTATCTATCTGTTCGCCGTGCACTGGCGCATTCTGCCGGCGTCCGGCATGTATGCGGTCTATGGCGGCGGGGATCTCAAGGACCTCCTGATCCACCTGATCCTGCCGGCAACCACGCTGGCGGTCGTTGCCGCCGGGGTTATCGCCCGGCTGACGCGCGGCGCGATGCTGGAGGTGCTGCGGCAGGACTATGTGCGCACGGCGCGTGCCAAGGGCCTGCCTGAACGGCGCGTGATCTACGGCCATGCCTTCCGCGCGGCGCTTGTCAGCATCATTCCCGTCATCGGCATCCAGGCCGGCTTCGTGCTGGGCGGTGCCGTCTATATCGAGACCGTGTTCCAGTGGCCGGGCATCGGCGCCATGCTGGTGAAGGCGATCTCGACCCGCGACATCCTTCTGGTGCAGGGTGGCGTCCTCGTGGTCGCAGCGAGTTACGTCCTGTTCAATCTCGTCGCCGACGTGTTTCAGTCCATGCTCGATCCGAGGATTCGCACATGAGCGCGCTTGCCGAAACGCCGGCGTCGAAAGCGCCCCGGCGGATCACCTCCTGGCACCTGCTGCTCAACAATCGTCTGGCGACGGCAGGGCTGGTGCTGCTCGGCCTGATCGCCCTCATGATCCTGCTGGTGCCGATCCTGCCGCTGCCCGATCCCGACGCGACGGCGCCGGCCGACCGGCTGAAACCCCTGCTGACGGCCGGCCACCTGCTCGGCACGGACCAGCTTGGCCGGGACATCCTGAGCCGCTTGCTCTGGGGTACGCGCATATCCATCGCGGTCGGTTTTGCCGCAACCCTGATAGCCGCCCTCATCGGTTCGGCAATCGGCATCGTGGCGGGCTATGCGGGCGGGCGCACCGACAATGCGATGATGCGCGGCATCGATATGCTCATGGCCTTTCCTTATATCCTGCTGGCGCTGGCGATCGTCGCGGCGCTTGGTCCGGGCCTGATGAACGCGCTCTACGCCATCGCCGTCGTCAACATCCCCTTCTTCGCCCGCAACGTGCGCGGGGTGACGCTCGGCTACGTACACCGCGAATTCGTCGATGCGGCGCGGCTCTCCGGCAAGGGCAACCTCTCGATCATCCTCACCGAGGTGCTGCCCAATGTCCTGCCGGTGATCATCATCACCATGTCGACGACGGCGGGCTGGATGATACTCGAGACGGCGGGCCTCAGCTTCCTCGGCCTCGGCGCGCAGCCGCCGCAGGCCGATCTCGGCTCCATGCTGGGCGAGGGGCGGGCACAGCTGCTCACTGCGCCGCATGTCTCCATCGTTCCGGGCGTGATGATCTTCTTCATCGTCATCAGCCTGAACGTTCTCGGCGACGGTGTCCGCGACGTGCTCGACCCGCGCCTACGCTCTGGTGCGCTTGCGCGGCCGGGGCCGGTGACTGAAGTCGCAAGCGGCCGCGCCATGCCGGCAAATGCCGTAGCGGATGCTGCTCTTTCGATTGCGGGTCTCGAAACCGGCTTCCGGCGCGGCGGCGGGGTCGTGCCGGCGGTGTGCGGTGTCTCGCTGCATGTGAAGCCGGGCGAATGCCTCGGCCTCATCGGCGAAAGCGGCTCGGGCAAGAGCGTCACGGCGCTGTCCGTCATGGGGCTGGTGGCGTCTCCGCCGGGGCTGATCTGCAACGGGGCGGTCTATCTCGGAAACGAGGACGTGCTGGCGATGCCCGAGACGCGCCTGATCGCCAGCCGTGGCAGCCGCGTTGCCTATGTCTTCCAGGACCCGCTGACGACGTTGCACCCGATGTATCCAGTCGGGCGGCAGGTGGAGGAGGCGATCGCCGCGCACCAGTCGATCGGTGCTGCGGCGTGCCGGGAAAGGGCAGTCGCCCTTCTGGACAAGGTTGGCATCCCGGAGGCGCGGGAGCGGGCAAAACACTATCCGCACCAGCTTTCGGGCGGCCAGCGCCAGCGTGTCGGCATTGCCATGGCGCTTGCCAACGACCCGGACGTGATCGTCGCAGACGAGCCGACGACGGCCCTCGATGTCACCGTGCAAGCCCGCATCCTCGAACTCCTGCGCGATTTGCAGCGCGAGCGTGGCATGGCCCTGCTGTTCATCACCCACGATTTCGGCGTCGTCTCGGAAATCTGCGACCGGGTGGCGGTGATGAAGGACGGCGAGATCGTCGAGACGGGTGAAACCCGCGCGGTGCTCGCCAATCCGCAGCATGCCTATACCAAGCGACTGATCGCCTGCGTGCCCGAACTCGGCACGGGGGAGCGTTTCCTGGAACGTGTCGCCGGGCTCTTCGCGGGCGGCAAGGAGCAGGCATCATGACCGTATCCGCCATTCAGATCCGCAACCTTTCCAAGACGTTCGGCGGCGGCAGGAGCCTGCTCGGCAAGGCGCGCCATGAGGTCAGGGCCGTGAAATCCGTCTCGCTCGATGTTGCGAGCGGCGAGACGCTTGCCGTCGTCGGCGAAAGCGGCTCCGGCAAGAGCACGCTCGCCCGAATGCTCGTCGGCCTTGAAGCGCCCACCGCCGGCAGCCTGATGATCGGCGGAAAGGATGCGGGTGCATTGCGGCGGGAGGGACCGCGCGCCTTCGGCAAGATGATTCAGTACGTCTTTCAGGATCCGGTCGCCTCGCTCAATCCGCGCAAGACGATCCGCGATATCCTCGACACGCCGCTCAAACTCCTGTGCGGCTACGAGGCGGCGAGGCGTACCGCGCGGATGAGGGAATTGCTCGACGCAGTGCAGATGCCGGAAGATACGCTCACCCGGTATCCACACGAGTTTTCCGGCGGTCAGGCGCAGCGCATCGCGATTGCCCGGGCACTGGCGGCCGAAGCGGAAATCATCGTACTCGACGAACCGGTGAGTGCACTCGACGTCTCCGTGCAGGCGCAAGTCCTGTTGCTGCTGCGCGACCTGAAGATGCGCTTCGGTCTATCCTATCTCTTCATCAGTCACGACCTCGCCGTCGTGGAGGCGATCTCCGATCGTGTCGCCGTCATGTATTTGGGCGAGGTGGTCGAGACGGCGCCCGCGGCGCGTCTCTTTGCCAATCCCGGGCACGCCTATACACAACGGCTTGTCGCGAGCGCGCCTCGCATCAGAAGAGAGTGACGGGCATGCCAGGCATCAGGGAAAAACGCAGCACGATCGGCGAAGATGGCAAACGCCTCTTCACGCCCGCCGGCAAGACGAAGCGGCGGCCCGAGGCGATTGCCGACCGGATGAAAGATTATATCCGCTCGGAAGGCCTCGCCCCCGGCGACCGCCTGCCACAGGAGCGCGAACTGATCGATCGGTTCAAGGCGGCCAAGGGCACCGTGCGGGAGGCCATGAAGACGCTGGAGACGCAAGGCATGGTCTTTACGCGCAGTGGCCCAGGTGGCGGCGCGTTCGTTGCCGCGCCCTCCGCCCAGCACGCCATGGAGTTGCTGTCGACCCACTTCTTCTTCGACCAGCCGAGCCTGTCCGACATCTATGCCATCCGTAAGGCGCTGGAGCCCGAAATAGCGGCCCTGCTTGCGGGCCGGGTGACGGCCGAGCAACTCGCTTTGCTGGAAAATACGATCCGCATCTACGATCATCCGCCGGGCGATCCCGACGAGCAGTATCGCCAGCGCGTGGCAGAACTCGACTTCCACTCGCAACTCGCACAGATCTGCCCCAACCCGTTGCTCGGGTTCCTCTGCGGGCTGATGCACAACCTGTTACGCGAGTTGCCGTTGGCGCGAAGGATCTATTCCGATCCGGCGTCCAGCTCCCGTGAGGAAGGACTGTCCTTCCAGTATCGCCTGATGGCCGCGTTGAAGGACGGAAGGACGGACGATGCGCGCCGCATCGCCGCCGAGCATATGGCATTCGCTGAGGACTATATGCTGGCGCGTGCAAAGACGATCGGGGGATGAAGTCAGCTCCGGAAGGGAACATCGTGCCGCGTCGGACATTGGGTTTTCATACGACGTCAGGGCCGTGGAGCTTTTCACGGCCCTGACGTCGCATTTTGTACCAACAATGGAGGTTTTGCCCAGTATATGTGTGGAATTTGCGGAGAAGTCAGGTTCGATGGCGGGTCACCGTCGGTTTCAGCGGTCTCGATCATGGCGGACGTTCTCGCGCCTCGCGGGCCGGATGGATCGGGTGTCGTGGTTCGAGGGAATGTGGGACTCGGACACAGGCGATTGCGCATCCTCGACCTGTCCGACAAGTCGCAGCAGCCAATGGTCGATCCCGACCTCGGCTTGTCGATGGTCTTCAACGGCTGCATCTACAATTTTCGTGAACTCAGGTCGGACCTCGAAGCCAAGGGCTATCGGTTCTTCTCCGACGGCGATACCGAAGTCATCCTAAAGGCATGGCATGCCTGGGGCGAAGACTGCGTTTCGCGCTTCCACGGCATGTTCGCCTTTGTCATTCATGAACGCGACAGCGGCCGCGTCATCATGGCTCGCGACCGCTTCGGCATCAAGCCGCTCTATGTCGCGGAAGTTGCGGGGGCCGTGCGCTTTGCATCCAGCCTGCCGGCGATCGTGAAGGCAGGTGGTGTCGATACGTCGATCGACAAGATGGCCCTGCACAACTATATGACCTTCCATGCAGTCGTGCCGCCGCCGCGCACCATCCTGAACGGCGTGCGCAAACTACCCCCCGCGACGATCCGCATCTTTGGACGCGATGGCAGTTTTGAGGATCGCCGCTACTGGGATCCACCATACCGGCGCCAGCCCGCCGATGCCGCGATCCGGCGTGAGGACTGGCAGGCCCAGCTTCTCGAAGCCCTTCGCCTCGCGGTCAAGCGTCGCATGATCGCCGACGTGCCCGTTGGCGTACTGCTTTCCGGCGGGGTCGATTCCAGTCTGATCGTCGGTCTGCTCGCGGAAGCGGGCCAACATAATCTTATGAGCTTTTCCGTCGGCTTTGAGGAGGCCAATGGTGAGAAGGGCGATGAGTTTGTCTATTCGGATCTCATCGCCGAACATTTCGGCACAGATCACCACAAGATCTTCGTGCCTTCATCTGACCTGATGGGGGCGTTGCCTGGCACGATAGCGGCAATGTCTGAGCCCATGGTGTCATACGATAATGTCGGATTCTACCTGCTCTCCAAGGAGGTCTCGAAGCACATCAAGGTCGTGCAGTCCGGCCAGGGTGCGGACGAGGTTTTTGGCGGCTATCACTGGTATCCGCCTCTGGTCGACTCCAACGATGTCGTCGCCGATTACGGCAAGGCATTCCGCGATAGATCGGATGACGTTCTGCGAACACAGTTGTCGGAAGCGTGGATCGCGGATCACGATGCCAGCGGCGCATTGCTTAGAGAGCATCTGCTGCGAGACGGCGCCGATACGCCCGTCGACCAGGCGCTCCGTCTCGACAGCAATGTCATGCTGGTCGATGACCCCGTGAAGCGCGTCGACAACATGACCATGGCCTGGGGGCTGGAAGCCCGCGTGCCCTTCCTCGACCATGAGCTGGTGGAGCTTGCCGCGCGCATTCCGCCGGAAGAGAAGCTGCGCGACGGCGGCAAGGGCATCCTCAAGGACGTGGCCCGCAAGGTCGTTCCAAGCGAGGTGATCGATCGCAAGAAGGGCTATTTCCCGGTTCCGCAGCTCAAATATATCGCCGGTCCCTATCTCGACATGATCCGCGACACGCTGCATTCGCAGAAGGCGCGCGAGCGCGGCTTCTTCCGCGAGGACTATCTCGACCGTCTGCTCCTCAAGCCGTCGGACCACATCACGCCGCTGCGCGGCTCCGAACTCTGGCAGGTCGGGCTGCTGGAAATGTGGCTCCAGGCCCAGGGGGTTTGACATGAAGAAGGCAGGGGATGCGACTTCGCCGCGCCAGCGCAGCAAGGGAACCAAGGCAGTCACCCATCGACTGAAGCAGTTGCGCACGCGCGCCCAGCCCGGCCGGCATGTCGGACGGCCGGAAACCTCCGGCACGCAGAAGAAGGATGTGGTGCTGGACTGCGGGTGGGGGCGACTGGTCTTCGCCCAGACCTTTTCCGACCACGAGACGCTGTTGTCGGAGCTGCGCGACGAAGCGCCGTCCAGCCGGGATATCGCATTCTATGTGCGTGATCCGCATGTGCTTCTATCGCGGGCGCCGCAGGAGATTTTCCTCGACCCCTCGCACACATTCCGGCTCAACCTGTCGACCTATCGGGCAAAACCGCGCCGCATGCGCGGCATCACCATCCGCCGGCTGGCGACCGAGGTCGATGCCGAGGGCATCAATCATGTCTATGCCGCCTGCGGGATGGTGCAGATCCGCTCGGACTTCTTCTCCTCCGAACGGGACAACCGGTCGCTCACCTATTTTGTCGCCCAGGACGATGCCTCCGGCGAGATCGTCGGCACGGTGACGGGCATCGATCATCAGCGGCTGTTCGACGATCCGGATCGGGGGGCCTCGCTCTGGTGCCTTGCCGTGCATCCGCATGCGCGCCAGCCCGGGATCGGCGAGAAGCTGCTTTGCAAGCTGGCCGAACATTTCCAGGCGCGTGGCCTCTCCTATGTCGACCTGTCGGTGATGCACGACAATGAACTGGCGATAAAACTGTACGAGAAACTCAACTTCCAGCGCATGTCGCTCTTCACCGTCAAGCGGAAGAACGCCATCAACGAGAAGTTCTTCGCGATGCCGCATCAGTCCTACGATGCCCTCAACCCCTATGCGCGGCTGATCGTGGACGAAGCGACGCGGCGCGGCATCCATGTGGATATCACGGATGCCGGAGGCGGGTTCTTTCGCCTGACCCATGGCGGCCGATCCATCCATTGCCGCGAGAGCCTCTCGGAACTGACATCCGGGGTGGCGATGTCGATCAGCGACGACAAGGCCATCGCGCGCCGCATCGTCTCGTCTGCGGGCCTTGCCGTCCCGGAGCAGATCGAGGTGGGTGAAGACAGAACGGCCCTTCAGGCCTTTCTGGAAAAACACCGCAAGGTTGTGGTAAAGCCCGCGCGCGGCGAGCAGGGGCGCGGCATCTCGATCGGCATCACGACGATGGAAGGGCTGGACGCGGCGATCGCCTCGGCGCGCCAGGTCTGCGAGCGGGTGTTGCTCGAAGCGTGTTTCGAGGGGCAGGACCTGCGCCTCGTGATCATCGATTATGCGCTGGTCGCCGCCGCCGTGCGACGTCCGCCCGCCGTCATCGGCGATGGCCACAGCACGATTGCCTGCCTCATCGAGCGGCAATCCCGCCGCAGGCAGGCCGCGACAGGCGGAGAGAGCCGGATCCCGATCGACGCGGAAACAGAGCGCTGCCTTGAAGGGCAGGGGCTGAATCTCGAAACCGTGCTCGACGAAGGGCGTGAGATCACGGTGCGCAAGGCCGCAAACCTGCATACCGGCGGGTCGATCCACGATGTCACGGACACGGTGCATTCGGATCTTGTCGCAGCCGCCTGCCGGGCCGCACGCGCAATCGACATTCCGGTCGTCGGCATCGATTTCATGGTCCGCGATCCCTCGCAACCGGATTATGTGTTCATCGAGGCCAATGAACGCCCGGGCCTTGCCAATCACGAACCGCAACCGACGGCGGCCCGCTTTGTCGACCTGTTGTTTCCCGGCACGCGCACGATGGCCTGACCCATGGAACTTCCCTTGATGAGAACCGTCCTTCTTCTGATCTTCATGCTCGTTGCAGGCATCATGCCCGCGGCCGCGCAGCAATCCCTCCTGCCGGGCGCCACCCAGGACCAGCCGGCCGAGGCTGCGAAGCTTCAGGATCTCATCGACGTCCTTCGCGACGACAAGACACGCGAGACGTTCCTTGGTGAGTTGCAGAAAGCCGCGAATGGTGAAAAGGCGCTTTCCGCCGATGCCGCGCAACCGCCGGCGGCACAGGATACTTCGCTCGGCCAGAAGATCGCGGAGGTCACACGACAATCCGCCGAGAGGGCTGTTTCTTCAGTCATCGTCTTCTCAAGGCAACTGGCGGCCGCGCCGGCAACATTTGCCAATCTGAGCGGTGCGGAAGGCGAAGTGCTGTTGCGTACGTTGCGCGACCTAGCCCTCGTGATCGTCGTCACCTACGGGGTCTTCATGGCCTTGCGCCTGGTTACGCGGCGGATCGACCGTTCGTTCGGAAAACGCTCCGCCTCGGCCGGGTTTTTCGAGAAGGCCATTCTCATTGCAGCCTCGGCCGCGCTCGATATCGGCATTGTCGTTGTCGCATGGGGCGCCGGATATGTGGCGGCGCTCACGGTCTTCGGCGAGTTGGGGCGCATGGATATCCAGCAGACGCTCTACCTGAATGCGTTCACGGTGGTACAACTGGCGAGGGTGGCGATCAGAACCGTCCTTTCGCCCTCGGCCGGCGAATTGCGGCTGGTGCGCATATCGGATGAGGCCGCCCGGAAAACCAGTCGGATCCTTGGCTGGATCGTCAGCATTCTCGGCTATGGGCAGCTTCTCCTCCAGCCGGTTCTCTCGCAAGCGGTGTCCCTCGCTTCCGGTCGGGCGATCTCCGCACTCGTCGCGCTCATTGCCCTGATCATCGCCATATCGGCGACCTTCATGAACCGCCAGGCGGTGACCGACTGGCTCCTGACGACCCCGGACCACAGCCCCCGCCACCGTCAGGCCCGCTTCATGGCGACACGCTGGCATTGGCCGGTGCTCGTTTATCTCGCATTCCTCTTTTTCGTCGTGCTGATCGGGCCGGCCGAACGGCTGTTTTCCGTGCTGGCCGCGAGCGCCCAGGCCTTTGCAGCCATCATCATCGGCTTTGTCGTCGCGGACTGGCTGGCGCGCACGGTGACGCGTGGCGTTCGGCTGCCGGTCAATGTCAACGAACGCCTTCCGCTTCTCGAAAGACGCGTCAACGGTCTCGTTCCGCGCTTCCTGACGATCCTTCGCATCGTCATCCTGGCGGTGGTTCTCGGGATCGTGCTTTCGGCGATGGGTATTTTCGACATCGCGACGATGATGCAATCGCGCATCGGGCTGGCCTTCACCAGCGCGATCGCCTCGGTCTTCGTCATCCTGCTGGTCGCCTATATCTTCTGGCTCGCGTTGACGTCCTGGGTCGACTATCGTCTGAACCCTGCCTTCGGCTCCATTGCGACCGCACGCGAGACAACTCTACTCACACTCCTCAGAAATGCGGCGACCATCGCGATCGTAGTGATCGCTCTCATGTTTTCGCTTTCGCAAATGGGACTGGATATCGCGCCACTTCTGGCATCCGCCGGCGTGATCGGTCTGGCGATTGGCTTTGGCGCTCAAAAGCTTGTGCAGGACGTCATCAACGGCGTGTTCATTCAACTCGAAAACGCGATCAATGTGGGTGACGTGATCACGGTCGGCAGCACGACGGGCACGGTAGAGCGATTGACGATCCGCTCTGTCAGCCTGCGAGACGTTCGGGGCGCGTACCACATTATTTCGTTCTCCTCGGTGGAGATGGTCACCAATCTCATGCGTGACTTCTCCTACCATGTCGGCGATATTGGTATCGCCTACCGCGAGGATGTCGAGATCGCTCGCGCGGCCCTGTTTGATGCATTCGAGGAACTGCGTGGTGATGCGGAGATCAACGGCGTCATTCTGGGCGAGATGGAATGGTTTGGCGTGCAGGAGCTTGCCGACAGTGCTGTTATCTTGCGCGTGCGTATCAAGACGCTGCCCGGGAAACAATGGGCTGTTGGTCGGGCTCTTAATGGCGCAGTAAAACGCGTATTCGATGCACGCGCGATCGAAATTCCGTTTCCGCATCAGACGATCTATTTCGGGGTCGACAAGAACGGAGAGGCTCCGCCCGCCTTTGTGTCCATGCGCGAGCGAGAGCCTGCCCGTAAGGACCCCCGTAAAGTCAAGTCGGCCAAAGTGTCGGAAATCGCGTCAGATGCTGAAGATCTTGAGAACTGAGGCGGCGATCGAGCCGAGCGACCGTGCAGCGGGCGATGTCGTAGCGTTCGCGTTGCAACTGCCGCCAGACTTTACGCACGCCGTAGACCTGGAAGTTATCATTGAACACCCGACGTATCTCTATCTTCAGGCCGCTATCGCTGCGGGCGCGATCCGACAAGCGGTCCACATCCTGGCGCTTGGCGACGTTCTCGTAGTAGGTTGATGGGGCAATCGGCAAAAGCCTGCAGATCGGCTCGACCCCGAACACGCTACGGTGTTCGTCAATGAACGAGATCATCGCTTGAAGGGGCGGTCGAGCGCCGCCATTGCGAAATAAGCAGACGCCTTGCGCAAAATCTCGTTGGGCTGACGAAGTTCGCGGTTCTCCCGCTCAAGAGCCTTCATCTTCTCGGCTGCGTCGCTCGGCAAGCCTGCTCGTTTGCCGCTGTCGACCTCGATCTTCCTCACTCCGTGCCGCCAATCGAGAGCGGCACCAGCAGCACTTCCGGCAGCTCGATATTCGCGTCAGATACCCAACTGTAGGCCCATTCCTGATGACTTGCGAGCGTGGGGCGAAGTGTATCAAGTGTCACGCCACAAGGGCTGTAATTGCGCGGAGTCGTTGCACCTTCGAAGGCAGCAAGCTCTCCGCACATATGAAGCCATCGGAATGACTTGCCAGCTTCATCATGGATGCTCAATCCTGCCGACTCGCCGCCGGTCATCTGCATCGCGAGTTGGACGAAGCGTGGAAGCACGGCATCCGGATCGATAACCATCCGTGCCGCCAGGTCCTGAATTGCAATCTTTTCCTTCAGGAAATCGGCGCGTTCGACTGGCCTGCTTTCCAGTTCGTCCGTTATGAATATCTTGGAAAAGAGGTCTTGTGGAATGTTCTGCAGCATGGTCGTGGTGCGCCCCGCCGCGCAGAAACTTTCATTTTCCAATCTCTACAGCACTAGCGCCATTCATTCCAGCGATACAGTGACTGGAACAATGGCGCGCCGAGGCTTCCCAAAGTTCGGGTGAAATGTAATGGTGTTTGTCTGGTTAAAACTCAAGAAAGCAAAGCGTGCCGCCGCCTCCTTACACAACAGATGCGACGCGCCTTGCAAGCCTCGCCAGTTACGACATCCTCGATACGCCACCCGAGCAAGGTTTTGACGACATCGTCGGCCTTGCGTGCCTTCTCTGTGAAACACCAGTCGCTCTCGTGAGCCTTGTTGCCGGGAACCGCCAGTGGTTCAAGGCGAGGATCGGCTTCGAGCCATGCGAGACCGATCTCGACCGCTCGGTCTGCGCTCATGCTCTTGTCGAGGATGATCTTCTCGTTATCACAGACCTCAGGAATGACGAACGAACGCGTGAAAACCCCCTTGTTACCGGCGAGCCGCACATCCGTTTCTATGCGGGAGCACCGCTTCGCGACGTTGATGGAAACGTCCTTGGCAGTCTCTGCGTCATAGACGGCACACCGCGCCCTGGAGGACTAACGGCAAGCCAGGCCGATGGACTGAGAGCCCTGGCCCGTCAGGTCATGACGCAAATGCATCTGCGAAAGGCTGTCCTGGAACGTGATACTGCGATGTCGCGTCAGAAGGAGGGCGACCGGAAGCGGTACGAAAGCGAAGAACAGTACCGGCTTTTGTTTGAAGCCATTGAGGATGGTTTTTGCATCGTCGAGATGAAATTCGATGGTGACGTCCCTACCGATTATCGCTTCGTCGAGATCAATCCAGCATTTGCGACCCAGACAGGTTTGGTGGACGCTCAGGGCAAGTGGATGCGCGACCTCGCTCCAAATCATGAGCAACATTGGTTCGATATTTATGGCGGCGTCGCGCTTAGTGGCGAGCCGGTGCGGTTCGAGCACGTCGCCAAAGAGTTGAGTGAACGCTGGTTTGACGTTCACGCGTTTCGCGTTGGCGACCCGAATAGCCACCGTGTCGGTATCCTTTTCACGGACAAATCTGAACGGAAGGAAGCGGAAAACCTGAAATGGCTTGCAGAGGAGGCACAGACCGTTCGCAACGAGGAACTCAGCCATCGCATGAAAAACACCTTTGCCATGGTCCAGGCGATTGCCACGCAGACCCTGCGCAGCGTCGCCGACCGAGCCCCCGTTGGTGCATTCACGGACCGGCTTCACGCGCTCTCGACCGCACATGATGTCCTTCTGCAGCAAAGTTGGTCGAATGCGAGCCTTGGTGATGTTGTCAGCGCGGTCCTCGCGAACTTCATGAGTGCGAAGAACCTGGCGGTCGATGGGCCTTCGGTTGACCTTGGTCCAAGAGCCACGCTGTCTATCTCTCTTCTTTTGCATGAACTTGCCACCAATGCGACCAAATACGGCTCACTCCTGAACCCGGACGGCCTCGTCATAGTCACCTGGCACCTGCGAGACCTCGGCGGCGAAGATGAGCTGGTGTTCAATTGGAAGGAGAAAGGCGGACCTCCTGCCGTCGAACCGAATGGCAAGGGATTCGGTTCGAAGCTGATTCGTATGGGTTTGATTGGAACAGGTGGCGTTGACGTTCGTTTCGAACCATCGGGCTTTGAAGCCGAATTCCATGCACCACTCGCTCAGGTGCAAATGTCCTAGAGCGACGGAGCATTCTTATGTCCTCAGCAATCATTCTTGTGGTCGAAGACGAGCCTCTTCTGCGGATGGCCGCGATAGATTTGATTGAATCGGCTGGGTTCGAAGCAGTGGAAGCTGCCGATGCCACTCAGGCGGTGGAAATTCTGCAAAACCGTCTGGATATCTCGATTGTATTTACCGACATCGATATGCCGGGCGGTATCGACGGACTGTGTCTCGCCGCCATGATACGCGACCGTTGGCCGCCCATTCATGTGATCATCACCTCCGGCCACACCAAACCACCACAGGGTAGCTTGCCGTCGGACGTGGTGTTCTTTTCCAAGCCTTATCGCGAAGAAGAGGTAATTGCGACGATGATGCGAATGGCGGCGTAGTCTCGACATCCGAGCTCTTGGAGAAGTTCAGCCCCGTCAGGGATTGGCTACGGCCGCTCGACAAGTTGCCAACGAGCCACCGCTTACGAAAAACTTTGCAGAAAGGGAGATTGATTGCCCGACAGCTGCGGCGTGGAAACGCTGTTGACGGGAACTGGTTGCGGCTGATGCGTCGATTAAAAGGGCCGCCTTCCTCCAGAAACCGGACCCCGTACGACCTTCGCGCGCAGCAAACAGACACGCGTTGAAACGGGCCTTCCAGGCCACACTAACAGATTGTGAGGATGGAGCTTGTTTCTGGGAATGGGCAGCTTTGTTCGCATTATCTATTGACACGCCAACACGCTCACGGAAGCAACCTTAGGCTTTCCAGCCGCCTGCCGAGTTCGGGCATTGTATTCTTGCGTCGATGCCCGCTCATAATTTCTACAGCCCGCTTGGAAATGGCCTGGGCCGTATCAACCGCCGGCCAAAAGCCCGTAACTCTCTGGATATCGCGGGCGGCCAGCAGAAACATTTCTTTGGGAACTGCTTGGTCGCTCGAAAGAGCGGCATATTCCTTGCAGACACCGGCAACCGTCTTAAGTGAAAGACCGATCTTTTGCGCGATTGCGACATAGGTCAGGCGGCGTACGCAAAGCGCCAAAATGCTGATCCAGTAGGATTGCGTGATTGAAAGAGGCTTTCTACAGAGCGCTGGTTCGGGTCCCATCAAGAGCGAGATCGCCCGTCTGGCGATCTCGCTGAATTTGATCTTTTCGACGTCGCCGATGACGGCCGGACGACAAGGGTGGGCGGGGCGAGTGCCTGCGGCGTGGCCGCTCCGTCTCCCAGATGCGCTAGAAGTAAGTCGACCGCGGCGGCTGCGACGTGATCGAGGTGAAGGTCGACTGCGGTGAGCGGAGGCGTCGCCAGTTTGGCGCGCATGCCGTCGTAGCGGGTGGCAAGGCGGAGGTCTTCAGGAACTCTGCGACCCAAAGCCCGCGCCGCGTCCAGAACGCCGGTCGCGAAGGCATCGACCGGCACGCACAGGGCCGAAATGGAGGGTTCTGCACGCAGGAGGCGTTCGGCGGCTTCGGCGGCAGCCTGCTCACCGCCATTTTCATCTATCCGGATCGCGGTGGGGGAGGCGCCTGTCTCTTCTATCCGCGCCGCATAGGCGGCTTCCATCTCGATATAGGAGTTGCGCCGCTGCTGGCCGGTGATCAGGCCGACATTGCTGTTGCCGGAAAAGAGATGATCAAGCAGAAGCCGCGCCGTCGCACCGCTCTGCAGGTCCACGAAAGGCAGCTCGTCCCGACCCGGCGCGCGGCCGATGCACACGATATTCACGCCGCGATCGGAAAAGAAGTCCAGGACCGGATCGTCACGTTCCGGCTCCACGACGATCGCGCCGTCCACTTCGAGCGCTTCCAGGCTGTCACGGGGCCCAAGTGGCGGCACGAGACAAAGGGATATGCCGCGTGAAAAGGCGGTAACGGCTGCGGCTGCGGCGATTTCCATCAGGAAGCCCAGCCGGGAGGGGCCTGCGGCTACGGCGAACGGCATGGATGAGACGAGGGCGATGGATCCTGCCCGTCCGGTTCGCAAACGCTGGGCGCGGTGATTGGGACGGTACCCGATCTCCTCTGCGAGCGCTTCGATGCGCCTGCGCGTTTCCGGCTCGACATGCCGCCGTCCGCTGAAGGCATGCGACACGGTGGTGACGGATACGCCTGCGGCGCGCGCAAGGTCGGTGATCGTCGGTTTTCCCATGATGCCTCCAGCGGCATTCGTCCTAGCACGTCGAAAGCGTTCAAGCAAAACGATTTGCAAAAGGTAAAAAGCGTGATAGGAAATGCGCAATGCAAAACGATTTGCATGAGCGGCTTGAGGAGGCCGGGAGGAGGAAATCATGAAAAGTGAATGGAATAGCGTGGTCGATCCAGCCGACGAGAAGCTGCCTTTGCGCAGCCTGATGCTGTTTGGCCTGCAACATGTGTTGGTGATGGCAGCGTCGCCGATCACCGCAGTCTTTCTCGTCAGCAAGGCGCTCGGTTTTTCCGACGCGGTGACGGTATCGTTGATCAGTGCAACATTCTTCGTCTGCGGTCTGGGCTCGATGCTGCAGAGCTTCGGACCGAAGGGGTTTGGCGCGCGTCTGCCATTCGTCATGGTACCCGGTGGTGCGCCCATCGCCATTTTTCTGGCGATCGCGCAGCAGACGGATGTTCAGACGGCCGTCGGCGCGGTCATCATGACGGCGCTGTTCTACTTTCTCGCTCTGCCGGTCTTTCGCCGGCTGCTCCGATATTTTCCGCCGATCGTCGTTGGAACCATGCTTCTGCTGGTCTCCGTCAATCTCGTGCGCATCTATGGCGTGACGATTACCGGCAAACCCGGAACGGAGAGTTTTGCCGCGCCGGTCGAAGTGGGGCTCGCTCTCATTACAATCGTTCTGACGATCATCGCCGCGCGCGTCTTTTCCGGCACGCTTCAACGGCTGGCCGTCATGCTCGGCCTTGTCGGAGGCTCGCTCGTCGCGTTTGCGCTCGGCCATATCGACATGTCCGGCGTGTTTTCCGGCCCAGTGATCGCCGTTCCGCAGTTGTTTCCCTTCGGCATGCCGAAATTCGATCTCATCGCCGCCATTCCATTGATCGTTTTCTCGATCATTTCCATGGCGGAAGCGACCGGCCAAACCATTGCGACGGCCGAGATTGTCGGGCGGCGTGGTGACGCGCATGCCATCGTCCCGGCAACCATTCGTGGCGACGCGCTGATGTCGCTGGTCGGCGGCCTGTTCGGCACATCGCTGATCATCACCAGCGGCGAGAATGTCGGCATCGTGCGGGCGACCAATGTCAAATCGCGCTATGTGACGGCGATGGCCGGTGCGATTCTCGTGTTGATCGCCCTGTTTGCACCGATCGGACGTATGGCGACGGCCTTGCCGGAGGCAGTTGTCGGCGGCACGGCGGTGATCGTGTTCTCCATCATTGGCGTCATCGGCATCGATCTCCTGCGCCGCGTCGATCTGCGGGAGCATGGGCCGATGTTCACGCTCGCCTCCGCGCTGTCGCTCGGGCTGCTGCCGATCTTAGTGCCGGGTGTCTACAGTCAATTCCCGCAGTGGGTCCAGATGATCCTCGGCAATGGTCTTGCCGCCGGCACCATCACGGCCGTCGTCGTCAATGCCCTCTTTTCCAATCACGGCGCCGGCCGTAATTCCAAGGAGACGGCGCCTTCCCTGCAAAGCGCCGCCCAAGGAGCAAGCGAGTGAGCGCGATCCGCGAAAAACTGTCCAGAACCGGTGATCTCCTCCTGCATCCCGGTCAGGTTCTGCTGCCGGAAGGGCCCTGCGCCAGCATGGCGGTGGTCGTGCGAGGCGGAACGTTCAACAGGATCGATACCGTAGAGATCGTGGCGCGAGACTATCCGGATCTGACGCCGGTCGATCTGCCCGATCACCTGCTGATGCCGGGCTTCGTCGACACGCATACGCATCTCACCCAGTCGCTCGGCAAGTCACTGGTCTTCGGCGAGCCGTCGGAAATTTTCCGGCGAATCTGGGTGCCGCTGGAGGGCAGCCTGGACGAGCGCATGGTCTATCTCTCGGCGAAGCTCGCCGCGCTCGAATGCCTGCGGGGCGGTTTCACCACCGCTGTCGATGCTGGTACGCGTTCGCAGGGCCATGTCGGCGCGCTGGTCCGGGCAGCGCGGGAGGTTGGGCTTCGCAGCGTGGTGGGCTTCATCTGCAACGACCTTGGCGGAACCGCGCAGATACCTGACGCCGACGTCATTTTGAGCCAGGCCGAAGAACATCTCGCGACCTACAGGCAGGATCCGTTGATCCATCCGTCGCTCGCGATCTCCATTCCGGAAGCAGCGAGCGACGGGATGCTGACGGCGGTGTCCGACATGGCGGCGGCGAACGGGGTCGTGTTCCAGACCCATGTCAACGAACACCTCGTCGCCGTCGAGCGCTCTCTCGTGGCGCGTGGGCGCCGGCCGATCGACCATCTGGCCCATCTCGGAGCCCTTGGTTCCCACGTCCTGCTTGCGCACTCGACGCTCATCACGCCGCATGAACTCAACCTCCTGCAGAAGACCGATACCGCCGTCGCCTACAATCCGGTGGCGAGCCTCTGGAAAGGGAATGCGGTGGCGCCGGCACTGCAGATGGCGGCACTCGGCATTCGCTTCGGGCTGGGCACGGATGGAACGCGCGCCGATGGCTTCCGGCTGATGGATGCGGGCGAGGGGCTGCAACGCGCCGGTTTCGGCCTCATGACGGGTGATTCGTCCTGCGGTGGCGGCTGGCTCTGGCTCGATCGGGCGACGACGGGCGCCGCGAACGCCGCCGGTCTTTCGGGCCTGACCGGCGCTATCGTTGAGGGACTTGCCGCCGATTTTCTGCTCGTCGATCTCGACCGGCCGGAGTTCACGCCCACGCATGATCTGATGTGGGAACTTGTGCGTTACGGCAACCGCGACCAGATCGACGCCGTCTTCACCGGCGGGCAGCTACGGCTGTGGCAGGGCTGGCCGGTCGATTGGGATGCGCGAGCCTTGCTGGCAGAGGTGCGTGGCGATACGGCCGCCGCTATCGCGAAAGCGCCGATCCAGCGCATTCACCCGGTTTCGCAAACCCATCGCAGTCTCGGACACTATCAATGAGCATGAGCCTCCTCGCCATACTGGCGATCGTGACCTTCATTTCCGCTTTCATCCAGGGATCGCTCGGAATTGGCTTCGCGCTGATCGTCGCGCCTGTCGTCGGGATGCTGAAACCCGACCTCCTGCCCGTTACCCTATTGCTACTGATGCTGCCGCTCAATCTGCATGTTGCGGTGCGTGAGCGCGACCATGTCGACTGGTCGGGCGCCAAATGGATTACGGTCGGTCGCTTTGCGGGTACGTTCGCAGGTCTATGGCTGCTGGCTGCCCTTTCGGTCGACCAACTCGACCTCGCCGTCGGCATCTTCACGGTGGTTGCCGCGGGTGCGGCCCTGGTCGCCCCGCCGTTCTCGCCGAACAAGCCGAGCGCCCTGGGCGTCGGCCTGTTTACCGGCGTGACCGAAACCGCCACCGGCATCGGCGGACCGCCGCTCGCTCTTCTTTACCAGCACGCCAAAGCGCCGGTTCTGCGGGCGACAGTTGCGCTTTGCTTCTTCGTCGGCGAGATCATGTCGCTGGTCGTATTGGCTTTTTCCGGGCGCATCGGGTCCGAACAGCTGCTGGCCGCGCTCTACCTGACGCCGCCGGTCCTCCTGGGCAGCGCCGCCTCCCGACTGGCGCATCACCGCATCGGCGGGCGCGGGCTGCGGCTCGGCGTACTGGCATTCGCCATCGTGAGCGGGCTGTTTCTTATCCTGCGCTGAAGCGTTGATTGGCCGCGCAATGGGGGGCCGATACTCCGTTCATGGTCGACCGTCAGCGCCGAGCTGCGGAAAATGTTGTCTACCACAGTGTGTTTCGTGCAGCCCATTCTCGGAAATGGCTTCCAAGTGCTTTGTTCGAGAATGCTTCCATTCGCGTGCATCGCAGTACCCAATTCGACTTTGAAAGCTCCCAGCCCGTCGACCAGACCCGTTTACGGGAACTGACGTCAGAGGTTCCTGCTTGTGAGGGGTGGGGATTCGAGCTTACGCGGCCTTCCAAATCTGGCGGCCAGTGCAGCCTTGTCTTGTGGCAGGAAGCGACCGTAGTGTTGCTGCACGACATCGAGCGTGCCTTGAACGGCATAGCTCGCCTGCTCGTAGGACCCGGTCTGCTTCAGAATATGCGTCGCAAGAATATCCCGCGGGTTATGCGGGCCATGCAGCAGCAAGCCCTTGTTGCACCTCGCCCCGCGTAGGGATTGTAGCGCTCGTGGACAAAGGGTATCCATAGTTTGACTGCTGCGATGGTGACGAAGCCAAGGTAGGATTTCTTGGTCTTGTCGTAGCGGGTGGCAACGCGCCGCCAGTTCTTGAGCTTGTTGAAGAGCCGTTCGATCTGGTTGCGCCATTTGTATTTGGCTTTGAGTGACGCATTACGTTTTACTCAGATGCAGCTGTATATCGGTGCCTAGAAATGCACATCAAACCTGTGCATTGCCGCAAACGCGGTCGCCCGAGGCACATGAGTTTTATAAAGTCGCGTTTTGCTGAAAGAATGTCTTTTCAGATGCTTAAGCTATCTGGGCGACGGCTGGGCCGTCCATATCCACCAGATCGGGTTTGAGCCAAATCGGCAGGCGCCTCGCGTGAGGCGCTGGTGGAGATGATCGAGGGTGCCGGCTATACCGCGAGTTCACCTCATGGCGCACGACTAAGTGTCGCTGCCTCTCGGTGCACTATGGAATTCCTCTCCTCATTTTGAGGATAATAATCGCATCTGCTGCTCTTTTTGAAGGAAGATAAGATCGTCCGCCCTCGTATCCTCCTCTCCACAACCGAGCGTGGGAGGAGCGATCGTGAGCGAAACGGAAAGAGCACCGGCCAATTGGACCATCGACTCCGTCGAATTGCGCCGTGCATTCGGCACCTTCGCAACCGGGGTGACGATCATCACCACGTTGGATGAAAGCGGCGCGCCGAGAGGCATGACGGCGAATTCTTTCACATCCGTCTCGCTCGATCCGCCTCTCGTTCTTATCTGCGTTGGAAAGTCGGCGGCGAGCTGCGAAGTCTTCGAGAAATGCAGCGCCTTCGCGGTCAATGTCCTGCATGAACGGCAGGCTGGCGTTTCCAGCATCTTTGCCTCGAAGTCCGCCGACAAATTCAGCAATGTCGACTATTGCGCCGTGCACACCGGAGCCCCGGTGCTGACGGACAACCTCTCCTGGTTCGACTGCACGGTCTATGACAAGCACGCCGCCGGTGATCATCTCATCCTGGTCGGTCAGGTCCAGGCCTTCGGGGCCAGTCCCGCAGCGCCGCTGGCGTTCTGCCGGGGACGTTATGCGCATATCCAGAACGCGCTGCCGGATGGTTGGCTTCCCTCGCGCGGCATGATCACCGGTTACCTCATCGAAAAGGAGGGCAGCGTGCTCCTGCGCTGCGACGCCGAGGGTCGGCTTCTTCTTCCGGTGGCGAGCAAGCGCAAGCCTGGAAGCCGGCTGGAGCTCGCCGATGGGCGGGAGATCGAGATCCTGCCGGATACGGCTTTCCTCTATTCGGTGTTCGACGTCGCCGACAGCGATCCCGGTTACCTCGTCTATCGCGCGGCCCTGGCACCGGGCTTCAGCCCTCAGGACCTGCCGCCGGAACTGCAATTCTTCCCGCTCGACGATCTCCCGGACGACCGGGTGGCGAGCCAGGAGTTGAGGGCCGTTCTGCGGCGCTACGCCCGTGAACGCCTCGACCATCGCTTCGGCATCTATGTCGGGCATCCCGAGGGCGGTCGCATCGCGATGCTCGAGGCCGAAACCCCTTCGAATTCCTTCCAACCATGATTGCGAGACTGCCATGAAGCGAGCCGTAAGCTCTCTCGAAGGATCCCGTCAGGGACTTTATATCGGCGGAAAGTGGCTTGAGCCGAAGAGCGGCGAATACCTGCCGAGCTACGATCCAACCACCGGCCGGCAATGGTACGAGTTCGCCGATGCCGGTGCGGACGATGTCAACGCGGCCGTGCGGGCCGCCCAGGATGCCTTTGTCGATCCGAAATGGCGACGCATGACGCAGACGGATCGCGGCAAGCTGGTCCGCAGGCTGGCGGAGCTGTTCCTGGAAAACGCCGATACGCTCGCGGAAATCGAGACCCGCGACAATGGCAAGTTGATCAAGGAGATGCGTGCGCAGATGCGCGCCCTGCCGGACTCCTACACCTATTTTTCCGGCATGGCCGACAAGCTCCAGGGCGATACCGTGCCTGTGAACAAGCTCGACATGCTGAACTTCACGATGCGCGAGCCCATCGGCGTGGTGGGCATGATCACGCCCTGGAATTCGCCGCTGATGATGCTGACGGGCACGCTGGCGCCATGCCTTGCGATCGGTAACACCGTCGTCATCAAGCCGTCCGAACACACCTCCGCCTCCACGCTGGCGCTGATGGAGCTCATCGAGGAAGCGGGCTTTCCGCCCGGCGTCGTCAATGTCGTGACCGGTGCCGGCCGCACGGCGGGCGAGGCGCTGGTGCGCCATCCGGGGCTTGCCAAGGTCGTCTTTACCGGCAGCACGGAAACCGGACGCAAGATCGCCGCGAATGCGGCGGCCAATCTCGTTCCCTGTCAGATGGAGCTTGGCGGCAAGTCGCCGCATGTCGTCTTCGGTGACGTGGACATCGAGCGGGCCGTCAATGGCGTCGTGGCCGGCGTCTTCGCCGCGGCGGGGCAGACCTGCGTCGCCGGTTCGCGCTGTTTCGTCGAGCGGTCGATCTACGACCGTTTCGTCGAAGCGCTGGTCGAGCGCACGAACCGCATCGCGATCGGCCATCCGATGAGCGAGACGTCCGACATCGGGCCGCTCGCGCTTTCGGAGCAGGTCACGAAGGTGAAGACCTATGTCGCCTCGGGCCTTGCCGAGGGCGCACGGGTCGCGGCCGGCGGCAAGCAGCCCCGGCGCGAGGATCTCGCGGATGGCTGGTACTTCGAGCCGACCGTGCTGACCGACGCCAGCAACGACATGGGATTCATGCGCGACGAGCTGTTCGGGCCTGTCGTCGGCGTCATGCCCTTCTCCTCGGAAAGCGAGATGATCGCGCTGGCGAACGACACGCGCTACGGGCTCGCCTCCGGCATCTGGACCAAGGATATCGACCGCGCGATGCGCTTCGCCCGCGCCGTCGATGCGGGAACGGTGTGGATCAACACCTACCGATCCGCCTCCTTCATGTCGCCGATGGGGGGCTTCAAGGAAAGCGGCTACGGCCGACGCGGCGGTTTCGACGTCATGCGGGAGTTCTCGCGCGTGAAGAACGTGGTGCTCGATTATTCGGGCGCGATGCAGGACCCCTTTGTCATTCGCCTGCGCTGAGCGCGGTTTCTTCGGAGTTGAACATGAAATTCTCAGTCTCTCTCTATCTCGAGCGCAAATCGCCCGACATGCTTATGACCGAGGTGGCGCAGAATGCGCTCGCGCTTGCCAAGCTGTCCGACCAGGGCGGTTTCGAGATGATCTGGACCGCCGAACACCACACGATCGAGCTGACGGTCGCGCCCAATCCGTTCACCTTCCTCACCTGGATCGGCCAGCATACCGAGCAGATCCGCCTTGGCACGGCGACGGTCGTCGCCCCCTATTGGAGCCCCATCCGGCTGGCCGGTGAGGCGGCGCTCTGCGACCATCTCACGGGCGGGCGTCTGGAACTTGGCATCGCGCGTGGCGCCTACCAGTACGAGTTCGACCGCATGGCCGGCGGCATCCCGCAGCAGCAGGGCGTCGCCTACATGAAGGAGCTTGTTCCCGCAGTGAGGAAGCTGTGGGAAGGCGACTATGCGCATGCCGGCGAGATCTGGAATTTCCCGACGGCGACATCCGTGCCCAAGCCGCTCCAGCAGCCGCATCCGCGCATCTGGGTGGCTGCGCGCGATCCGGGGACGTTCGATTGGGCAATCGCGCAAGGGGCCAACATCCTGTCGACCCCGCTCGCCGCGCCGAATTCCGAAATCGCGGTGCTCGGCGAGAAGTTCAGGAAGGCCTGCGCCGACCATCCGGAAATGCCGCGTCCGCGGTTCATGATGCAGCGCCGCGCCTGTCTCTACACGAAGCCGGAGGAGCGGGAGACCGCGATCCGTTGCAGCATGGAATACGGCCGGCTCTTCGAAAACCTCTTCCAGAACCTTGGCGCAGTCACCAACGGTTTTCCCGAAGCGGTGCCTTACGAGGCCGTCGCCGGCAAGGAGAATTACGATCCGGAGAACATCGAGCGGAATTTCCTCTTCGGCACGCCCGACGAGGTGATCGAGAAACTGCTCGACTACGAGGCCGCCGGCGTGGACCAGGTGAGCCTCGGCATCAACTTCAACGTTCCTTTCGAGCTGCAGAAGAAGACGATAGAGCTCTTCGCCAGGGAGATCATCCCGTTCTTTGCTGCGAGGGAAAGCCGGTCCGCGTTGGAAGCCGCGCAATGAGCGATCTCGAACACATCACGAACGATGTGGCGATCCGCTACAGGATCCACGGCGACGGCCCCGAGCCGCTGCTGTGCATCCACGGGGTCGGCGCGTCCGGTGAATCCTGGGATGACGTCGCCGCGCGCCTGCCGGATCGCTTCACCATCGTGACATTTGACCTGAGGGGACACGGGCGGTCGACGAAGGTGAAGGGGCGTTATGAAATTGACGATTTCGTCGACGATGCGCTTTCGCTTGCCGACCATGTCGGGTTTTTCGATTTCAACCTTGCCGGCTTTTCCCTTGGCGGGCTGATCGCCCAGCGCATGGCGCTGACGCACGCCTCCCGGGTGCGCCGCCTGTTCCTGTTTTCGACGGTGGCGAACCGGACCGAGGAGGAGCGCGAGCGGGTTCTTGCGCGGTTGCACGCGCTGAGGACGACCGAGCGCGGATCGCACTACGATGCGTCCATGTCCCGCTGGTTTTCCGATGCGTTTCGCGCGGCAAACCCCGAGCTTATGGCGCAACTGCGCGCGCAGAACGCCAAAAACGACCCAGAAAGCTACGCCGCTGCCTATCGCGTGCTGGCGGAAACCGATTTCGGCGGCCTGCTCGACCAGATTCGCTGCCCGACGCTGATCGCCACCGGCGAGCATGACATCGGGTCCAACCCGCGCATGGCGCGTACCATGCATGAAGCGATCGTCGGCTCGGAGCTGGCCATTCTGGAGGGCCTTCGGCATTCGATCCTCGTCGAGGCGCCGGATGTCGTCGCAAGCCTCATCGGCACCTTCGTAAGCGGCAAGACGGTCCGCCGACGGACGTCCGATGCGTTGCGGGAGGAGCGCGCGCGATGATCGTCGAGGAGCGCAGCTACCGAATTCGTGGCGGAATGATGGGCGCCTACCTTCGCTTAGTGGAAGAGGAGGGGTTGGCCATCCAGCAGCCAATCCTGGGCGATCTCGTCGGCTATTTCGTCACCGACATCGGCCCGCTCAATCAGGTCGTGCATCTCTGGCGATATCAGGACCTGGAGGATCGGACGCAGCGGCGCAAGCGCCTTGCCGATGATGAACGATGGCAGGCGTTCACGCCGCGGCTTTCCGCCTGTATCGCGCAGATGGACAACAGGATACTCATTCCGACCGCATTTTCGCCGATGAAATAGGGCGCCCGGTCGGGCGGTGAAGGCAAATGCCGGAGACGGGAACCTCCGGCGGGCATCGAACTGGGATAGGGAACATGAGCGAGCGGCTAAAGATAGACAATCTCTACAAGATATATGGCGGCGCCCCCGAGCCCGCGATTTCCCGCCTCCGCAACGGGGCGACGAAGGACAGGGTCCTGGCTGAAACCGGCCTGGTGGTGGGGCTGAACAATGTCAGCCTCTCGATCGAATCGGGCTCGATCTACATGATCATGGGCCTGTCCGGCTCGGGAAAATCCACCCTTGCGCGCTGCGTCAACCGGCTGAACGAGCCGAGTGCCGGCAAGATCCTGCTCGATGGGCGCGACCTCGTGGCGCTTGACGAACAGGCGCTGCGTGAGGTGCGGCGCACGCGCGTCTCGATGGTGTTCCAGCACTTCGCCCTGCTGCCCAACCGCACCGTCCGGGAGAATGTCGAGTTCGGCCTGAAGCTGCGCCGTATCGCGCCGGCCGTGCGCCGCCGCAAGGCGGAGGAGATTCTCGCCGTCGTGGGCCTCGCGGCCTGGGGGGAGCGGATGCCGCACGAACTGAGCGGCGGCATGCGCCAGCGCGTGGGGCTTGCCCGTGCGCTGGCGACCGATGCCGACGTGCTCATCATGGACGAAGCGTTCAGCGCGCTCGATCCGCTGATCCGCGCGGAAATGCAGGATGAGCTGCTGCGCCTCCAGCGCACGCTCCAGAAGACCATCCTCTTCATCACGCACGATTTCCAGGAGGCGCTGAAGCTCGGCACGCGCATCGCCATCATGGCCGACGGAGAGGTCGTGCGGGAAGGCGAACCGCAGGACATCGTGCTCGATCCGCAAAGCGACTATGTCGCGGAGTTCACGCGCGACGTCGATCGGTCCCGGGTGTTCGACGTCCGCTCGGCCATGTCGGCTGCTGCAGCCGCCGATCTCATCGGTGGGCATCGCGTGGTGCTCTGCGCAAATGGTGGCTTCGCGATTGATGGGCACGGCCGCATCAAGGGACACATCGCCCGCGCAAGGATCGACGATCTGCGCGCCGGCGCCGATATCGCGCCCCTCATGGCGTCGAGCTTCAGCGCCATCTCCGCGGACGCCAAGCTGCTCGATGTGTCCCGCGTCTTCACGGCGGGCCAGCCTGTCGCCGTCCTGGATGATGACGATTGCATCATAGGCACGGTCTCGCCGGAAGCGGTTCTGCGCCAGCTGTCCTCCTCTCCCGCCGCGCTGAAAAGCAAGGAAAAAGCACATGTTTGACGCAAACGATCTCGCAGTCCTGCCGGTCGCCCGCTGGATCCAGGCCGGCGTGGAGTGGCTTTCCTACAATTTCCGGCCGGTCTTCATCGCCATCAAATGGCCGATCGAGAACGGGCTTGCGCTGACCGATGCGGCACTGCAATCGGTGCCGTTCCCGATCACGGTGCTGCTTTTCTCGGCGGTTGCATGGAAGCTGGCCGGCCGGTCGACCGCGCTCTTCACGGCCGTTTCGCTGGTCGTGATTGCCGCCCTCGGCGTCTGGTCCGAGGCCATGACGACGCTCGCGCTGATCGCGACCGCCATCGTCGTGTGCGCGGTGATCGGCATCCCTGTCGGCATCTGGTCGGCGCGCAACGACCGGGTGTGGAACGTCGTCCGGCCGATCCTCGACATCATGCAGACGACGCCCACCTTCGTCTATCTCATCCCCGTCGTCATGCTCTTCGGCGTGGGCACGGTTCCCGGCGAGGTCGCGGTGATCGTGACTGCCGTCCCCCCGCTGATCCGCTTCACCAATATCGGCATCCGCCAGGTCGACAAGGAGATCGTCGAGGCCGGGCATGCCTTCGGCGCCGACTCGCGCCAGTTGCTCTGGGAAATCCAGCTTCCGCTGGCGGTGCCAACCATTCTCGGCGGTCTGAACCAGACCGTTCTGACCGCCATGGTCATGTCCGTGGTCATTGCGATGATCGGTGCCGAAGGGCTTGGTTTGGTCGTGATGCAAGGGCTTGGCCGGCTTGACGTGGGCCATGCAGCCATCGGCGGCATTGCGATCGTGCTGCTTGCGATGATCCTCGACCGCGTCACCCAGGGCATGGCCTCCAGGAGCGGACGGCCGAACCGATCGGCTGCGAAGGCCGGATTCTGGGCGAGGCTTTTCTTCCCGCACAGGCTGGAGGAGATCAAGACCTAAGGATCATCTCATCGTCACCACAACGAGAAAACCTGAAAACCGCCAACAAAGGGGAACGAAAATGCATAAGCTTTACAAGATGCTGACGGCCACGGCGTGCTGCGTCGCGATCACTCATGGCGCCTTTGCGCAGAGCCTGCCGGGCGAGGGCAAGACCATACGGTTCGCCCGTGGCGACAGCCTCGGCGCGAACTATATCCAGGACGACATTCTCATCCAGGGCCTGGAGAAGCTTGGCTACGACGTCAAGCTGACGACGGTCAGCACGATCGCGTTCTTCCAGGCCGCCTCGCAGGGCGACCTCGACGTGGCCGCGGACATCAACATCCCGCAGGAGATCGCCGCCTACGAGCCGGTGAAGGACACGGTCGAGCTTGTCGGCGACGGCAACATCGTCGGCGGGGGAACGAACGGCTATCTCGTCGACAAGAAGACGGCGGAGACCTACAAACTCACGAATTTCGAGCAACTCAAGGACCCGAAGATCGCAGCGCTCTTCGACGCGAACGGTGACGGCAAGGCCGATCTCGTCAATTGCGATCCGGGCTGGCAATGCGGCGACGTCGTCGACTACCAGGTGGAGAAATTCGGCCTCGCCGACACGGTGAAGACCGTCCGCGGCAAATACGAGGTCCTGCTCGCCGAGACCTTTGCGCGCTTCAAGCGTGGCGAGCCGACCCTCGTCTACACATGGCAGCCGTCGTGGGTCACGGACACGCTGAAACCCGGCACTGAAACCGTCTGGCTGCCGATCCCCTACGACGCCATGCCCGACAATATCCATGCCACGAACGGGCACCTCGTGAAGGGCGTCGTTGGTTGCGCGGGCGGGCAGGATCCGTGCCGCATGGTGACGGGCTCGTGGAACTGGATGTCTGCCGCCAATCGCGACTTCATTGCGGAAAACCCGGCGGTGCGTGCCTTCCTTGCCGAGGCGAAGTGGCCGACCTCCACCTGGGCGGAGTGGGAATCGGAACTCAACAAGGACACGTCCGACCGTGCGATCAAGACGATCGCGGACGGATGGATTGCGAAGAACCAGGCGCAGTTCGACACATGGGTCGAAGCCGCGACGAAGGCCGTCGACTAGAGAAATTCCAGCAAAAGTGCGAAGCGGTTTTGCGTCCGGAATTACGTAAAAACAAAGAGGTAGAGCGTTTTCGCGATTTCGAAGAATAGCGGAAATGCTCTGCGAATGTGGCAATCCGGGTGGAGGGCTCGTCGAGACCTCCACCCGAAGGAGTGAAAGGGAGATCGGAAATGAACATCGAGGTACGGCACGAGCTTGGCGACGAAGGCCCGAAAGACGCCGCGCGCCAGCACCTGATCAATCCGTCGGAAGAGATGGCCAAGCTTGGCCGGTCCGACCGGCCGCTTTTCACGCATGCGGATGGCATCTATGTGTGGGACGACGCCGGGCGCAAGCTGATCGACGGGCCTGGCGGCATGTGGTGCACCCAGATCGGTTACGCCCGCCGGGAAATCGCCGACGCCATCCGCGACCAGGCGATGACGCTCAGCTACAATTCGCCCTGGTACTTCGTGAACGAGCCGGCGGCGGAGCTTGCGCGCCGCATCGCCGAACTGGCGCCGGGCGACCTGAACCACGTCTTCTTCACGACCGGCGGATCGTCCGCCGTCGATTCCGCGCTCCGCTTCATGCAGTTCTACAACAATGTGCTCGGGCGGGCTAACAAGAAGGCGATCATCTGCCGCATCGACGGCTACCACGGCAGCACCCAGTTGACGGCGGCCTGTTCCGGCCGCGCCTGGAACCGGCCGAATTTCGACCTCGCTTCAGACCAGATCGCCTTCATCTCCGCGCCCAACACCTTCCGCCGGCCGCGCGGCATGTCGGAGGCGGCCTTTCTCGATTTCCTCGTGGAGGAATTCCGATCCAAGGTCGCCGAGCTCGGACCGGAGAATGTCGGCGCTTTCCTCGCCGAACCGCTTCTGGCGTCCGGCGGCGTCATCGTGCCGCCGAAGGGCTACCACAAGCGAATCCTGGAGATCTGCCGCCAGCACGACATCCTCTATATCTCCGACGAGGTGGTCACGGCCTTCGGACGGTGCGGCCATTGGTTCGCGTCCGAGGATATCTTCGATATCGTTCCCGACATCATCACTTTCGCCAAGGGCGTCACGTCAGGCTACCTGCCGCTCGGCGGCCTCGTGATTTCGGATGCCGTCCTTGGTCGCATCAGCGGGGAAAATGCGAAGGGCAGCTTCTTCACCAACGGCTATACCTATAGCGGCCATCCGGTGAGCTGCGCCGCGGCACTCGCCAATATCGATGTCATTTCCCGCGACCGCATACTTGAGCATGTGCGCGAGACAGCGCCATACTTCCAGGAAAGAATCGGGTCGCTGCGGGACCTGCCGCTTATCGGCGACACGCGCGGAACAGGGCTGCTCGGATGCGTGGAATGTGTGACCGATCCTTCTTCCGAGCAAGCGACCAAGCTCGACGCCGAAATGGCCCTTCGCGTTGACCGCGAATGCTACGAGGCCGGCCTTATCGTGCGGCCCATCTCGAACATGTGCGTGCTCTCCCCGCCGCTCATCATCACGCGTGAGGAGATCGACACGATCGTCGGTATCCTCGGGCGCAGCATCGAAAAGGTCACGAAAGAGCTTCGGGCCGAGGGCCGGATCTGAAAAACGGCGCCGCCGCGTCACAGGCGCGGTGGCGGTTTCCTATTCGTCGAGCAGCTTTGAAATCCTCAATGCCAGCTCGAATTCAAAACGCTTCTGCGACGATTCCAGATCGAGACCGAACAGGTCGACGATCCGCGAGAGCCGGTAACGCAGCGTGGTGACATGGATAGCCAGCTGGTCCGCGCACTGCTGGTTGCGATAACCCGCATCCACGAAGCTCGAAAGCGTCTCGTAGAACTTCGTATCGTGCTCGCGGTCATGGAGAATGATCGGGCCCAATGAAGCGTTGATATGCGTTCTGATCTGCTGCAGATCGGCGGTGACCAGAAGCATGCTCAGCGGGCCAAGCATCGAGGCGGAGACGACGCCGCGCTTTGCAAGCGAGAGGGCGATGTCCATGACGCAGGACAGCCGCTCGAATTGCAGCGCATAGTCGGAAAGCCGCTCGCATGGATCGCTGATCGCAATCGTCGGCATGTCGCGATGGTGGCGCATCACCTCCTGCATGATCTTCGCGGTGACGGTCTTGAGGTAGGCGGGGCTGGGCGCTTCGGGCTCCGGCAGCCAGACGACGATGCCGTTCTGCCTGGCGATGACCGCCGCGCGCGGCTCGAAATGTTCCGCCAGAAAGGAAAGGCCGCGCAGGATCCCGTCCCGCACCTGGCTCCGGATCGTATCGGCATTGATGTAGGACACGTAGAGAAGCCTGTGGCGTGCGCCGGTCCTGATGCCGAACTTCAAGGAGCGTTGCGCGATGTCATTTTCGCTTTTCCAGCTGCCTTCGATCAGTTCGATGAACAGCGCATCGAGGGAGCGCTGTTCGAACTGGAAGCGGATCTGGTTGCGCATTAGTTGAACGCTGAGGGCCTGCTTGGCGCTTTCGATGAGCAGCAGGTCGATTTCCGGAATTTCTTCGTCGCCGATGAAGATCAGCGCCCCAACCGCCTTTCCGTCTACAGTGAGGCCGTGCATGCGGGCGACCGCATTGGCGGTCTGCGTGCCCTTGGTATAGTGGAAATCGACATTGGCGGTCGCACCCCCGGCGAGGCTTTCCGAGACGAGGGTGAGGATCCTGTCGCCCAGATCGCTTTCGACATAATGCCGCCATTCCTCGTCGTCGTAGAAACGCGGGTCCGGGCTTTTGCTCGGGAGGATGGTGTTTGTCGTCCAGTCGACGACAAGAAGCGGCTGCTTGAAGATCGGGTCGATCGTGGCAGCGAGATTGCGCACGGAATCGTCGGAGAGCGCCTGGTTCATCCACTGTATGTGTCGCCCCAGAACCTCTTCCTTCTGCTCCGCGGCATTCTTCTGGGCCAGAATGTGCTTCTGTTTTTCCAGTGCTGCGGTTCCCAGTTGCACGATCAGCTTGATGAGGGACAGGTCATCCTGCGTGAGTTCCTTGATCTCGCGCGAGACGAGGGTAAGGACGATCGGGCGCCCCAGCAGATCGGTGCAGGCCATGGGCGTCACGAGGACGCTGCTGTAGTCCTTCTCGATGGATTCCCGCTGGAAGCCCGGAAACTCGACGGATGTCTTGGCGTTGGGGATGAAGACCGGTTCGTTGTAGCGCAGGGCGACCAAAGAGGGGCTCGTCGCCAGTGCCCAGTTCGTCGCCCCGTCGTTCGGCACCAGTGCCGGGTCGTAGCGGACCGTGACATAGGCGTAACCGCTCGCCAGGTCGATGCTCATGATCGTTCCGCGATACCAGTTGAGATGGTGGCATGCCGCGCGGATCAACTGCCTGAGGATGGTGTCGGTATCCTGCTCGGCATTGATCGACGTCGCGATATCGCTCAACGACGCGATGAGCTGGCTTACGTCCATGTCTCTCCTCCGGGCTCCAGAAGCTCCTATTATTCTATAGCACGTCATCGCAAGCTTCCTCTTTTTTGAGGAAGATCAAGCGCGCTGTTTCCCTAGTCTTTGGCCATCCGAAAGCCAGGCATGGAGGTTGTGATGGCGCCCGCAATTCGAAAGTTCGTGACGTTTATCGAGGAGACCTTCATTGAAGGGGGACGACATTCAGACCGGCCCGTCACCGCCGTCGGCGTTGTCGCCATTCTGGAAAACCCGTGGGCGAACCAGCCCTTCGTCGACGATCTCAGCCCGATCATCAATGCCTATGCGCCCATTCTCGGCGAGGAGATGACACGTCGTCTCGTTGCCCTGCTGCCGGCGGAGCGCATCGAGGCCTATGGCAAATGCGCGGCCGTGGGGCTGAATGGCGAGGTCGAGCACGGCTCGGCGCTCATCCACACTCTGCGGTTCGGCAATATCTTCCGTCATGCGGCGCAGGGCACCAGCTATTTGAGCTTCGCCAACACGCGCAATGCTGCCGGCGCGCTGCTCTCGCTGCCGATGACGCACAAAAGCGTTACGGGCACCCGCTCGCATTTCCTGACCCTGAACCTGCAGGTGGCGGATGCGCCCCGGGAAAACGAAATCCTCATCGCGATCGGCGCGTCCGATGGCGGCAGGCCGCATGCACGCATCGGCGACCGCTTTCGCGACATGGAGGAGATGGGGATCAAGGCGTGACCTTGAACCCCGCAAACGGGAAGTGTGCGGAGAGGGCGGACGGGATGCTGGACAGACAACAATTCTATATCGACGGAAAGTGGTGTGCGCCTGCGCAGGAAAGGACGATGGAAGTGCTCAATCCGGCGACGGATGAGCCCTTTGCCGTCATTTCCTCGGGCACGGAGCAGGATGTCGACCGGGCCGTTGCCGCTGCGCGGTCCGCCTTTGCGTTCTGGGGCAAGGTCGGACTGACGGAAAGGCTCGGCTATATCCGCCGCATCGTCGATATCTACCAGTCCCGTCTCGCCGAAATGGGCAAGGCCATCTCGCAGGAAATGGGCGCGCCGATCGACTTCGCGACACATTCTCAGGCTGAAGCCGGCCTCTACCACGCAAGGGCCTTTCTGGCGGCGCTTGATGAGTATCGTTTTGAAGAGCTTTTGCGGCCGGACCTGCCCGACCAGAGGATTCTTCACGAACCCATTGGCGTCTGCGGCCTCATCACGCCGTGGAACTGGCCCATGAACCAGTTGGCGCTGAAAGTCATACCGGCAATCGCTACAGGCTGCACCGTTGTTTTGAAGCCCTCCGAAATCGCGCCGATTTCCTCCATCCTGTTTGCCGAATTCGTCGACGCTGCCGGGCTTCCCGCCGGCGTCTTCAACCTCGTCAACGGGGAGGGGGCAATCGTCGGCGAGGCGCTGAGCCGCCATCGCGACGTCGACATGATATCGTTCACGGGCTCCACCCGTGGTGGCGCGGCAGTGTCGCGCGCCGCGGCGGCAACCGTGAAGCGTGTGTCGCTGGAACTCGGAGGCAAGTCGCCGTTCATCGTCTTTGCCGACGCGGATGTGGAGAGCGTCGTGGCACGCGGCGTCATGCAATGTTTCAACAATACCGGGCAATCCTGCAATGCCCCGACGAGGATGCTCGTCGACAGAACGGTGTATGACGAAGCCGTCGCGGTCGCAGAGGCGACGGCCGAAGCCGTTGCCATCGGCCAGCCGGACGAACCGGGCGATCATCTGGGGCCGCTCGCCTCGCACGGCCATTATGCAAGGGTCCAGGACCTGATCGACGTCGGTATAAAGGAAGGCGCGCGCGTCGTCGTCGGGGGGCTTGGCCGTCCCGATGGTTTCGAGAAGGGAAGCTTTGTCCGGCCGACGGTCTTTGCCGATGTGGACAACACCATGACGATCGCCCAGGAGGAGGTGTTCGGCCCTGTCCTGACGATCATTCCGTTTTCCGGCGAAGACGAGGCAATCGCCATAGCCAACGACACTCGCTTCGGCCTTGCTGCATTCGTCGAAACCGCGGACCCCGACCGGGCGCAGCGGGTGGCGCGACAATTGCGCGTCGGCATGGTCCAGATCAACGGCACGCCCAAGGCGGCCGGCAGCCCGTTCGGCGGCTACAAGCAGTCCGGAAACGGGCGCGAAGGCGGCAGATGGGGCCTTGAGGACTACCTTGAGGTCAAGCTCATCAGCGGTTGAACGAATGGCTGATCGCGACATGGAAATGGTCGCGATCGGTGTTCACTCCGTTCCAGCAGCCGTCAGGCGTATCGCGCAACGGCAAGGTCAGTGGCATCAATATCCGGTTTCCTGCCAGAGACGATGTCGGCAATGACGCGAGCGGAACCCGAGCTCATCGTCCAGCCAAGCGTGCCGTGGCCGGTGTTGAGGAAGAGGCCGGCGATCTTCGTCGCACCGATGACCGGCGTGCCGTCCGGCGTCATTGGCCGAAGGCCCGACCAGAAGGTGGCCTTGCCGGTGTCCCCGCCAGGGAACAGATCCATGACGGAATGTTCCAGGGTGCGGCGGCGGGTCAGGCCGAGGTCATTAGTGTAGCCTGATATTTCTGCCATGCCGCCGACGCGGATGCGATCGCCAAGGCGGGTGATCGCGATCTTGTAGGTCTCGTCCATCACGGTCGATTCCGGCGCACGAGCAGTATCGGTGATCGGAATGGTCAGCGAATAGCCCTTGACCGGATAGACCGGCAGGCGAATGCCGAGGGGACGTACCAGCAGCGGCGAATAGCTGCCGAGGGCCACAACCACCGCGTCGGCCGACAGTTTTCCGGTGCCGGTCGTGACGCCACGTACCCTTCCTGCGTCAACGTCGAGGGCCTTGATTGCGGTGTTCCAAATAAAGCGAACGCCGAGCGCCTCTGCCTTTGCGGCCAACGCATTGGCGAACTTGAAGCAATCGCCGGTCTCGTCCTTCGGCGTCAGCAGGCCGCCGACAATTTTTTCGCGCACATGCCTGAGCGCCGGCTCCACGCGGATGCAGCCCTCGGGGTCGAGCACCTCATAGGGAATGCCGTCGGCGGCGAGCGCCTTGACGTCCTTGGCGGAGGCGTCGAGCTGCGCCTCGGTGCGGAAGAGCTGCAACGTACCCTGCATGCGTTCGTCATACGCAATGCCGGTTTCCTCGCGCAGGGCGGCGAGCGCGATGCGGCTATAGTCGGCCAGCCGCAACATGCGGCTCTTGTTGATGGCGTAGCGCCGCGAGGTGCAGTTCGCGAGCATCTGCGCCATCCAGGAAAGCATGGCGGCATCGATCTTGGGCCGCAGGATGAGCGGCGCGTGCTGCATGAACAGCCATTTCATCGCCTTCATGGGTATGCCGGGAGCGGCCCAGGGCGAGCAGTAGCCGAAAGAGACTTCGCCGGCATTGGCGAAACTCGTCTCCAGCGCCGGGGCCGGCTGGCGGTCGATGACCGTGACCTCGTGTCCGGCCCTGGCAAGTTGATAGGCCGACGTGACGCCGATAATGCCGGCGCCCAGAACGATGACTTTCATGGATCCTCACTTGGAAAGAAGGGGTCAGCAATATTGCCGCTCGTATCGGCGGCCGAGACCGGTCAGAATTTCGTAGGAAATGGTGCCGGCGTCGCGTGCGATATCCTCAAGCGTCTGGTGAGGCCCGAGCACCTCCACGAGACTGCCGCCTGTCAGGCGACCTGCCGGCAGGGCGGAGATATCGATAATGATGCTGTCCATCGAGACGCGCCCGATGATCGGCAGGCGGATACCGTCGCAATAGACCGCGCCCCGGCCACCGAGACTGCGCGGCAGGCCGTCCGCATAACCGGCGGCAATGGTGGCAAGCCGCACTTCGCCCGTCGTGATATGGCTGGCGGCATAGCCGACGCGCGTGCCGGCCGGCACGGTGCGTGTCTGCACGACGGCGACATCGAGGCGCACGACCGGCTCCATCGGATTGTCACGCCCGGCGGTTGGGGCGCCGCCGTAGAGTGCGATGCCGGGGCGGGCGAGTGCACCGTGGTAGACCTTGCCGAGAAAGATGCCGCCCGAATTGGCGAAGCAAACGTCGAATTCGGGAAACTCGACCGAGATGCGCTCCATCTCGGCACGTTGGTCATCGTTCTGGCCGCTGTCGACATCGTCGGCGGAGGCGAGGTGACTCATGATGAAGAGGACCTCAATCCGGCCGTCTGCCTTGACGTATTCTGAAAGCATCGCCCGGTCTTCCGGCGGCACGCCGAGGCGCGACATGCCGGTGTCGAATTGCAGCACGGCCGGCAGCGTGCGGCCGAGCGTCTTTGCGGCGGCAGACCATTGCCGCCACTGGCCCAAAGAGTTGATCACCGGCACGATGCCGCTGCGTGCGCAGGCGAGTTCGTTTTCGGGCTGCAGGCCGTTCAGCACGAAGACTGCGGCGTCCGCGGCAAGAAGCGGCCGCAGGTGAAGGGCTTCGACAAACTGGGCGACGAAGAAATGACGGCAACCCTGCGTGTAGAGCTCGGGCGCGACCCGATTGGCGCCGAGGCCATAGGCATCCGCCTTGACGACCGCCGCCGCGCGCGCGGGCGCTACCTCCGTGACCAGCTTTTGGTAGTTGCGGGCAAGTGCGGCAAGATCAATGGTCAGATAGCCCGTTGCGCCGCCCGTGCGGATCGTCTCGTTCTGCCCGTCTTCCCGAATCCCGATATGCATGTCCAGCCCCCGACTTCAGCGGAGCCTATTGAAATGATCGCGAAATTAGGCACTAAACGGCGCTTGATTATTGTGTTATGCTACGATTTTTGAACGAAACGACGAAAATTTGGAATAATCTGCGATGATGGCTCTGGACGCGATCGACCGCAATATCCTGAGGCTCCTCCGGCTCGATGCGCGCATGAGCAATGCGAGCCTCGCCGTCGAAGTGGGTCTTTCGCCTTCGGCGTGTTTGCGTCGGATCAAGCTGATGGAGCAGACGGGCGTCATCCGTGGCTATACCGCCCTCGTGGATGCGGGAAATGTCGAGTCCACAATCGCGGTCATCATCAACGTCACGCTGGAACGGCAAACGGAAGACTACCTCGATCGCTTTGAGGCGGCCGTTCGCAAATATCCGGAAATTCGAGAGTGCTTCCTGATGACGGGCGGCTCGGACTACCTGCTGCGCGTCGAGGTCGCCAATGCAGGCGAGTTCGAGCGCATACACAAGGAAATCCTCTCGGCCATGCCGGGGGTTTCACGGATCCATTCAAGCTTCGCAATCCGCAACGTGCTCGCGACGAGGCCAAGGAGGCAATCAAAGCGCGCCTGAGGTGGGGCTGTTGCGATGCCACAGTTGGCGGCGACGGCGACGCCTCCTGATCCACAGCGCGCCACAGCCAGTGCTTCTTGCCACGGATCGAAACGAAATGGCTTGACCTCGTGTCATCCATAACGCCGAGTCTCGCCGTGGAAGAGAATCGCGTCCAATGACCTTTCGGAATCGGTTCGCGCGGATCGATTCATGCGCGTGATGGGTTCGCGATGTTAACAGGTGTCAACGCGGCCGTGGTGAATCCGGTGGATGACCGCGGCGGCGCCAGGGGCGAAAAGCCCGGTTTTCCAGCCTCGCGCCGGGTTCGGCGTTAAGATTTCGTTAACCAAAAAACGCTTGACGCGACTCGGAAGCTGCCGCACCGTCCCTAACGGAACCGGGCGAAGATTGTGACTTTCGCCGTAACTGCCAAAAGCATCTGTAGATTCTCCCGTCCTCGCATATCCCCGGGGTGGAGAATCGGAGACACTATAGGCGAGACGATCCGCCCGATCATGACGGGACAGGGGGATTGGCGCGACGACTAAGCCCAGGGATTGGGCAAGGAACGGAGACTGCGGATGGCCAAGCCGTCGGAGACAGCGTTGGGAGAACAGGTGCCGCTTCGCCCGGCCGACGAGACCATTGCGGAAGATGCGCATGCACTTTCCGTGCAGCTCCAGGCGATGCGCGACCGGCTCTTCCCGCCGACCTCGCAAAAGACGCTGCGCAGCTTCACCTCCGGCGAGGCGGCGCGGCTGATCGGCGTGTCGGATGGCTACCTGCGGCAGATCTCGCTGGCGGGGGAGGGGCCTGAGCTTGCGACCGGCCCCGGCGGGCGGCGCATGTATTCGCTCGCCGATATAGACGCGCTGCGCCATCACCTCGCCGAGCAGGCCCGCGCCAAGGGCAATGCCGCCAAGGCCCGCGCCTATGTGAAATGGCGCGACCCGGCGCGCGGCGAACACCTGCAGGTCATCTCCGTCACCAATTTCAAGGGCGGCTCGGGTAAGACGACCTCCTCCGTGCATCTCGCCCAGCACCTGGCGATGACCGGCCACCGGGTGCTTGCCATCGACCTCGATCCGCAGGCCTCGCTCTCGGCGCTCTTCGGCTACCAGCCGGAACTCGACCTCGTCGGCAACGACACGATCTATGGCGCGATCCGTTACGATGCAGAGGTGCGCCCGCTCTCGGCGATCATCCGGAAAACCTATTTCCACAATCTCGATCTGGTGCCCGGCAATCTGGAGCTCCAGGAATTCGAACATGCGACGCCGCGCGCGCTGACCGAGCGCAAGGCCGGCGAGGCGCATGGCCTGTTCTTCACCCGGGTGCAGGCAGCGCTCGCCTCGGTCGCCGACGATTACGACGTGGTGGTGATCGATTGCCCGCCGCAGCTCGGCTACCTGACGCTGTCGGCTTTGTGCGCCTCCACCTCGGTCATCGTCACCGTGCATCCGCAGATGCTCGACGTCGCCTCGATGAGCCAGTTCCTGTTCATGACCTCCGACCTGCTCGGCGTGGTGCGCGAGGCGGGCGGACAGCTCAATTTCGACTTTTTGCGCTACCTCGTCACCCGCTACGAGCCGCATGACGGGCCGCAGGCGCAGATCGTCGGCTTCCTGCGCTCGCTGTTCGGCAACCGGGTGCTGACCTCGGCCATGCTGAAATCCACCGCCGTCTCGGATGCCGGCCTCACCAAGCAGACGCTCTACGAGGTCGGCCGCGAGAACTTTTCGCGCGGCACCTATGACCGGGCGATGGATTCGCTGGAGGCCGTCAACAGCGAGATCGAACAGTTGCTGCACACTGCATGGGGACGCGCATGATGACCGGCCGCGACCGCAAGAATTCCATCAAGGCCTTGTTCGGCGGCGATATCCTGCCGGCCGGCGAGGCCGCACCCGAGACGAAATCGCTGCCCGCCGCCGGCGAGCCCGGCCGCACGTCGTCGGGCGCCGTCAAGGCGATGGGGCTGACGCTCTCTTCCATCACGCGCGAGGCCGAAGAGGCCCGCGCGCTACGCCAAGCGCTGGAAGAGGGCGAGCGCATCGTCGCGCTCGATACCGACCGCATCGAGGCGTCCTTCGTCAACGACCGGCTTTCCGACGAGGAGCGCGACGACGCGGATTTCCTGGCGCTGGTCGACAGCATGCGCGACAGCGGCCAGCAGGTGCCGATCCTCGTTCGCCCCGCACCCGCCACGGATGGAGGAGGGGAGGGCCGCTACCAGGTCGCCTATGGCCATCGCCGCCTGAAGGCCGCGCGCCGCCTCGGCCAGAAGGTCAAGGCGATCGTGCGGGCTTTGTCCGACGAAGAGCTGGTGCTGGCGCAGGGCAAGGAGAATGCCGAGCGGCGCAACCTGAGTTTCATCGAGCGCGCGCTGTTTGCGCAGGCGCTGGTGGCGCGCGGCTTCGAGCGCCGGCTGGTCGGCGATGCGCTCGCCGTGCAGAAGAGCGAGCTGTCGCGCCTGCTCCAGGTGGCCGACAGCGTGCCCATCCGTTTCGTGCGCGAGATCGGCCCGGCGCCGAAGGCGGGGCGCGAGCGCTGGATGGCGCTGGGCGCGCTCTTCGAGAATGGCAACGGCGCGGAAATCGAGAAGGCGACCGACGAGGTCACATCCGAACAGTTTCGCCGGGTCGGCAGCGACGAGCGGTTCCAAAAGCTGTTCGACCGGTTGATGCGTCGCGCACCGAAGGCGATTGCGGCGGTGGAAGAGATCCGCAAGGCCGATGGCGGGCTTCTCGCCAGGGTGGAGCGCAAGGGCAAGGCGGTGCGCATCGCGTTCACGCCGGATGTCGACCCGGCCTTCATCGCGCGGCTGACGGCGCGGCTGGAAGACGATTACACAGCTTTTCTCGCGGGGAAAAGCTGAGCCCAGGACACACTGATTCGGCCGTGTGAACGGCCGGCAACACCCAGAGAAACCAGCGGAAGGAAGCGCGGAGACAAGAAAAAAGGCCCCCAAAACGTCACCATTTCGGAAGCCCTCTTCTATGTAGCAATTCGAGAGAATCACTTCCAAGGGTCAAAGTCAAGCGTCGTCGGCATCTGATGCTGCACGGCACAAGGGACTTCGCCTGCCTGACCGGCGGCGTTGACGGGACCTCCTTGCCTCTCAAAAGAGGACCCGACCATGATGGAGCAGATTGCAACGACGCCTTTCGGCGGCGGGCGGATGAGTGCGCGCCTTTTCATGCGGCAGCGCGAAGCGGCGGAGCGGCAGGAAAAGCTGCGCGCCGGGGGCGGCGGCAATGACAATGGGCGTGCCGACAAGTGGCAGCTGATGCGCGCCGTGACGGAGGCGCGCGGCGTCTTCGGCATCGGCGACCGCACGATCAGCGTGCTGGAGGCGCTCGTCTCCTTCGCCAATGAGCGTGAACTCGACGGCACGGCGCCGATCATCGTCTTCCCGTCCAATCGCGAGCTTTCGCTGCGGGCGCGCGGCATGGCGCCCGCGACGATCCGGCGGCATCTGGCGGCGCTCGTCGAGGCCGGCCTGATCTTCCGCCGCGACAGCGCCAACGGCAAGCGCTTCTGCCGGCGCGACGAGAAGGGCGCGCTGGAGGATGCCTTCGGCTTCGATCTCGCACCGCTGGCGCTGAAGGCCGGCGAAATCTTCGAGGCGGCCGAACGTGCGCGCGCCGAGGACAGGGCCATGCGGGCGCTGAGGAGCGAAGTGACGCTGCACCAGCGGGATATCGCCAAGATCATCGCCACGGCGCTGGAAGAGGGCAGGGCGGGCGACTGGCTCGGTCTTACCGCCCGCCTCGCCGATCTTGTGGCAGGGCTCGGCCGCCGCACCGCAGCAGACATCCTGGCCACGCGCCGCGACGGCCTCCAGCGCCTTCGGGCCGAAGTGGAAAACGCTTATCTCTCAAGCCTTTCAGAGCAAGAAATGAGCGGCAGTGCGCATCAATCTGAGCAGCATATTCAGAATTCAAACACAGACCAACCTATTGAACCATATGGCCGGGAAAATGAACCCGCGAAGGCGGCACCCGAGCAGAAGATGGCGATCAGTCTCGACCGGCTGATGCGGCTCTGCCCGCAGATCGCCGATTATGCCCGTAACGGCGTGAAAAGCTGGACGGACCTCGTGGCGGCGGCGGATCTGGTGCGCTCGATGCTGGGCATTTCGCCCGATGCCTGGCGCAAGGCGAAGGCCGCGATGGGGGATGCGGCTGCTGCGGTGGTGATTGCGGCGCTTCTGGAGCGCGGCGAGGCCATCCGCTCGCCCGGCGGCTATCTGCGCGACCTCACCGACAAGGCGGAACGCTCGGCCTTCAGCATCTATCCGATGGTGCAGGCGCTGGAACGCGGGCAGGGGCGGGCGTGACGCGGTTGACAGCTGTCACAGGCTGGCCCGCTCCCGGCAAATTGCGCGCAAAAAAAAGGGCCGACGGAAAACCGTGGCCCTTGAAGTGTGAAGGTCAAAAACCTCCAGAGGGGAACAGCTGATGCGATGGACTGGGAGGAACCATCACGTGCATCGACTACAGGCACTATGCCCAACTTTTGACCTTTTGATAAACATTTTTTGTGCAGTGCAGCTATGCAGGAACGCGAGGGCTGGTTGCCCTCACTTCAGCCGCACATCCAGCCCGAGCGCCTCGGCGATGAAGATGGTCTGGTCGATGGTGATGATGGCGTCCTTGAGGTGGATGGTTTTGAGCTCGATGGCGCTGAGATCGCTTCCCCGGAGGTCGCAGCCGGTGAAATCGGCATTGTGCAGGAGCGCGCCGGAGAGGTCGGCATTGCGGATCGATCCCGAGCGGCACTGGGCGCCCGTCAGGTCCGCCTCGCGCAGCCTCGTGCCGGAAAACGAGGCGCGGCCGAGATCGGCATGGGCGAGGCCCGCAAAGGACCAGTCACCCTCGACCACCTTGATCGTGTCGAAGGCGCAATCCTCGAAACGGCTGCCGACGAATTTGCAATTGGTGAAGCTCGCATCGAAGAACTTGCAGGCGACGAAGGTGCAGTTGACGAAAGCGGCGTCGCGATGGGCCGAGGCGTTGAAGCGGGCGCTGCGGAAAACGCAGTCGGAAAAGACGCTGCCGATATTCTCCGCCTCCGTCAGGTCGAGGTCGGAAAACAGCGTGTCCGCATGACGCTCCCGCTCCAGCCTGCGGCCGTACCAGTCCGCTCGGGTGATCGTCGTTTCCGGATGCTGGCCGCTCACAGCTCCTCCAGCGTATCGCCGAAGCGTTCAATGCCGCGCAGGCGGGTGCGGCCGGCAGCGCCCGCGCGCTCGATTGCGCGCGTGGTGATGAGGTGGCAGACGGCCATGACGGAGACGTGGTTGAAGAGGGGGCCGGGGGCGAGGGTCTGGCAACGGAAATGCCAGGTGGCGCTCGCCCGGTGGGCGACGCCTTCGTCGGTAATGTAGAGCAGTTTCGCGCCGCTTTTCTCGATGGCCGAGAGGATCGCCTCCATCTGCGCGATGCGGCGGCGCAGGCCGAAGACGATGGCGACGTCACGCTCGGTAACGCTGACCAGGTGCTCGCCGAGCGTCTGGCCGGCGCCGGGGATGGCGACGATGTTTTCGGCGACCTGCGTCATCTGCCATTGCAGATAATCGGCAAAGGGGTGGGAGCTGCGAAAGCCGACGACCCAGGTCTTGCGCGCCTCCAGCACGGCGTCGGCCACCGCGTTGACTTGAGCGTCGGTGATGGTGGCGAACGTGCCTTCGAGATTGGCGATGCCCTGGGCGACGTGGGCGGCGACCGACTGGTCGCCCGCCGCATCCGTCGAGGTGGCGAGGAACAGGCGGGAGCCGGTCTGGCGCTCGTCGCGGGCGTGGCGGCGCGCCTCCTCGTAATTCTCGTAGCCGAGGCGGCGCACGAAGCGGGTGACGGTGGCGTTCGAGACCTGGGCGAGCCGCGCTAGTTCCGAGGCGGAATAGCTCGCGAGTTCACCCGGAAAATCGCAGACGAAATCGCCCAGCCGCCGCTCGGCCGGATGCAGGTCGTCCAGCGCATCCCTCACCCGGAACAGGAACGAACGATCCGTCGAACTCATCTCACCCCAAAGCCTCGTTTGCCATCGCCTGCTTGTAACGGAGGGACCGGCCTTCGGGAAGAAGAGGGTGCCCACAAGTTTCTCTTGAAAAACTCATTTCTTGAAGGCATAGTATGAAAATTGATTTTCACGCTGATGCCAGGAGGAGGAGACTATGGCAGCAGAAGGTATGGTGCAGTCCGGCAAATCATCGCCGGTCATTCGGCAACTGGAAGGCGCGCTCACCCGGATTGGAGTGACCGGGGCGCACAAACAGATCATCGCTTTGGTGCTGATCGGCTGCCTGTTCGACAGTTTCGAGCAGAACACGATCGGCGTGTCCGGCCCGCTTCTGAAGGAGCACTGGGGCCTGACGGGCACGGATATCGGCTTCCTGAACACGATCACGTTCGGCAGCGCTGCCATCGGCCGCCTGCTTTCGGGCATTCTCGGCGACCGCTACGGCCGCCGCGTCATGCTCACCGTCAACCTGCTCCTGTTCTCGCTCGGCTCGGCAGCCTGCGCGCTGGCGCCGGACTTCATGTTCCTGTGCATTGCGCGCGCCATCGTCGGCTTCGGCGTCGGCGGCCAGATTTCCACCGCCGTCACCATGCTGTCGGAATTCTGCTCGCCAAAGTTCCGCGGAACGGCGGCCGGCCTCGTCAATGTGGGCGCCGGCGGCTTCGGCAACTTCCTGGCACCCGTCTACGGGCTGATGATCTTCAGCATCTTCCCCGGCGAGGATAGCTGGCGCTGGCTCTTCGCCTCGCTGGCGCTGCCGGCCCTGCTCGTCGTGTTCTACCGCCGCTACGTGCCGGAAACGCCGCGTTTCCTCGCCTCGCAAGGGCGGATAGACGAGGCGAACAAGGTGCTCTCGGTGCTGGAATCCGGGTCGCTGCGGCCGAAGAACCTGGTGGTGCGCGAGCACCTGACGAAGGACCAGGCGACGGACGCGCCGCCGACCAAGGGCGCCTGGAAGGAACTGTTCCGCGCTCCCTTCCTGGGCCGCATCGTGCCGGTGTCGATCGCCATCCTGATGAGCTATGGCGCCCAGCTTTCCGTGCTGACGCTGATGCCGGTCATCTTCGTCTCGATGGGCTACACACTGCAGGGCAGCCTGCTCTACAGCATGATCATCCAGAGCGGCAGCGTGCTCGGCGCCATTGCGGCCTCGATGTTCGGCTACTACTTCCCGCGCAAGCGCGTGCTGACCGTCGGCGCGATCTGCGCCTGCCTGGCGGCGCTGTCGATCATGTATCTCGGCACCACCATCTACCTGGTGCTGTTCTTCGGCGCGCTCTTCCAGTTCTTCGTGCTGCTGCTCAACACGTCCATCTGGATCTATGCGCCGGAACTGTTCCCGACCCGCATCCGCGCCTTCGGGGTGGCCTTCATCCTGGCTTCGGGCTCGGCGGCCGGGTCCTTCGTGCCGACCATTTCCGGCGCGCTGTTCGACCATTACGGCATGGTCGGCGTGTTCGGCCTGGCGGCGGCCATGTATGCGGTCTTCGCCGTGTGCATTCGTCTGGGACCGGAAACCTACGGCATGTCGATGGAAGACATCACGCAGCGCGCCGATGCCACCACCAAAGCCCGGAGCTTGCCGTGCAACCCCTGAAAGCTGGAGCTTGAACCAAGCATGACCCCGCACATCCTGTTGATCAATCCCAACAGTTCCGAGGCGACGAGCGAGATGATGCACGCCATCGCGCTCAACGCTCTCGCCGGCAGGCTGGCGGTGAAAACCGTCACCGCAAGCCGGGCGCCGACCATGATCGTCACGCCCGAACAGCTCACGGCTTCGGCCGCCGAGGTGGTCGAGCTGGGCACGGCGCATGGCAAGGCCAATGGGCGAGGGTGTGTGGGGATCATCGTCAGCGCCTTCGGCGATCCCGGCCTTGCCGAGCTTCGCCGCAAGGTGGCGGTTCCGGTGGTCGGCATCTGCGAGGCCTCGATGATCGAGGCCTCGGAGGGCGGGCGCCGGTTCGGCGTGGCGACCTCCACGCCGGATCTCGCCGAGGCGATCGGCCAGCGGGCGCATGATCTCGGCCTTGCCCATCTCTATACGGGCATCCGCTGTACGGCGGGCGATCCGGTGGCGCTTGCCGCCGATCCCGCCCTTCTCATCGAAGCGCTCGCCGGTGCGGTCGGCGCGTGCATCGAGGAGGACGCCGCTGAGGCCGTGGTCATCGGCGGCGGCCCGCTCGGCGAAGCGGCACAAGCGCTCCGCCCCCGCTTCGGCAAGCCGGTGCTGGGGCCGATCCCGTCCGCCGTGGAGCGCATCGTTGGCCTCATCGGCGAGGCCGACCGGGTGTCCAGGGCGATCTAGTCGAGGATCGCCATCTTCAGCTCGGCGTCGCGGCCGAGCGTCGTCATCCATTCGGTGAACTGCGGCCGGCTTTTGATCTGCCGGCCGTAATGGCGTCGGAGGGCGGCTGTGAGGTCGCCCTTTCGGCTGAGCTGTTCATCGGCGAAACCCACCATCTGCGAATTCGGCCAGGCCTGCGGGCGGATGGCGACGAGGCGGGCGAACAGGCTTTCGGCCGGCTCGTCCGGGTTCGCCTGCGCCATCAGCGTCAGCATGGCCGCCGTCGAGCGCGACACGCCCATATGGCAGTGCACCAGAAGGTGGCTCGGCCCCTTGGCATCCTGCCGGGCCTGGAAATCCGTGCCGAAGCGCAGGATTTCCTGCACATGGTCGGGATGCGGCATCACGCGTTCCGGGGCGGCGGCGATGATGTCGTGGAAGCGCAGCGTCGTGCGGTGATGCGTGCCATAGGCCAGGAAGGCTTCCAGTTCCGGATAATCCGGATCGATGATGGAGAGCACATGGGTGACGTTGCGCGTGCCGTGACCCGGCAGTTCATCGATCCCGCACACCGTCAGCTCCGGCGTAAAAACCACATCCATGTCCATCTCCAACAACGCGTTTCGGCTTTGCCGCAGATAGCACCTGCGCCGCCCGCCCGGCAAACCTATTCGGCCCGGTTTTGGAACCCTGTCGCGGCAAATGGGTTTTTTCGGGGAAGACCAGGAGGTGACCCATGTTTGTCGTTCTCGGAGCAACCGGCCATATCGGCGCAAACCTCGTGCGCGCGCTCGACCAGGCGGGCCAGCGGGTGATCGCCGTGCTGCACGATGCGGACAAGGCCGGCGCCATCGCGACGGCGAGGGTGGAGCCGGCCGCGGTCGACATCACCGACACCGAGGCCCTGCACAAGGTGCTGCGCTGCGGCCACCGCGCCTTCCTGCTCAACCCGCCGGCCGACACGCGCGGTGACAGCGACGCCGCCGAACTTGCGACGGCGCGCAGCATCACCGATGCCCTTGCGGGTTCCGGCCTCGAAAAGATCGTCGTCGCCTCGACCTACGGCGCGCAGAAGGGCGAGGCGATCGGCGATCTCTCGGTGCTCTACGACTTCGAGCAGCGGGCGAAGGCGAGTGGCATTCCGACGGCGATCGACCGCGCGGCCTACTATTACACCAATCTCGACATGCTGCTGGACCCGGCGCGGGGCGGCACGCTGCCCACCGCCTTTCCGGCCGACATGGTGCTGCCGATGGTCTCGCCGACGGATCTGGCGGAGGCGGCCTATCGCCGGCTGGTGAGCGGGCTCGACGATGTCGGCATCCGCTATGTGGAAGGTCCGCGGGCCTATACGTTCCAGGACGTCGCCAACGCCTTTTCCGCCACGCTCGGCCGTCCGGTGGTGGTGGAGACCACGCCGCGGGAACATTGGGAGCAGAGTTTTCGCGACGCCGGCTTTTCCGCCGAGGCGGCGCGCGCCTATGCCCGCATGACGGCGGCGACGGTGGACGCGCCGGCACGGCCGGACAATCCTATCCGCGGCACGGTGACCTTGCAGGCCCATATCGACAGCCTGATCGCCTCCGGCACGGCATGAGCCGGAGGCGAGGGGGGGTCTACTTCACGAAGGCCTTGCCGAGGCCCATGGCGCGTTCCACGATCATGATGACGGCGAGCGTCAGCAGGATGAGGAGCGCGGAGGCGGCGGCGACGAGCGGGTCGGCCTGGTTGTAGACGTAGTTGTAGAGCTCGACGGGCAGCGTGCTGATGCGCGGGCCGGTGAGGAACAGCGTGATCACCACCTCGTCGAACGAGACGAGGAAGCACAGCGCTGCCGCCGCGACGATGCCGGGCGTCAGCATGGGCACGGTGACGCGGAAGAACACGGTGAGCGGCTTGGCCCCCAATGTGCGCGCCGCCTCCTCGCAGGCGCGGTCCTGCGTGCTGAGCGAAACGGCCAGCACCCGCAGCGCATAGGGCAGCGTCACCACCAGATGGGCGAAGACCAGGCCGTGCATCGTCGCCAGCAGCCCGAAGGAGGCGAAGACGATGAGGATGGCGAGACCGAGCACGATGGTGGGCAGCAGCAGGGGCGCGGTGAACAGGTTGAACAGCAGGTCGCGGCCGGCGAAGGTGAGCCGCGTCATCACCCAGGCGGCGGGCACGGCGATGACGATCGACAGGGCCGTGACGATGGCCGCGAGCGACAGGCTCGTCCAGAAGGCCTGCAGCATCTGGCTGTTGGCGAAGAGCGCCGAATACCAGCGTGTCGACCAGAAGGACGGCGGGAAGCGCAGCACCTGGTCGCCCGAGAACGACAGCGGGAAGACGAGGATGACCGGCGCCAGCAGGTAGACGAAGAGCAGGAAGACGAGGATGCGCATCGGCCAGGAGGTCTTGTGGATTTCCATCATCTTTCCCTCCTAATCGAGGCGCCGCAGCACGGCGGAGTAAGCCCACAATGCCGCACCGAAGACGATGAGCACGAGGATCGACAGCGTCGAGGCGAGCGGCCAGTTGAGCGTGACGATCGCCTGGTCGTAGATCTCGGTCGCCAGCAGGAAGACCCGCCCGCCGCCCATCAGCTTGGGCGTGATGAAGGACGAGACCGCCAGCACGAAGCAGAGCAGGCAGCCGAGCGCGATGCCGGGCAGCGTCAACGGCAGGATGACCTTCATGAAGGTGCGCGACGGCGTGGCGCCGAGCGTGCGCGCGGCCTCTTCCACCCGCGGATCCAGCCGGCCGAAACCCGCCATCAGTGCGAGGATCATGTAGGGCATCAGGATTTCGGTCAGCCCGATGAAGACGCCCTTGATGTTGAACATCAGGCTCGGCGCCGGCAGGCCGAGCGCCTTGATGGCGCCGACCACCGGGCCGTCGTCGACGAGGATGGCGATCCAGCCATAGGTGCGCACCACGGCGGAGGTCAGAAGCGGCGAGATGACCAGCACGGTGAGGAAGGTGCGCCAGGCGCCGGAGGCGCGGTGCAGGTAGAGCGCGATCGGATAGGAGACGACGAGCGTGGTCAGCGTGATCGCCAGGCTGAGCCAGACCGAGTTGAACACCAGTTCGAGATAGAACGGATCGCTGAGCAGCCCCGCCCAGTTCTCCCAGGTGAAAACGGCCTCGATGCCGCCGCCGACGCGCGATTTGTTGAAGGAATAACGCGCCAGATTCAGCACCGGCAGGATGAAGCCGATCGCGTTGATGAGCGCGATGGGCAGGAGCAGGAGCACGGCGAGCTCGCCGTCGCGCCATTGGCGCGGCGCCGCCGGAACGGGGGTGGTGGTGGGGACGGCGCTCATTGTTCGGCCGCCGGATAAACGAGCGTGTCTTCCGCCGACCAGCCGAGCGTGACCGTGTCGCCGACGGCAAGCGGGCTGCGGTCGCGCCGCGTCGCCTCTTCCACGACCACCTCGGCATCGCCGACGCGCACGGCATATTGCACGAGGTCGCCGATGAAGGTGATGCCGGAGACGGCGCCCTTCACCTTGTTGGCGGTCTCGGCGGTGTCATCGATGCGGATGCGGTGCGGGCGCACGAGGATTTCGACGGCGCCGGTTGGAAGGGTCGTCGCGGAGCGGAGCTGGTGGCCGGCGGCCGTCAGCGTGCCCTCGGCGGTGATCGCGCCCTTGAGGCGGTTGGTGCGGCCGACGAAATTGGCGACGAAGGCGGTGGCCGGGCGTTCATAGACCTCGGTCGGCGTGCCGAACTGCTCGACGCGCCCGCCGCGCATCACCACGACGCGGTCGCACATCGACAGCGCCTCGACCTGGTCGTGCGTGACGAAGACGGCGGTGATGCCGCTCTGCTGCTGGAGCGCGCGGATCTGCACGCGCATCTCGTCGCGCAGTTTCGCGTCGAGGTTCGACAGGGGCTCGTCGAGCAGCAGGATCGACGGCTCGATGACGAGCGCGCGGGCGAGCGCCACGCGCTGCTGCTGGCCGCCCGACAGTTCCTTCGGCTTGCGGTGGGCGAGATGGCCAAGCTGGACCATGTCCAGCGCCTGCGCCGCCCGGCTTTCCGCATCGCGCGACGGGATGTTGCGCATCTGGAGGCCGAACGCGACATTGCGCGTGACGTTCATGTGCGGAAACAGCGCATAGCTCTGGAACACCATGCCCATGTCGCGATCATGGATGGGAAGGCGCGTGATGTCGCGCCCTCCCACCATGATGCGGCCCCGGGAGGGTTTGTTGAGCCCGGCGATGATGCGCAGCGTCGTGGTCTTTCCGCATCCCGACGGGCCGAGGAAGGCGACCATCTCGCCCTTGCGGACCGAGAGGTCGAGCGCGGGGATGACGTTGACGGCGCCGAAGCTGACGCCGATCCCTTCCAGTCTGAGATGCTCTTCGGGTGCAGATGTCATCGGTTGCAGACCTCCATCAACGGCTGAGCGGGATGACGCGACGGCGCCACTGCTCGGTGATGGCATCGCGGATCTTGGCGACCTCGAGCCAGTTGATGTCGATCATCTTGTCCATCGCGCCGGCGGCGGTGCGGCTCAGGGCTTTCTCCGAGATGAGCGCGGCGGCCTTGGAATTGGTCGGCGCGTAGAACATCTGCTCGGTGAAGGCGGCCTGCGCCTCCGGGCTGAGTGCATAGTCGATGAATTTCTTGGCACTGTCGCTGGCGGGGCCGCCCTTGACGAGGCCGATCACGTTGATCTGGAAGCCGCTGCCTTCCTCCGGCAGCACGACGCCGAGCTTGCCGTCGGAGAGATCGGCATAGACCTGCGCGCGGGCGTTCCAGCCGATGCCGATGGCCGCTGTGCCGCTGGAAATCGGCTGGTAGACGTCCGGCCGCGGTTCCCAGGTCTGCACGAGGGGGGCGAGCTCCGCCAGCCGGTTGATGCCGGCCTCGACGCTTTCGATGTAGTTGGTGCCGCCCGCCATCTTGTCGGTGAGGATGGTGAAGGTCGTGCCCTGGATATCCGGCACGGCGGGAATGGAGACCTGCTTGGCATATTGCGCGTCCCACAGCGCATTCCACGAGGTGGGCACCGTCTTCACCTTATCGGTGTTGTAGAGCAGGATGAGGTTGTCGAAGGTGACGCCGACGGCGTTCACGCCTTCGGCCTTCGCCTGCGGGTAGAGGTCGGCGAGATGCTTGGTCACGCTCTCGTCCATCGGCGCGAAGATGCCCTCGTCGGTCGCGGCCTTGGCGACGGAGACATCCATGATGGCGATGTCGATCTGCGGCGCGCTTGCCTGGGCGCGCAGCGTGCCGAGCATCTGGGCGGAGTTGGGCATGCCGTAGAATTCGACGGTAATGTCCGGATTGGCCTTCATGAAGGGCTCGACGACGGCCTTCACGTAGTTTTCCTGGAAAATGCCGGAATAGGCCGTGAGCACCACCGTATCGGCCATCGCCACCGAAGTGGCGAGGGCCATGGCAAGCGCGGCAAGGCCGGCGCGGGTTGCGTGTCTGGTCGTGGTCATGAGTTTTCCTCCACTCTTGGACCGAATTGTTCCCGTATGCTTATAGTTTGGGCCGCCTCAGGCGGCCGAGGCTTCCACGATTTTCGTGGCGCCGGATATGTCGGGCAGCTTCTCGCCCTTGCGCAGGCGTTCGAGCAGCACGAGTTCGCTTTCCTGCATGGCGAGCGCCTTGTCGACCGCCCATTCCGCCTTCGACGGATCGAGCACCAGCACACCGCTTTCATCCGCAATCACGGCGTCCCCCGGATTGACCGTCTGCCCGCCGACCGAGACCGGCACGTTGATCGCGCCTTCGAGCCCGAGGATCTTGGTGGTGATCGGCGAGGGGCCGCGGCACCACATGGGCAGGTCGACGCGGCGGATCTCGGAGAAATCCGTCGCCGGGCCATCGATGACCGCGCCGACGATGCCGCCGAGCTTCATCGAATGGGTGACCACGCCGCCCCAGCAGGCGTGTTTGTCATCGCCGCAGCGGTCGACGACGATGAAATCGCCCGGCCGCACCAGCTTGGTGAGATAGTGCAGGATGGTCGAATCCGCATGGGGCAGGCGCACGGTGACGGCCGTGCCGCCGACGCGCTTTTCCGGCAGGACCGCGCGCAGCTCCCGGTTCAGGAAACCCGAATGCAGGAAATGGCCGACGGTCGCGGTCTCGACCTGTTCCATCTTCTTTATGAGTGCCGGAGCAATCTGCTGCGGCATGGGGTTGACGATGAACATGGCTCTTTCCTTCACAGAACGTGATGCTGGGCGACGGGCACGTCGCGGCGCACGCTGCCGATGCGGTCGAGGTCGAGGCGGGCCGAGGCGGCGCTGACGCCATCCGAGCACTGGGCGATCATGTGGCCCCAGGGATCGATGACCATGGAATGGCCCCAGCACCATTTCTTGCCGTCGGCATGGGCACCCGCCTGGCCGACCGCGACGAAATAGGTCTGGGTCTCGATGGCGCGGGCGCGGGCGAGCACTTCCCAATGGTCCTTGCCGGTCATCAGCGTGAAGGCGGCGGGGAGCACGATGACGTCGGCGCCCTTGTCGCGCAGTGCGCGGAACAGTTCCGGGAAGCGGATGTCGTAGCAGATGGCGCAGCCGACCGTGGTGTCGCCGACCTTGTAGGTCACCACGTCCTCGCCGCGGCCGATCGTGTCGGATTCGCGGTAGGAGACGCCGCCGGGCGTGTCGACGTCGAACAGGTGGATCTTGCGGTATTTTGCGATTTCCTTGCCCTCGGGGCCGAAGACCACGGTGGCGTTGTAGTGGCTGTTACCGGCCTTCTCGACCATCGAGCCGGCATGCAGCGTCACGCCGAGTTCCTTGGCGAGTGCTGCAAAGCGCTGGTACGTCGGGCCGTCCGGGAAGCTTTCGCCGCTGCCGTGCACCGCATCGCGGCCCTCGCCGAGAAAGGCGAAATATTCCGGCAGAACCACCAGGTCCGGACCCTCGGCGGCGACCACGTCGCGCACCATGCGCTCGGCTTCGTCGAGGTTTTTCGCTTTGTCGGAACCGGAATTCATTTGCACAATACTGATCTTCATCGAAGTCCTCCAAGTCTCAGTCCGGGTATCGTCAGGCCAGAAGATTGGAATGACAAACGACAAAGAATTGTCGTCCCTGATAGAAAAAACTTGTGTGGACGTTCTTTAAGCCGAGATGCCGGTCGTGTCGAGCGAAGCCTCTCTTGCGATGACGGAAAGCATTGAGGGGATTAGGTTTTCCGGGTCGTCGGCATAGACCGCGTGGAGTTTCAGGGCCGGAAATTGCGGGGTGATCGACAGGCGCTCGACCACGCCTTCGGCGATCATCGGCACCACCATGGGCACCGGCAGCAGCGCCACGCCGATGCCGTCGCGGGCGAGCCGCAGCATGGCGGAGAGCGAGTTGGAATTGGAAATGACCGGCGGCTGCACGCCCATTTCCTCGAACTGCCGGAGCAGCCAGATATGCGGCACGCTGTTGCGCGAGAAGGTCAGAACGGGGTGTTCGGCGAGGTCATGCAACGTGAGTTCGCGCCCGCCGAGACCGAAGGACGGCGTTGCCACCCAGGCGCATTCCATGGTGCCGAGATCGATGTTCTTGAGGCCGGGGGTGAGCACCGGGCCCATCAGCAGCGCGAGATCGAGCCGGCGCTCGCTGATGTCCTTGCCGATCGCCAGCGACGTGTCGACGTTGAGATCGAGGCCAAGCGCAGGAAAGCGTTCCTTCACGCGCTCGATGAAATTGGGCAGCCAGGCATGCACGATGGAATCGATGGTGCCGATCGATACGGTGGCGCGCAGATGCTGCGGGCTGCCGATCGCCACCTTGAAGCTGGTCGCGGCCTTCAGCAGTTCCTCCGCCGGCTGCATGGCGCGCTGGCCGATGGTGGAAAGCCGCACGCCGCCCGGCACGCGCTCGAAGAGTTCGCAGCCCATCTCCGCTTCCAGGCTGGCGATGCGGTTGGAGACGGCGGCCTGGGTGGCGTTCAGCCGGTCGGCGGCGGCGCGAAAGCTGCCGAGCCGGGCCACCCAGACGAATGTTTCGACGAAACGCAGGTTCATGGCATGTCCCCCCGTTCCGTCGATACAGTCACAGCCGCGCGGTTTCCACGCGTTTTTTCGCTACTCGGCAGGCGTGGCGTTGAAATCGGCGCCGCGATCGGCGTCGAGGATCGCGTCGATGGCGATCAGCTCCGGCATCTTCAACCCCTTGGCGCCGCCGCGCGAGGCGAGCAGGTAGCCGAGATAGACGGCGCCGATGGCAAACATGATCGCCACATAGGACCAGGGTTTGGCGAAGGAGGCATCGCGGAAGATCGCGAGCTCGAAGGCAAGCCAGGCGATGGCGAGCACCAGGACCGGCACCTCCCATTTGCCGAGCGAAAAGCCCTGGCTCGGCGGAAGCTGGTGGCGCTTGGCGGCATACATCAGCACGGTCACCGCATAGATGATGGCCGGCAGCAGCGTGGCGGCGGAAAACAGCGAGAACAGCGCATCCGTCTGCTGCGAGAACAGCGCCAGGATCATCTCGCCGATCGCGGCGACGAGGATGGTCGCATTGACCGGCGTGTGCAGCGTCGGGCTGATCTTGTGCCAGAGCTGCCAGCCCGGGAAGCGCTCGTCGCGCGACATGGCCCAGACGAGGCGCGTGCCGGAGAGCAGGATGACGAGGCCGCAGGAGAAGATGGAGATTACCACCAGCACCAGGAGGATATTGCCGACGACCGGGCCGAGCACGCGGGAGATGACATCCGCGATGGGCGTGGCGGAAGTGCCGATCGCCGCCGGATCGCCGAGAAGCGCGGTAATGGCGACGAGGAACAGCATGCCGATGATGCCGAGGCTCAGCACCGCCTGCCACATGGCCTTGGGCACGACACGCGCCGGCTCGCGGGTCTCTTCCGCAAGGTTGGCGGCGGATTCGAAGCCGACGATGGTGAAGGCGCCGAGCAGCGTGCCCATGATCCACGGGCCGACCTTGGTCAATTCGCCGAAACCGTAATAGCCCTCCGGCGAGATGGTGCCGGTGCTGACGAGGTTGGAGAAGTCGAGTTCGTTGTTGAGGTAGCCGGCGGCGAAGAGCAGCACGACAAGGCCGATCATGCCGACGAGCTGGATGGTGACGGCCACCGCGTTGAAGCGCTGGGTGAATTTCGTGGAGAACGCGATCATCACCGCCTGCACGACGATGACGAGGCTGGTGATCCACCAGGCATTCGTCGGCGTGCCCTCATAGCCGAACAGCACCGGCAGCACGGTGGAGGCGATGGTGTAATCCACCGCGCAGAGCACGATGGCGAGGAAGGTGAAGCTGATCCAGCCCATGATCCAGCCGAAGACCGGATTGGAGATGCGCGAGGCCCATTGGTAGACATAGCCGGTGACGGGAATGCGCGCAGAGAGCGAGCCGAGGATGAAGGCGACCATCAGCTGGCCGACGACGACGACCGGCCAGGTCCAGATGCCCATCGGCCCGGACGTCGAGAGCATGGCGCCATAGGCGGTGAAGATGCCGGTGGCGATCGACACGAAGCCGAAGGCGACGGCGAAGGACTGGAAGGCAGTGACGTCGCGTTTCAGCGTGTCGTGCTCGCTTGCATGGTGTTTAGTGCTGTTCATGGTTCCCCTCCTGTTGAAAGTTCAGTTCATGCCGGAAAGTCGCTCTCGGCCTCGCTCCACAGGCTGACCCGCCGGCCGCGTTCCCTGAAGAAGTCGATCTCGCGGGCAACGCCGGCACTTTCCTTCCAGCCCGGTTCGTCGATGACGATCAGCTCCTCCATCGCCTCCATGAAGAGCGCATCGACCGGCGCCCAGAGGCGGCCGATCGCCGCCTTGTCGAGATGGGCGAGCTGGCCGTTGATCGGGTGCGACATGGAGACCTGGCTGAAGACAGCCGCCCCGTTCGCGACGATGCGGGCGGCGACCGCGTTGGAAATGTCGAAGCGCCGTTCCACGACGGCTTTGTCCGCATGCCCGTAGGGGCACGCGAGGAAGATTTTTCGCATGTCTGGCTCCGTGAGATTTTAAGGCGTTGCTGGCGGCGTCACCGCCAGGCGCGCGCCCTTTCGATGGCTTTGGCGAAACGGGCGTGGTCGGCGGCCCCGACCGTGCCGTCCGGCTTGAAGGTTTTTGCGGCGGTGCGCGCGCCGCGGACGTCGACGCCGGCGAGTTCCGCAAGTCCGAGCGCCGTCAGCTCGTGCATCGGTGCCACCGTGATCGCGCGGTTGCTGGCGGAGGCGAGGAACTGCGCGAAATAAGCGCTCTGCGACAGGCCGCCGTCGATGGAGATGCTCGGGCCGAGTTCGCCGACCTTGGCCGCCGCCTCGATCAGCCCGACCGTCAGCATGGCGATGCCTTCCAGCACCGCGCGCACCAGGTCGCGCCGGTCCGTCGCGTGGTCCATGCCGATGAAGAGGGGGGCGGCCTGGCGGTCCCAATAGGGTGCCGCAAGGCCGGACAGCGCCGGCACGAAGACGATGCCGCGGCTGAGCGCCGAGGGGCCTTCGAAGCTGCCGAGCTCCTCCATAGCCGAAAACAGGCCGATGTCGCGCGCCCATTCCAGCGCCGAACCCGCATCATAGACGCCGCCCTCGATGGCGAAGGTCGGGCCTTCGCCCGTCAAGTGCCAGGCGATGGTGGGCAGCAGGTCGGATTCCGCCGGGCGCCGGTCGCCGGCGATCGCTAGCAGGAAGGCGCCCGTGCCGAAGGTGATCTTGCAATCGCCGGGCTTGCGGCAATCATGCCCGAAGAGGGCGGCCTGCTGGTCGACGATGGAGACCTTGACCGGCGTGCCGCCGATCGTGCCGAAGCCGGCATCGACCGCGGCAATCTCCGGCAGGCACTGGCGCGGAACGCCGTGGAGCGCGCACATTTCTGCGCTCCAGGTGCCGGTCGCAAGATCGATCAGGCCGGTGCGCGAGGCGGTGGCGAGGTCGGTGCGGAAGGTGCCGCAGAGCCGGTCGAGGAAGAAGGCGTCGGTCGTGCCGAGCCGCAGGCGGCCGGCCTCAAGGGCGGCGGCGACGGCGGGCAGGGTCTTTACCAGCCAGGACAGCTTGCTGGCGGAAAAATAGGGATCGAGCGGCAGGCCGCTGACCGCCTTGGAGCGTGTTTCGGCCTCCGGGGGCAGGGCGGCGAGCGCCTCCGCCGTGCGCGAATCCTGCCAGACGATGACGGGCGACAGCGGCCTGCCGGTCTCCGCATCCCAGGCAAGGCAGCTTTCGCCCTGGTTGGAAATGGCGATGGCGTCGACCGGGCCGGCACCCTCCAGCACCGCCTCGATATTGCGCAGCAGCTCCTCCGGATCGTGTTCCACCCAGCCGGGGGCGGGGTGGTGCTGCGCATGGCGGCGCGTGCCGGCGACGCGCCAGGCGCCGCCATCCTCGATGACGAGGCAACGGGTGGATGTCGTGCCCTGGTCTATGGCGGCTACCCGCATCTAGTCTTCCTCCCTGAAACGAAAATGCACATGCTGCGCTTTTGGCGCATCCGGCGGAATGGGCACGAGGATGCGCCGCTCGGGCATCCAGAGGCCGCCCGCCTGCCAGACATCGCGCCCATCAAGCGCGAGCGAAAGCCGGCCGCGCACGCGCCGCAGCACGCGGAGCTGGAACTGCCGGAAGGCCGGGGCGGACGCGGTGCGGCGCAGGATGTTGGGCACGACGAGCTTGATCGGCGCATCGAAGGTGACGGGCACCGGGGCGCCGTCCTCGGGGTCGCGTCCAAAATCCTCGGCGATGGCCCTGCCGATGGCGCGGCCCTCGCGATAGGCCCAGCCGCCGGTCTCCACCGCGCGCAGGACATTGCCGGCGGCGAACATGCGCGGATCGAGCGAGCGGCCCTGCTGGTCGACCGCCGGCCCGGCGCTGCCCAGGTCCACGCCCAGGGCCGATTGCAGGAACAGCGCGGATTCCGGGGTGAATTGGCCGGTCAGCAGCACGCCGTCGCAGTCCAGCGTTTCGAGCTTTTCGGCGCGGCGGATGGTGACGGCCTCGACGCGGCTGCGGCCGAGAATGTCGACGATCTCGGCGCCGCGGTGGAAGGGGATGCCCATCAGGCTCGGGAACCAGGCAAGCGGCGCGCGGGCAAGCGCATGGGCGCGCGGCTCGATCATCGCGACGGGCCTTGCGCCATGGCTGAGACAGGTCAGCACCGCCGACAGCGAGACGAGCTCCGAGCCGACGATCAGCGGGCGGCGGAAGGGCAGCAGGCCGTGGAAGGCGAGATAGGATTGCAGCGTGCCCGTGGTCACGACGCCGATCGGCCGGTCGCCGGAGAGCAGCCGGGCGGAGCGCGGTTTTTCGCGCGCGCCCGTCGTGACGAGGATGCGCTCGGCCATCAGCTTTTCCACGCCGGGACCGGCGGTCACGAGCAGAGAACCCTCGCCAAGCTCCACCACCGAATGCCCGGTGCGGATATCGACACCGGCCTTCTCCGCCTCGCGCGTCAGCTTGCGGCCATAGGCGGCGCCGAAATAGACGCGGCCGAATTCCAGCATGCCGAAGGGCGAATGCGCGCAGTGCCGCGTCGCCCCGCCCAGCGCCGGCTCGCGATCAAGCAGGATGACCCGCCGGCCCTGCCGCCGAAGCTCGATCGCCGCCGCCACCCCGGAGGGTCCGCCGCCAACGACCAGCACATCCGCATCGAGAGCGCTCATCGGCCTGCCTCCGTGTCGTGGGGTCTTTGCGACGGGTGCGTCACCCCCTCATCCGCCTGCCGGCACCTTCTCCCCGTGGGGGAGAAGGGGAAGATCGCAAACTTCTCGTTTCTCCCTTCTCCCCCGCGGGGAGAAGGTGGCCCGAAGGGTCGGATGAGGGGGATGCCGAAAGCATGGACAGCAAACGCGCTCATCGCCCGCCCTCCGTGTCGATGGCGAGCGGCGTGGCGAGCTTGCCCTTGGTCATCTCCGCCAGCCGCGCATTGCAATAAAACCCCTGGCAGCGGCCCATGCCGGCGCGGGTGCGGCGGCGCAGTCCGCCGAAATCTCCCGGCGGCACGGGGCTTGAAAAGGTCGCCTCGATCTCGCGGCGCGTCACCAGCTCGCAGTGGCAGACGATCTCGCCGTGGTCCGGCCGCTGCCAGTCGCGCTCGCGGCATTCGGCGAGGTTGGGCGTGGCGATATCTGGCGCCTGCGCCGGCGGCGCGAAGGGGCCGGCGAAATCCGCATGGAGCTTCAGCGCGTGCTGGGCGAGGCCGAGGGCGGAGCTGAGGCCTGTCGAGCGGATGCCGCCGAGGGTGATCGCCCGGTGCTCCGGGCGCACGAAGACGCGGTAGCCCTTCTCTTCGCTCGCGGGCCTGAGCCCCGCATAGAGCGCGGTGACGGGCATGCCGGCGAGTGCCGGCACGATTTCCGCCGCGCGGGCGACGAGGGCTTCGAGCGTCTGGGTCTCGACGGTGGCGCGCACCCGGTCCTCCTGCTCTTCCGCCGTCGGGCCGACGAGCACGTTGCCGAAGGCCGTGGGACAGACGACGATGCCCTTAGTCACTTCCGTGGGCACGGGCAGGATGATGCGCGGCACATGGCGCGCCGCCGCCTTGTCGAGCACGACGAACTGGCCCTTGCGCGGCTTGATGCGGAAGCCGGGGGTAAAACCTAGGCGGGTATCGACGACATCGCCATAAAGCCCCGCCGTGTTGATGACGGTGTCGGCGAGGATCTCGCCCGCCGTCGTCTCCAGCCGCCAGCCGCCGTCGAAGGTGCCCTTGATCAGCTCGGCGCCGCGCAAAAACCGCGCGCCGAGCGCCACCGCCTGGGTGAGATAGGCGAGCGGCGCCGACCACGGGTCGATGATGTGCTCGCCCGGCACTTCCAGCGCCGCGACGAGCCGGTCGGAAAGCGACGGCATGGCCGCACGCGCCGCTTCGCCGGAGCGCAGCACCACGTCCGTCGTGCCGTTGTCGCGCGCCTGTCGTTCGATGCCGGCGAGCTTTTCGGCTTCCAGGGCGTTCCAGGCGCAGACATAGGCGCCGGTCGTCACCAAAGCGAGGTTCAGGCTGTCCCTGATCTCCAGATATTCCTGCCGGCCGGCGCGCACCAGCTCCAGTTCGAGGCTGCCGGGCGGCGCGTCGAAGCCGGTGTGCAGGATGGCGCTGTTGGCCTTGGAGGCGCCCGACAATATATCGGCGCCCTTCTCGACCAGGATCACCCTGGCGCCTGCCAGTGCGAACCGCCGGGCGACCGCACAGCCGACGACGCCCGCGCCGATGATGGCGACATCGTAGGTCTCCCCGGTCTGCGGCTGGCGTGGCACGGCATTCTCTCCCGTTCGGTCACATTATGACTGAACGGTATAAACTAAATGACCGAATGTAAAGCGGGATGACGGAGCAGGAAGGCCGCGAGACCGCCGGAGGGCATGCGAAAGCGCGATTTTGCGGGCGAGGCAAAATACGTCGAAATGACTGAACGGTCGGAATTCAGTCATTGACTTGACCGAACCGCAGGATACAACGGGAGAAATTCTGCAAATCGCGCGAATCCTTACGCGAATCCAGGCATGCAAGGGGGCGCCGTGAGGCCGGCCGATCGCCACGAAAAAATTGTGAAGCTCGTGCACAAGGCGGGCGAAGTGAGCGTCGACGACCTCGCCCAGACGCTTGGCGCCTCGCGCGAGACGATCCGCCGCGACCTCGCCAATCTCGATGCGATGGGCCGCCTGAAGAAATTCCACGGCGGTGCGCGCGTGCGCTCCAACACCGCGGTGGAGCCGGCGGTGGAGGGGCCTTTCGCGCTGCGCATGGCGGAAAACCTGCCGGCCAAGCGCCGCATCGCGCATGCCGCGGCGAGCCTGCTTGCGCCCGGCGACGCCGTCTTCATCGACACCGGCACGACGACGCTGATCCTCGCCGAGGCACTGGTGGACCTGCCGGCGCTGGTCGTCGTCACCAATTCCTGGCGCATCGCCGCCACGCTGTCGGCCAATCCGGACCACAAGGTTTTCCTGATCGGCGGCGCCTATGGCGCGGATGCCGGCGAATCGCTCGGCCAGTTCGCGGTGGAACAGATCCGAAAATTCCGCGCCCGCCATGCCTTCCTCACCGTCGGCGCGGTGGACGAACATGCCGTGATGGACTTCGACGCCGAGGTGACCGAGGTGGCGCAGACCATGATCGAGCGCGTCGACAGCGTCACGGTGCTGGCGGACGCCTCGAAATTCGGCAAGCGCGGTATTTTCGAGGTCGCCCCCTGGGGCAACATCGACCGCCTCGTCACCGACGAGGCCCCGCCCGCCGCGATTGCGGACGCGCTGAAGGGCGCGGGCACCGAGATCGTCGTCGCCTAGATCCGTCGGTGGATTTGATGCGGGCCGCCCGCTATTCCTTCGCCGAATCCCGCCAGGCGCGCTCGAACGGCAGGCGCCAGGCGTGCGGCGCGATGAGCTGGTGGATCGACTTCGGCCCCCAGCCGCCCTGGTCGTAGAGCCGCACCGGCGGCGGGTTGTCGAGCAGCGGCTGGGAGACCTCCCAGAGCCGCTCGATGCCCTCGGCGGTGGTGAACAGCGTGTGGTCGCCGCGCATCGCATCCAGGATCAGCCGCTCGTAGGCCTCCAGCACTTCGCCGATCAGGCCGGTTTCGCTCATGGCGAATTGCAGCGAGAGCTTGTCGAGGCGGAAGCCGGGGCCGGGGCGCTTGCCGTAGAAGGACAGCGAGACCTTGGAGGCATCGGCAAGGTCGAAGGTGAGATGGTCCGGACCCTGCGCGCCGACGCCGGAGCCCGCCGGGAACATGGATTTCGGCGGTTCGCGGAAGGCGATCGAGATGATGCGCTGCCCTTCGGCAAGGCGTTTTCCCGTGCGCAGGAAGAAGGGCACGCCGGCCCAGCGCCAGTTGTCGATGGCGCATTTGAGCGCGATGAACGTGTCGGTGTCGCTCTCCGGGTCCACGCCCGGCTCCTTGCGGTAGCCGATATATTGGCCGCGCACCACGTCGCGCGGCTCGATCGGCAGCATGGAGCGGAACACCTTGTTCTTCTCTTCCGAGATCGGCGCCGGCTCTAGCGCGGTCGGCGGCTCCATCGCCATGAAGGCGAGGATCTGGAAGAGGTGCGTCACGACCATGTCGCGATAGGCGCCGGTGGTCTCGTAGAAGGCGGCGCGGGTCGCAAGGCCGAGCGTTTCCGGCACGTCGATCTGCACATGGTCGATGAAGTTGCGGTTCCAGATCGGCTCGAACAGGCCGTTGCCGAAGCGGAAGGCCAGGATGTTCTGCGCTGGCTCCTTGCCGAGGAAATGGTCGATGCGGAAGATCTGCTTCTCGTCGAAGACCTCGTGCAGCTTCTTGTTGAGCTCCACGGCGCTGGCGAGGTCCGTGCCGAAGGGCTTTTCCATGATGATGCGGCAGCGCTCCACCAGCTGCGCCTCGGCGAGAAGCTGCACGGCGGGAAGGGCGGCCTTCGGCGGCACGGACAGGTAGTGCACGCGCCGCGTCTCCGGCCCCAGCGCTGCCTCCGCCTGCTCCACGGCCGCCTTCAGCGCGCCCGCGCCGGCATTGAGCGGCACATAGTCGAGGGATGCGGCGAAGGCCTCCCATTCGGCTTCCGTGAACTTGCGGGTCAGGAACTTGTCCAGCGATTCGCGGGCGATGGTGCGGAAGCTGTCCGCATTGATATCGTCGAGCGAGACGCCGACGATGCGGCAGCCGGGAATGAAACCGGCATTGATGAGGTGGAACAGCCCCGGCAGCAGCTTGCGCCGGGAGAGATCGCCCGTCGCACCGAACAGCACGACGACCTGTGGAAAGCCGGGACCGACCCGGGTGGAATTCTTGCGCAAAGTGCCCGTCCCCAACTCTTGCCTGATGCTCTCGGCACCAGACGCGACCACGCCCGGCCTGCGCCGTCGCGAAGCAGTCGTCTTCGTGCCTGAGGCCACAACAAACCCTCACCGATTTCAGGTGGAGTAGACGCATGGATTGGCAAGCCGATCAAGGGGGTATCGAAGCCGGCGGGTGCCGGCTCCGACTGCGTTCGTTCGTTACATCGCCGGCAGCACCGCGATGTCGCGCAGGTCGCTGTCGACGCCGGTGATATCGCCGACTTTCGTCGCGGCGCCGGTCTCCAGGTTGACGGTGTAAAGCGTCTTGCCGGCGGCGAGGAAGGCGGTGTTCGTGCCGTCTTCCGTTGCCTGGATGTCGAAGGCGTAGGCGGCCGGCATCGGCTCGATGCCGAGCTTGCCGATCGCCTTCAGCGTGCCGTCGTTCGGCTTGGTCTGCTGGATGAGCGCGCCGATCGTGGCATCGAGATTGTACATCGCCGTCTTCTCCGGCTTGCCGAAGGAATTGGTATAGGCGGCGGCGACGATGTTCGGGGTCTCGCCCTTGTGCATGTCGCCCTCCTCGAAGGCGAGCGTGCCGTCCACCGTGACGGCGCCGGTATCCGGATGGACGCGGTGGTTGGTCGTGCCGGTCATGAAGCGCAGGCGATCGGCCATCGGGTTGAAATCGACGACGACCGGCGCTTCGGAGAGATCGAGCGTCTTGTCCATCTTCGCGACATCGGTCGCCGCGCCGGTGTTGAGATCGATCGAGACGATGCGGTGGTCCGTGGTGACGCCGATGACGGTCTTGTTGCCGGGGCGGAAATCGATGCCGAGGAGCTTGTCGACGCCGCCGACCTCCATGGTTTTCGAGACGGCGGGCTTTTCCGTGTCGAACAGCACGAGCGTCTTGTCGCCGGCAAGGCCGAGGACGGGCGCGGCGGACGCCGTGGTGGCGAGAAGGCCGATGGCGAGGGAGGCGGTGAGGGCGTGGACGTGCTTGGTCATGTCGTTCTCCGGTGCTTTTGGCGTTAGAGAGAGGAAATGCTCTCCATTCGAAGACACATGGCGGGTGGCCTTTGGATGCAGCGTGCAAAAAAATATTTGCACGCTGCATCCAGCAGGGCTGTCCGGGTGTCTTCCTGTCACCAATGCCGGAGAGATGACTGGACGAAATCATGCGGATGATGGCAATTGCTTTTCAGGAAACCGCGGCCGACTGCAATGTTCGACGGAAAGAGGGTGGCTTGGCTTTTAGACCTGACGATCCGGACGAACTGGAAGCCGCAGTACTTGCCTGCGCCAGGGGAGAGCGAAGCGGGCTTCGCGTGATCTTCGATCGCGAAAGCGGGCGGCTGGTCGCCGTCGCGCAGCGCATCGTGCGCCGGCGCGAGCTTGCCGAAGAGGTCGTGCAGGAGGCCTTCATCCGCATCTGGACTCATGCGCATCAATATTCGCGGGAAAGAGGTTCGGCGCGCGGCTGGATCTATGCCATCGTCCGCAACCGCGCGCTCAACCTGCTGCGCGACGGCGGGCGCGAGGAGGCGGTCGACGACATCGAGGCATTGCAGGACCGCGACCATGCCAGCGAGGTCATGGCGGCCTGGCAGATGCTCGACCGCGACAGCCGCCTGCGCGAATGCCTCGACGGGCTGGAGGAAACGCGGCGCAGCGGCATTCTCATGGCCTATGTGGGCGGCTACACCCATGGCGAAATCGCCGGGCGCCTGCGCCTGCCGCTGGGCACGACCAAGTCGTGGATACGGCGCGGCCTTTCGGCGTTGAGGGAGTGCATGTCATGACCGGCGGCAGAGAGGACGTTCTTTCGCTTGCGGACGAATATGTGCTGGGCCTGCTGGATGCCGGCGAGGCGGCGGCCGTGGATGCGCGCATCGAGCACGATGAAGCCTTGCGCGCGGCGGTCGCGGCCAGCCGCGAGCGCTTCCTGCCGCTCGACACCCAGCTTGCGCCGGCCGCTGTTGATGACGGTCTATGGCGCCGGATCGAGGAGAGCCTGCCGGCGCGCGGCGAGCCCGCTCCGGTTGCCGCCCCGGCAAACGACAACAGGCGCTCCGGCTGGCGGCTGGCGGCGCTTTCCTCCATTGCCGCCACGCTGCTTTTGGCGGCGGGGCTCGTCTGGAGCCTCGGCCGCACGGTCGAGCCGGTGGTGATTGCCGTCCTGCTCAACGAGGCGGGCGAGGTGCAGGCGGTCGTCGAGGACTTCGGCAACGACACGGCCAATGTGCGCCTGCTCAGCGCCTTCGAGGTGCCGGCCGACAAGACCATTGAGGTCTGGACGCTCCCCTCGCGCGAGCTCGGCCCCGTTTCGCTCGGCCTTCTGGACGGCAGCCGGTCCGCCCGGCTGGAAGGGCCGACATTGCCCGATCCGAACGAAGACCAGCTTTACGAGCTGACGCTCGAACAGGCCGGCGGCTCCACGTCAGGCCGTCCCACCGGGCCGATCCTCGCCAAGGGCTTTGCCAGGGCGGTGCACTAACGCGCACCGCGCTCAGGGCGAGGTTGTCGCATATGGCGGGAAAACGGCAAAGTCGAATTCCATATGCGATAGCCCTGGCGCTCAGGGTGAGGCGATATTGCGCGGCGATAGCGCGACGCGGCGCTCCCAGATGACGAGGACCATGCTGGCGGCGACGATGAGGAAGGCGCCGATGAAGACGTTGAGGGCCGGGATTTCCGCCCAGATGGCGTAGCCGTAGACGAAGGCCCAGATCAGGCCGGTATATTCGACCGGCGCCAGCGCGGAGGCGGGGGCATAGCGAAAACCTTCGTAGAGCAGGAACTGCCCGAGCGTCGCCACGAGGCCGAGCGCGAACATCAGCATCCACCCTTCCGCATCGGGCGTCTTCCACATCCAGGGGAAGGTGGCCGCACAGGCGATGCCGAAGAGTAGGCTGGTCGCGAACATTTGCGTGAGCGTGCTCTCGCTGCGGCTGACGAGGCGGATGAGGATGGTGCTCCAGGCCCAGCAGAAGCCCGCGACGAGGCACATGGCGGCGGGGATGAGGTTGGGCGAATGGGACGGGTTGGCCGCGATGATGACGCCGACGAAACCGCCGACGCAGGCGATCCAGCGGCCGGCGCCCACGGCCTCCTTGAGCACGAGGATCGACAGGAAGACGGTGATGATCGGCGCGGAGAAATAGAGCGTGGTGAGTTCGGCGAGACCCAGATAGCGCGCGGCATTGTAATAGAGCAGCCAGGCGACGAGCATCAGCGCGGCGCGCAGCACGACGGTGCCGCGATAGGGGCTCTTGAGGATCGAGGGATGGCGGTAGAAGCGGATCAGTACGCCGGAGACCAGCACGATGACGAGGCTGCGCACGAACAGGATCTGCGGAACCTCGTAGGTCGCCACCATCCATTTCACCAGCGCATCCTGCATGGCGAAACAGGCATAGCCGGCCGAGGCCAGCGCAATGCCGGCCAGCGGTTTCGTGTCGATCAGTCCGGAACTCATGATGGCCTCAAGATGTCATGCCTTTTCGCCCGTCAAAGCCCGGGGCCAGGCCGAATGGCGCTTCCATCGCTGAAGCGCGCCAGCCGGAAACGGTGGAGACGATGGCCGGGATCGTTGCCCTGGATCAGGTCGGCGACGACGCGCCCGATGCCCGGCCCGATGCCGAAACCATGGCCGCTCATGCCGGTCGCCACGAAGAGGCCGTCGATGGCCTGCGCGCGGTCGACGATGGGCACGACATCCGGCATGGCATCGATCATGCCCGCCCAGGTCGTCCGCAGCGAAACCGGCCCGATCTGCGGGAAGAGCGCCTGGAAGTCGTGTTCGATCGCGCGAAGGCGGGCGTGTTCGGGGGCGGGATCGAGGACCCGCATCGCCTCGAAGGGGCTGGGGCCGTCCGGCGTCCAGTCGCGCGGCGTCGTCCAGCTGTCCGGAAACGCCGCCGGCGCGGCAAGGCGATAGCGCATGCCGAGCGGGTTGGCCTTCAGGACGGGAAGATATTTTGGCGCGTGCCGAAAGGCGTCCGGGCCAAGGGAGAGCTGGCTGCTGCCGCCCGGGGCGAGCGTGTATCCCCCGTCCTGCCGGCGCCGGAAGGCGATTTGCGCATCGGCCGCCGCACCCGCATGGATCTCCGGCAGCGGCCCGGTGGCGGCCACGGTGGCCCGCACGCTGAGCTGCGGAATGGAAATGCCGTGTTTGCGCAGGAAGAGCGACGACCACGCGCCGCCCGCGACCAGCACGCTCGACGTTGCGATGAGGCCCGCCTCCGTCCACACGCCGCTGACCCGGCCGGCCGAAAGCTCCAGCGCCCGTGCGGCGCAGTTTTCCACGATTTTCACACCGTGGCGCACCGCAAGGCGGGCGAGCGCCGGCACGGCGAGCCACGGCTCGGCGCGCATGTCGGAGGGCGTGACCATCGCGCCGGCATAGCGGCGGGAGGCGCCCTCGAAGAGGTTTGCGGTCTCGTCCCCATCGATGAGGCGGGTGTCGAGGTCGTGCTCGGCGGCGATCTTCATGAAGGCGTCGAAGCCGGCGAGGTCTTTTTGCGACCGGGCGAGATAGGTCACGCCCGTCTGGTTCAGGCCGATATCCTCGCCGCTTTCCTCGGCCAGCTCCCGCCAGAGGCGGCAGGCCTCAATGACGATCGGAAGCTCGTCCGCATCGCGGCCCTGCTTGCGGATCCAGCCCCAGTTCCGCGACGACTGCTCGGCGGCGATGCGCCCCTTTTCGACGAGGGTGACGGAGATGTTGCGTTTGGCCAGGAAGAGCGCCGTGGTGACGCCGATGACGCCGCCGCCGATGATGACCACATCGGATGCCTGCGGCGGTGGTCCGGGATAGCGGATGGGATCGGCCAGGGAGAAGGGAAAGGTGAGCACGGGATGCATTCTGGGGCAGGAGAGTCGCTGCCTTGGCAGTACCAGATAAACCGCCGCCAAACTACTGGCTTCCACGCGCAATCACGCCCCGGAATGTCGGTCACGGGAGGGTAAGAACCGGATCAGCGGCCTTGCAGGAGCGCGATGTCGCGGATCGGCGGATTGCCGAACAGCCGCCTGTATTCGCGGCTGAACTGGGTGACGCTTTCATAGCCGACGCGGAAGGCCGTGGTGCCGGCATCGAGCCGCTCGGTCAGAAGAAGGCGGCGCGCCTCGTGCAGCCGGATCTGCTTCTGGTACTGCAGCGGGCTCATGCGCGTGATGGCGTTGAAATGGTGGTAGAAGGTCGACACGCCCATGCCGGCCATATCCGCCAGGACCTCGATCGAAGCCGGTTCGGCATAATGCGCGCGCAGCCAGCTAATGATTGTCGCGATCCGGTTGTGCTGCGTGCCGTGCCGCGCGATCTGGCGAAGCTGGCCGCCCGCCGGCCCGACGAGCAGGTGGTAGATCACCTCGCGCAGCACCATGCGGCCGAGGATGGGGATATCGCGCGGCACATCCGCAAGGGCCGCCAGGCGCAGGATCGCGTCGAGCAGGCCCGCCGTCACCATGCCGATCGTCATGCCGGTGCCGGCATCGCTCGTGGCGATGCCCTCCAGGTCGATCTCGGCGCCGACCGCCTGCACCGCGGCAAGGTCGAGCTTCAGCATGAGCGACAGGAACGGATGCGCCTCGCTGCCGTCGAGCACCTGCGCGATGGTCGGCAGGTCGACGGAGGTCAGCATGAACCGGCAGGCGTCGTACTCATAGACATTCGCGCCGACCATCACCCGCTTTCGCCCCTGCACGACGAGCGAGAGGCTCGGCTCGTAGAAGGCCGATGCCGGGTCGCAGGCCGAGCCGCGGCGATAGAAGGACAGGCCGGGAACGGCGGACTGGCGGTCGTCCGCGCCGGCGAGATCGTGAAGGATACGGTCGGCCAGCCGGGCGCGCGCAATCGCCCGTTCGTCGGGATGGCCGGACGGGCTGTGTTTCTTGTCGTCGGGGCGTAGCATGGCGGGCAGAGTAGCGTCGCACCCGCCCGGCAGCAAGCGGCCGGGCGGCGGGCAAGAGGATTGGGCAACAATCCGGAAGGATTGAGCTACCGCGGCGGGGCAGGCTGCGGCTAGCTTCTCCCCATCTTCCCGAATGTGAACGGAACCTCCCCATGCAAACGACCGGATACGCCGCCTACGACGCGGACACGCCCCTTGCCCCTTACTCCTTCGCCCGGCGCGACCTGCGCGACAACGACGTGGCGATCGAGGTGCTCTATTGCGGCATCTGCCACACGGACCTGCATATCGCCAAGAACCTCTGGAAGGACTGGTTTCCGACGAGCTACCCGACCGTTCCCGGCCATGAGATCGTCGGGCGCGTCGTCGAGGTGGGCAAGGACGTCACGCGCCATGCCGTCAACGACCTGGTCGCCGTCGGCACCATCATCGACAGCTGCCAGCATTGCGACCAATGCCGCCGGAACGAGGAGCAGATGTGCCGCCAGGGGCCGACGCTCACCTATGGCGGCGCCGACCGGATCGACCGCAGCATGACCTATGGCGGCTTTTCGAAACATATGATCGTGCGCGACAATTTCGTGCTGAAGCTGCCGGACGGGCTGGATGCCGCCCGCGTCGCGCCGCTGCTTTGCGCCGGCATCACCGTCTATTCGCCGCTGCGGCTGTGGAATGTCGGCCCGGGCAGTCGGGTCGGCGTCGTCGGGATCGGCGGCCTCGGCCATCTTGCCGTGCGCTTTGCCGCAGCCCTCGGCGCCAGCGTCACGGTCATCACGCGCTCGGCGGCAAAGGGCGAGGAAGCGCAAGCGCTCGGGGCCGAAAGCGTGCTGATCTCGACTGCGCCCGACGCCATGGCGGCCGCGGCATCGTCCTTCGACGTCATCATCGACACGGTGCCCGTCGGCCACGACATGTCGCCTTATATCGACCTCCTGGATGTCGAGGGCGTGCTGGTGATCGTGGGGGCGCTCGATACCATGAAGGGCTTCAGTTCCCTGCCGCTCATCACCGGGCGCCGGCGCATCACCGGTTCGCCCTCGGGCGGCATCGCCGAGACGCAGGAAATGCTCGATTTCTGCGCCCGAAAGCAGATCCTTCCCGATTGCGAGATCATCGAGATGCATGAGGTCAACGACGCCTTCGACCGGCTGGAGCACGGCGACGTCCGCTACCGCTTCGTCATCGACATGGCATCGCTCGCCGTATCCTAGGCGAGGCCGGGCTTCACGCCCGGCAATGCCGCTCCCAGTCGACAAGCATCGACAGGATTTCCAGTGAATCGGAAAGGCGCGGCGCCGGGCGGGGTGGCCGCGTCGCTCCATCGGCGAGGCAGGCTTCGACCGTGCGGAGCTGATAGTCGAAGGCATCGCCGTCGGCCTCGACGATGATCGCCTCGGTGGTGTCGTCGTGGTCGCGGATTTCGATCCGCGAAGGCCCGGCCTGCGGCAGCCAGGGATTGGCCGGCAGGCGCAGGCTCGCCCTCTCGCCATGCACGGCGAAATCATGGGTCAGCCCATAACCGTCGCTGCTTTGCAGGCTGGCCAGCACGCCGTTCGAAAAGCGCACGGTCAGCGCCGCATCGATGAGGTTGCCGTCCGGAGCAACGTTGCCAAGGCCCGCCAATTGGCGGGCGGCGAAGGCTTGCGGTCCGCAGGCCGCCTGCACGACGAAATGCAGCAGCGAGACCGGATAACAGCCGAGATTGAAGAGCGTGCCGCGCCCGGCAGGATTGGCGACGCGCCAGATATCGGCGGCGTAGAAGCCGGTAATGGCGCGCAGCGCCCCGAGCCGGCCGGAGGCGAGGATCTCGCCCAGCCGCGCCATCAGCGGATGGTTCAGGTACATCAGCCCTTCCATGAAGAAGATGCCGCTATCTTCCACCGCGCTTGCCAGCGCCTGCGCATCGGCAAGCGTGGTGGTCAGCGACTTTTCGCACAGCACTGCCTTGCCGGCCTTGGCGGCGGCAATGACAGCCTCGTGGTGCACGTGGTTCGGCAGGCCGACATAGACGACATCCACGTCGGGATCGGCCAGCAGCGCAGCCATGTCGCGATAGGTGCGGGCGACGCCGTGGCGGGCGGCGAAGGCGGCAAGCCGGCCTTCGTCGCGCCCGGCGACGGCCTGGATGCGCGAGGCCGGGCTTTTTCCGATCGCGCCGGCCATGGTGTCGGAAATGAAGCTCGTGCCCAGAATGCCCCAGCGCAGCATGGTCTGTCCTATCGGTTGAGATCGAGGAAGGCGCTTGCCACGGCGCGGTCGATATCGGCGGGCACGGGCACGAGGCAGGCGTCTGCGCCCAGCGTGCGGCCTGCCACCCGCTCCAGGCAGCGGGCCTGCATGGCAAAGCCCAGATCCATCGCCTCGATGCTGTTGCCGAGCGGGCGCGGGCCGGCGAGATTGGCCATGTGCCCGGCCGCGAGCAGGTGGATGCGGCGGCCATCCGCCAGGACAATCGTCTCGATGCCGTCTTCCGGCGACGATGCCACGGAGGCGACCGCGGGATCGGCGAGGAGGCCGTCGCGGTCGATCTCGTGGGGAAAATGGCCGCCGTTCATCAGGATGACGCCGTCTTTCAACAGCGGAAGGTCGGCGGCGGTGACGATGCCCGGATGGCCGGTGACGGTGACGATCACGTCCGCCGCGCGGATGGCGTCCGCCCGATGCGGCGTGGAAAACCCGTCGAGATGGGCTTCCAGCGTCGTCACGGGATCGATATCGGCGACGCTGACGGCGCTGTAGCCCTGGCGGAAGCAGGCGGCGGTGCCCTTGCCGCAGGCGCCATAGCCGAAGACGAGCACGCGCTTGCCGTTTGTCGAGCGGTTGGTGAAGCGCAGGAAGCTTTCGAACAGGCTCTGGCCGACGCCATGGCGGTTTTCGGCGAATTGCTTGATGGGGCTGTCGTTGATGACGAGGATCGGCCGCGCCAGCCTTTCGCGCAGCGGCGCCAGCCGCGTGCGGCCGGAGGTGGTCTCCTCCGTGCCGCCGATCAGCCCGTCATAGGGGCGTTCGAGGAAACGGGCGAAGAGATCGCCGCCATTGTCGAGCAGCAGGTCGGGTTTTTCGTCGAGAAGCGCATCGATGAAGCCGTGATGGGCGCCGGCATTGCGGGTCTGCTCGCCGATGATGGCGATGCCGTTGTCCGCGAGGAAGGCGGCCGTCGCCGGCTGGGTGCTGTTGAGATTGCCGGTCGCAACGACCCGCGCGCCGCCGGCCTTCAGCGTCAGGAGCAGGGCGGCGGTCTTCGGCTCCAGGTGGATGGCGGTGCCGATCGTCAGGCCGGCAAAGGGCTGTGTGCGTGCAAACTCCGCCGCGATGCCGCGGAGCAGGCGGCAGCCCGATGCCACCCAGTCGATGCGCGAAAATTGCGGGTCCTGTTGCATGTTTCCCTATCCGGTCTCGTGGTTCGATCCAGATAGAACTTTCCGCCCGCCCGACGGCAGGGACATTATTCTGCGCTGCCGGGCAGTTTTCCTGCGCCCTCCCGCGTCAGCCAGGCCCTGAGCGCGAGGATCGCCTTGCCCTCGGCATCCATGCTGCGGCAGCACAGGCGGTAGCCGACGGGCCGGGCGACGAAGCCAAGCGGCGCGACGAGCAGGCCCTCCGCCAGTTCGCGCTCGATGGAGGCGCGGGGTGCTGCGACGATGCCGAGCCCCGCCTTGGCGGCGGCGATGGCAAGCTCCAGCGTCTCGGTCTCGAAGCGCTTGTGGAACCGCAAGGGCGGCGTGCCGCTTTCGCGGAACCAGTCGTCAAGGAGGTAAGCGACATCGCGCGCGACGATGGCGACGGCGGCCGATGCCTCGTCGCCGTCCACCGCCCCTTGCAGCTTGGCCGCCTCGGCCGGCGTTCCGACAAGGCCGAACTCGTCCTTCATGAAGCCGAAGGCGGCGATGTCGGGCAGCGGCCGGTATTCCCCGCCGACGATCAAGGCATCGAGGTCGGGCCGGTCGGCCAGCGTGAAGGCGACGTCGACGGGGATGATGTCGATTTCCAGCGCCGGCAGGTCGGCCATCAGCCGCGGCAGGCGCGGGATCAGCCAGTTCGCGGCGAGCGGCATCGGCGCGCCGAGGCGGATGCGCCGCCGCCGCTCCGCATCGGTAATCTCATCGGCAGCGCGGGTCAAAATATCGAGGGCGACGGCGACGGCGTCGGCGAAACGCCGGCCGGCATGGGTGAGCGCCACCCGCCCGCCCTCGCGGCTGAGCAGGGCGACGCCGAGGCTGTCCTCCAGGCTCGCCATCTGCTGGCGCACGGCGCCGGGCACGACGCGCAGTTCGTCCGCCGCCGCCCGCAGGCTGCCGCGCCGCGCCACCGCATCGAAGGCGCGCAGGGCATTGAGCGGCAATGCGGCCGCCGCGCGCGGTCTGCCGGCCGGCAGGGACGGTGCGTCCTTCGCAGCCATGGTTGCCTCTCCTTCGCAAAGCTTCAGGAGTCTTTGCCATGGCCGGCGCGCGGGCAGAAGCGATTTTCGCTATTGGCGCTGGAGCGTGATCCGGCTCGTCGTCACCGTCTTGCCCGAGGCGGGGTCGCGGTCGGTGGTCGTGAGGGTCAGGCCGTCATTGCCGGCTTTCGCCACGGAGAGGCTTGCGCGCCGGTCGCCGTTCACCTCCTTGGCCCAGCCGATGGCGAGGTTCAGCGTATCGCCCCGGCGCTTGCCGGACAGCGATGCCGGTCCGGAGCCCGCGCCGATATAGGAGCCGCGATAGGCGCCGCCGGAAATCTTCAGGTCGACGCCGACCGCCCTCGACACAACGAGCAGGCCGCGGCAGCGCCCCTTGAGCGACAGCGAGTTGCCGGATGCGGTCGAGGTGAAGGTGCAATCGACGTTGATCGGCTCCTTGTTGGTGCGCAGGCGCACCTGGCCTTGGCCCGCATACTGGCCCTCGAGGCCGCCCAGAAACTGTTCTTCGCTGGCATGGGCGCCCGTGGAGAGCAATATCGGCGCACAGCAGGCCAGCATGGCCGGAATGATGCGATTCATGACGTTTCTCCCAAAACCGGAGTAAGGCTGCTGACGTAACCGCCAGGCACCCCGCGAAGTTCCCCCGAACTTGATATCCCGTCCGGCATTGCGCAACATAAGCCCGCATGGAGCGGCGAAACCGGGTGAGACGACATCGTGAATGAGAAGAAGCCCCCGGGCGCAAGAGCCGGCGCCGCGAAGCAGACGACCGGCCGCATGACGCGGGAGGCCTGGATCGAGGCGGGCATCGGGGCGCTCGCCGCGGAGGGCATCGCCAATGTGAAGATCCAGGTCATGGCCAAGACGCTCGCGGTGTCGCGATCGAGCTTCTACTGGTTCTTTGCCGATCTGCAGGAGCTGCACCGGGAACTGCTGGACTATTGGCTGCGCAAGAACACGAGCCCGATCATCGAGCGCGCCCTTCGCCCCGCGCAAACCGTGACGAAGGCCGTGTGCCACATCTTCGAATGCTGGGTGGACCCGGCGCTGTTCGACCCGCGGCTGGATGCGGCGGTCAGATCCTGGGGGCAGGTGGATGCGGCCGTGCGCAGCGTCGTCGACCAGGCGGACGACCAGCGCGTCGATGCCGTGGCGCGTATGTTCCTGCGCTACGATTATCCACAGCAGGAAGCCTTCATCCGCGCGCGGGTGCTGTATTTCACGCAGATCGGCCACTACACGCTCGGCATGCGCGACGACCGCGACATGCGGCTGCGGCTCCTGCGGCCCTATCTCCTCAGTTTCACCGGGCGCGAGGCGCCGGATGACGAGGTCGAGGCTTTCGAAAGCCTGGTGCGGCGCGTGCAGCCCGACGGCTGAAAATGGACAGGCCTGTACGGCTTTAAAAACCCTCCTGCCTGCTGGTCAAGGTCATGAACGCGCCTTTGGGCGTTGCAGTCTGCCGCGCTCTTCTGGACATCAGTGTCCAGATGTTTTATTGAGATCACGGGATTAATCAATAACGCGGCCCAGAAGGCCGGTTCCGCCATGCAGGGGCAGCGCATGAAGCAGCACTCAGCCTTCCCGGTTTGCCGTTGCGCGCTGGCGCATGCGGGCAGGGGGGCCGCGCGATGACGCGGCATTATTCGGCCCTCTCGCTGTTGAAGGAAGGCCTGAGAAGCCAGCAGGGATGGCAGCAGGCCTGGCGCTCGCCGGAGCCGAAACCGCGCTACGACATCCTCATCATCGGCGGCGGCGGGCATGGGCTGGCGACGGCCTATTACCTCGCCAAGGTGCACAACATCCGCAACATCGCGGTCATCGAGAAGGGCTGGCTCGGCGGCGGCAATACCGGGCGCAACACGACAGTGGTGCGCTCCAACTATTTCTTCCCCGAAAGCACGGCGCTCTACGACCTGGCGCTGCGGCTCTACGAGACGCTCGGTCGCGACCTCAACTACAACATCATGCTGTCCCAGCGCGGCATCGTCACGCTCGCCCACAGCGAGGCGGAGATGGAGATGGCGGCGCGCACCGTCAATGCCATGCAGATCAACGGCACGGATGCCGAACTCTTCGGCGTGGACGAGGTGCGTCGTGTGCTGCCGCTCCTGAACGTTTCGCCCGAGGCGCGCTATCCGGTGTTCGGCGGGGTCTGGCAGGGCCGGGCGGGCACGGCGCGGCATGATGCCGTCGCCTGGGGCTATGCCCGCGCGGCAGACCGGCTGGGGGTCGACATCATCCAGTCCTGCGAGGTGGAGGAATTCCTTATCGAGGGCGGGCGCTGCCGCGGCGTGAAAACCAGCCGCGGCGAGATCCGCGCCGAGCGCACCGCCATGGTCGTTGCCGGTCATTCCTCGCATCTTGCGGCCAAGGCCGGCTTCCGCCTGCCGATCACCTCCTATGCCCTGCAGGCCTGCGTTTCCGAGCCGATCAAGCCGGTGCTCGACACCGTCGTGCTGTCGCCCGGAACCGGCACCTATGCCAGCCAGTCCGACAAGGGCGAGCTGGTTATCGGCGGCGCGCTCGACCGCGTTCCCTCCTATGGCCAGCGTGGCAACCTGCCGATGCTGGAAGGCGTCGTCTCGGGCCTGCTCGAAATGTTCCCGAGCTTCCGGCAGCTGCGGCTGATGCGGCAATGGGCCGGCATCGTCGATGTCACGCCGGATTCCTCGCCCATCCTCGGCGAAAGCCCCCTGCCGGGGCTGTTCCTCAATTGCGGCTGGGGAACGGGCGGCTTCAAGGCGATCCCGGCCGGCGGCACGCTGCTCGCCCATCTGCTCGCCACCGGAAAACACCATGATGTGAGCCGGCCCTTCGATCTCGACCGCTTTGCACGCGGGCGACTGATCGACGAAGCCGCCGGCTCCGGCATCGCGCACTAGAGCAAATCCGGCGGACCGGACTTGCTCCAGATTTTTGTTTGTACCGCATTGTCCGACGCCGAAGCCACGCTTCGGCTGGAAATGCTCCAGGAGACCGCCATGCAGCTTTTTCCCTGCCCCTTCTGCGGCCCGAGAAGCGAGACCGAATTCCACTTCGGCGGCGATGCCGGCAACCGGCGGCCCGAGGGGTTTCGCGCGGTGACGGACGGCGAATGGGCGGCCTACCTGCACGATCGCAACAACCCGCGCGGCGCGGCCAGCGAAATCTGGATGCACATGACCTGCGGCGAAGTGTTCCGCATGGAGCGCGATACGGTGCACCATGGCGTGGCGCAGGCCTTCGCCCTTTTGGAAGGAGGCGGCGATGACGGCTTGGCGCACTGAGGGCGGCACGGCCATCGACCGGACACGGCCGCTGCGCTTCACCTTCGACGGGCGAAGCGTCGCGGGTTTTGCAGGCGATACGGTCGCCTCGGCGCTATTGGCGGGCGGCGTCTCGATCGTCGGGCGCAGCTTCAAGTATCACCGCCCGCGCGGCCTCTGGGGTGCCGGCGTCGAGGAACCGAACGCGCTTCTCGACATTGCGGGCGGCATGCCGAACACGCGCGCCACGCAGGTCCTCGCCGCCGATGGCCTTTCGGTGCGCAGCGTCAACGCCGAGCCGAGCGCGGAGAAGGATCGCCATGCCTTCCTCGACGCCTTTGCGCGCTTCATCCCGGCCGCCTTCTACTACAAGACCTTCATGTTCCCCGACTGGCACCTGTTCGAGCCGCGCATCCGCCAGATGGCGGGCCTCGGCACGCTGGACGAGAGGGTGCGCGCGCCGGCCTTCGCCGAGCAGGTCAACCACCATTGCGACGTGCTGGTGGTCGGTGCCGGCCCCGCCGGCCTTGCCGCGGCCCGCGACGCCATGCGCGCCGGCCGGCGTGTCGTGCTCTGCGACGATGGCCGGCAGCCGGGCGGCAGCCTGCTCTTCCGCGAAGCGACGATGGAAGGAAAGCCGGGCGCGGCCTGGGCGGCGGATGTGGCGGCGGAGCTGGAGCAGGCCGGTGCGCTGGTGCTGGCCGGCACCACGGCCTTCGGCATCTACGACCACCATCTCGTCGGCCTGAACCAGAAGGGCGAGGGCGACGCGCCCGACCGGCTCTGGCGGGTCCGGGCAAAGTCCATCGTGCTTGCCACGGGCGCCATCGAACGGCCGCTGCCCTTCGGCAACAACGACCTGCCGGGCATCATGTCCGCCGAAGCCGCGCTCGTCTATCTGCGGCGCTTCGGCGTCGCCGCCGGGCGCCGGGTCGTGGTGGCGACGAACAACGGGCTGGCCTATGAGACCGCGCAGGCGCTCGCGGCCGCCGGTGCCGATGTCACGGTTGTCGATTACCGGGCCGATGCCCCGTCGCCCGAGGGGCTGCGGGTGCTCACGGGCCGCACCATCGTCAAGGCCAGCGGCCGGGGCGCCGTCAGCGCCGTGCGGCTGTCCGACGGCAGCGTGCTGGAAGCCGATGCGGTGCTCGCCTCCGGCGGCTTCACGCCGACCGTCCACCTCTATTGCCAGGCGCAGGGCAAGCTCGACTGGCGCGACGACATCCTCGCCTTCGTGCCCGGCCGGCCGGTGGACGGCGTCGAGGTGGTGGGGGCGGCCGCCGGTCATTTCGCGCTGCCGGCGGGGCTTGCGGAGGGGGCGGGCCAGGACCTCGGCATCGTCGCGGCCTGGCCGAAATCACGGGCGAAGGACCGCGTCTGGATCGACCTCCAGAACGACGTGACGGCCAAGGACGTGGAACTCGCCGTGCGGGAAAACTTCGTCTCCGTCGAGCACCTGAAGCGCTACACCACGCTCGGCATGGCGACCGACCAGGGCAAGACCTCGAATGTCAACGGCCTGGCGCTGGTGGCCGAGCTGACGGGCCGGCGCATTCCCGAGGTGGGCACGACGACCTATCGCCCGCCCTTCACGCCGGTTCCGCTCGCCTCCTTCGCGGGTGCGCGCTCCGGCACGCGCATGAGCCCGCTCCGCCGCCTGCCGCTGGAACCCGAGCACCGGGCGGACGGCGCGACCTTCCGCGAATATGGCGGCTGGCTGCGGCCGGCCTTCTACGGGCATGGTGCGCCGGAAGACCGCATCCAGGCGGAGGCGAAAGCCGCGCGCGCGGGCGTCGCGCTGTTCGACGGCTCGCCGCTCGGCAAGATCGAGGTCATCGGGCCGGATGCCGCCTCCTTCCTCGACTTCATCTATTACAACACCATGTCGACGCTCGCCCCCGGCCGCTGCCGCTACGGCTTCATCCTGTCGGAGGCGGGCAATATCTACGACGACGGCGTGCTGGTGCGGCTCGACGAAAACCGCTTCGTCGTCTCCTGCTCCTCCTCGCATGTGGCGGGCGTGCATGCCCTGCTGGAGGAATGGCGGCAGGACCGTTTCGACCGGCGGCGCGTCTTCATTCACAACGCGACGGCCGAGATGGCGACGCTGACGGTGACCGGTCCGCAATCGCGCGCCCTTCTCGCGGCCGTCGGCCTCGATCTGGACGACGCCGCCTTGCCGCACATGGCTGTCGCCATGGGCCGTTTCGAGGGGCAGGCGGTGCGCATCGCCCGGGTCAGCTTCACCGGCGAACGCTCCTACGAAATCTCCGTGCCTGCCGATCATGCCGCCGTCCTCTGGTCGCGGCTGAAGCGCGAAGGGCAGGCGTTCGGCGCGACGCTGCTCGGCCTCGAAGCGCTGATGGTGCTGCGGGCGGAGAAGGGCTACATCGTCATCGGCAAGGACACTGACGGCACGAGCCGTCCGATGGATTTCGGCCTCACCGCGCCGCTGGAGAGGAAGAAGGTCGAGTTCATCGGTCGCCGCTCCCTGGTCACGGAAGATGCCGCGCGCCCGGACCGCCGGCAGTTCGTCGGGCTGGAGGCGATCGACGGCGCGGGTCCGCTGCCGACCGGCGCGCATGGCATCGAACGCCATGACATCGTGGGCTTGGCAGGCGCCCCGCGCAGCATCGGCTATGTCACGTCGAGCTATTTCAGCCCCGCCCTCCAGCGGCCGATCGCGCTCGGGCTGATCGAGCGCGGCCTCGATCGCATGGGCGACATCATCGAGTTGCAGCATTTGCGCGAGGTGCGGCGTGCCCGCATCGTCGCCGCCTGCGCCTTCGACGCCGAAGGAGGCCGTCTCCATGCTTGACAATTCCAGCAAGTGGCGGCCCGAACCGGACTGGGCGAGGGCCGGCCTTGAAGGCCGTACGATCCAGCTTCGCGCCATCACCGGCCTGCAACAACGCCTCGTCAGCGGCGACCTCGACCGCTTCCTCGCCGAGCATGGTCTCGGCAAGGATGTCGGCGCGCTCGGCCTCGCCACGGGCGCGCGCTATGCGGTGCGTCTTGCCCGCGACCGCCTCCTTGCGGTCGGCATCCCCGTCGATGATGGCTGGCACGATGCGGGATATGCCGTCACAGGCGTCAGCTCGGCCTTGCGGGTCTTCGAGGCGCGGGGAGATGGCATCCGCGATCTCCTGGCGCGCGCGACGACGATCGATGTCGACGATCCGGGGCCGTGCGCCGCCCTGTCGTTTTGCGGCGTGACGGCGGTCGTGTATTTTCACGAGGACACGCAGACATTGCGCATCCACGCCGACCGGGGGCTTGCCGCCTATCTGTGGGAATGGTTCGAATGCCAGCCGCTGCTGTCGGCGCCATAGTTTTTTTGGAAGGAGCAGCCGCGCTGGTGCGGCTGCAAAGAGGGAGTTGAGAATGAAGAAGATCCTGATTATCGGCACGGCCATCGGCCTGCTCATCGGCGGTGCCGCCCGCGCGGAAGACCTGACCTTCGCCGTGGCGGGTCCGCTGACCGGGCCGCTCGCCACGATCGGCGACCAGTTCAGGCAGGGCGCGCAGGCCGCCGCGGACGCCATCAACGCCAAGGGCGGCGTGCTCGGGCGCCAGATCAAGCTCCAGTTCGAGGATGACCAGTGCGATCCGAAGCAGGCCGTTTCGGTCGCCAACCGCATCGCGGCGAGCGGCGTCAAGTTCGTCGATGGCCATGCCTGCTCGGGCTCCAGCATTCCGGCCTCCGCAGTCTATGCCGAAAACGGCACGCTGATGATGAGCCCGGCCTCCTCCAACCCGGTCATGACGGACGACGCGGCCGCCAAGGGCTGGACCAACATCATGCGCCTCTACACCCGCGACGACGCTCAGGGCGCCTTCATCGGCCCGTGGATCGCCAAGGAATATGCCGGCAAGAACGTCGCCGTGCTGCATGACAAGACGGCTTACGGCCAGGGCGTGGCCGACGCGGTGCGCGCCACCATGAACGAGAACGGCCTGAAGGAAGTGCTCGCCGAGGGCATCAATGCGGGCGAGAAGGACTATAATGCGCTCGTCACGAAGCTGAAGGACGCCAAGGTCGATGTCGTCTATTTCGGCGGCTATCACCCCGAAGCCGGCCTCATCCTGCGCCAGGCGGCCGAGCAGAACTACAAGTTCCAGCTCATCATGCCCGATTCCATCGCCTCGCCGGAATTCTGGCAGGTCGCGGGCCCCGCCGGCGAAGGCACGCTGTTCGTCTTCCCGTCCGATCCGCAGGCCAAGCCTGAAGCAAAGGAAGCCGTGGAAAAGATTTCCGCCGGCGGCTTCAAGCCGGAAGGCTTCACGCTCTTCTCCTACGCCGTGATCCAGGCCTTCGCCCAGGGCATCGAGCGCGCCGGTTCGGACGACCCGACCAAGGTGGCCGAGGCGCTAAAGAACGGCCAGTCGATCGACACCGTCGTCGGCACCATCACCTTCGACGAGAAGGGCGACCTGAAGGACGCCAGCTACGACATCAACCGCTGGCACGACGGCAACTACGCGCCGATCAACAAATAAGGGCTGCCCTTATACGAAAACCGGGCCTGGCAATCTGCCAGGCCTTTTTGTTTGTCACCCGGCATGAAGCGGGAGATGACCTCGCCCTGCCTTTCGATTGGCCGGGACTCACGCAGTCCTGCTCTGAAGGCTTGCCTCGGCGGTCCGGGCGAGCAGTTCGGCTGCCGTCGTAAGGATGGCGTCGTTGAAGTTGTATTCCGGCTGGTGCAGGCCGGCGCTGTCCGTGCCGTTGCCGATCCAGGCGTAGGCGCCGGGGCGTTCGGTGAGGAAGACGGCGAAGTCGTCGCCGGCCATGGAGGGTGGGCAGGATGTGAGCTGCTGCGAACCCAGCGTCGTTGCGACGTCTCGCATGATCTGCGCTTCGCGGGGGCTGTTGACGACGGGGGGAAAATCGGGGCCGTCGAGGGTGAATTCTGCGGTGACACCGCTCATCTCGGCGGTGGCGCGCACGGCGTTTTCGAGCCGCGTGCGGATATGGGCGAGCATGGCGAGCGAGAAGCCGCGATAGGTGCCGCGCAGGCGCGCTTCCTTGGGAATGACGTTCTGCGCCATACCCGCATGGAACGAGCCGACGGTCACCACGGCCGATTGCAGCGGATCGACGGTGCGCGAGACGATCTGCTGCAGGCCGGTGAGGAAATAGCCGCCGGCGAGGATGGGGTCGGCGCTCAAATGCGGCATCGCGCCGTGCGCGCCATCGGCCCGGAAGACCACCTCGAATTCGTTCGAACCGGCCATGACCGGGCCATCCGCAACCGAGACCGCGCCTTCGGCCAGCCCCGGCCAGTTGTGAAACGAGAAGATGCTGTCGAAGGGAAAACGCGCGAGCAGGCCGTCGTCCAGCATCGGCTGCGCGCCGCCGTAACGTTCCTCGGCGGGCTGGAAGACCAGCAGCACGCGGCCGGCAAAATTCCGGGTCGTGGCGAGATAGGCGGCGGCACCCAGGAGCGCTGCGGTGTGCCCGTCATGCCCGCAGGCATGCATGCAGCCCGGATGGCGCGATGCGTAGGCGAGCCGCGTCGCCTCCTGGATCGGCAGCGCATCCATGTCCGCCCGTAGCGCGACCGTCGGCCCCTCCGCCTTGCCGGCGATCTCGGCGACCACGCCATAGCCGCCGATATTCTCGTGGGGGACGAGCCCCAGCGCGCGCAGTTCCGCGGCGACGAGCCTTGAGGTCTCGACCTCCTGGCGGGACAGTTCCGGCATGGCATGGAGTTTCTGGCGCAGCGCGGTCAGGCGCGGCAGCGCGGTTGCGAGGAAGCCGGCGGCGGTTGCGTCGGGCATCAGAGGATGCCCTTCAACACCGGAATGCTGACATTGCCGCCACAGACGACGATTGCGACCGGGCCTTCGATGAGGCCGCGCTCCGCCTTGATGGCGGCCGCGATGGCGACGCCCGCAGCGCCCTCGCAGAGCATGTGGTGATGCTCGACGAACAGCTT
>NZ_JBPEHL010000019.1:0-110504 GCF_051201095.1 Shinella sp. BE166 | reverse complement strand
ACATGGCGGTGGTGCTGATCGTCGGCGTCACCATTATCGGCTGGCTCGCAACGAACGACCTCCTGGCATTGCTCATAGCCCCGGTCGCTTACGTTGTCCTGTTCTCGCTCTGCACCTGGGACAACAGGATCCTCGATGTGATGCAGGTGACGTCCCGCAAGTCCCCCCGCACGCCCAACAAGCGCTTTTGGGGCACCAACTCTTACGGACCGTGACCATGCTGAAAGTCGTCAAAGAAGAGCTTGGATTCGGCCGGGTCGCCAGCAATGAGCGGCCCATGTCGACTCATATTCCGTATCTGCGGCACGTCTCCGATAACGTGATCGGGCTGGAAAACGGCGCGCTCCTAAGCGTCATCAAACTCGATGGACTGTTCTTCCAGACGGAGGACCAGGCTGAGCTCAACATGCGGTCGGTCGTCCAAAACACGATGATCCGCGTGTTGGGGTCGAGCCGCTATTCTCTTTGGTCGACCGTGATCCGAAGAGAGGTCGAAACGCAGATCGGTGGCGCGTTCGATGAACCATTCTGCGACCTGTTGAACAAGCGTTACATGGGGCAACTGCGCCATAAGCGCATGTTCACAAACGAAATATACTTGACGGTCGTGCGGTCTGGGATGCGGGGCGCCCTCGGCATTGGCGACTCGTTGAAGAGGCTCTTTGACAAGGCAAACAGGGACGTTCGGATCCAGCAAACGCGCGAAGATGTTACGGAGCTCGAGGAGCTGATCGGCAACATCATCCGCGATCTGCACAAGTATGGAGCCCGGGCGCTCGGAATTACCCATCGTCGCAGGAATGACGACGAGGCCAAGATTGAAGGGCGTGAAGAGAAGGAGAAAGGCGAGCCCTACTCCGAACCCTGCGAGTTCTTCAACGCGATCCTGAGCTGCGGTGGGCCGCGCAAGATGCGCCTGCCCCGCATGGGCATTCGCAATTATGTTGGAACGTCGCGGCTGCATTTCAGCAAGCGGACGATGCAAGCTCAAGCGGCTGTCGATGAAGACACCCGCTTTGGGGCGCTGCTGTCCATCAAGGAATATCCGCCCTTCACCGGGCCGGGAATGCTGGACGGGCTGCTACAGGTGAACCACGAATTCATTCTGACGCAATCCTTCACCATCGCCGACAAGCCGATCGCTCAAGAACGTATTAGTCGATTGCAGCGACAGATCAGAGCCTCGGACGAGTCCGGTAGCTCAGTTGAACAGGATATCGACTATGCGCTCAATAGCCTGATGAACCAGGAAGCCGTCTTCGGTTTCCACCATCTTTCGCTCCTATGCCTCTCCCGCGATCTCCCGGGCCTTAGCCGCACCGTTTCCGAACTCGGTGCTTGCCTCACCGACATGAATCTCACCTGGCTTCGCGAGGATCTGAACCTCGAAGCGGGATTTTGGGCGCAACTGCCCGGCAATCACAGCTACATTGCTCGCAAAGCGATGTTGTCGAGCGCGAATTTTTCCGGCCTGTCCTCCATGCACAATTTCGCGACGGGCCAGGCCGATCGCACTCATTGGGGACTGCCGATCACGATCCTCGAAACCACGTCGCAGACGCCGTACTGGTTCAACTTCCATCGCCGCGACATCGGGCACTTCCTGGTCACGGGACCAACCGGCTCCGGTAAAACGGTCGCTTTAACCTTCCTGCTCGCACAGGCGATGCGCGTTTCACCGACGCCGAAAGGCGTGTTCTTCGACAAGGATCGCGGCGCGGAAATCTTCGTAAGGGCGATTGGCGGTTCATATGAGGTGCTGTCACCGGGAACGCCGACCGGCTTTAACCCGCTGCAGCTCGAAAATACCGGCCCAAACCGCGAATTTCTCCTTCGCCTCCTGAAGGCAATGCTGCGCTCCGGTGATCGCAGTGACTTCACTCAGGAAGACGAGGATACGCTTGAGCGGGCGATCGTCCGCCTGATGCAGGAACCTGCGGCGGAACGGAACCTAGCGAACCTGGCCGCCCTGCTTGTGGGTCGGTCGCGGGCGGATGCCAATGACCTTCACTCTCGCCTTCGTCCTTGGATCGAAGGTGAAAAGGCGTGGCTCTTCAACGCTCAGCACGACGTCCTCTCTTTCTCGGGTCGCAGCGTGTTTGGGTTCGACATGACGAACATCCTCGGCAACGAGGAGCTCCGCACGCCGGCGCTGATGTACCTCTATCATCGCCTCGACGAGCTGCTCGACGGAAACCCCGTCATGTTCTTCATGGACGAGGGCTGGCAGCTTCTTATGGACGAGACCTTTTCGGCGTTCATTGTCGACAAGATGAAAACCATCCGCAAGCTCAACGGCATTGTTGGCTTCGGCACCCAGTCCGCGGCGGATATCGCCAAGGCAAAAGCCTCGCATACGCTGATCGAGCAGTCGGCGACGAACATTCACTTTCCGAACCCGCGGGCCGACGAAGAGAGCTACATCAAGCGCTTTGGCCTGACGGTGAAAGAATTCAACTTCATCAAGAACACTCCGCCCGAAAAACGAACTTTCCTGATCAAGCACGGCAATGACTCGGTCATCGCTCGGCTGGATCTTTCCGCCATGCCCGATCTCGTGAAGGTGCTTTCCGGCCGCAAGGAGACCGTCGAGGAGTGCGCGGCACTTCGGGAACAATATGGCGACGAGCCTGAAAATTGGCTGGCTGAATTCTGCGGATGGGAGAAGGCCGAATGAGGATGAGTCCTGCTTTGTGGGTGATTTCTGCGCTGTGGCTTGGTGCCTCCGGAACGGCGCACTCTCAGGTGCCGGTGCTTGACGGCAAGGTGCTCGAGACCGACACCAAACGCGACCAGACGACGACGGTAATCGAAAAGACGGATAGCGACCGTCATACGGTCAGCAAGAGCGTGACCTGCTCGATGTATCGTCCAGGTCGCAGCGGTGACGCCGCTTCCGCTGCAACGGCCAACCCGGAAATCACCGGCCTTGTAAAGCGAGTGGCCCAGGAAGAAGGCGTCGACGAAAGCCTCTTCATGGCGCTCGTCTATCAGGAAAGCCGGTTCAATCCGTGTGCGAAATCGCCGGTCGGCGCCATTGGGCTTTCTCAGCTCATGCCGGGTACGGCAAAGGATCTGGGGGTCAATCCTTATGACATGGAAGACAATCTTCGTGGCGGCGCGCGCTATCTGAAACAACAGCTCCGGCGCTTCAACGGCAACACCAATCTCGCTCTGGCCGCCTATAACGCGGGTCCTGGTAACGTCCAGAAGTGGGGCGGAATCCCACCTTTCAAGGAAACGCAGGGGTATGTGGCGAATATCACCCAAAAGTGGCTTCCTGCTTTTGGCGGCTCCGACGTCGCGAATATTCCTGCGAACTATGGCGGCGGTTCTACAGCCTTCACCGGCATGCGGGATTCCACCATCAACTCAATGGCGACATCCCAGGCGATTGGGGAAAGCAGCGGTAATGTTGCCTCTTGGCTGCAGCAGTTGGGCGCAATGTCCAGCGGGACGATCCAAGACAGTTGGGATCACAATTCCGGCGCGCGTAATGCCAATCTCGAAATGATGAACCAGGTCATCCGCCTCGGCACGACGATGGCGGACCTTATGAATTCTCGTAGTGCAGTAGATGTCGGCAATCTTTCCGGCGCATCGCGCACGAGCGACTTCAAGAATGATGACGACGAGACGGATCGCGAAACGACCGGTGTTTGCGATTCCCGCGAGGGGCTTGAATGGAGCCCGACTGAGGAGGCTTGCGTCCAGAAGCGGGAGCGCGAAGCCAACGTAGATCTGATGTTGACCGCTCAATGAGGAGAACTGCCATGAAACGTTTGATTTTAACGGCGTGCTCGGTGGCCCTTGCGTCCGCAGTTTCCGCGCAAGTCCCGGTCATCGACGCTGCAAATCTTGAGATTGCGCAGAGAACGTCGAAAACCACCGATGACATCCTCGGCACCAACAAGGAAGTCCTGAAAACGGTGCAGGAGACCCTTCAGGCAGTAACTGGCGATCGCGGTAGCGACGCCAATCAGATGCAGAACCTTGCCGTCGGCAATGGCTTCAGCGTCTCCCAAATGCCGTCCTTCGACAGCCTGATGTCGGGCGGCGTTCCGAACTTCGGCGGCATGGGCGGCGATGTTGCCAAGGTGGCAACGAACTTCATCAACGGCCTGCAATTGGTGAAGAAGCTGTCGGGCCAGGCAGGCAGCTCATTTTCGGGCGACAAGTCTTACGAAGAGATGGTGAACACCGTTCTCGGTGTCGCGGCGCTCGTTACCGGATCGCAGCAGGCAGTCCAAACGCGCCGCACCTCTTTCGAGCAGGCGGGGGCAAACATCGGCCAGGCCAAGGACATCAAGGGCTCGATCGATCAGAACACACAGCTTCAGGTTCAGGCAGGCCTGACCATCAACGAGCTGATCGGCGTCATGAACGGCGCCGTGTCTTCGCTTCAGGCCGATAACCAGCGACGCCTGACGGACATTTCCAACTCGAAGAAGGCGCTCACCTACAGTGACCAGTAAAAACACCACGACCGCAAAGGTTCTGTTTCTCGTCCTGATCGCGGCCGGCCTAGCCGGCTGCGGTACCGCGGCGAAGGAGAAGACCGCCCCCTGCAAGAGACCTGCCAACCTGACGTCTTACGTGCCGGATCCTCGCCAAGAATGCGGCCCGATGATGAGCGTCAACGGTGACGCAGCGGCCGCCTTCGCTGCGATTGAGGCGACGGCGGCTGAATAAGGACAATTTGCAACGATGCACGATTTTCTAGGCGATCTGCTGGACAGAATTGAACAGACCGGCGCGAATTTTTCTTCCAGGGCCTACGGGATTGTCGGCGATGAGATCGTGCCGCTGCTCACCATCATGTTCATTGCATATGTGGGCTACTACGGACTCCAGCTTTTCATGGGAACAGCCCGCGTCAGCGTCAGCGAGATCATTGGTCGCGTCGCCCGGATGTTGATCATTCTGGCGCTTGTCAGAGAGTGGGACTACTTCAACACTCTTTTCTATTCCTGGCTGAATAACACGCCAGAGGACGTCGGCCGGGCGATCCTTACCGCCACCGGGACAGACATCACAGAGCCGACAAACGGCCTTTCGATGATCTGGAAAACGGCCAATGAGGCTGCTTCTGCCTTCGCAGAACAGTCTGGTTACTTTGCGGTGCTGCCGTCCATGATCGGTTTTTTGATCATGTTTGCAGTGGCGGTCTTCATTGCAGTGGCTCTGGCGATCCTGCTCCTTGCCAAGGTGATGATGTGGGTGCTGATCGGCACCGCACCGATCTTCATTGGCTGCATGCTCTTCGAACCGACGAGGGGCATGGGCGTCGCCTGGTTCCAGCAGGTGCTGATGTATGCGCTGATCCCGCTATTCGTCTACGTCGTGGCTGCATTCCTGATCTCAGCCATGGACCCGGAACTTACAAAGGTCACGAGCGCTGCAAACCAACGGGAACTTCAGCTTAGCGACATTTCCGCTTTCCTGCTCCTGTGCGCCGCAGGCGCATTTGTCCTCTTCAACATTCAGGTTCTCGCGCAGGGCATTACCGGTGGCGTGGCCGCCGGCATTGGCAATGCAGCGCGCGCGGTTGGCCGATGGGCAGGCGTATCGGCACCAATATCCGCCCTGTCAGGCGGACAACGTCTGGCGGGGTCAATTGGCAACGCCGGAATGCAAGCCAGGGCACGCACGCAGGAAGGCATGAGAACCAACATTCGCAACGCCGCTGCTGAGGCGATGCAGAACCGCATTAGCAGCAACAGCATGCCTCGCTGAGGCGCGAAATCAAGGGCTAGAACGAATGGCAGAAACGAATGACGCAGCTCTTCGGAGCTACTTTCAGGACGGTGATCGCTGGGAACAGGAGATCGTCAAAAAAGCCAAGCGATCGCGCTCGCTCGCATGGTTCGTCACAATGATTTTCGGCGCGATTACCCTGCTGTCGCTGACGGCATTGGTGATGCTCGTTCCGCTGAAGAGCTTTGAGCCGTACATCGTTGAGGTTGACAAGAACACCGGCTATATGGAGGTGAAGACCGGCCTAACCAGGTCTGCCAAACTAACCGACCAACAGGCGGTCACTCAAGCGAACGTCGTGCGCTATATCCGATCTCGCGAAGGCTACGACCCCTTCGCAATTGAGCAGAATTTCGGCATCGCCGCCCTGCTCTCTACTGATGATGCGGCCCGCGAGCTGCAGGAGCTTTACAGTGCGGCAAATCCCAACAATCCCGCAAAGGTCCTCGGCAAGAACAAGAAGGTAACGGTCGACATCAAGTCCGTCACCTTCTCCAATGCGAGCACGGCCTTAGTCCGGTTTTTAACAACCGAAAAATCGGACACGGATTCCATCGTCCGTCACTACATTTCGGTCGTTCGCTATCGCTATACGGACACGCCGGCGACCAACGAATGGCGCTTTGAGAACCCCTTGGGCTTCCAGGTCTACAACTACCGTCGCGATCAAGAAACGGTTACGCCCGGAGGTGAGGAATGATCAAACGCCTCCTGCTTTCCGCGGCCTGCGCGGCCGCGATGATGACTCACGCCCATGCTGCGCAGGCACCTCGCCCGGGCAGCCTCGATTCGCGCGTCACCAGCGTCGTCTATCAGTCCAATAACGTGGTGAAGGTCTCTGCCACCTACGGCATCTCCACCATGATCGTTTTTGATGAGGACGAAAAGTTCGAAACGATCTCGCTTGGCGACACTGACAGTTGGCAGGTTGCCCCTTCCGAGAAGGGCAACATTCTGTTCGTGAAGCCGATCGCAAAGAACGTCGCCACCAACATGAATGTCGTGACCAGCAAGAGGATCTATTTCCTCGAGCTCAACGACCATGCTCCGTCCGATGGCAAGCAGGTGTTCGGGATCCGTTTCGTCTATCCGGAGAAGGATCTAAATGCCGCGCTCCGCAAGGAAGCTGAGTACCGGGCGGCAAACCCGAACATGTCGAATCTCGATAAGGCCAACGTCAACATCGACTATTCGTTTTCCGGTGACCCAGCGTTGAAGCCCTTGGTGATCTTCGACGACGGGAAAAAGACCTTTTTCAAGTTCGGCAGCCGGGTGCCGGCGATTTTTGCCGTCCAGGCCGACTTTTCCGAAACGCTGCGCAATTTCCGAAAGGAGGGCGAATACATCGTCGTCGATGGTGTCGCGACGCAATACACGCTGCGCGAGGGCAATCAGTGGACCTGCATCTTTAACCTTCGCAAGCCCGATTTCGGCGCTCCGGATCCTGCCATTCTCGGTCCGGCTCCTGACACCAAGGCGACGAAACGTAGGAGGAGCGGCAACTGATGAAGCGCAGCCCTGAACTTGAGGCCATGACGGCGGCCGATGAGACGGCCGTCAGCAACAGGAACACTGGACGGAATCAAACCATCGGCATGGCAGCCCTGCTCCTGGGGGGCGCTGTCGCCGCCTATTTCGTGCTTGCCACGGCAGGAGAAAAGCCGCGTGACGTCGCGGATAGCGACGAAGAGTTCCAGACGACGACCTTCCGGCCGCCGTCATTCGTGCGTGAGCAAGAAGAGCCGAAGCCGGAGATAGAACCTGCAGTCATCAATCTGCCGCCGCCACCTGAGCCGGTTCAAGAAACACCCGTTGATACAACCGAGTTCAAGGTTCCTCCCCCGCCGGAGGTCGTTGAATACACGCCCGACGCGGCGCCTGTCGAAGAGTTTCCCGAACGCTATAGGTCAGGCCTGATCTCGCTTGATCAGAAAGGCAATGCCAGCGGCAACGGCGGATTTCCAGGCGAGGACGATTCCGGGCTGAGTGTCGCTGGCGAGGACCGCAACAGCAAGTACCTGGCTGCGGCCTCGAGTCTCGCCGATCGGAGCGCAAAGGCTCGGCAAATCGAACGCATCGATGCCATGATACCGGAAGGAACGTTGATCCCCGGCATCCTCGAGACCGCGATCAACAGCGATCTCCCCGGCCAGATTCGTGCGATCACGTCGCAGGACGTCTATTCCTTTGACGGGCGGCGCGTCCTCATTCCGACCGGAACGCGCCTCATTGGCGAATACCAGTCCGAGATCACCCGCGGGCAAAAACGGATTTTTGTTATCTGGACCCGGCTCATTCGCGACGACGGCGTGTCGGTGCGCCTCAACTCGATCGGCACGGATAGCTTGGGGCGCTCGGGCTTGACCGGCCACGTCGACAACAAATGGCGCGAGCGGTTCGGCTCCGCAATCATGCTTTCCGTCGTCGGCGCCGGCGCCAGCTTCCTGACCGGCTACGGAAGCGACGAGGCGTTCGGCGACAACAACAGCGAGGCACAACGTGGCGAGGAGCTCGCCCGCGAAACCATCGCCGAGACCTTCTCGGATATGGCGAACCAAGCCTTGAGCGAAAACCTGCGCATTCCTCCCACCATCAGCGTCAGCCAGGGCGAGCGGATCTTTGTCTACGTACGCCAGGACCTCGATTTCAGCGCCATGTATGACGACCCGGTCACCGAAGCGATGAAGGAGATTCAACGTGAACGTCGCCGCAGGTAACGCCACTACGATCAAACGCGATCGCCATTATTTCCTCAACCGCGCTCTCGAACCGATCAGGGAATTTCTTGACGATCCGAGGGTGGTGGAGATCGCCGTCAACAAACCGGGCCATGTCTATGTGGAGCGGATTGGCGCCGATTACATGGAGCATCATCTAATCAACGCCCTGACGGGTGATGAAATCCAGAACATCGGCGAGCGTGTTGCGGCTGCCACGAACCAGTTCATCAGCCGCTCGAGGCCGATCCTCAGCGCCGCACTTCCGACCGGCGAGCGTATCCAGATCGTCTTGCCGCCGGCGGCACCCGAAGGTGGCTCGATCTCGATCCGCAAGCAGGTGGTCAATAACTTCACGCTCGAGGAGTATCGCGACACGGGTTCGCTCGATAAGGTCTCTGTGGCCGTCGGCGGCCTCAGCGACATTGAGCGCGAGCTGATAGGGCATCTGCGCGCCAATCGGATCTACGATTTCATCCATACCGCCATCACCAAGCGGGTTTCTATCCTGATCAGTGGCGGCACTTCCTCCGGCAAAACGACCTTTCTCAATGCCTGCCTGAAGAGCGTCAATCCGCATGAGCGGATCATCACGCTCGAGGACACGCGAGAGCTCTTCCCACCGCAAGCAAATGCCGTTCATCTGATCGCGTCGAAGGGCGACCAGGGTACAGCGGACGTGACCATTCAAAGCCTGCTCGAGTCATCCCTACGCATGCGGCCGGATCGTCTGTTCGTCGGTGAAATTCGAGGCGCAGAGGCTTTTTCCTTCCTCCGGGCAATCAACACCGGCCATCCCGGCAGCATGTCGACGGTTCACGCCGATACGCCGATGGGTGCTTATGAACAGCTCGCCATGATGATGCAGCAAGCCGGTATGTCGGCAGGTTTTTCGAAGCAGGATCTGATGTCCTATATACAGATGGTCATCCCGATCGTCATCCAGCTCCGCCGTGAAGGCGGCAAGCGCGGCGTCTCTGAGATCTTCTTCGCCCGGGATGAGTCATGACGAAGCAGCTCCAGGCGTTCTACCTGCTCTTTTGCGTCGGGATAGCGTTCGTTGTCTGGATGCTCGGATACGGCCTGGGGCTTCAGCTCTTCTATAAGGACGGTCGGATCCTCGAAACGACGATCACGAGCAATCCTTTCGCTCCGATTCAACAGTTCTGGCATTACAGAACGAGCCCTGCCCTGCAGAAGGTCGCGCTCGGTTCGATGCTACCGGCGCTGCTGGCGGCGGGCCTTGTCGCCTACATCGGACTGAAGCCGACGAGCAGCCCATTGGGGGATGCCGCGTTTCAGGACATGGCCTCGCTACGGCGAGGGAAGTGGTTCCGCAAACAGGGACACATCTTCGGCCGGGTCGGGCGGAATATACTCCGCACCAGGGACGATCGGCATCATCTGATCATTGGCCCGACACGCTCCGGTAAAGGCGCCGGCTATGTGATCCCCAACGCGCTGATGCACGAAGGCTCTATGATCGTCACCGACCTCAAGGGCGAAGTGTTCAAGGCGACGGCGGGTTATCGCCGGCAGAACGGCAGCCAAGTCTTCCTATTCGCGCCCGGCTCCGAAAAGACCAACAGCTATAATCCGCTGGACTTTATTCGGCCGGAGCGCGGCAATCGCACGACCGACATTCAAAACATCGCCAGCATTCTTGTGCCCGAGAACACGGAATCAGAAAATTCCGTCTGGCAAGCGACCGCGCAACAGGTCCTTGCCGGCGCGATCAGCTACATCACGGAAAGCCCCTTCTACAAAGACCGGCGCAACCTCGCCGAGGTCAATTCCTTTTTTAACAGCGGCGTCGATCTCCAGGCGCTCATGAAATACATCAAGGAAAAAGAGCCCTACCTTTCGAAGTTCACCGTCGAGAGCTTCAATTCCTACATCGCTCTATCGGAACGCGCCGCCGCGTCTGCTCTCTTGGACATTCAAAAGGCTATGCGGCCTTTCAAGAACGAGAGGATTGTTGCCGCGACCAATGTCACGGACATGGATCTTCGCGCAATGAAGCGCCGGCCGATCTCGATCTACCTGGCGCCGAACATCACCGACATCACCCTGCTGCGCCCTCTCCTCACGCTTTTCGTGCAGCAGGTGATGGATATTCTCACGCTTGAGCACGATCCCAATTCGCTCCCCGTCTACTTCCTGCTCGACGAGTTCCGGCAGTTGAAGCGAATGGACGAGATCATGACCAAGCTGCCCTATGTGGCTGGCTATAATATCAAGCTCGCCTTCATCATCCAGGATCTGAAGAACCTCGACGAGATCTACGGCGAAACGTCCCGGCATTCCCTGCTCGGCAATTGTGGCTATCAGCTCGTCCTCGGCGCCAACGATCAGGCCACAGCCGAGTACGCATCCCGCGCGCTCGGAAAGCGCACGATCCGCTACCAGTCGGAATCCCGCACGATCGAACTGATGGGCCTGCCTCGCCGCACGAAGGTAGAGCAGATTCGCGAACGCGATCTGATGATGCCGCAGGAGGTCCGGCAAATGCCTGAAAACAAGATGATCCTGCTCATCGAAGGACAACGGCCGATCTTTGGTGAAAAGCTTCGCTTCTTCCAAACACAGCCCTTCAAATCCGCCGAGGCATTTTCTCAGGCCAACATTCCGCAAGTGCCGGAAGTCGATTATCTGGCACCGAAACCCGTTCCCGCGACAACCCCGGAATATGCCAAGGGGGGAGATCCTTCCGTCGAAATTCCCTCGCCGGCGCCAGCGAAGGAGGAGAAGCGTTTGACGGCCGCCGCGGCGGAGTCAGTTCCGGTCAATGCGGTACCTGCGGCAGCCGAGAAAGCTGAAGCACCTGCCAAACGCACCGTCAATAGAAAGGCGCTGCGCCCGAAGCCTAAAGCGACTGCTGCAAACACTGGTGGTGCGGGAGAATCTGCAAGCCTCGACGCAATGGAAGCCCGGATAAAGGCCATCGAGGAAGGCCTCAAACCAAAGGCCGCGCAGCTCAAGGAAATGGTCGAGACGAAAGCTGAGAAGCTCGGCGAGAAGTCTCCGACGAAGCGCCGCAACATCATGGACATCTTCAGCGCGACTGTGCCTGATCCCGTCGAAGTTGGTGTGCCGGCCGAATAGCTGTAGGAGACCGCTTCCGCCCCTGTGCAGCCGTCTGATAATCGTCGACCGGGACGATAACGGCGGCCGGCTCGTTTGAGTCCTATGGGGTCACAGCGCGTATGCTCTCTATGTATGCGCTGATCTCGGCACGGTTCCTTAGGATCACTTTCGAACCGGCATGGGCTTCAAATAGCCTCGCATGTCCTGAGTAGCAGGTCGAAGAGTTCTCTCGCTTGCGATAAGCTCTCACCCATTCGATCAGCTCGTGGAAATTTTCCTCGCTGCCACCGCCTTGAATGCCTCTAGCCCTCACATTGGCTATGCACTCTTCCTCTGGCAGATCGATCCAGACCAGGGTTGTCACCCGGGCCAGAACAGCGCTCACTAGCCAGCCATAGACACCTTCCATCAACCAGGTCTCGGCTCTTCCAGCCTCGACAACCTCATCAAATACAAGCTGGTTATCTCGCGCGACACCGTACTGGCCAGGATGCCAACGTAAGTCATCGAGATGAACGACAGAGCGCCCAATGATGGCCCCAATCTCACGGGCAAGCCATGTTTTGCCTGTCCCGGCGTTTCCGAAGATTAGTACCCGCTGAAGGCGTTCTGGTTGCGTCGGACGCAATATTCTCTCCTCTACTCGGGCATCGTGACAGGGATCACGAGATCCACATGACTGCAATTGGCACGTCCGGGACATTGGTAAGGCGGCCAGCCCCGTCGGCCTTCGGATTCCACCGACCGCAGCAGATCAGGACTGACCGAACTCTCTGTCGAGCACCCCCATGATGATATCGTCTTCCCATCCGCCGTTGACGAAGGCTGCTTCCCGCTCACGTCCTTCCGCGACGAACCCGCACTTCCGATAGCAGGCGATTGCGCGGCTGTTACTTGCCAGCACCCGCAGGGAAATGCGGTGGAGACCGGCCGAAAATGCATGCGTGAGAGCGAGCCTGATCGCTTCCGTGCCATACCCTCTGCCAAGATATGCGGGGTCATCGATGCCAATGGCGAGTGCCGCCCGCTTGTCCTGCCTGTCGATGCTGTGAAAACGGACATGACCGATGAAGTGACCAGCATCGATCACCCATGCATATTCCTGCTCCTCGATGTAGCGAATGGCGGCTTCCGCATGCTCCCTCGTAAAAGGGACGCCAGGGTCGAAAGTGCCACCATATGCCTCAACGATTTCCTTGTGCCGCCTCAGCGCAAAGCGCACATCCACATCTTCAAGTGTGGGCCTGCGAAGCGAGAGACGAGCACCTTGGAGTTGGGGAAGTTTGGGTTTCATTTGCAAGTTCTCAACCGCTGAAATGTCTCTGTGTTCATTGTCTCGCGCGCGCGATCCAAAGCTGTTCCCGGCCGTAATCAGGAGGTGATCGGCTGAAATCGGAATAGAGATCGATCACCTCGAAACCGCTCAGTTCGAGCAAATAGGCGGTCTCCTGCCGCGTGCTCCAGCGCAGCGACCACGATGTTTCTTCGGAGCCCGCGACATTTCCCGCCGCGTCGAATTCCTCAAAACGAAGTACTTCGTGGACTGTCTGCCGAAACGGGTCAGTGTGCCGGGCGACGACCGTCCTGCGGACCAGGTGGCCCGATTGGGGATGCTGCGCCTCGCGTGGCGGAGCAGCCTTGCTGTCGCTTCCAAACAGCAATTCGAAGTTCGGATCGAAGAGGTCCAGGATCAGGTGGCCGCCGGGAATGAGATGCCGGTGAATGCAAGCCAGCGCCCTTCGCTGCCCTTCTGGCGTGACCACGTGCTGGAAGCTTCGTGCCGGCACGAGGGCGAGCGCAAACTGTTGTTCCAAATCGAAGCTCGTCATATCACCTTCGACGAGCCGGACGCGCTGGCTCAGCTCAGGCCGCTCACGCAGCTTGGCGGCGGCACGATCCAGCATGGGCCGGGAAAGGTCCATCCCCACCACCTCGTATCCTGCTTCCGCCAACGGGACCAACACGCGCCCGGTTCCCATCCCGAGCTCAAGGATTGGCCCGCCAGAGCGTCGAGCGCATTCCAGGTAGAACTCGATGTCGCCGGCAAGCAGTCCCGCGCCTGTGAAGAGGTCGTAAAGCTCCACGCCGAGGCCTCCGGCATAATAGGCATTTGGATCGGTCATCATGCGAAGCCCTCGGTCCGGACACAGTCTGCGGTTGTGCCGGCAATTTGGCGCCTGCCGCACAGCCTGTAAAGGGGTTCCCCCTGCGACCCTTCGCGCCGCGACTGATCGCTTCCGTCAAGCTGGAATCCGGTGAAGGAATTCTTCCATCCCAAGTCCAAGCCGCGAACGGGCAAGACTGAGGTCGAGCCAGAAAATCGGAAGAGGATTGGTTTTCCGCCTCCGGAAGGCTCCTGTTCATAGTGGTGCCAACTCTCGGGCAGGTCGATGGCGCCGATCTCGAAAAGTGAGCTTTAGAAGGGCCAGAACCCAGCGACGTAGGTCGCGGTCTCATTTAGCCAGACCATCGTGTCACGATACCAGGCCATGACCGATTCAAGGACTTCCTGGACGAAGGCTAGAAACATGCTGGCGACGAAGATGAAGGCAATCACCTTCCCCAGGCCATCCTCTTTGGTGGAGTCGGTCTGGATGACGTATTGTTGACGGTTATCGTTGAGCATTGCCTCTTAACGGTCCCGGTCGTCTCGGTCGCGTTCCCTCTGTTGCATCTGTTCCCGCTCCAGCTCCTCGAGACGAGGAATATGCTGTTGGGCGTGGTCTGTCCGTGTCGTTTCTCCGCTGCGCTGAGCGGCTTCCTTATCCCTATCTAGACGATCTTGTAGGCGATTTGTAGCATCGACGGTGGACGCCAACTCGTGAGCTTCGCGCGTGTCGTTGTCGATCGGCCGCCGATCCGGCTCATCGCGAGCTTCGCGTCCCTGCTCGGCAGCCGCATCGACGTTCGCCGGCGCCTTCCCCTTTTCTTCGTCGAGGTCGGGCTCTGCTTCCGCAAACTCTTTCGCCAGCTCGTCCATATAGGCGTCGAAATCCCTTTGCGACGGCGGCGCCGCAATCTTAAAGTCCGTGTCGATCGTGACGCCATGAGCTCTCAGTTGCTCCAACTGAGGAGCAATACTGTCGATGTGGCTTTCGTGCTCTTGCCGATCCCTCTCGATCGATGGAACGTAATCGACGCCACTCTCCCGAGCGGATGCGGCTTCCTCTTCATCATAGCCGTAGTCGGTTTCCGTCCGCGAGAGATCGAGAACATCCCCCGATCCAAGCTTGTCGAGTTGCCCGTTCATGTCCGCGAGGAATTGCCGTTCGGCAGATACCTCGTTTCGGGTCGCATAGCTGTCCTCTGCAATGTCGCTCAAACGCTCGTTCAGGCGGTCAATCCGATCGGCTATGACCGTCTGCACTGCCTTTATGACGTCTGCGCGCCCGTCATCCTGTCGGTCAACTTCGGCTTGTTTTTCCGCGCGATCGATGGCCTGTTGCAAATCCTGGTCCTGCTCGGCAACGTCTCTGAGGTAGCTGTTTCCTTCGACAGCCAACTGCGCGGCCCTTTCCATCGCCTGCTGAAGGCCGGCTTGCATCCCATCTTTGCGGTCGGCCGACAACTCGCCGGCCTCGATCCGATCAAGTCCCTCTCGGTAGTGCTCGATTTCGATCATGGCCTCGTTGCCGGCCTCAACAACAGCCTCGCCGTGCTTGGCGACCGCAGCGTCCCACTCATCGTTGGCCGGATCAGGCTCGCTGCGAAGCGATTCGCCACCTTGCTCCGCCAATGCCTCTTTGCGCTGCTCGTAAAGGTCCACCAGCTCACGCTTCTGATTGACGAAATCTCGGGCCAAGCCGGCTATCTCGTCAAAGTCTGCCCGATCGTCTGCCGAGACCGATCGCTCCAACTTGAACAAGGCCGTCTCGACCTTCTTCTCGTAAGTCTCAAACTGTGCTCGTGACATTTCGCGCAATTCCTGACCCTCCAAAACCATCTCCTGCAATGTAGCCAAATTGATGCGGAAGTTCGGTCCAAAATCCGCTGGAATGACAGTTCCGCTCGTTTCCGTTTGTGGTGTCGAAAACCCTGATCCCAAGTACTCTCGATGCTGTGCGGCATAGGCCACGACCTGACGATCACCACCCGCCAGGGCGACTTTCAGCCACGATTCCTGCGCCTTTATGATGTACTGTCGACTCCGGTCGCTTTTCGCGACCGTGCGTCGGCCGCTACGCTTGGCGTCATATCTCGCCTGCGCAGCCTCGCTGGTCCCGACATGCTCTGTGCGGCCTTCGCGGCTCACCGGTCGTACCTGGGTGCGCGTGAATGCCGGCGGGCTGGCAAACTCGCGCCGGTCGGTCATTTCCATCTCAATGCCGTGATCCCGCGCCTTCTCTGCCATGACGGATCGCCATTCCCGAAATACGGCAGGCGTCGTCTCGATGCGATCACCGGAATCCGATTTCATTCCCACGATGGCATGAGCATGCACATGCGGACGCTTACCTCCCTCCCCTGCCTCTTTCGGATCGCTCGCCGGATCGTGCATTGCGAAGACATATCGATGCCCGGCAAATTGATGCGCCAGGAAGTCGCGCACCGCGCCTTCGAATGCGGCAACATCGGTTCCGGCCCGAGCCGACATAATGACGTGCATCACGTCACGGCTCCTGCGACTGTGGAGCTCGCTGCGCCATTCCTTCTGTACCAGCTCGCCTGCGACCTTCTCATTCCCTATCGGCCGGCCGCGATCGTCGCGAACGACGTCATGCCGATCGACGAGGCCGCGCAAGCGGCTGGCGCCGAACTCGACGCCATTTCCGTAGCTATGAAAGGAGAACTTCGCCGCAGCCTCGCCCGCGGCAGAGCTGATATCATATCGGCCTTGGATGATGCCGGCCGCCTTCGCGTCGCCCGTCAGCCGCTCCCCCTGCCCGCTTCGCAATACGACAAGCCCCTGAACGGTCACGGAGCCGCCCTCATTTTTCGCGATCGCATAGGCATAGCGCCGGTCGCCAAAGCCGCTCGTCAGGGTGCTCCTTACCTGCTCGTGCAATGCCTCGTCCGATGCAAAGCCGGACGCCGCGATTTCGACGGAAAAACTCCCAATGTCGCGGCTTTCCGCGCGGTTCTGGAAAAGATGGTCCCAATCGCCACGGATGCGCGCCAATTCCTCTCGCCCCTCGAGGATCCTGCCGCTTTCATTCTCCACCTTCAGCTCGCCGCCACGCGACACATAATTCAGCATCGCCCCGACCCGAGCACCGCCGCCATAAGACGCCATTTTGACGACTGCTGGCTGGCTTCCCTTTGCGACGGCCGCTAGCCGCGCCTCCATGGGTCGGGCAACCGTTGTCGCCGACGTTACCTGCGCTCGATGAGCCCCCCTGCCCTTCGATGCGGATCCACGAGCACCGGAAGCCCCGCTTGATCCTCCGCCGCCACCTGCAGCGCCGAGTTGAGCCAACTGCTTCAGGCGCTTTCGCATCTCTTCTTCAGCCGAAGCGCCCCGCCCGCCAGACGACATTTCGTGCAGCAGCGCTGCGCGCCGCTGCTCCCATTCGCTGGTGAATGCGCCGAAGAAGATTTCCAAAGGTTACTTCTCCCCTCGACGCTGATAACCAGCTCGCCGCGTCAGAGCACGTAACTCGCTCATCACGGCCGCTTGAACCCGCTGCACGTTCTCAAGGTTGATGTCCAACTCGCTTGGGTGGACACCCCGTCCGCTGTTGAGCGCCCTCGCAACCTGGTTCAGATTGATCCCGATCATCCTCATGTCTTCGAGCAGAGCCGCCATGATTAGGCGGTCTTCGCCGGTCAACATCGGCCGAACCCCCGCCCCCTCCAGTAGCAGCGACCGGAAAAAGCTGGACACCGTCATGCCGGCATGCTCGGCGGCCTTCTCGATCGCCGCATGTTCGTCACCCGACACGCGAACATGAACAGTGCGATCCTTCTTCGCCAGCTCCAGAGGAGCATTGAATTTCACGTCATCCATATGGGCGTTGGCCCCCTACTGGCGCTTGCGTCAGATGATCGAGGGTTCGTCCCTCGATTGTAGGAAAAGGGCGTAGCACATTTTTCCGTATCCTGCCTCTCCAAATAGTAAGGAGTTCAACGAAACAACTTCGAGCTGCCCCTCGCTCCGCTCGGCCTCTGCTTTGCGGACCGGGCCTTCACCCCGGTCACAGAACGAGGGAACGCTCACCAGGGTTCACCTCCGAGATCCGCTTTTTGAAGGCCTTTGTCTGCCTCTCGTACTCAGCCGCAAGGGACGCTCCGCTCTTCGCCCTTGACGCTTCCGTGCGAGCGTCAAAACCGGCCTTACGCGGCTCCGGGGTTCACTAATGCGGCGGTGGATGTTGATGCTGCACCGCACGCCGCCGAATGAGGCAGCCGGCAGTCACATGCCAACGTCGTGTTGATATTTCACACGAGTTAAAAGCACGAACTTTGCACATCATGTGTTTGTACTGCGATAGCGAAATGGTTTCACCTCATGGGAAAAATTGTTCACATCATATAGGCTTGGTTTAGTTTGGCTCGATTGACCGCACGGTCTGGTAGTGTGATGATTTCTCGTCCTTGAGCAATCGTTCGTATCGTGTGCGAGCGCGACGTGGAGAGTTCGTGCAAGTACACGGCGAACTGCGGAATGACTTGAGCCAGCAGAGGGAGATGCGACGCTTGCCACAGTTTATTTCTGCCGTGACCGGCAAAGGTGGAGCTGGGAAGACAACAGCAGTAATCTTGATAGCCGGGGAATACGCGCTTCAAGGAAAGCGTGTCCTTCTTATCGACGCTGACGGACGCCAAAATCTGCAGGAATGGTGGAAGCGCTGTGAAGCAAAGGACAACCTGCCTGACAACATTGAGCTCATGACCGCCGCCCGCCAGACGACCGTTCAGCATCTGCTGGAGAGCGAGGCGAATAACTTCGATGTCGTGTTGATGGACTCGCCCGGACAGGATACCGTTCTAAGGGACACCATCATCGCCGGTTCCGATATTGTGCTGACGCCGATTCAGCCGAACCAGGACGAGATCAAGGCGGCAGGACAGGCGGCGGCCGACACGGCCGATATTTCCGACAAGGTAGGGCGGGAAATTCCTCACGCCAACCTCGTCACCAGGATCACCATGCCGGCGAAACTGCTGGAGGCTTATCGCCTGATCAGGCCGTTCGTTCAGAACCTGCAGGAAGGGGGCTACGACTCCTACCTGCTCCAAACGGAGCTTATGGAGCGAAATTGCTACCGCGAAATTCGAAACGGCTATGGCACCGTGCAAATGCTCGATCTGACAGAGCCGGTGAAAAAAGCGAGGGCGGAAGTGATGAGCCTGGTTCGGGAGATCGATGCGCTTTTGGCAGGCAAGAAAGAGGTGACAGCGAATGGCTAAGGGTCAAACGACAGTTTCCGACTTTGCAGTCGCGCCCCGTCGCAGCCGTTCAGTGGAGCAATCCGCGACGCAGGCAGACACAGGGACCAAACCGGCTGAGCTGCCGACGGGACAGAGGAATGCAAATCAGCCTCACGGGCCTGCACCTCCCAGGCCTCAGGCTGAGAAACCCGTCAACCGTCTGATCGCCCCGACAGAAGTAGCGCGGCGCGAACGCGCCACCACGAGAGCATTGCAGCGCGAAGATTCGAGAATTCGGTTGCGCGACCTGAAAAGGGCACGCGATCGAGAGTCCAAGCACTACGTCAACTGCCCGCTGGATTACGACACGAAGACGCGGCTGCAAAAGGCCGCCCTCGAGAACGACGTCAAAATGACAGTCATCATGAAGGCCGCGATCGATCAGTTCCTCAAAGATAACGGCTACTGATCGATGTTAGGTCGCGGCTTTTTTCTTGGCGTGGACGTTGGTTGCGTCCTTGGCGTGTATGTTGCTCCTTATCTCAGCCGTCCGACGGTCGGGATGGGGAACATTGCCGGGAGCATTTTGCCTCAAATGAATGAAGCGACAGCCGTACCCGAAAGGGTACGTGGCCGACAGACGATCAAGCCAAGGCCCACCTATTCGCAATGTCCAAATGGGACCTAAATAGGCATGGCAACGGATCCACCGTCAGCGTCAAGCGTTGCATGCAAATTGCAGATCAGGAGATCGCTTGCGAGCTTTCCGCGCAGCTCAAGTGGATCGACGGCGAAACGCAAATTGAAGCGTTTTTCAAGAGGAAGGCGGCGATTGGAAGATAATAGCGGCAAAGAATCGCTAAGGCTGTTCTCGGCTGTTTCGCCGTCTTCAGAGCCGAACTTGTTTCCCGAATGCTGGGGCGCGTCCTGAAGCATTTTGTTTCACCGCCTCAAAAGGAGCCCGCGAGCGAAATTTCCCCTAAAAAAGTATGGAATGTGCTGTGAATCTTCGGAGGGGCGTGCTCCAAAGTGCTTCATTTCGGTGCATAGTAATCGCTGAGGGGCGGAATCAAAAACGGGGTAAGGTCTTTGACTGATGCAATGAGTTTGATGAGCGCACGGGGTTTGGTCGAAATAACCGATCCGGAATTTGACAGACCGGTCTTCCGCCAGCCGGGTTTCGACGGCACCCTTACCGCAAAGGAGATGGACGAAAAGATCTCGGCTTGGCTTAAGAAAACGCGCGAAGCCAAGGGCATCTCCCGCGCCGATTTAGCGCATTTGCTAGGACTCTCCGTATCGGTCTACGGAAGGTACGAGCGAGGCTCAGAAGCTCGGTTGTCGATCCCGCGCCTGATACATCTCTGTGAGATCATGGGCTTTATGCCTCTCGATGTGATTTTCGACATAGCGCCGCACTTGTGGGGCACGACGGAAGAAGAAGCAGAAGACCGCCTGACATTGATGAAGCTCATCGAACAATTGCCTCAAGACACCATGCGCGATCTGATCCGGCTTCTGAGACGCATGACCCCAGGCGAACCAGCGGCCGACGCTGTCGCCACCAGCACGAGCGAAGGCCGCTAGGCGGCGCAGTCCTCCTTTGCAAGTCAGGGCGGGTAGCGATGAAAGCGGCAGCCGCCCCACTCCCGTTTACCACAGGCTCCGACCTTCTCTTCGGCGCAATGTGAAGGCGCGTTCAGGCCTCCGCCTGCTTCGCTCCGCCCCTTTGGGCGGAGTGGAAAACGGGAGTGAGCCGGAACTCTTCTACTCGGGTCGTCTTTGCAGGCCCAATAAGTTCGCCCAACGCGACGAAGCGGCATCACGCACGCCGCAACGCGCTGCGCAAGAAGGGATTCGTGCAGCGGAGTGCAGCCGGCCTCGAGCGTCGCATCAAATTCATGGTTGGCGATCAAAGATTCGTACATGCTGTTGGACAGCTGAACCTCGCGCGACGAATCTTGGGGGCATGACCCAGCACCGGTTCCGCCTGTATGTTCAGCGAATCGACACCACTAAAAACATGGCACGTTTTTACGCCATGTCGATCGAACCGGATCTGTTCGGCGGCTCCGCGCTGGTTCGTCGCTGGGGTCGCGTCGGTACTCGCGGCCAGGAGCGTATCGATTTGTTTACGGATGACCTCCAAGCGATCAACACTTCCTTTTCTTGGCTCGCCAAAAAGCGAGTCCGCGGCTACATGCCCCAACCGCTCTCCTGGCCTCTGAAGGCGTGCCTGCCTGATATTGAGTTCGTTCGGACTCTATGCGGCGGGTCGCCATGTTCGGTGGAGCGGTGGGCTGACGCCAGACGCGTCCGATTGGCTCAAAGATAGCCGCACCCCTCAGTAGTGTAACACCACGACGACACTGCAGGTAACGTCAGCGGGTTTCTTTGCCCCGACGCCAGTGTTGCGATCTCGCTATTCGGCGTCAAAAAATAAGTTCGCTTCCATGCGCAGCCTTGCTCTGCGCTTCCGCGGAATCTTTCGCAGCCGCGATCCGGGCAAGCGCGACAGCTGGATTGGCGATGCCGTTAACTCGGGTTTGGTCGCTATTGAGCGGTTCGCACGCGTCCTGCAGCGCGATCTTGACGCTGTCTACAACCCCATCGAACTGTCGTGGAGCAACGGCCAGGCGGGGGGCCAAATCAACCGCCTGAACACAATCAAGCGTGCGATGTATGGCAGAGCTGGCCCGGAGCTGCTCAGGGCACGCATGCTGCCACTCGACCAAAATCGCCACCACACGAAGTGAGGAAGACCCCTTTTAACTGCCAAGCGACACCAGTGTGAGCACGTATTACTAGTCACTCGCACGGGTCGAACGAGGCATGGTGCCACTACATAGAGCGAGCTCACACGCTCACAGCCCCGGAGGGATCGTTCTTGCCGCGGTCGCCGGCATGGACGAAGCCGGCGCGCCATTGGACCCCCGGGGCTGGTAGGCGGACCGGCATCAGGCTGTTTCAGGCCAGCGTGTAGGCCGTTTTCACTGTCGTGTAGAACTCCGCGGCGTAACGGCCCTGCTCGCGGGGCCCGAAGCTCGATCCCTTGCGACCGCCGAACGGTACATGAAAGTCGACGCCGCCAGTGGGCAGATTGACAAATATCATGCCGGCCTCGGCATTGCGCTTATAGTGCGTCGCGTGTTTCAGGCTGGCGGTGCAGATCCCTGAGGATAGGCCGAATGGCGTGTCGTTTGCGGTCTCCAGCGCCTCTTCATAATCCTTGACGCGAATTACCGCCGCGACGGGACCGAAAATCTCTTCGCGGCTGATGCGCATATTGTTGGTCGCCTCAGTGAACAGGGCGGGCTGCAAGTAGAAGCCGGGCGTCTCACGGTTCAGCCTTTCGCCACCACACACCAGCTTAGCGCCCTCCTCACGGCCAATGGCGATATACTTCTCGTCCTGGCTGAGTTGATTCTCGTCCACTACCGGACCGATCTGCGTCCCCGCCTTGAGCGCGTCGTCGATGACGAGGCTCTTAAGCTTTTCGGTGACTGCCGAGACGAAGCGATCGTGAATGTTTTCAGTGACGATCAGCCGTGAGGAAGCCGTGCAGCGCTGGCCAGTCAAGAAGAATGCACCGTTGACGGCGCAGTCGACCGCCACATCGAGGTCCGCATCATCGAGCACGACCAGCGGATTCTTGCCGCCCATCTCGAGTTGGAACTTCCTGCCATATTCGACGCAGGAAGCCGCCACGCGCCGACCGATCTCCAGCGAGCCGGTGAAGCTTATAGCATCTATGTCGGGGCTATCGAGCATTGTCTGGCCGACGACTGAACCACGGCCCATTACGAGATTGAGTACACCCTTTGGCAGGCCTGCGCGGTGCAGAATATCAACGATCTCCCAAGCGCAGCCGGGAGTGAGATCAGCCGGCTTGAATACTGCGGTGTTGCCGTAGCAAAGCGCCGGCGCGATTTTCCACGCCGGAATGGCGATTGGGAAGTTCCACGGCGTGATGATGGCGATTACGCCGACCGGCTCACGCGTCACGTCCACTCCGACGCCCGGACGCACAGAGGGCAACGTTTCGCCGGCCAGCCGGAGCGTTTCGCCCGCGAAGAAATCGAAGACTTGGGCCGCACGAATCGTTTCGCCGACCCCCTCGGCCAGTGATTTGCCTTCCTCGCGCGACAAAAGTCGACCGAGTTCGTCCTTGCGGGCGAGAATTTCGTCGGCCGCCTTGCGCAAAACGGCGTGGCGCTCCAAGGGGCTCGTGCGCGACCATTTCGGGAATGTACGCTTGGCGGCGGCGATCGCAGCTTGGGCGTCTGCTCGCGTAGCGCGCGCATAGGTGCCGACGATGTCGTTGGTGTTGGAGGGGTTAATGTTGGGCGCGGCTTCGCCTTCGACCCAAGCTCCATCAATCAGGTTAGCATGCAAGGTGGTCATGGCGGGGCGGGTTCTCCATATCGAGTTTTACGGGATTGCGGACCATGTCGGGGAGGCTCCGGACTCATGACCCAGAGCGTTCTCGGAAGCACGTGACCATCGGATCGCTCAAATTATCCAAGTATTTTTTCAAGTCGTTCTTCTTTATCTTTCCATTCGGAGCGATCGGCAAATTTTGCATAACAATAATCTGCTGCGGCAACTTGTACTGGGCAAGACGGCTTTTCAGAAAGGACTTAATGTCATCCGTCTCGCAACGCCTTTCAGGTAACATTTCCACGAAGGCTATAATTTCCTCATTTCCCTCAACAGGACGACCGACCACGGCGGAGTTAAGAATGCTGGGATGCGCATTTAGGGCGGCTTCGACTTCCGGAGGATAGACATTGAAGCCAGAGCGAATGATCAATTCCTTCGATCGACCTTGAATGACTAATTCGCCCCGATCGTTGCGGCTGACGATATCGCCAGTATGAAGATAGCCGTCCTCGTCAATAACTTCGGCGGTCGCTTTCGGTTGGCGATAGTATCCCAACATCACATTGGGACCTCTAACTAGCAATTCTCCCGGCTGGCCCTCTGGGACATCCAGACCGTCAGGTCCGACGATCCTGATCTCAACCCCTTGTATCGGTGGACCAATGTTGACCTCGTCGCTACCCATCGAATAACGCGACCGGCTGATCGTCGGCGATGTTTCCGTCAATCCGTATCCGTTTTGCAGAACTACGCCGAACAGCCGTTCGACATTCTTACGCAAAGACAGATCGAGCGGCGCGGTGCCCGTGTAGGCGTACCGGAGGTTGTTAGGCGTGAGCTTTTCCCCAGTCTGTTCGACATGTGCCACCACCCGGGTCAGCATGGCAGGAACGGCGTTGAAAATCGTCAGCTCTCCGCTGCGAACAGCATCCAGCGCTTCTTGTAATGAAAATCGCGGCATAATTTTCATGCGCGCGCCGGCGTACAACATGCCTTGCATCAACACGAGCCCGTACGAATGAGATATCGGCATGACACACAAGGCGACATCGTCGCGAGAAAGAGTTTGTGTTCGTCTTCCCCTGCTTGAGACGAAAGTCAGATTGCGATGGCTCAGCATAACCCCCTTGGGGCGCCCCGTGGTTCCAGTAGTGTAGACTAGAACGGCGACTTGCTCTGCGGATCCTTCGTGTACTTCTTCCGGCGCGCTGTTCTCATTTAACGGACCGATCGTCACGGCGCCAATGCCAGTAAAGAGCCGCACATCAGCATTATCGTCACCCGCATCTGTTGCAGACACGTTGGGATGGGTGCGAAATATACGCCGCGGCTGGCAATCCTCTTCTATAAGAGCAAGTTCATGCTTGCTGAGCCGGGCGTTCGCTAGCACCGCCCATGCATCCAACCGGCTAGCAGCGTACATTAGAACGATAGCCCCGATCGAGTTTTCGCAAACGATCATCATCCGATCACCCGGCCGAATCCCTAGTTCCCGCAGTTCACTAGAGACAGCTTCGACAGTGTCAATCAGCCGGCGGTAGGACCAATCAATCCCGTTTTCGTCTGTAAAGGCGACGCGGGACTCACCGAACGTCGCGCCTTCCTCCAAAATCATATGAATGCGACGAGGCAGTTCGGCCGAAAAATCCATCTCAATTTCCCCAGATCCTGATAGTTTCAGCGCGGCTATTGGTATATCCAATTTGGTCATCCAATCCCTCGGCTGTCAAGTAGATAATCAATCCATCAGCCGGATTCGTGGCCCGATATAGTAGGTGACTTCAAACGGCTTTACGGTCGCTCAGAATTGTTCAAGATCCTGAGCTAGCCCCCGCAGGGAGAACCGCTGCCTCAAGTGCCGCTACGCGGCGCAGGCGCGACGAACAGATCGCCGCGCCTGACGCCTGGGAGGATTTGTGTGATTGTTACGAGCTTCCGTTCTTTCCGAACATGTTCTTCCAAGCCTCGGTGCCCGGCTTAGCTTCCCATCGTTTGCTGTCGGACAACGTATCTATGCCCGCCCGAACCCCCGGACGGTCTTTGATCGCTTGGTACCATCGATCAATGTTCGGGTACTCCGACAAGTCGCGTCGATGCAATTTTCGGGTGCGAACCCAAGGGAATGTGCTGATATCAGCGATCGAATACTCGCCGGCAAGATATTCATGTTGGCCAAGGCGTTTTTCGAGAATGTTGTATATTCGACCAACTTCCCGGTCGTAACGTTCAATGGCGTAATCTATCTTCTCATCCGCATACACCATGAAGTGGTGTGCTTGGCCCAGCATTGGACCCATTGTCGAATTCTGGAAGACAAGCCACTTTAGCGTTTCATAGCGTTTTTCAGGATCCTGAGAAAGGAATTTTCCTGATTTTTCCGCAAGATAGATCAGTACAACCGCGGATTCAAAAACCGCATAAGGTTTGTTGTGCGGGCCATCGTGATCCACGATGGCCGGCACCTTGTTGTTTGGATTGATCTTCAGGAAGTCCGGATTAAACTGCTCTCCTGCCGTTATATCAACCGGAATTACACGGTACTCCAAGTCCAACTCTGCAAGCATTATAGCGGCTTTATACCCGTTGGGGGTTGGCCAGAAGTATAGATCAATCATCGCTGAAGAATCCCTATCCGACGATCTTCAATCCTGCCTGCTTGTCAACAAGCAGGCCAGGGTTCAACATCCAATTTGGGTCGAGTTCGGTTTTCGCAGCCGCCAGCACACGGCGGAACAATGGATCGACCTCCTTGTCGTACCAAGGACGGAACGACTTGCCTACGGCATGATGGTGCGTGATGGTTGCGCCGAGCTCAATTAGCGCATTCGACGCCACATCGTGGAGCATCGAATAGGCTTCAAGGCTGTTGTCATGTGTCGAAGGAGCCATGATCGAATAGTACGGAGCGGGACCGTCCGGATACAGGAAGGAAAACCTGCGGCAGACAATACCGCCACCAAGGTGCTCCTTCTGGGCCGCCCTCACGCGACGCATGATCTCGGTGTCAACTTCTTCGAACCGATCCCAAGTGTAGGCGGTTTCGAACGTGAAGCTGACGATTCCCATCGCTGCGCGCGTATGCATCAGCCGGGGCAAGTATCTGAACTGATGCCGCCAGTTACCTTGCGGCCCGCTGCGGCTGGTCTCCAGCGCGTTGTCCGCAGTTCCCGCGCGCTGCTTCACGACGCCACCGAAGTCCTTGCAGATTTCGAGACCACGCTCGAGCCATGCGTCCACCGGATGGTCAGCGGATTCGAAGCCCAGCAGCAAGACCGAATCGGTGCCGTCCCCGGCGCCGTAGAATTTGGCGTCCTGCTCGTCCAGATAGCGGCAGTTCGCCGGGAACAGTCCCGCTTGGGTGATCTGACGGACGGCCTTGGCACCCTCATAGAACGTCTTGAAGGAGATGGAGGCATTCGCACGGAATTTCACACGTCCCTGAAGACGCATCCACGCATCCGTGATGATGCCCATCGTGCCTTCCGACCCGATGAACAGGCGATCCGGATTGGGTCCCGCACCGGAGCCTGGCAGCCGGCGGTTCTGGATCGTTCCCGCTGGCGTGACCACCCGTAGGCTTTCCACCATGTCGTCGATATGCGTGAGATGGGTCGCATAATGGCCGGACGAGCGGGTTGCGATCCAGCCGCCCAGCGACGAGAACTCCCACGATTGGGGAATATGGCGCAGGGTGAGACCGTGCGGCTTCAGTTGTTCTTCCAGAGCCGGCCCGAGAATGCCTGCCTGTATCCGCGCGCAGCGTGACACGGGGTCGATTTCGAGAATCTGGTTGAGGTTGCCCAGGTCGATGACGACGACGCCGGGAAAGGCGTCGCGCTCGGGGCCCCAGAAGCCGCCGGTGACGCTCGAACCACCGCCATACGGTATGCATGCATAGCCATTTTCCCCACACCAGTCGAAGATGGCGGCGATGTCTTCTTCGTCGCGCGGATAGGCCACGACGTCCGGGGCCTTTTTGAAATCGCGCCTGTAGATAAGGGTCATGTCCTTGAAACCCTTACCGTACGTATGAACAATTCTGTCCCATTTTTCAGAGGTACAGAAATCCTCCAGAGTACGTGGGATCTTTATACGCGACGGGTAAAGTTCAATCTCATCGAGAGTCGGGTCTGACAGAACTTTGATATCCTTAATTCCGAGCCGCTGCTCCACGCGTTCTCGCATGATACGGATTTCGTCCTGGGAATTGTCTTCCCCTTCATATCCCCACGTCCAGAATTTCCTACGCGTGCCATAGTAGCCGCTCTTTTCCTTCGCCACGGCGCTTCCTCCTTCGAGATTTTCAACGTCCAACCATCCAGGTGCGCATACGTTCGGGAAACATCGCGATCTGGTTCGACCAAATTGGCATATCCAGTTCTGGCAGTCAATGGGTTTTGGAGTAGATCGCGCCCTGAACTGCGCCATCGCTATCCTTGATGTATCTGGTCGGCACGGTCCTTTCGGCAGTAGCACACGTTGATCGCGCCTTGGCCGGTATTGGACAGCCCTCCACGGGCTGAAAGTGACGGGCTTCCAAACAGAACTTGCCTTCGGGATGAGCGAACGGCGGGCGTGTAAAGACATCGGCTGCCGCCGCATGACGGTTCGCTACAGACCAGCCGTCCCGACGACCGCGACGTTCGCGGGAGGATGAAGGCGATAGCGCAGGAGGGTTCGGTTACGGCGACTCCTCGTGATGCTGAGGCGGTAAGGGCTCGTCGTGAACCGCAAGAAATTGTTCCGGCTCTACGGATAGGAGAAGTTCACCGGTGGCGCAGGCGTGGCGACCGCAAGCGGGCGATCAGCAGCAGGGCGCCGATGCTGGTGCCGCTGCGCCCCGACGAGAGCTGGACTTCGTGTCGGACCAGCTTACCGACGGCCGATGCGATAACGTGAAGAATCTTTCGCACTTTCAGATTTGACCGCTTCTTCTACAGTGACGGAAGGAGCGCAAGGATGGATTACGAAAAGGATGCGGGCGTGGGTGAGGTGATCCGGATCGACGAAGCGCAAATCAAGGATCACCTTGCCGCGATGGTGCGCGGGACGGTCGAGGAGGCGCTATCGACGGAGTGAGAGTTCGGTCGAGAGGCGGCTCGATGATGGCCGTCTCGAAAATCTGGCGGCGCAGCTTCGGCACCTTCAGCGTCACCTCGCCGGCCTGTGCAGTGCCCGCTCGTAGCTGCCGGCCCGCGTGTCCTGGCTGCCTTCATTGCGTTCATAGCGCCCTGCGCCACACAAGCGGTCCGCCTCCGCGTCGAGCAGCGCATTCAGCGATGTCGGCTTTGAGCGCGAGCGGCACGCCGACCGTTATCTGAAGCCGCCGGAAGAAATGGCGCGGCTCTTTCCCCCCTTTACACGGAAGCTTTGGCGCGGACGATCGAGATCGTAGAGCACTGCAGGTACTCGCTCGAAGAGCTCGTCTATCAATATCTCGAAGAGGCAGCTGATCGAGATGTATCTGGCCGGTGTCTCGGTGCGGCGCGTGGAGGACATCACCGAGGCGCTGTGAGGCACGCGGGTCGAGAAGATCGAGGAATGGCGAAACCGCGCCGATCGAGGGCGATCACCCCTATCTCTATCTCGACGGCATCGTGATGAAGCGGACCTGGGCGGGCGAGGTGCGCAACGTCTCGCTGCCGGTGGCCAGCGCCGTCAATTCCGAGGGTTACCGGCATCTGCGAAGGCGCCAAGGAGGACAAGTCCGGCTGGTCGGCGTCTTGCGCCACCGACCGCGGCTTGAGCGGCGTGCAACTGATCATCTCGGACGCTTGCCGCGGCCTAGTGGAAAGCGTCGCCGACTATCTGTCCGAGGCGCGCTGGCAGCGCTGCATGGTGCATTTTACCGGAACGTGTTCAGCCACGTGTCAAAGACCAAGGTGCGTGAAATCAGCCATATGCTCAAGGCGATCCATGCCCAGGAAAGCCGAGAAGCAGCGCAGGAGAAGGCTGCCATGATCATCGAGGACCTACGCCGGCAAAAGCTCGGGAAAGCGGCCGAGTTGATGGAGGCGCATATCGATGAGCCCCTGACTTTCTACCTTCCCCGACAGCCATTGGCTCAAGATCAGGACCAACAATCCGCTGAAGCGGATCATGAAAGAAATCCGACGCCGCACCCGCGTCGTGGGGGCATTCCCGGACGGGCAGAGCTGCCTGAACCTGGCGGCCGCCCGGCTGAGGCATATTGCCGGCAGTCAGTGGTCGACGCGCAAATATATGAACATGGATCCGCTCTACGCGGAGCAGACCTCAACCCACGGAGCCGTCGCTTAAGAAAAAGTGCGAAAGGTTCTGGACACTACCGCCGCCGCTTCCGTATCCTCGCCGTCGTCGACGACTGCAGACTGCACGAGGGAATGCCTGGCGCTACCGGTCGATACGTGGTTGTCCGGCATGCGGGTTGCCCGCGAGTTGGACAGGCTCGTCGCCGAACGCGGCCGGCCGAGGATGATCGTCAGCTATGGCAGCGAGCTCACCTTGAACGCCATCCTCGCCTGGGCGGATCAGAACCGCGTCGAATCGTCGAATGGCACTACATCGCTCCGGGCAAGCCGATGCAGAACGGCTTCATCGAGAGCTTCATGTATAGATGGCCCCGCAGGCGCAAGCGTTTTAAGACATATCGCGTTCGGCGGGTGCGTTCATGTATTCGGCTTATTCATGCGATCGTTACATAGTCGTTGCCCTGATGGAGATCGTGTCTGCTCAGCCGCATTTAGGTAACGCCAGAGGAATCCGATTTGCTACAAAATGCGTTAACGAACGCAGCGCCTGGTGGCCGTCCGCATCGTGACAAGTTCTTCCGCCGCAGTTGGATGAAGAGCCATCGTTGCATCGAAGTCCTCCTTTACGGCTTTCATTCTTATCGCAATCGCAACTGCCTGGATGATCTCCGCAGCGCCAGATCCGACAATATGGCAGCCGACGACCCTCCCGGAATCGGCATCCACGACGAGTTTCATCATCATTCGTTCGGAGCTGTGGGAGAGGGCAACCTTCATCGGCCGGAAATCCGTTTTGTAGATGTCCACCCTTTCAAACCGGGCACAGGCTTGTGCCTCCGATAGTCCAACTGATCCGACTTCCGGACGCGAGAAAACCGCAGTCGGGATATCCGTATAGTCGACCTGCGTGGGACGCTTGCCAAATACCGAATCTGCAAAGGCCTGCGCTTCGCGCACGGCTACAGGGGTAAGGTTGACGCGATTTGTCACGTCGCCGACCGCATAGATATGGGGCACATTGGTCTGCGAGTTCTCGTTGACCGCGACGCCGCCGCTGTCAGCACTTAGCGCAACGCCAGATTTCTGGAGATTTAGGCCTTGAGTGTTGGGCTTTCGTCCGATCGCAAACATGACTTGGTCGGCGACGAGCTGTTCAGCGTTTGAAAGACTAGCTTTCAATACGCCACTGCTTTCGTCCATCCTGTCGACTCTTTTGATCCGGCAGTCAGTGACAATCCTAATCTCCTGCTGCTCCAGAGCATCCCGAACATGTGTCCTTATGTCTTGATCGAAACCGCGCAGGATGTTGTCGCTCCGACAAACCAAAGTCACTTTCGAACCGAGACCGGCAAATATGCATGCGAACTCAACCGCGATGTAGCCTCCTCCTTGAATTATGATCCGTCTCGGCAATTCACGAAGCTCAAAGACCTTATCTGAGGAGATGACATGCTCGAGGCCTGGTAAAACTTCCCCATGGTTGGGCGTGCTGCCTGTGGCAATCAATATATTACGAGCGCGCACAGTTTCCCCATTGGAAAGACGCAAGGTGCGCGCATCCTGAAACGTCGCGCGCTCTTTTACCAGGCGCGCTCCCGACTTTTCAATCGCCGACGTATATGCGGCTTCGAGACGGGAGACTTCCCTGTCTCTATTTCCCGTCAATACTCCCCAATCGAATTTCGCTGGGGGAATCGACCATCCGAAGCCCGCCGCGTTCCCGATCTCTTTCTGGAAATCTGAAGCATAAACCATAAGCTTTTTGGGCACGCAGCCACGGATGACGCAGGTCCCGCCAACCCGATCTCCTTCAGCAACAATGACCTTGGCCCCATAGCTAGCAGCAACCCGCGCCGCGCGGACCCCGCCTGAACCACCACCAATTACTGCCAGATCAACATCAAAATCAGCCATCGTACCCTGCGAGTTCAAAAGCTACGAAAACGGTTTGGGCGCTTTCGCACCGTTACAGCGTTCCGCGGACGGTAAACGGAGGCTTTCAGGAGGAGGGCGGGCGGCGCCCATGCGCGTCATGCGCAAGCATCTGCCCAGCGATCGGGTACTCAGGCGAAAAGCTTTCACCGTGAATAAGTTCGTCAGCGATTTTCTCGGCCATCGCCATAATGGGCAGGTTTGTATTGCCGCTTAGAAGCGTTGGCATCACCGAACCGTCGACGACCCGCAGACCATCAAGACCGCGGACTTTCATGCTCGGGTCCACGACCGATGCATCATCAGCACCCATGCGACAGGTCCCAACGGGATGATATACCGTCTCGGCCCGCGCTCGCACGAAAGTCTCCAGCGAGGAGAGATTGCCAAAGGCTTCCGCATCGATCGGGCGTTTTACGAAGTTCTTGAGTGGTCCGCACATCATCATATCGCACATATCGCGCACGCCATCTCTCAGACTCGCGAGGTCCGCATGCTCGGACCCAAGACGCGGGTCGATTGCTGGTGGAATGGCGGGGTCCCCGCTTCGCAATCTCACCGTACCGCGACTTTGTGGCCTGAGCTGACATACGCGAACAGCGAAGCCGTGAGCGATACGCTCGCCGGGCGGCGGATTGCGGAGAACGTTAGCAAAGTGCGCCTGCCACTCCGGCAACGGCGACGATCGGTCGGGGCCCCAAAACGCCCCCGCCTCCACGGCCTGTGAAGCGGCCGGCCCATCGCCTTTGAGAATGTATCGAGCACCGGCCATCCCGCCTTTCAGGAGGCCCATATAGGGGGTCAACGTCGTCGGCTGCGATGCCTCGAAGCGAACCGCGCAGTCGAGATGGTCCTGAAGATTCTCTCCCACACCCGGGAGGTGGTGAACCGGTTTAATGCCGAGAGACCGCATATGATCAGCAGGCCCGATACCCGACAACATCAAAAGCTGCGGCGAACCGATTGCGCCTGCCGTCAGCAGAACTTCTCGATCACAGTTGATTGTCCTCTCGCGGCCATTCTGAACCACGATCACGCCACTGGCAGAACCTCCTTCAACGTTGATGCGACGAACATGACAATTTGGCAGAATGGTGAGGTTTGGGCGTCCCTTGGCGCGTTCTAAGTACTTGAATGCGCCGGACCGCTTTCCATGTGCTATCGTAAGTTCGTAGAAGCCCGCGCCTATCTGCGACGACCCGTTGAATCCATTGTTCTCAGGCAAACCTGCAGCGACGAGACTGTCGACAAACGCCTGCGTGGTCGAGCGCCGTGGCCCGAAGGAAAGCTTGATGGGTCCGCTGTGCCCGCGCGTTCCATTATCAGGCTGAACAACCAGGCTAGCATCCTCAATCCTGCGCAAATAGGGGAGCATTGCGGAAAAGCTCCACTTAGGCATGCCCCGAGACGCCCACGAATCGTAGTCCCAAGGGTTGCAGCGGATCGCGATCATCGAATTGATTGATGACGACCCTCCAATAACCCTCCCCCTGGGAATATAGATCCGGCGATTGTCAAGATGTCGCTGCGGCTCAGTCCAAAAGCGCCAGTTGTACCGATCGCTCGTATAGAGGATCCTGATTCCGGCGGGCATATCGACAAACAGCGACTTCCCTCCGCCCGCCTCGATCAGCAAAACGCTCACATTGGCGTCTTCACTCAGGCGGGTGGCTAAAACACACCCGGCGGAACCTGCACCAATGATAATATAGTCGTAACTCGACATGGACCTTCTCCGGTCGGTGATGTTTTTCAAACGCAAGTCAAAAAGGCGGCCGATCTTCCGCCTTTACTTGACGGGATCATCCCTTCACCGCACCCGCCGACAACCCGGCGACGAAATACCGATAGCAGAAGATGAATATTAAGAACAAAGGTAGAGCTATCAGCGAGGCGCCAGCCAAGACTTCACCCCACCGCAAATCATGGGCGCCGAGCAACGATTCCAGAGCGACGGGAAGCGTCTTTCTCTGGTCGCTCATAATAAGTATCAGCGCGAACACATAGTCGGCCCAAGAAAGGAGGAAGGAGAAGATGGCGACAGTGATGAGCCCGGGAGCGGACAGCGGCAAGACGACCTTGATGAACGCTTCGAATTGAGAGCAGCCGTCAACCATCGCGGCCTCCTCAAGGTCGAACGGCATTGACTTAAAGAACCCCCAGAGCAACCAGACCGCTAGCGGCAGTGAAATTGCAAGATGTGCGATCAACAGCCCCCACAGTGTGTCGGTGAGGCCGATTGTGCGGAAAGTTGCCGCCATCGGGATCGCCAGCATGAGGGGTGGGAACATGTAGGCAAAAAGCATCGATGCCACGAGCATAGTCTTGCCCCGAAAACGCAGCCGGGTGGCGCCATAAGCGACAAATGCCGACAGCATGAGGGAGACGGTAATCGTCGCAACCGCCATTAGAGCGCTATTCAGAAAATTGACGACATAGTTCGTCTGCCGGAATAGGGAAATGTATGACGTCAGGTCCGGTGGCCAGAATACCAGAGATGTGTCGAGGAAAAGTCGTTCCGAAGGCCTCAGGCTTGAAATTATCATCCAGTATATCGGAAAGAACGAATACAGGCAGATAACGAGTACTGTTACATAGAGTGCAACTTTTCCTGACAGCGTTTTAAATAGTCTCCAGAAGGTGCTGTCCTGAACCCTGCTCCCGTGTTGCAGCGACGATTTCGGACGAATCGGCTCGCGCTCTGGTATCTGCGGGCGGGAATCAATGGGCAATCGCTCTACATGGCTATTCATTGTTATCTCCCTTGCTTTGCATCGTCGATGGGGAATAGGCGCAGATAGATGAGAATGACGCCTGAGAGAATAAGGAAGGAGATCGTTGCCACAGCGGCGCCCCCGCCCAGATTGTACTCCAGAAACGACTTCCTATAGGCCAAGGTAGGCAAGGTCTCTGTCTGGTTCAGCGGCCCGCCTTTCGTCAAAAGCCATATCACATCGAACTTGTTGAACATCCAGATGCCGCGCAGAAGGATGACCACGATCAGAACCGAGCGTAAGCCCGGTATCGTGATGTGCCAGAATTGCCGCCAGGCTCCCGCGCCATCGACGCGCGCGGCTTCATAAAGTTGCGTTGGGATCGTCTGCAAACCGGCAAGAACACAGGTTACGACAAAAGGTGTCCACAACCACACGCTAACGAGGACGATTGTGCCTTTGGCCGTGAACGCATGAGAACTCCAATCGAGCATTCCGACACCGATGGATGCGAGAGCGCTCTTGAGCAATCCGTAATTTGGCTCGAGAATCCATTGGGCTACCAGGCAGGCGACAACGGTCGGCAGGAAGTACGGAAGAATGGCGATCGCGCGTACAACCGTCTGGCCAAGAAAGCGCTTGTTAAGCACCATCGCTATGCCGACGCCCAGAACAACCTGCAGGACAATTGACGTAATCGCGATTGTGAGGCCGTTCGTCAACGAATTCCAGAAAAGAGGATCTCGCAATACCTTGCTGTAGTTGCTCAGGCCGGCCCACTGAGGTTCGCCGATAAACGAACTTGCCGAATAGAATGATAGCATAACCGCGTAAATTAACGGGGCGCCAATAATAATTGCAAGCAGTGATATACTGCCTATAAACAACGTAACAATTCGCCGGTCCTGAACCATAAGAATCATCCTTTGGACGAACGATCGGGGCGGCAGAGACCACCCCGATCTGCAATTAGATGAGGGAGCGAATGCGTTGCGCGGCCGCGGCGACGCAATCAGCAGACGAGGTGTTGCCGAGGACTTTCTGCTGGAGCATCTCCGGCATGACATTTGCGTTGAACACGTTACAAGCACGCATGTCGATGGAAGGGCCGCTGGTGTCAATCGCCGTGATGGTAACGCCGTCCCCCTCGATGAAGGACTTCATCTGCATCATCGTTTCCCAATGCTTCTTGATCATGGGATGGCTCTTCCACCGCTCATTTTCGTAGATATCCAAGCGAGACGGATGGTTGTTCATCCATGCGGAAAGCAACCAATCCACGTAGTGCTCGTCAGCGAACCACTGTAGGAATTTGACTGCCTCCTCGCTCTGCTTCGTCTTGAAGACGCAGAAGCCGTCAAAGGCATAGGAAAGCGCCTTCTGACCGCTGCTGCTGGGCGAGGCAAAGATGCCGTACTGATCTGCCAGCGCAGGATTTGTTGCCTCGAGGGATTCGACCAGGCGGCCTGAATAGAGCGTGTGAGCAGCCTTTCCGGTGGTGAAGAGACTCATTAGTTGAGCGTAGCCGACGGCGTTCATGCCGGGCGGCATGGTCTTATACAGCTCGCCATAAAGATCCAAAAAGCGCGTGGCACGATCGAGATTCTCGCCTTGGTCGAGAACGACATTCCAGTCTTTGTCAAAAAGCTGTGTGCCTTCCGCGAACATATTTCCAAAGCTCGCCCAATTCGTCGCGGAGTCGCTTGCCAGCGGTATGACGCAGCCGCCAACATCAACATTTCCACTATTATTGACGGTAAGCGCCTCGCAGTTCTTCAAGAAATCGCCCGACGTCTCCGGGACCTTCAGACCCTTCTGGGCGTAGAGGTCTTTCCTGTAGTAATTTACGACCAGATTGTAATCGAACGGATAGTACCAGTTCTCACCCTCATACTCCCAGGCAGCGCCTTTGCCCCAGTCGTACTTTTTTACCAGGTCGGTGACCGGCAGAAGAACGCCCGCCTGAACGAACTGCAAAATACCCGCAATGAAGCCGGCAGTCATAATATCGTATGACTGGCCAGCATTGATCGCCGCCATCGCTTTTTGCGTCGTACCGCTGATGGGAGTCGAATCTACAATTATTCTGACGCCGAATTTGCTTTCGTATTCGTCGCACGCCTTTTTAAGGGCAGCCTGACTGGCGACCGAAGTTTCTTGGTTGAGAAAACGAAGCGTGACGCCGGACTGGGCTCGCACGGCGGGCGCCGCCACGCTCGCTCCGACGACGGCCGCTGTTCCTAGAAAGTTACGGCGGGTCATGCCCGACAGGCCCGCCGCCATTCTTTTGTGACCTGGAATGTAGATGCTCATTTCATGCTCCTCCCATGTTAAGACGTCAGTTCAAGCCAAATTGACAAGAATTAATTCGCCCGTATCGAGTATAGTGGTGAATTTCTTCCTTTATGGCGCATCCAGAGATGCTTTCGTCAGCACGCGATACAGAGCATCCGTTGAAGTCGAATTCCGCGACCCACGGTCCAGGGGCGCAGTATCTCAATCTGACCCGGCGATCTCGCAGGGGTGGATCACGCACTTTCCTTCGCTCTGATTTTGCCACCCGTTTCCGCTATCCGGAGCGACGCACCGCTCGCGGACTCGAACAGGTGAAGCCGCTCACTCGGGAGGGCGATCGGGATTCTGTCACCGGCGCGGATTTCGTCGCGGCGCTCGACGACGGCACGCATCTTATGGCCGGCCAGCGTGCCCATGAGATAAGTCTGCGCTCCGATCTGCTCGACCAAGCTTACGCTCATCTCAAGCGGGGAATCGTTGGAGATGACGAGGTGCTCGGGCCGGATTCCAAGCGTCACGCTTTGTCCGTACTTGGCGAAGGTTTTATCTGGTATGCCTACCGATAGGTCTCCGGATCGCACTTCGAGCCGTCCGCTAGCGTCGACCAAATGCCCGTCGATCAGGTTCATTTCGGGCGAACCAATAAACCCAGCGACGAACGTGTTTGCGGGACGGTCATAGAGTTCGAGAGGTCTCCCAGCCTGCTGGATCACGCCATCGCGCATGATCACGATGCGGTCCCCGAGCGTCATTGCTTCGACTTGGTCATGTGTCACGAAGATCATCGTCGCCCGGAGCCGGGCATGGAGCGTCGTGATTTCTTCGCGCATCTTCACGCGCAGTTTCGCGTCGAGATTGGACAGCGGTTCGTCCAGAAGGAAAACATCGGGGTCCCGCACGAGCGCACGCCCAAGGGCGACACGCTGCATCTGACCGCCCGAGAGCTGTCGCGGCTTGCGGTCGAGCAGGGCTTCGAGATCTAGGCTGGCCGCCGCGGCCCTCACCCGCCGGTCAATCTCCTGCTTCGCTTCACCGCGCACCCGTAGGCCGAATGCCATGTTGTCGTAGACCGACTTCTGGGGATATAGCGCATAGTTCTGAAAGACCATCGCGACGTTGCGATCTTTCGGAGGCAGTCCGGTGACATCCCTCCCGCCGATTATGATAGCGCCTGAAGTGGTGTCGTCGAGGCCGGCGATCATCCGCAGTGTCGTCGATTTTCCGCATCCGGAAGGTCCGACAAAAACAATGAGCTCGCCATCCTCTATCTCCAGGCAGAAATCCTTGACGGCCCATGGGCCCTGGTCGCCACCAAACGACTTGGAGACATTTTGGAGCGATATTCGCGCCATGCAGCGTAACCTCCCTAAACGTGATGCCCTGTTGTGGGCTTCGCAGGCCATCCCTCCCGATGACCTACTTGTAGACCAAATTGGATAGACCAATCCCGCTGCTTCGTCAATGTCCCCCTTGATAGATTTTTTATAGCACCCACAGGACGCGGGGCAAAATTATTGGATTGACCAATCTGGTATGTCCAGTTACGTTTCGCCATAGCTTCCATAGAGAGGCACGTTAATCGCAATGTGAGTGGTTGAGATGGCCGGACCGTTGAGTGGATACCAAGTTCTTGATCTATCGAGGATTCTAGCGGGCCCGTGGCTCGGGCAGCTTTTAGCCGATCTAGGGGCGACGGTCTGGAAGATCGAACGCCCCTTTACCGGCGACGACACCCGCCACTGGGGCCCACCGCATCTGGATGGAACGACCGAGAGCGCCTATTTCCTCAGCGCCAATCGCGGTAAGCATTCGATTTGCGTAGACATCGCCACGCAAGCCGGCGCTGACATCGTTCGATCTCTGGTCAAGAAGGCCGACGTTCTTATCGAGAACTACAAGGTCGGCGACATGAAGCGGTATGGGCTGGATTTTGAAACGCTCCGCCTCATCAAGCCGGACATAGTGTACTGCTCCATCACGGGATACGGCCAGACCGGCCCGATGAAGACCGTGGCCGGATACGACATGGCCATCCAAGCCATATCCGGGCTGATGAGCATCACGGGCGAGGCCGACGACAAACCCGGCGGCGGGCCCCAGAAGGTCGGCGTCCCAATTTCCGATCTCCTCACCGGAATGTACAGCGCAACGGGCGTGCTGTCGGCCTTACTGCATCGCGAGCGGACGGGCGAGGGCCAGCATATCGACATGGCGCTTCTCGATGTCCAGCTTGCCGCTCTGGCGAACCAGAATCTGAACTACCTGACCACCGGGAAACCGCCGCGGCGATATGGAAATGCTCATCCGAACATCGTGCCCTATCAGGTGTTCAGGTCGAGCAACGGGTCATTCGTCCTCGCGGTGGGGAACGACCAGCAGTTCAGGAAATTCTGCATGGCGTCCGGGCTGCAAGTCCTCTGCGATGACCCCCGTTTCACCACCAACACGGATCGCCTGGCGAACCGCGACGCTCTGGTCTCGATCCTGACCGAGCATCTTACCCAGGAAACGACGGAGTACTGGATCGCCCTTCTCGAACCCATCGGCGTACCATGCGCGTCGATCAACCGGCTCGACCAGGCATTCGCGCATCCGCAGGTCATCCATCGCCAATTGCAGATCAACCTTCCCCACACCACGGGCAAGACGGTGCCGCTCGTGGCCAATCCGATCAAATTCTCGCAAACGGAAATCGAGTATTCCATCAGTCCCCCGATGCTTGGGGAGCATACGAAGCACATCCTCAATTCAATCCTCGACATCGGCGATGATGAAATATCGCGGCTTGAGAAGGACAAGATTATCTATTGCGGATGACACAGGGCGGGCTGCGCGCGCCCTCGGTTGCGGTTGTCAGGCGTTCGACGTGCCAAGACTATCGCTGGCGAGCCGCCGCAGCGAGATATCGCGCTTCTCCTTCGCCCAGCGGATCTCCCGCGTGGAGCCCGGTAAACAGCTGCGATGCTCATAGGTCGCCTCATCGCGAGCCTGCGCATCTTTTGTGCCTCGATGAAGGCGGGTGCGAAGGAGCGTCTCGTTCTTCGATGCTTTCGATCAGACAGGTTTGAGCCAATGTCCAGAATTGCCATGCCCGCTCCCGACGCTGCGATCATCGCCCGCAAGCCCGAAATCGTCGCGGCGTTGAGGGCCGTCCTTCCCGCGGATGCGATCGTCTCGGACCCCGAGGAAACCCGCGCATATGAGTGCGACGCGCTGACCGCCTACCGATGTCCGCCGCTCGCCGTGGTTCTACCGTGCACTACCGAGCAGGTGGCGGCGGCGATGAAGATTTGCCACGATCTGCGTGTTCCGGTTATCCCGCGCGGTGCCGGCACGTCGCTGGCAGGCGGAGCGCTTCCGACTGCCGATAGCGTGGTCATCGGCACCATGCGGCTGCGGGCCGTTCTCGAGATAGATACCGCAAACCGTTTCATCAGGGTTCAGACGGGCGTCACCAACCTTTCCGTCAGCGCGGAGCTGGAGGCGGAAGGGTTTTTCTACGCACCGGACCCGTCGTCGCAGCTTGCGTGCACGATCGCCGGGAATATCGGGATGAATTCCGGCGGCGCCCACTGCCTGAAATACGGCGTCACCACGAACAACCTTCTCGGCGTCCGCATGGTGCTTGCCACCGGAGAGATCGTCCAGCTTGGCGGTCCCCATCTCGGCATGGCGGGTCTGGACATCCTGGGGCTTATCTGCGGCTCCGAAGGGCAACTCGCGATCGTGACCGAAGCGACGTTGCGCATCCTGCCGCGCCCCGAGGGCGCACGGCCGATGCTGATTGGCTTTGACAGCGCCGAAACGGCGGGCGAATGCGTGGCCCGCATCATTCGCTCCGGCCTCCTGCCGGTGGCGATCGAGTACATGGACGATGTCTGCCTGCGTGCGGTCGAGGCCTTTGCAAAAGTGGGCTATCCCGATTGCGCCGCCGTCCTGATCGTCGAGGTCGAGGGCTCGGAAGACGAAATCGCCGATCAGATCGAGCGCATCAAGGCAATCTCATCGGAACTGAACCCCGCCGAATTCCGCAGCAGCCGCAACGCCGACGAGTCGCTGGCGATATGGAAGGGCCGCAAATCGGCCTTCGGGGCGATGGGCCGCTTAGGCGACTATCTGTGCCTCGACGGCACGGTGCCGGTTTCGAAGCTGCCCCACACCCTGAAACGGATCGGCGAGCTCTCAAAGGAACACGGGCTTGAGGTCGCCAATGTCTTTCATGCCGGCGACGGAAACATGCACCCCCTGATCTTGTTCGACGCCAACAAGCCCGGCGACCTCGAGCGAGCCGAATCCTTCGGAAGCGACATTCTTCGCTTGTGCGTGGACATGGGCGGCTGCCTCACTGGCGAACACGGCGTGGGGATCGAAAAACGCGACCTTATGACGAAGCAATATGCGCCGGACGACATGGCGATCCAGATGGAGATCAAGGGGGCGCTCGATCCTCATTGGCTGCTGAATCCGGCGAAGGTCTTCCCTCTCGAGATCAGCCAGCCTCATCGGGAGGCGGCGAAAAGGGTATGACGGAGGGGACGGAAAGCCGGGGCGCCGATGCGGTGGTTCCAGGGAGCGAAGCCGAGCTGGCGGCACTCGTCGCGGACAGCTTCCGGCAGAAGCGGAAACTCCATATTTGCGGAGGTGGCACCCAGAGCCGCGCCTCCGTTGCGGCAGATTCGGTTCTGACGACACGCGAGATTGGCGGGATCGTCGCCTACGAGCCGGGCGCACTGACCCTGATCGTACGTACGGGCGCGTCGGTCGGTGAGATCGAGCGGCTGCTGGCGACCGAGGGCCAGTCGCTAGCCTTCGAGCCGATGGATTATCGCGTGCTGCTTGCGACAGACGGCACGCCGACCATCGGCGGCATGGTCGGCGCCAACCTCTCCGGGCCAAGACGCATTCAAGCCGGCGCATGCCGCGATCACCTGCTCGGCGTCCGGTTCGTCGACGGGCAAGGCCGGATCATCAGGAATGGCGGACGGGTGATGAAGAACGTTACCGGGATGGACCTCGGGAAATTGCTCTGTGGCTCGCATGGGACGCTTGGCATCCTAACGGAGGTGGCCCTGAAAACGCTTCCTTCGGCCGAGGCCCAGAAGACTCTGGTCTTCGGCGGGCTGTCATCACGCGAGGCCGTCGCCATATTCTCGACGGCGCTGGCGACGCCTTTCGAAGTTTCCGGCGCCGCATTCTTCGACAGAACGGCATGGCTGCGCATCGAAGGACTGTCTCGTCAGGTCGAGTACCGGTGCGAGCGGCTGCAAGCCCTGTTCCGCGGCCGGGATATCGACACGCTTGAGGATGGGAAAAGCCGCCATTTGTGGCGAAACCTGAGGGACGTTCGCCACTTTGCCGACCGCTCCGATGCCGTCTGGCGCATCCTAGTCAAGCCTACCGAAGCACCCGCCACGATGGAAGCCCTCGAACGTCTGGGAGGCGAGAGCTCGCTCGATTGGGGCGCGGCGCTGATCTGGTATTGCGGGAACGCGGATTGCGCCGCCGTGCGCGCCGCAGTTCCGGAAGGGGTGGTGACGCTCGCGCGTCCCGGCCCCGGCGGTACGGGTCCCGCGTTCATAAACGAAGCCCCGGGCGCGGCGGCCCTGGCAGCGTCGCTTCGCAACGTTTTTGATCCCGCCGGGATTTTCAACCCGGGCCGGATGGGACGCTGAGATGCAGACGAACTTCACGGCAGAACAGTTGACCGACGCGACGACCAGGCGCTCGAACGAAATTCTCAGATCGTGCGTTCACTGCGGTTTTTGCACGGCCACATGCCCTACCTACAAGGTTCTTGGCGATGAACTCGACAGCCCGCGCGGACGCATTTACCTGATCAAGGATATGATGGAAAACGGCAAGGTCCCGGACAGGCAAACGGTGAAGCATATCGACCGCTGCCTTAGTTGCCTGAGTTGCATGACCACTTGCCCTTCTGGTGTGCACTATATGCATCTCGTCGATCACGCACGGGAATACATCGAGAAAAACTACAAGCGCCGGTGGGACGACCGCGCGCTACGTTGGATTCTGGGGAAAATCCTACCTTATCCCGGTCGGTTCCGTCTCGCATTGATCGGCGGGAAGCTTGCGAAGCCGTTTCGAAGGCTGCTGCCGGACGCCCGCCTAAGGGCGATGCTTGACATGGTGCCGGCCCAAATCCCCTCACCCAGTTTCAACGACCGCCCCCAAACCTTCGCCGCCGAGACCGGCAGGCAGAAGCGCGTCGCCCTGTTGACCGGCTGCGCACAGCGCGTCCTGAACACCGACATCAACGACGCCACGATCAGGCTGTTGCAACGACACGGTTGCGAGGTCGTCATTCCCAAAGGGCTGGGTTGCTGCGGTGCGCTCACGCACCATATGGGCAAGACCGATGAGAGCCACCGCATGGCGGCCGCAAACATCCGGGCGCTCGTCGCCGAACTGGATGGCGACGGCCTCGACGCCGTCGTCATCAACACGTCCGGCTGCGGAACGACCGTGAAGGACTATGGCCACATGTTCCGCGACGATCCGCTGGCGGCAGACGCCGCGCGCGTTTCGGCTCTGGCAAAGGACATCAGCGAAGTAATGAACTCTATCGGCCTCAGGGAACCGGCCCATGCCGAGCCCCTCCGGGTAGCCTATCACGCCGCATGCTCGCTTCAGCATGGGCAACAGATCCGAGCCGCGCCCAAGGATCTGTTGAAAGCAGCAGGTTTCCAAGTGGTGGAGCCGCGCGATGGTCACATCTGTTGCGGCTCCGCCGGCATCTATAATCTGATGCAGCCCGAGATTTCGTCCCAACTCAAGTCGCGCAAGATCACGACATTGGAGGCGACCGCGCCGCAGGTTATTGGCGCCGGAAACATCGGTTGCATGATGCAGATCGGATCGGGAACGGACATTCCAGTCGTTCATATCGCCGAGCTTCTAGATTGGGCGACCGGCGGGCCCAAGCCCTTGTAGGGCTGGGATGCCATAACCCCCGCGAAGAGATACGCGCCTGTCGGGGCGCAATAACGGAGCTTTGACATGACGGATCGGATCGAAGTCGGCGGGCTGCAGGTCGGTCGCAGGCTCTACTCAAACGGCGCGTTGCAGGTCGATCGCACCGGCGTCAAACCCGCGGATTTCTGGGCCGGCTTCGGCAAGCTCGTCCACGATCTCGCGCCGAAGCCTATGAGGCGTGGAACGCCAGGCTCTACCATTTCGTCAACAAGCGCGCAATGCGGCATACCGGGCCGGAATGCGGCCTGCGGGGCCATGCGCAAGGGCATATGGGCCATGCCGGACCTGACGGCCGCCATGCTGGAGCAGAAGATCGGTCATCCGAAGGCTGGCGCGAACACCGCCTGGGTTCCGTCGCCCACCGCCGCCACGCTGCACGCCACGCACTATCACAAGGTCGACGTGAAAGCGCCGAAAGTGCTGAAGTCGCGCTAGAAGGCGAAGCTGGACGACATCCTGTCGATCCCGGTTGCCACCCGGCGCAACTGGTCGCCGGAGGACATCCAGCGCGAACTCGACAACAACGCGCAGGGCATTCTCGGCTATGTCGTGCGCTGGGTCGACCAGGGCGTCGGCTGCTCCAAGGTGCCCGACATCAACAAATTCGGCCTGATGGAGGACCGCGCGACGCTGTGCATCTCGCGCAGCATATGGCGAACTGGCTGCGACGGCATCGTCAGCGAAGCGCAGGTGACGGAGATGCCGAAGCGCACGGCCGGCGTCGTGGATCGCCAGAACGACTGCGACTGAACCGCCGCCCGATGGCACCGGATTTCGACCAGTCCATCGCCCTCCTCGCGGCAGTCGATCTGGTCATCAAGGGCCGCGCTCAGCGGAGCGGCATACCGAGCCGGTTCTGCATGCGCGCCGGCTGGAGCTGAAGGCCAAAGGGGCAGGCGATCTCGGAACAGGATAAAACAATGAAAGCCATCACGCTGCATGTCGCCAACCGCATTATCGAATCCGCGTTGGATCGAGGGCGGGAGCTCAATCTGAAGCCGCTTTCGGTCGCGATGCTCGATGCAGGCGGTCACCTCATCGCGTTCCAGAAGCAGGATGGTTCTTCCATGCTGCGCTTCGAGATCGCCTTTGGCAAAGCCTATGGCGCCCTGGCGGTCGGCTCGGGCTCCCGCTGGCTGAACTCGGCCGCTGCCGAGCGCATTCATTTCGTACAGGCCCTGTCCGGCGTTTCCGGCGGTAAGATCGTGCCGGTTCCCGGTGGTGTCCTGATACGCGGGGAGGCGGGTGAGACCCTCGGAGCTGTTGGCATCTCCGGTGATGCATCGGCCAACGACGAAATCTGTGCTGCGCACGCTGTCGAGCAGGTGGGCCTGGTCGCGGACAAGGGCTAAAGCATTTCCAGCAAAAGCGTGAAACGGCTTTGCGTCCGGAAATGTGGCTAAAAGCGGTTCTGCCGATGAACTTTTCCAGCCGACTGGCCTCAAGTCGTCATGGCCGGCGGGCTGACCGCGCCTTGTGCTCCTTGCTTCGCGGGGTGACGAGAAAGACGCATGACCATCCTCCCAATCGACACCGCCGGCGTGTCATCGACATCGACAAACATCTGATGGCGGCGTGATCGGCGCCGCGCTGGCCCGGCGGGCATCCGTGCGGCCGAAGCCTTGATCGTGGCTGGAGTTTATGATGCAGGCTTTGCACGCTTCCGGCGGCAAAGGAGGCGCTGACCCCGTCAATCATTAGACGATCCGCGCAGTAAGGGAGGCGAAGTGATGGCAGAAGTAAGAAGGCGCTAATCTTGGCGAACAGGCAAGTGCTCGCTGAGACCGACCAAAATCGGGCTGCTTTAATCCGGTCGGTAGTTCCAGCTCTGGTCCGATACCGGCACTACCTGTAGGCGCCCGAGCTGCTCGGCAGCCAGTCGGCCGTGGCGATCTGTTCACCCGCGGGCGCATGTCGGGTTGAACCGCGAATAGACGGCGTGCCGAGATTGAAGACCTGAAAGAGAAGCCAACCGCAGACCAGCACGAGCACGACCTTGCTCAACTACGTCTTCGCTCTTGCGCTACGCGTTCAATGGGCTGACATAACCTATGTCCTGATTCGGAATCTGTCACGCAACAAGGCCGAAAGGACGAACAGACCGGGCCGACCCAACGGCGGCCCTCGGTTACTCGTTTTCGTCCTTTCGCAATTCCCGCCCGATCCAGAGGTAGGCCATTCGAAATCGCACTATTTAGCAGCTGGTTCCGGCGTCGCGAGGAGAGTCTGCCATGTGGCCAGAGCTCGGGACAAGTGTCGGTCCATCAATCCCACCGCCAAGTCGGTGTGACGGCCCTCGATGGCTTCAAGTATCTCGCAATGGTCTTCATAAGCCTTCTTGCCACGCGCGTAGTCTGAAAAGTATATTATACGGCGCTGTTTTGAAAATTCGTAAAATAACTTCACCGTGCGAAGCAGTATTGTATTGTGAGTTGCGGATATGATACCAAGATGAAACGCTGTATCCTCATCTTCAATTGTTTTTTTACTATCAATTGCAAGCTTAGTTTTGCGAAGTATTTTCTTCAGATGATCGATGTCCTGATCTCGCCTTCGGTCGCAGGAAATACGGACGCTCTGCAATTCCAGAATACTTCGCACTTCAAACACGTCCGCGGTCTCTTCAGGCTGGAACGGTAGGCCAGAAGAAGCACGAAGAACGAGGGCCTCAATGCTGCTTTCATCAGAATTTCTAAGATAAATTCCGGAGTTAGGCCTCCGCTCAATCACGCGCATCGACTCTAGAGCAGCCAAAGCCTCGCGAACGGCCCCGCGACTGACATTAAACCTGTCGGCAAAGTCACGTTCCGAAGGCAACCGTTCGCTCGGCTGATAGCGACGCTCATCGATGAACGAGAGTATTCTCCCTACAACGTTCGGGACACCGGCAATTCTATCGCCTTCAATCTTTTCAAGCATATTTTGGTCTTTTTCCAGCCGTTCGTTCATTCCAATCAGGTCCATCTCGATACACGCGGATCACTTGGCAGCTCAAGGCCAAAGTACCAGTGAAACCCAAATCGGTCTACCAAATTGGTAACTCCGATTCCGAGTCTACGTCGGGGGTCATGGAAAGGCCAGCTTGGAACGCAACGAACCTAGTGTCACTTAGCAATTGAAAGGGTTCTTCCCCACTTTGTGGGTGGCGATTTTGGTCAGGCGGCAGCACGCGTGCCCTGAGCAGCTCCAGGCCAGCTCAGCCATACATTGCACGCTTGATTGCCTTCAGGCGGATGATTTGGCCTTCCGCTTGGCCGTTGCTCCAGGGCAGCTCAATGGCGTTGTAGACGGCGTCAAGATCGCGGTGCAAGACGCGTGCGAACCGCTCAATTGCGACCAAACGCGAGTTAACGGCATCGTCAATCCAGCTGTCGAGCCTGTCCGGATCGCGGCTGCAAAGATTCCGCAGAAGCGCATGCCAAGGCTGCGCATCAAAACGAACTCAGGCGAGCCCTGATTCAAAGCATCGACCCTTCTCGCCTGGCTGATCGTCAGCATGCTTCGCGGCTTCATGCAAGAGGGCAGCTGCGCCTACCGGCGAGATCACATGGCCGGTCTCCGGATCGCATATCGGGACAGCATCGCGGCCCGGTTAGGGCAAATGCCGAAAGCTGGTCCGGCGGTGGAAACAACCCAGCTGTCATCGTCAGGGAGCGAGATACCCAAAACTTTGACCCCTGGGCCGGGCGACCATTTCGTTTTCGTTTTCGCTTGCATGCCCGCTCATAGCGGCAGCATGTCTAACGGCAAGTGAACACGCAAAGTGAGGAAGACCCAACAAACTGAGAATCGCACTGAGAATTTGGCACTTATCCGAGAACGCCGCGATGACTATAATGGCGGTTTTGGCTGAGTGCATCAGCATTAGGAGATCTTACAAAGGGTTGCTCCGTGTCAGCAGCCGTTAAGCGCCAAGACCCGTCCAAAAGATTCTCAGATTAATTGCCACAACTCGCCGGACCACCTGCATTCTGACGATTAAATGCCAACCGACAGCCCCTGGCCGACGGACGTGCGCTGCCGGAAACAAATCGGCACGTCCTCTCGAAATCATGGCCCGGCTTGGAACGCCCGAGGCCCTAGTTGATCGATGATGCCAAGCCCGACGATCTATGTGGAGCAGTGCGCCGCCGAATCGAGAAAGACTACCGTCGAGATAGCGTCAGCAGGCGTTGGTATCGGGTGTCCTTCTCAAGACGTGGGCTCTTCTCGGCAATATGCATCAAGGCACGATCCAGCCCGTTTGGAACAATCGCCCCCTCCTCCGTCCCCACTGTTTTATCCAGTATCGACAGGAACGCGGCGGCATCTTCAGCGGAATCCACGCCACTGATTGTCTTATCCGACCGATCCAACACGCCATACTCATAGAGTGACCAGGTATCGAATGGTGTGAGGTATGGGAGGATGAGGTTTGTCGCTTCCGCAAAATGTGGTCTGGCCTTTGCTGGGAAGTCCGCGAGTGCGTCCGACAATGCGGGGGATGACAATGTCAGCTCCTTCGGCCAGACGTCTTCAAACACCTCCTTGATTAAGGCGAACCGTTGCGACGGGGTCGGCGGTGGTTCGACGCCTGGGTTCTCGAGATAGTTTTTCATGGCCCGGAGAGCATTTGTGCGGACTTCGTCTCCCCCTATGCGCAACAGCTGCTGCGTAAGGCGGATCGGAATGGCAGGATCGCGACTTTCGCGCTTGTCCAGGATCGTCGCGTAAATTGCTCTTCTGGCAAGGGCGCCACGAACTTCCGCAGCCATCTCGTTTCCCGCTGCCACTTCAACCAGCATCGGACCGACCTGTACCAAAACATCGCGGGCGGGCATGTATCGGGTATCTGCGAAGGCCCGCCATAGGTCGCCGTTCTCGCCGCGTGCCTCAAGCAATGGCGCCAGCAAGTTTTTCCGTGTCCAGGCCTGATCGGCCGACCAAAAATATTCGAAGAACATCATCGTCTGGTATTGCGCTTGAAGCTTCGCTTCACCCGTTGCCTGTTCTAGGGATAGAAGTGCCTCTGACCAAGGCGGTTGCGCGAGTGTCCCGGGTTTAAAGGCTGGTATTGCTCTAATGAGCCCGTGGACTAGCTGGCCGACGGGCGTCGAGTACGACCGATCGCCCAGCCGGCTATCGGACCCCGGCGCTCTGTTGGTTTCAATAACAGCCACGGGCCAAAGCGCGAGCCACGCGCGGATGTAATCGCCTTCGCCATTCAACAGGCGGTCCCAGATCGAGATCCACGTGGTAAGGCCCGATAGGGCCTCCTGCAGCGTTTTCACGTCCGTGCCGGCGATCTCACCGCACGCCCTCAGCGCTGTAGGAACTAGCGCTTGGTCCTCCGCGGTGGCGGTATCTCTCCCCGCATTAATGTCCTGCGGCCGGAAACTGTAGCCGAATGCTTGCCAAACTTTCGCACGAGCCGGCGAGTATGGTTTACCTGCAAGCAGGTCCAGGATCAGGTCTGGATTGCGGCCTATATAGTCGGATGCAGCTCGGCTGTTGTTGTCCCATCCATCGTCGCCCAGCTGTCGCGCTAGTTCTTCAATCAAACGCGACGGAGGAACATCAGCGAACGCGGGATCGCCGCCTCGATCATCTTTGAATGACCTCACGCCCGCCGCGAAGTCTTGCGTGACGGATGCCAAAGCGATTTGCTGAGGTTGCTCCGAAGCTGCTTTTTGCAGCCAGTCTTCGGCCTTGGCGGAAAGGTGCCCGCCGGCGAGCTTTATGCGCTGAAGTTCCGTCATGCTGAGCCGGACCAGAGCATTTTTAGCTTCGTCTTTCCCGAGGCGCTTTCTTAGACGCCCCGCCGGTTCTCCTTTTAGTATTCGCCGTTCCAGCTGTTGGGTAACCTCTTCCGGAAGCGAGTTCCAACGTACTGCCCGCAACTCGGCAATCTCCGGAAACGCGTGTGGCCACCAGAATTCTTGGTCATCGAGTTTTGTGAGGAACTCGGCGACGTCAGTTGCTCCGATCATTGATTCGTCGCGTGCGACAGCCGCCCATAGGCGCTTGTAGAGCTTTGAGCGATCAGTATCCCACGAAGACACGACGCGAGAAGCTGCCTTCTTGTCGAGCAGCGCGAGGCGTTTCACGACCGCGAAAAGAAGCTTGGTGGTGGGTGCAAAGCCCTGTTTGTGGCGATCTGGCTCGCCCCCGCCGTCAGCGAATTGCTCTGGCGGCACGTAATATACGCGCTGGACAAGCCAGCTCATCGGATCTGCGTCGCCGATGTAACCAATCCGACGGGCTTGGTTCAGCCCGCTCAAAAGAGCAGCATTCAGCGCAACAGCGAGCTCGAACAGAAAGTCCCTGTCTTCCGACTCGCCAAGACCTATCTCCTCCGGCGCAATGCCCCGTCCGCCTTCCATCGACACCCAGAAAATGTCGCGGACGCGCTTTGGCTTCTTGGGCAGCTTGTGCCCGAACGCTTCATATTTCTTGCCGTTCTCAACTCGAATCCACGGCCTGACCGCGGCGACTATGAGACTGATAATCTCGGTGGGGCTACCGCCGGTTCTCAGTTCGTGTTTTATCAGAAGCCGATCTTGAGAGGCGTCTCCCGAAGGACCGTCCCAGAACTCGAAGAGATATTGCCATGCTTGCAGATAAGGCTCGGCAATTTCTTTCACCCTGTATTCGACCAAATCCCGCAGCGCCGTTCGCTCCGCAATCTGGTCTGGGCGCAGTGTTAGCGCCCACTCAAGAATACTCCGGTCGGACAGGCGCTCGATCGCGAAAGCTCGAGTGTTCTGAGCGATTTTCGCGTCCACATCGTTAAGTCTCGCGGTTCTCATCTATCGCCCTCGCGCTAAATCGCGGACCAACTGGTTGAGGATGCCAAGCCATTTCGGCGAGGCATCCTTAGATGCGAGGAGCCTGCTGAGTTCGGCCTGTTCGCTCGGATTTGATCGTCCAATGTAGTAGCGAATAAACGACTGCGCAGCTTGGCCACCCGGGCCGTCGGGATCAAGTTTGGCGATCGCCACTAATTGCTTCTGGATCCGGGACGCGTTCCGTTTGTCCGGGATAATCTCGGACCAGCGGGTCAGGACTGCCCCAAGAGCTTTGTGGTTGTCCGCTTTGTCATAGGGGATCGGTGTAATCCCACGTGACTTCCATTCGACGGGCGTCCGCTGATCCGTCGGATCGCAACCGACGAATGCATAGCGTGGTTTCAGGTCGACGAAGTGCCGCTCGTCCGCAGCGATTGCGTTGAGCAGGTACCGGACTGGCGAGTCATTGGCGCTGTAACCGACCAGCACCAAGTGGAAAATGCGGGCTGCATCGTAAAGGAACGACGTGATGATATGCCGCCGCAAATACGCGTCGCCGAAATCCTGATCGGTCAATATGAGAGCCGATCCACGCTGAGATTTGAGCGGCAGCATGCCGTGTATGTGCAGTATTCCCGAAAACTCCGTGCTGCGGCTGGGATTTGGGATTTCACCGAGAGCATAGGCGTCGGCAGAATACTTCTCGCGCTTTGCCGCGATGCTAAGGAGGCGGTCGAAGTTCGTGGTGACGAGCAGGGTTTCTCCGTACCTCTGCCCGAGGCGCACTAGCGCCGTGTGTAAAGGGTTGGGTTCGACTGTCCGCTCCAGGACCTTCCGTGCGGCGCGGCGCAGGGTGCTCATTTTGCTTGGGTCGCCATCGATCCGACGTTCCAGCATGCCGAGGACCACGTCATATTCATTCTGCGCGAAGAATTTTAGCTCCGTCCGCTGCTGGTCCGTTAACATTCCAGTGATCTCGTGCCACTTCGGCGGATCCGTCTTCTTCCGAAGCTCCGCCAAAGGCGCCTTCATTGCGGGGTCGATCTCCGCATAGATGTCTGCAACCAGACCCCCGAAGTCGGGAAGTGACGATGGCGGGGGGTAAGATGCACCAGCACCAACGATGAAAAGGACCTCGCCACGATCTCTGGCAACGAGCAATTCCGGAGGGAGTGGCGGGAGGTCGGCGCCAAGAACAATGGGTGTGGTCATACGGACAGATACGTTGATTCGAGCGAGGCAATCTCAGCTTCTATAATCAAAGTTGCACGGAACGCTAATTGAAATTAATCGGAGATTTTTGAGCGCCAAGGGGTTTCACGAGAGGCGTTACACCGAGATCCTGTGGACGAACGAGGCGACGCGCCCGTTTCGAACAGCTCGCTCGGCCACGGTGATAAAAACTTACCAGCCGTTAAGCATATGTATTAACGTCTTGAAATTGCACAAACAGAACATATCATGGACTTTATTTCCGTCACCTAGACACCCATTTTCGGTTGCGGTTACTATCGATAGGTTTCAAGTATCGATATTTAAGGATTTGGACTCGCTAATCGCCTAGATTCGCCCCAACTCACAACGAAGACGGAGCGAACACCGTCGACGACCGGGTCCGATTTGCGCTCGAGAAACTGCTGAACATCGCCCAAGAGGATACCGGCCATCGCCGGGTCGCCAACTTCCAGCTCGCCTGGTGGAACGCCGACGTCCACGGGCTTCGACATCGCCGACCTGTTCGCCGTCGACCGCGAGGTCTCCGAGGACATGGCCACCGTGTTCACCTGGCTGGCGCGGCAGGAGGACGCGGTCTACCCGACCGACTATCGCGGCGAGATCGAGGCGATCATCGCACGGTGGCGACCGGAGCCGGCGTGGAAAAGGACGGAAGTCAATGGCAGGTTCAATCGGTCCGGGCCGTCGGCGTGTGCCGCTGCGCGCGGGCGAGTTCGACGAAGCGGCGCTTCACCTCGGCAAACAGCGCCGGCGGCAACGGCCCGAAATAGCCGCTGTCGCTATCGACCGGCCGGATGTCCGGCCCCGGCCAGGCGAAGCGGTTGCTTTCGGAAAGCACAATCCAGGAGCGCTCGTCATCGAGCCCAAGCCGGCGCTTGGTTGCCGGCGGGATCTCGATCGCTTCGTCGGCCCGGGCCGGCGGCGTGTGGGTGATCGGCAGCACCCGCACCAACGGCGTGCCGTCCTCGAGCGTGGTGACCAACGCCAGCACCAGACAGGGTCGATCCTTGTCGCCCTCTTCGCGGCCTTCGAGATGTTGCCAGTGCCAGAGATAGGAATAGCGGAAGACGTGACCGACCTTGATTTCAGTCGGCAGCATTCTTGCCCGTCAGCAGTTCGGCATTGAGATGATCGAAGCCTGGCTCCATTTCGGATTTTTCGACCGCGGCGATGTCATCGTCGCTCAGTTCCGCCGTCGCCTCGACGCGACGGTCGCGCCGCGACAGCCGCAGATAGTCCTCATAGGCGATCAGCACGGTGCGCGGCCGGCCGTTCTTTGTGATGATCACCGGCTCACGCACGGCGGCATCCTGATAGGCCCCGAAGCTCTTGGAAACCGCCGCGGCGGTCACGGTCGACGTCATGTCAAAACTCCTTTTTCCGGAATATACTGATTTTCCGTAATTTCCGCAAGATCGCGGAGACTAGGGTCAATGATCGACAATCATAGAGCGTCCGAATCAGACAGCCAAGCGATCCACCGCCGTGCGGAACAGCTAGACGCGCTCGACGCCATCCACCCGTTCGACCGGCGCGACCAGCTCGCCGCCTTGTTGACCGATGACGATGTCGAAACCCTGAAGCACCTCGCCAGCGAAGGCATGGGCGAGAACACGCTTCGGGCACTCGCCTCCAATCTCGGCTAATCTCGAGGCCTGGTGCCAGCTGGCGACCGGCTCTCCGAGCGTTACTGAGCGTGCCAAGGGTCACGGGAAACCTTCATGCGTCTGGTCCTCTTGGCGTCGCATCCGTCATCAGCATTCCCGCTTCAAATATGCTCCTTTGGGAACGCGCCTATCGTGGCCACAGCTGAGGAACTTTCCAGGGATTGAAACCCGAACCCTAATGGGCCGTGCCCTACACCCGGCTACCCGCGGGCATGCAGTTCGAAAGACACCACGCAGGAGCCTTCAAAACCTAAGTACCAAGATCGTCTCGGAGGAACTCTTCCCACTCGTACACAACCTCAATGGCTTGGGGTTTGCAAGCCATCGCAGTTCTCCCGCTCTGTTGCTCTGCATCACCGCAGCTTCACGTTATTCGTCCCCAGCGATGTCTCAGCCGCATTTGTATCTCTGTTAGACCGCGGAGACGGGTAGGCCTGTCGCCTCGCCTTTCCAGTGAGACCCCACAGGTAGCCTCTGGCCGAGGTGATGTGGCGTATCCCCACGGTGACGGCCGCCTTGCTGAGTTAGGCTGAAGGTTGCAAGTCCTAGTGCAAGCACTAGGAGTAGTCCTATGACGAAGCATCAGATTGAGGTGATTACGTCGGTCGAGCGGCGTCGGCGCTGGTCTCGGGAGGAGAAGGAGCGGCTGGTCGCGGCGACGCTCGAGTCAGGCGCAAGCGTTTCGGAGATCGCGCACTCGGCCGGCATTCATGTGAGCCAGCTCTTCCGCTGGCGCAAGGAGCTCTGCCAAATCTCCGCGCTGTCCGTCCCGCAACTCGTTCCAGTGGAGGTCGTCGAAGCGCTGCCAGCGCCGGCGGTCCCGTCCGAGCCGCCGGCGGTCTCCCGGCCTCGCAAGAAGGCAAGCATCGTCACAATCGAGCTTGGCGGTGGGCGTCGTCTCCGGGTCGAGAGTGACATCGACACCGAAGCGCTTGGCCGGATTCTTGGCGTACTGGAGCGGCGATGATCCCGGTCCCGAGCGGTGTGAAGGTCTGGCTGGCGACCGGCTATACCGACATGCGCAGAGGCTTTCCCGGCCTGTCGCTGATGGTGCAGGAGACCTTGAAGCGCGACCCGATGAGCGGCCATCTCTTCGTCTTCCGGGGCCGAAGCGGCGGGCTGATCAAGGTGATTTGGCACGACGGCCAGGGTGCCTGCCTGTTCACGAAGAAGCTCGAGCGCGGCCGTTTTATCTGGCCGTCAGCGGCCGACGGCACGGTGGTGATCACGCCGGCGCAGCTCGGCTATCTGCTCGAAGGCATCGACTGGCGCATGCCGCAAAAGACCTGGCGTCCGACGTCGGCGGGATGAGCAAAACCGCTGGCACGGCGGCAGCGAATATGATTCCATCCCGCCATGACCGATGCGGCGGATCAGCTTCCCGACGACCTTGCCAGCGCGCATGCGATGATCCTCGCCGAGCGTGCGGCCCGCCGTGAAGCCGAGGCAGTTGCCGCTCGCGCCCAGGCCGTGAACTCGCATTCGGATGCGCTGATCGCCCGGCTCCGGCTGGAGATCGAGAAGCTGAAGCGCGACATCCATGGCAGCCGGTCGGAACGCAAGGCCCGGCTTCTCGACCAGATGGAGTTGCAGCTCGAGGAGTTGGAAGCCGACGCCAGCGAAGACGAACTGGCGGCGGAGTTGGCGGCGCGCTCGTCGACGGTCAGAACCTTCGAGCGCAAGCGTCCATCGCGCAAGCCGTTTCCCGAGCATCTGCCGCGCGAGCGCGTCGTCCTTGCCGCGCCTTCGAACTGCCCGTGCTGCGGCTCGGCCAAACTGGCGAAGCTGGGTGAAGACGTCACCGAGACGCTGGAGGTGATCCCGCGTCAGTGGAAGGTGATCCAGACCGTGCGCGAGAAGTTCTCTTGCCGCGAATGCGAGAAGATCACCCAGCCGCCGGCACCCTTCCATGTGACGCCGCGCGGCTTTGCCGGACCGAACCTCTTGGCAATGATCCTGTTCGAGAAGTTCGGCCAGCATCAGCCGCTGAACCGGCAGAGCGAGCGCTATGCCCGCGAGGGCATCGATCTCAGCCTGTCGACGCTTGCCGACCAGGTCGGGGCCTGCGCCGCGGCATTAAAGCCGCTGCATGCACTGATCGAGGCGCATGTGCTGGCCGCCGAGCGTCTGCATGGCGACGACACCACCGTGCCAATCCTGGCGAAGGGCAAGACCGATATCGGTCGGATCTGGACTTATGTCCGGGATGACCGGCCGTTCGGCGGGCAATCGCCGCCGGCGGCGCTCTATTATGCCTCGCGCGATCGGCGGCAGGAGCATCCCGAGCGCCATCTGAAGAGCTTCACCGGTATTCTGCAGGCCGACGCCTGTGGCGGCTACAACCCACTGTTCAAGGCGGATCGCGATCCCGTTCCGCTGACGCAGGCGCTGTGTTGGGCCCATTCTCGGCGCAAGTTCTTCGTGCTTGCCGACATCGCCAGCAACGCCAAACGCGGAAAGAATGCTGCCGCGATCTCGCCGGTTGCGCTGGAGGCGGTCAAGCGCATCGACGCGCTGTTCGACATCGAGCGCGACATCAACGGACTTTCAGCCAACGACCGGCTGCAACGGCGTCAGAAGGACAGCCGTCCGCTCGTTGATGAGCTTGAGGCCTGGCTTCGATCTGAGCGAACAAAGTTGTCGCGCAGTTCACCGGTCACCGAGCCGATCGATTACATGCTGAAGCGCTGGGACGGGTTTACTGCCTTCCTTAGCGACGGCCGGATCTGCCTCACCAACAATGCCGCCGAACGGGCGCTGCGCGGCTTCGCCCTCGGCAGGAAGTCATGGCTCTTCGCCGGCTCCGATCGTGGTGCCGATCGCGCCGCCTTTATGGCGACGCTGATCATGAGCGCCAAGCTCAATGACATCGATCCGCAAGCCTGGCTTGCCGACGTTCTCGCCCGCATCGCCGACACGCCGATCATCAGGCTCGAGGACCTGCTCCCGTGGAATTGGCAGCCAACGAAGTCTCTAAAAGATCAGGCTGCCTAACCTGCGCCCCCTGATCATTCATGAATTTTCCCCACCGCCGCACTTTCGAGAAGAAGGCAATGCAATGAGAGTCATAGCAATCACTTCCATGCTCGTCGGAACGAGCGATTACCCTCTTGTTCCTGGATCCAAGTTGGAAAAATTGGGGAAGTTCTTAGGAGTTCCAGACCGCTGGGATTTCGGTATTGAAGACGAATTCACGTGCCAGTTGGGATATGCCGACTTTGAGTTTTCCTTGCGAACACGTAGCAATTGTGTCGAAGTTGAGAGGGTGTGGCTCGAACTGTGGAATGCACATCATGGTGAACCGCAACCGAAAAGGTCTGCTATACGTCTAGTCGAGGGGATTGAAGTCGACCTCGGCGGTTTCCAACCGGGCATCTCGTTACCATCTGCTAAAGCACTGTTAGACTCACTGCGGGTTTTCTACGAGGAATTCAGTCAAGACGATGGCAGCGAGATAGTCAGCAAAATCGTCCTCGAGACGAAATCTGAATTATACTTTTTTCAGGGGGAATATGAGCCTCGGCTCATGGAGATACACTTTTTCGCTGGCGACGAATAAGCCGGCTGTTACGCGTGGCCCTCACCGGATGCATACGATGTGGCTGAGCGCTCAAGGATGCAGGATGCACGCCATTATCGCCGCTGGACCATCCGCGGCTCGTCCGGTCGGTTGAATGGGTCCAGTCTTCTAGTCTGCCGCCTGTGCGGCTGCTAGACCTTCGAGAGTGCGCTCCTGAGTTGTCGTTTCGCTCAGACCAGCGGCTTAAAACAACGGAAGCAGAAACCGGCGCAACCTACTTAGCGGGTTCCGATGGAGCCGCTCGCATCCAATAAAGCATATCTAGTTCTTTCTCGGCAAAAAGAAGTAAATCAGGCGCCGGTTGCAAATTTGGGTCGGAAGTGAGGGTCGTAACGGCGGCCCTTACAGACTCGACGTCTTGATTCAGCTTTGCGGCCATGTTCGTGATATCTTCACCGCCTATTACGGCTCTTTTCACCAACGATTCAGGCGATGACTCCTTGAAGATCTCATCAATGACCTTCTTCACTTTTTGAACGGAAGCCAGGTTTTCATCAAGACCGATGCTCAGTAAAGCTTCGAGATTCTTTAAATCTGAAACAAATCTCTCGTAAGTCGCGGCTAACTGAGCGTCGAGCGCACTCTTCATTGTCGCCTGATGTTTGCTAAAAAGCTCATCGTGCCAAACGGCTTTCAATTCATCAAAACTCTTTTTTGTGTCCTGAGATGAAACATCCTTGAACCCGGCTTTTATAAGCGCCGGGTAAATAGTCTCGTTCCAACCGAAGGCCACCATGTCATCTATGCGAAATGTACTGTGGCCACTATACACTTCAAGTCCGCCGCCATAGGGCACGGTCACACTCACGGCAGCTTCAATGTCTTGAGCGGGCTTACTCACTTTGCCCGTAGCCGTATCAAAGACCACATCCAAATGAAGCGCCAGTCGAACATCGATCTTCGCGGGGTATCCACCCACTTGATCGAGATTGCTGATTTCTAGAGTTTGAATACACGCGCTGATATAGGCTGCACGATGTCCCGACTGTTCGATAAGGGGAAGTTCCTTCGCCATGGCATTCAAGATCTGGCGGTCCCAAGCTAAGCGGTTGGGGTCGGTGGTGGTCGCGCTTTTTCTGAGCTTTTCGGTGACCGAGTTCCGCGCTCCTTCGTAATCTCCTTCCGCGCCCCAATTGCCCTTCTCATAGGAGATGTCCACCACGTAGGGACCTGCGTTACGAAGATAAGTTTTCCAGTTTGTTAGCGTGGCCGTCTTGTCGAGGCAGAACGGTACGGACTGTGCGAACATGCTGTAAGGGTAATCACGGTTGAAGGGTTGGCTGAATTCTTTTACCGCATCCACCGGAGTTTCTTGTCGCGCCACTTCTGTTTGTATTTTTTGAACTACTTCGCCGTACAAATCTGTGATACGGTTTAAAAAATGTCTAATTCGGTCGCCGCGCAGTGTTGGTTTGCCGTTATCGTACGTTAACAAGAGAGTTTCTCGAAAGGTTTTTAACTCCTGACCTGCGCGTACCAATTCGTCGCTTCGTAATGTGACTAAGCCAAACTGTTCTTTGTTCACATCGAGGACTGAAATGAATTCGGGCTGCAGTCGTAAAAGCTTCGCTAACAACGTTGCACTTTGATACCAAACGGCTGGATGCGCTAGCGAGCGGGTATATTCGATTCCATCGGGATCTACAGCTTTCCGCAGCTGTTCGTAATAATCACTGTAGGGAAAGAACTTGGCGCCATAAACGTCGGACGTGGCAACGGAGCCCAATGGCGTGCTCGCCAAGACCGATCGAGCATGGATGGTACCTCGATCCAAATATGTATTCACGCAGGTAATAAATGTGTTCTTCTCTAAGCGTAAGTAATCGCCACCGCCAGCCGGTAAAAAACAATTCCGGTCCTGTTCCGCAAAAGCAATGTCTACCAGCGATAGCATCTGTCCTTGAATGGTCACCGAAATCATATTGAGTTGCTGTTGCAAGCCCGCTAACAGCTGAGTTATCTGAGCTTGATTGTCGAGGCTCGCATTCAGGCGTGCAAGCGTTTGCTGGATGAATCCGCTTAATTTCGTATCAATCTGATTGAGGCGAGTGCCCAGTTCGAATCGCATATCTTCGATCTGCTTGGAAATCCGCGCGAGCATGGCGAAGATCGCGGGATACGGGCTCTCCGGTGCCTTGGCGGTTTTGATTGCCGAATAAATCATAACCGCGGCGAATAAATAGACATTCGCGCACGCGACAGGGCCCATCGTTTGCGCGGTGGAAAGCATCTCCATCGCCTTAGAAGCCTTAGCGAGCTTGTCGACCATTTCGGCTTCTTTTGGGTTATTCGTGAGAGTCAGAATATAGCTTAGGCCTGTCAGCCCATCGCCGACGTCGTGAAACACTTCGCCCGCAGTGACATCCACCTTCGGTGGTACAAAGTCCGTATCGCCCGCGGCGGCGCGCGCCTCGGTCTGCTCGTTGCGCTCCTTCAGCGCGGCTTCCATCGCCGCCAAACCCCTTTTGATATCGGTGTTTCCTTCAATAAGGGACTTAACATCTTTCGCCGTCTGAACTTGGCGCATAATCATCTCGCCGCGTTTGACGCCGCGATGATCGGCGCGGTCGGCTTTGGGATCGGGAATCCTGTCTTTAGCTAAATAGACCGCAAGCATTTTCCCCGTCGAAGTTCCGGCGCGAACCTCCTCGAAAGCCCAAACCATTGCAGATGTCGCCATGACATCCGGCAATCGAGGGTTTTGAGGGGAAATGTCCAAGGCATCAAAGCCAGCTTTAGTTAAAAATGGAGAAATCGCGACACCCACTCCACCGGCGTTCATGGTCGCAAGGCCGAGCGCGGCGGTAAACGCCGCTTCTCCATATGTGCCTTTGAGTGTGAAGCCTTCGATCGCGTCCTGTTGCTTTAGGACGCTGATTTCGATGAAGCGCTCTTTGGTCATCTTAAGTTCGAGGAAGTTCGCCACCGCGGCTTGTGGACTCACAGGGTTCCACTGGGAATACGGAAGATTAGGATCGCGATCATAGGCCGCCGCAGCGTTCTTCGCGGCGAAGGCTAAAGCTGCAAACTCATAGGGTTTTGAGTCGCCAGGGTTCGAAAGCATCTCGTTGATGACTAAGCGATCCTGCTGCTCGGGCGTGAATTTAGGAGCTTCGTCAGCGGAAGCTGACGAAGCAATTCCAAAAACGATCGCGATAGACACCAAAAAAAGTTTCATGAGGAGCCCGATCGTGCGAATGCGTAGAAATGATTGTACAGGACGGCGTCATCCCGTAAAAGTAAATCCTTACATTAGCGGCCCACGCCAGAACTGAACGATACAGCGCAGGCCACGCCCAGTGCCGGGATCGCGCAATGTGAGGGAGCGTCAGGATGCATGCCGCCTGGTCGGGGCATTCGCCCGCATCAACGCCATTAGCATCGGCCCGAGCGAGAACTCTCCGCGTTCGGCCTTTCGCGTCAGATCGCGCAAGTAGCCGCCGGGCGAGTTAATGTGCGGTTCCCTTGCGAGGATGCAAGCAATGACCGACGCGGCGTTCTCCGGCCCGAGGACTTCGCAGGCCTGCTGATACGCGCTCGGACTGACGCCGAGCATCGATCTGACGACCACCGCGGCCGACATCAGGTCGCGCCAGCTTTCCACGACGCCATTCGGCCCATAGTCACGGATCTCCGGGCAGGCCTGCAGCACCATTGCCAGTGGAAATGCTTTAATCGGCTCACCCGCCGGCCGGATAGCTCGGCTCGATTTCGCCCCCTGCTCTTTTCGAGAGCTAGGTTCAAGTTCATAGCTGGATTCGGTATTTGAATTCTGTATGTGACGTTCATTTTGAACAGCATTGCTGGCCGTTTCTTCGAAATCTTCCTGAATTTCCAACCGGTTGAGGATTTCCTCTCGCAGCATCTCCATTTCCTCGAGGATTTGCTGTAGATCGGCAGCCGTCGGCGTGCGGGGGATGCGCCCGGTCAGGCCGAGGAATATCTCCTCGATGCGTCCCCAGTCGCCGGCAGCCCCCTCCTCCATCGCGGCGCTGATCAGCTTGCGGACGTCGCGTCGGCAGATCGACAGCGCTTCTTTGGTGATGCGTAAGCGCTTACGCTCGGCGGCAACCTGTTGTGCGGCGTGCGCTAGTTCCTCGGCGCGCGCGAGCAGCGGCGCCAGGCTGAAGCCGAACGCCTCCTCGATCGCGCCCCTATCGTCCTTGCGGGCGTAGCGCTTGCCGTTGGCGCTATCCTTGCGATGGATTAGACCAGCGTCGACGAGCGCGGCGAGATGCCGGCGCAATGTCGTGCCGGCAATGCCGTGCGCACGCACGGAGAGCTGATCGTTCGACGGGAAAACGACGAGGCCGCGGTCCTCCGAAAGCTCGTTGTCCGGATAGAACGTCAGCAGTGCATCGAGGACGGTGAGCGCGCGGTCCTGGATGCCGAGCACCGCCCTCGCCTCGCAGACGTCACGAAACACCTTCCATTTGTCGGCGGTCTTGCCGGATTTGATTTCGGCCGTCCGCATCTGCCCTCTAACTTGGGCAAGCGAAACCGGCCGCCGCCCGAAGGGCGTCGTCACACTTCCAATCTGCATTTCCTTCACCTTTCAGAAGGCAAAAGAAATCCGCGCACCAAAACGGCGCCAAAGACTCTTGACGGGGATTCGTGGAAATGCGATTCTCAGATTGCTTAGATAAGAGAGAGGCTTCCACGACGGCGACGTTTGGGGGCCTTTTTCTTTTGCGGTTCTATGTCTCCTATTTGCTCCGATTGTCAGCTGACAACTTGATTAGTCCGCTGATTTTCCGTGTTTTTCCTGCTCAAACCTCGCAACGAACTCATGCATGTGCGTGGAAAGGAATTCTGCAAATTCTGCCGATGTTACCGTGATCTTCGAACCGCGGGCATTGCGTTCGATCGATGCGAGCGGCAAGCCCTTTTTGGTTCGCACCGCTTCAACATCCTTCGATTTCTTCTCGGCTACCATGACAGCCTTCCACAGACGATCGAATCGCTTGTTGGTCTCGTCCGCCAGAAAATCAGGCGCCTGCATTTCCTTCTCGAGCCGTTTCGCCGACGCACTGTCCTTCAGCCTTTCCGCGAAAGCCAGCCAGCGCGGCCGCCCGACTTTGGGAGCCGGGCCTACAGCCAGCATAATTTCAGATGGGACACCTTCGGCAACTTGCAACAGCCGCGAGATCTCCGGCTTATCGACAGACAGTGCCTTGGCAATCGTATCGCGAGAGAACCCGTGTTCTTCCAAACGTCGTGCGAAGAGAGCCCGTTCAATGAAACTGAGGTCGACACGAGGACCATTCTCCTGGCCCTGTGCGAGAATAACTTCCTCATCAGTCAGGTTACGGACAATTGCCTTGACGGATCTGCCGAGGTCGTCTGCTGCACGCAGACGTCTGTGGCCGTAGGCCGCCTGATAGTAATTCGGCTTGGCAGGGTGAGGCCTGACGAGGATAGGCACCTGCTGGCCGCTCTCCGCGATCGACGCCTTCAGGTCGTCAAATTGCGGATCCGCTTCGAGCGGTATACGATCCCGAATGAACGAGACCTCTACGAGAGCGGGATCGAGTTCGACGACCTTGTCGCCCGCCGCGATTGCTTCGCGCAATTCCTTGGCCGCCGCCGCCTCCTCGTTCAAACGACCGAGCGACAGGTTCATAGCGCGGACAGCGCCGGCTGGCTTGTGTGCCACCGGCGCCTGCGGAGCTTCCGTCTTGGTCTGCTCGGCCGAGCTCACCATGCTCTTGAGGATGTCTCTGCCTTTCATGCCCTACCCCATGAAGTTCGAATAAGGGTCTCCACCTCGGAATTCACGCTGTCCATCGCTTCAACGGCCCTGTCGTAGGTTTGGCGGTGCATCGTTTCCCGGCCCGCCTCGTAGATCGTCTGCTTGGATAGGCCAGCGTCGGAGACGGCGGTCGACTTGACCATCATCGAAGTCAGAACGCGTTCGCCAAAAAGGCTTCTGAGAAACGCAACGATTTGTGCCTGAGGTCCGTCGTTGGGTTCGTACCTGGTCACCAGGTACCGCATCCAATCGTAATCAAGATTACCTCCGGCCTCCTTCACCACCCCGAGCAGATCGGAGGTCATCGAGAGGAACTGGTTCATCGATGCGACATCGAGCATTTGCGGGTGAACGGTGATCAGAACCGAAGTTGCCGCACAAAGTGCCGAAAGCGTGAGGAAGCCAAGTGTCGGCGGGCAGTCGATGACTACGACATCATAGCGATCCTGTAGATCCATTAGCGCATTGCCGACACGCATGAAGAACATGTCGGTATCGGCGGAGTCCCGAGATGCCAGAGCCCGCGGCGTGTCATGTTCAAACTCGTGAAGCTCCAGGTTCCCCGGTATCAGATCCAACCCGGCGAAATAAGTTTGCCGGACCACCTCCCCTACTGGACGCCGTTCGGCGTCGTAGCGGATAGCACCGTAGAGCGTCTCATTGTCGTTCACATCGAACTCAGGCTGGAAGCCGAGCATGGCTGACATGGAGGCTTGAGGATCGAGGTCGACCGCCAAAACACGATAGCCGCGCAACGCAAGATACTGGGCCAAATGTGTTGCGGTCGTTGTTTTGCCAGAGCCGCCTTTAAAATTGGTCACCGCGACCACCTGAACGTGATCGCCTTCGCGGCGGCCGGGCAAGTAGGCTGGCTTCGTTCGTCCGAGAAGCTGCCGGATCATGTTCACTTCTTCAAGCGAGAACGTCCTTCGGCCTGCGGCCGTCTTTTCGGATGTGACGGCCTCTTCCTGCGAGGCAATATGCCGGACGTAGCTGTCAGTGACACCGAGAAGCTTTGCGGCCTCCGTGCTACTGAAACGCCGAAGCGTTTTCTTTGCGTTGGGCGAGAAGAGCTTCTCGAATAAGATCTGTAGCTGGCCACTGAGCGAGGCCGAGTCGTGCGCTATGGTTTCGTCAATTGAAACACGGACGCGCTTCTGTTGGTTTTCAACAATCGCAGCTTTTGTCGCCATTCACGCAAAATCCAGAAATTCATTGAAGTTTCCGCAAATGATCTTGAATCGCGCGTTGGCGTCAAGGAGTTTTTAGTTAATTGAAATTAACGGTTGTGGCAAACCGGATTCGATGCATGAAATCAGAGACTTACCTGAATTGTCAGGTGACAACTCCAGTAGATAGAACATGCCGAAAGCCGCTGTTGAATTCGATTCTGCGAACGAATCGGTTGCAGGTGTTGCGACTCACCAATGAGTCGAACGACCACAAGCGACCGGTAGTGGCCGGTCGCGAAGCGATCACCCTCCCCAGGAATAGGCTCTCTCCCAAGGCAGTCTGGCGGGATGCGACGTTGCACAGGCACTCGCTCTATGAGGTGCAAAGGCCGAGGAACAAGGCCGCTAAGCGGCCCTGCTCTGCTCCCGCGCTTGCAGCCCGTGCAGATAGTCGGCTGCGGCCTGGGCTTTGGCGGCCGCGGCGATGATCGCCCGCTTGTCGTTCTTCAACGCCTTGAGCCAGCTTTCCAGATAGGTGGCGGTATTGTCGCGAGGATCGTGGGCCACTCCAAGATCGGCGCAGAGGAATGAAGCGGAGAGCTCGGCAACCAGCTCCTCGATCGCGTAGCTTTCACTGCCGAATCGGCCGCTCAAGTCACGGTCCAGGCGATGCTTTGCGCCTGACCAGTGCGACAGTTCGTGAAGCAAGGTCGAGTAAAGGTGAACCTCGTCGACGAAGCGTGCCCGATCGGGCATGAGGATATCGTCGGGGGCGGGACGATAGCACGCGGTTGTTCCGCCGTAGGTGATCGCCGCGCCGGTGTTGCGGACGAAGGCTTCGACAGTCTCGAGATGCGGGACTGGCGTCGCCGGCAGCTCCTTGACCGGTCGATAGAACCGGTCTGGAAGGTTCTCGATCTGCTCGACGTTGAAGACCGTGTAGCCCTTGAGATACGGGATTGCGCGTTCGTCATCATCCTCGCGCTCCTTGGGGGTGAAGGTGCCGTACTTGACGACGAGGGACCCTTTCTCGCCCTTTCGAACCTGGCCGCCGAGATCCTGAGCTTGGCGGTAGGTCATCCAGGTGTTTTCCTCGTAGCCGGCGAGCTCGCTTGCGAGCCAAAGCATCAGGACGTTGATCCCGCGATAGGCTTCGCCGGTGGCGCGGCGCGGAACGAGGGAGCCGCGGCTGTTTCCGCGCCAGGGCCGGATCCACGGCTTTGTTCCGGCTTCAAGCTGCTCGATGATGGCATCGGTGATGCGCTGGTAGGTGTCCTTGATGCTCTGCATTGCCGTCTCCTTCCGTTGGTTGACGGCAGAAAACGGAGATAGCCGAAGCGAGCCCATGCACCCGAAGGGCCGCAACAGAGTGGAGGACCGCGCCAGCGGTTGCGTGGGGGAGGGGCTATTGTAGCTTGTCCGTCAAATCACCCAACGGAAGGAGAGGACGCAGAACATCGGCGCCTTCGGCTCACGGATAGCTCTTGCAGCTAAAGAGCCGGTGGGCAGGTTACCGCTCGCGATCGTCGTCATCACGCTCCCGACTGCGGTGTGCCGCTATTTGCGCCTCGATCGCCTTCAACTCCGGGTTATGGTCCTGCTGTGGCTGCCGCGCTGGCGCCGGCTGCGATTGCGCGTCCTGGGCCGGCTGCTCTCGCCTCACTCGGGAAAAGTCCGACCGGGCAGTGAAGGTGACCTCCTCCTCGTCTGGCAACTTCTCCGGCAGGTCCGCGCGATCCGCGACGACAATCCCTTGATCGGTCACAAGGCTGGCAACGCGATTGTCGTGGCCGAGAATCGGGCCAGTGATTTCTTCTCCGGCGCGGGCAGTGCGAACATGATGGTGCAGAGGCTCTTCACCGACCTCCCGCAAGTCTTCGAATGCGGATCGAATGGCCTCCCGACGGCCCGGGTTCATCGCGTCCTCAATGACGTGCTTCTCACGGGACTGGACGGGTCGTTCGTGGTCTCGATTGACGCCTCGATCATGCGCGGTTCGGTAATTACGGAGAAGTCGATCTCGTGGCCGTAATGGCGGCCAAGCTCGGAAATAAACGCTTCCTGGGCACGTCCATTTCCCTCTCTGAATGGATGCACATAGTTCAGCTCTGAGAGGACTCTTCCGGCCCGCTCAGCGAATTCCTCAGCCGTTGCATTGCGAAGGGCCTGCGGATCTCGGATCGGCTTCAGCGCCTCGTCCAGGCCCATTTCTAGGCGCGAGCCGGGCAGGAAGGACGTGCCGCCCTTAGAGAGGCTACCGATCGGCTCTACGCGCTGCCCCTCAACAATCGGACTTTCGTTTCGCGTATGACCGGCCCATTCGTACACATCCTGAAAAATGTAGCCGTGGATCGCCTTCAGGTGGGCTTCGTCAAAATTGCCTTTCGGGCCGTCGCCTTCAGCAATTTCCTGCATCCGCACCGCGGTCGCGCGATACTCTTTCACGCGCAGCTCGGAAGGGGTTTCAATGCCCCATCTGTTTTTCAGAACGTTCGACCGGTCTGGATCATCCGACGTGTTTGGGATAGGTGTAGGAGCCTTTGGGGCGCTCGTCAGCCATGGCGAAGCTCAACAAAAAGCCGCCAGCTCTAAGCAGGCGGCCTTCTGCTCTTGAAGGTTGATCGGGAGGTTATCTGACAGGCGGCTCGATCATGAGCTGCCGGTATTCCTCGCGGGTGATGTCGCCGGCGACATACCGCGCGGTCGCCTCCTCGAGGGCAGGATCGTGAACGTAGCCCTGCCGGATATTGGCAGCGCGCGCCTGCTCAGCGGCCTTGCGCCGCTTCTCGATCGCTTCCGGGGAACGATCCGGACGGCGGGAATGAACGTTCATCGGCAAATCTCCAGTTACGAGCCACCTTAGCAAGAAAAATGCTGAAAATCCAGCAATTTGCGGGATTTTCCAACCTTTCGAAGGTGAGCGCCCGGCTACTAGCCGGGCGCTGTGAGCGGATTAATCGCGGGGTTCCCATTCGATGATCGCCTGCAGGGAGGCATCGTCCTGGCCCGGGAACCGGCCGAGATTGGCGTTGTAGCGAAGTTTGCGGATCGAGAGGGTGTAGTACGGCTTACCGTCCTGGTTCTCTTTCTTCCAGATGCCGCCGACCTCGATGTCATGGCCGCGCGGTGACTTGGCGTACACGCGGTGCGTCGGGGCCTTTTCATTGTCGGACTCGAACGGCACGACCTTGATGTCCATGTCGCGGTCGATAGTGGAGATGAGGCCGGCGCCCTTTGCGGTGTCGAGGTTGTCGCCGTCGAACTGGATGTAGTTGGTGATGTTCATGTCTTTCACTCCTCTTTGGTGGTTGCGATGATCGTTCCAAAGGCACGGCGGAAAGCGGTGCGCACCGTAGGCCGAAGCGCGAGCGGAGGAGGCGAGAGGACGCAAAAATTTGCTTCGCGAGGAAGCCCAAGGCGGGGAAATTTTTGTGGCGTCCGCTTTGCGTAAACCGCGTCGACGTGCGAACGAGCGTCAAAAGCAACCGCCCCGGAGGAGTGTGGCTTGAACCGTTTTGGCAACGTTTCCCCGTTTGTCAGCGACGTACCAACCGCACAATTTGCAGCAATATTATCCAATGACGTGACCTGATCAACGGATTTTGCGGCGATTCCGACGACGACACTGAAGCAATATGCTTCGCTCGCCGTCTGCGCCACTACTCCGTATTGGCTATCTTGGGTCACTGGTTCCCGAAAGGTTTGGACCGACGATAGACGTGCGGGCTCTCGATCTCGGCCGACCACATGCCAAAGCCATTATCGCGGGCGCGGTTCTCGGCCTGGCCGTACTCGACCTCGCTGATCGAGTGGGTCGCCGGCAGATACCGTAGCATTGCCTCCGCCAGGCCTGCCTTCACCATTGCAAGGCCGATATCGACGTCTCCAATGAAGCACTGGCCCACTAGGCGGCGATACTGATCCTGATCGATGATGTCGCAGCGAACGTGCTGGCCGTCGACCATTTTCCCAAGATAGCTGCGAGCTGCGACGCCACAGCGCCATAACTTCCCGTCTTTCAATCCGGTCTGCTCGCGCTCGCAAGCATCGATCGCCGCTATCCTGATTCGCTGATTCCGGATGTTGATGGTGTCGCCATCGATCACGCGGGCACGGCCGGAATAATCCGCGGCCTCCGCCGAGCCGTGAACGATGACAAGGGCGGCGAAAAGCGCCGGCAAAGCGTTACGTCTCAATGTCTGACCTCCATGGAATTTCGGGCGGCGAGCCCGAAGACAGAGCGGGCGAGATGCAATTCGCCCGCGGCGGCGCGGTCCGTCATAGCCCGCAAATATCCTCCCGGCGAGCTGACTTCCTGCCGGTCGTATTTCTCGAGTGTCACGGCGATGGCGACGGCGGCTTGCTGCTCGCCCATCTGCTCGACCGCGCGGGCGCGGGCATCCTCGGAGATCCCGGCAAACCGGCACATCAGCGGCACGGCCCGCGCTAGGTCGGCCCAACTGCTGGGGGCAAACCCGTAGGTCTTCAGCGCTGGCACCGCCCTAAGCACGTCTTGCAATGCCACCATTGCCTGCGGCAAGCGTCGTGGCTGGTTGATTTCGCTCCGGCCTCGCCTCAGGCTTTCTTCAAAAGCCCATTTGCTGGCGGAGCCAGCCTCAGGCGAACTGAGTTGTTCGGCGTTAGCCGAACGCCGTTCCTGATTACTCTCGTCAAAGGGATGAGGGGTTGTAATCTGTTTGTGCATGCCGTTTTCGACATACGGGCGTGTTATATTTTGCGTTTCTTGCGCTTCTCTCGATCGGCGCGGGAGCTGCATCATCCGCTCTATCAACCACTCCAGAAGAGCCGTTGCCCGGCGTAGAACGCGACTCGATGCCTTGCCGGCGATTCCGACAATGCTGCTCACCCGCTCGATCCGGGCGCCGATACGGCTCAAAGAATCCTCCGCGAGACGCGCGGCGGCCGAGAGGGCATAGCGAGCATTGCGAAGCGCCCCGCGGTAGCGCCGTAGCGCCGCGTCGGCGGCTTTCTTCTGAGCCCGAACCTGTCTCACGAGCTCGTCAAGCTCGGCATATCGCACGATCAGGATGCGAAGGTCGATTCCGCAACCGTCCGTGATCTCGCCGTTGCCATTGCGGATGGGATAGCGCTTGTAGTTGCCGCTGTCCTGCATCGTGATCAGGCCAGCGTCGAAGAGGCTGGATAGCATGCGGCTGACGCGACCGACCGACCGGCCAATTTCGAAGGCCAGTTGCTGGTTCGACTTGAATACGATCGGACGGCCGGACCTGTCGAATGATTCAGCGGGAACCGTATTGATCAGAGCGACCAACAGGTGGCTTTCGGTCCCGTTGATTAGCCCTGTGCATGTCAGGCTTTGAGCAAGCACGGCCAATTGGGCACGCGTCACGGTTCCGATATCCGCCGACTCTGCCAGACGCCGGAATTGCGCACGCTGCGGCGTTATCCTGCGGCCGATTGGCCGCTGATGAATTTGGGTATTCCCCATTCCTCGTCTCCACTTAGGGACCAGGCAAAGCTTCGCCGTTCACCGAAAAGGTGCTTTTGCAATTGACAGGGAAGGGAGGGTCTGCGAGAAAGGATTCGGCTAATTTATTGACTCATAGACCCCGCTTCCGGACTTGTTCGGGAGCGGTTTTTCTTTTCTGGTCGGGCCTGTCATCTCCGTGAAATTTGATGAGAATGCGTGAGCGCCGGAATCACGACTGATTCCGCCATTTGAAAAATAACCTCATAAACCAAAAAGGTGCAACAACGTGCTACACGCAAAAGCCTGTAAGGGCGTGCGTTATGCCGAGAATGCCATTATTTCTTAATATCTTGCGGAATTTTGCCGTTTTTGAAAACACCGGCTTTGAGCCCCAAGTATGAAGCAATTTGATACAAAACAGTTCTTGAAACGCAAGAAAACCCGGGCGGGAAGGGGAGTTTGAGGGGAGGGGGGGAAATCGGGCCTCCCCTCAACATGATTGGGGGCCAGGTCGATCCTGGCCCACGGTCATCGGCGGTCGTGAAAGCGGGAGGGCCGATCACGCGGGAGGAACGTGACCGGCCCGCGACTGACGTCACTCAGCCGCCCGGGGGGAACTGCTCGTCTTCCGCGATCCTCTCGGCCCCAAGCTCCTGTTCCGCCTCGGCGGGGGCTATACGGAGCGGGGAGGGTATCCAGCCGGTTCCGCCAACAAGGCGATCTGCGATCGCAACGGCTTCGGACTTTTTGGCGGCGGCTCTCACCGACAATTCCGCTTCGCTGCCTCTCGCCTCGGCCAACGAAAGTTCAATGGTCGTGCGGTTGACGTGCTTGAAATAGCTGTCGCCGGTCGTCTCGAACCAATCTGGCATGTTCACTTCGAGCGCTCGGCCAAGCTGGTTCGCCTGCTCGATGCCCTTCTTGCGGTGTGTAAACTTCTTCTCCACCGCATTGACCGAGTGCGCCGCACCGAATGCGAGAAGCATCAGCACCATGTCTTGCGGCTGCTCCAACAGCCATTCGAACAGATCGGCAGGGTTTCCCGGCAAGTGATGGCCGTAGTTCTCCGCAAGGTCATTGAAGGCGCAAAGCCCTTTGCAGCTTTCGGCGTCCTTCATCGACGGCTCCAAGCGTTCATGCGTGAGCGACAACTGTAGGGCGCTCTGCTCTGAATTGTACGGGTAGGATACGCTGAGCAGCATCGCGTGAACGACCGCAACAAGAGCCACGTCCGGATTATTCGCCAGTTCGATACGCAAAGCAGCGGTCTTGTGAGCAGTCAGGTTCTCAATCAGCGCGGCGGAATGACTGATGCTCGGTGCCTTGGGTGTTGCCGCGCTGCTGGCGCTCGGCAAGCCTTCGCTGTCCTCTTCCTCATCTCCCGCCGACTCGACTTCTCCCGGCTTCACAAAGCCGCGCTCGATGGCAAGCCGACCGCAATAGTCGAGGAACACGAAGGTTCCTGCCTGTTCCAACGCCTCCGGACTATAGGCTTCCGATCGGGCCTTAAGACTGTCGATCCGCTTTTCGACGTCAGACAGCTTCGCCTCCGCCTCGTCGTCGGCCATGCCGCTTTCAATCAACTCGGCAAGCTCGTCATATTCTGCCTGTGCGGCATCAAGCGCCGCCTGATCTTCTTCGGAAAGAGGAAGAGCCTCTGGATAGTGGCGCTTCATTGCATGATAACCGGCAGGAGCCGTACCGGAGCACTCGACCCATTTCCAGCCTTCGGCCCGAACGGTTGCGGCGGCCGTCTCGAGCTTTTCAGCCACGAGTTTTTCGACCAAAGCAACGTCCATCGCGTAACCGGCGTTTCGCTCGTCAAAAAGCTCGCGCTGAACCTGTCCACCGGCTACCTCGTAAGCCTCCAGCCCGCCGATGAACTGCACACGCTTGTCGGTAGCCGGAATCATTTCCTCGGTCAGCGCTCGCCGGATCGAATGAGGATCGCGGCTCCAAGAAGGAAGCGAGTTCCAGACGGTCACCTGCCTTTCGTGATCATCGCTGACCGTGAAGGCCGATAGCTGCGCGAAGCTCATCTCCTCGTCGCGGAACTGCTGCAAAAGGATCGGCGAAACGCGGGCGAGAGCCAGCCGCTTGCGGACAATGGTTTCGGTCGTGCCGAAGCGGGCGGCAATATCGGCAATGTCCTTTCCCTGCTTGGCTAGCGCGTCAAATGCCTCGTACTGGTCAACCGGGTGCATATCCTCGCGCATGACGTTCTCTGCGAGGCTGATTTCCGTGGCGATCTCCCCTTCGCGTTCCTTGCACTCGACGGGGTAATCCTTGGTGATCTCGCCCGCCTCCGCCAACAGCTTGAGCGCAGCCAATCGGCGTCCGCCGGCGACGACGAAATAGCGGCCCCTCTTGTCGCCCTTACGAATAACGAGGTTCTGCAGAAGCCGGTAGCCGTCGGCGCGAATGTTCGCAGCCAGCGCCTCGATGCCCTCGGCGCTGTAGGTCTTGCGCACATTCTTCGGATCGGCGTCGAGCTTGCTTAATGCCACAGTGATGATGTCAGTCATGGTGGTTCCCTTTTCCCTATTCCCGCGAAGCGGCCTCATGCCCGAAGGGGCAGGAGCCCCGCTCCTGCTCCCGAGCTCGCGCGGAGCAGCGGGGGAGAGGGGGGCAAGGTGACAAATCGGAGGGGGATCACCCGCCCGAGGCGTGAGGCCGAAGGGGCGTCGCGTGATCCGCGCATGCGAATCCGCGTCGATCCTGCACGGAGCGAGCCGAAGGCGAGCGGAGGAAGGACGGGGAGACCGATTTTCGCCTTGTCGGGGGAGAGGCGGGCAGAGCCCTCTTTCCCCATCAAAAACAAACAAATGAGCATACCAGGCGCAGGCGCAGCCGAAGCCAGTTCGCGCACCGCTTGACCGGTTAAAAGGGCAGCCGTAGGAGGTTTAGCATAGCGCCCGAAGGGCGGAAACCGGGACCGACGGCCCCCGGCAAGCGGTTCTGCTCAATCCTTTCTCCAAAACCGCTCGGCAAGCCCGCCACCCATTACAGTCAGCAGCACAAAGCTGACCAGGCTTACGGATTTCCGGTTGAACATTGAACTCAGAAACAACAGCGCTCCCGCGCCACAACCGACAAAGAATGGCCAGTATTCGAGAAGCCTGATTTTTGCCTCCGCGCGTCCACCCGCTTCGCCGTCCACATTAGAAAGGATGCCCGGTCGCCCGCTTCGCTCCGAGTGATGGCGCTCCGCTGCGCGGGCGACCGGGCAACCTAAATCATCGACCATTCAACCAAGTAACGGCCAAGCTCTGTTCCCGCACGCAACGGCGATGATGGCAAAGCCGATCGAAACGCCGCTCGTCGTCCTGACCGCGCACATACCGGAAGCCAGCACGCTTGGCCGTGACGCGGAGAACGTGGGCGATCTTCGATGCCTCCGGCGTGCCAGCGTCCCTGTGATCGACATAGCGCATGTTCCGGAAGCTGATGTCGAACGACACGTGGCCGGGATAGCGGCGGGCAGTGTCGAAGATGATCTCAAGGCGTTCGGCTGGCATCCGCTGGGTCTCCTCCCTCTACTCCGGAGATGGTCCAGACTGGACGCAAGCCACAAAACCCGCTCCTATCGTTTCGACGAGAGCGGGTGAGGGTGGATATCAGGAAAGGGTGGAAAGAGCAGTGCGAACTCGACTTGCAAGGCTTTCGGCTCCGGGTGCGGCAATCCACGTCTGCCATGCAACGTGTGCGACTTTTCCCTCGGAGAGGCGGCCAGCAAAGAGGCCTTGAGCTGCCGACTTCGGCAGTGCGATCGCATCATGAAATTCGAAGTCGCGCGTCCAGCGAACGGCGACAATCCAGTCGGATTTATCGAGATTGTGAGGTTTCAGCGAAACCCGGGGGAAGGGGCCGTCGGTTCCGAGAACCCGCGATTTGACCTCAATTTTTCCATAGCTTGGAGACAGGATGTCGCTTCCGCGATTATTCCCGCCGACGACCTCTCCGTCCGTGGCGATAGCGACAGCGAGTTCAGCGAGAAGCTGATGACTGATGCTATCATATCGCTTTATGCAGTTGGCCGTCCGCAGGATCGTGTACATCTCAGCAGCGTCTTCGCGGGCATGTATTGCCTTCAATTGGAACCCCAGTTCACGGTTTTACGGCATGATATTTTGCGTGCCCAAACTGATTGCCCCTGATCAGGAACACCCGCTTTCCGTTGCTCAAGCTCCCGCCTTCCTTCTTCGTTTGCAGACCGGGATGTGTGGTGGAGGTTACGTCGAACCTGACGAACCCTGCATCGAAATCCGGAAGAGGAGTGACGAGAGCGATCTCCATTACCGTACCCGAAGGCAAGGTTACCCTTGCTCTGTGCATCGGTTCCCAAAGAGTATTGAGTTCCTGATCGATGACTTTCATTCGCTTCTTATCGCCGGGACCAGGCTCCTTCGCGAGAATTTTTGTGGTCCAGCCGCCGTCATCGGTCGGTAGCTGAACTGGGCCTCTTGGCCCGGCTCCGCGCTCTAGGATGGCATGTTTCTCCGCTATTAGCTCGCGCCATCGGGCATTTGCCGCAATGTAGTCCGGGTCGGACCCACAACCAGCGGCATCCCATATTCTGTCGCTGATCCGGCTCTTCTCTACGGAAAACGTCCAGTCCTCGAGGAGTGATATTTGCGATCCGACCTGAAATGGATGTGCGTCCGACAAAAGAGAATCTCCTGCTAAGAAACAGGACTGCTATTAGTCCACCTCACGTTTCGCTTGAAGACGAATTGCTGATCTGTCCTCTTCTACTTCCAGAAATCTTGTTGGCGTCCGAACAGGAGATGATCGTGACGGAGAAAGTGATGCCATTGGCCGAGCGGCTGGCTGCCCTTGAAAAGCTCGAACGTGAGATCGTGGTGAAGGCGCAGCGCATGGTGCCTGCAGGAAGCAATCTCACCATCATCGACAACTTCATCCTGGGCGCGATTAAGCGCACGCTCTCCCAGTCGAGGGCGTTCCGGAAGCTCGTTGAAGACTGGAACTTCGCCTCGGCCGCCGTCATGGTTCGTACCCAGCTTGATACGGCGATGCGGATTAACGGCATCAGCTACATGCAAGATAGTGAGAGTGCCATCGCCCAGATCTTCAATGGCGATGTGACCTACCGGAAGCTGAGGGCGGCCGGCGGCAGCAAGATGACGGATGCCTACCTGAAGGAGAAACTCACCGAGGAACACGCTTGGGTCGGCCAGCTCTACGATGAGCTATCGGACTTCGTGCATCTGTCCTTCCGGCACTTCTGGCCCGTCATAGCCGGAATGGATGACGAGAACAAAATCGCCTACTTCGCGATCTCGGCCCAGGATCCGAAGAAGGACGAGGCGAACTATTATCAGGTGACCGACGCATTCTTCCGGGTGACAAAGCTGACAGGGATGATGCTTGTCAGCCGCCTGATGGCACGGCATTCGCCGCCGCCTCCGCAGATCAGCAGAGCTGAGGAAGTAGAAGGGAAGCGGGATGACAATGGGCCAAGCGACGCTGCCACCTGAGAAGCTCGTCGAGCTGCTGCCGCGCCCGATCGTCGACCTGATCTCCGAGACTGACAGCTCGGACGATCCGGGAGACCAGGAGACGCTTGCGGAAGTCCTGAGGAAATTCTCCCTCGAGGCGAACGCGATCCTGTAATCCACGAGGGAAGCTACCGCTGGTGGCGCAGCTCCATGCCGATGCCCTCGCAGAGTACCAGGACGACGAGATCGAGCAGCCGTGATGTCAAAAAAGAAACCCGCGGGGTGAGCCGCGGGGTCAAGTCCAGAGATAGGAACGGAAGATGCCGGAGGCTTCGTGCAGAGGCCGTCTTCCGCGGCCCGTTACGTGAAGTGTTGCCGTCGGCCGAGCATGGCGCAAGCGGATTCCTCAGCCGACAACGCGCACGACCTGGCACTAGAGAGCGGCCTTTACCAGATCATGCAGGCGGCGCAGCTCGTCGGGGTTGAGCATGTCGACGAAGCGCTTCAGGATATCATCATCCTCTTCCTCCTCGTCGGTCTTGCGGTAGGTGGAGCCGCTCTTGAAGACAGGATCATTCGGGATGCGGATCCCGCTCTCCTCAACAACGTAGCCCTTATCGGACAGGATGGCGCGAACGGCGGAGCCGATGAACTGGCGCACAGGCATCGCCTTGAGGTTGGGTGCATCACCAGGGAAGCGTTCTGCCAGCATATGGCTGATCTTCGAGACCGGAGGGACTTCTTCTTTCACGCCCTGTTCCAAGGCGGTGATGTAGGGGCCGCTCGTAAGGGCCTTCAAGAGCTCCTCGCCCCCAACGATACTTTTCGCGCTGCGGTGCGCTTTTCGGATTAGAGCTGACGTACGTCTCATGATATAAAGCCTTTCGGTTGCACAGGGACTGCAATCCCTGTTGTTGCTAGTATGTTTGTCATTGCATATTGCCAGACATACAAGAGCCTGCGTGGAGATTTCGTCAAGGGGTCTCACGCAGGTTTTTCATTGCTAATGAGGGAAATATTTTCGGCTTCGATCGAACATCCGGCAGGAATGGGCTCGAGTACGAGTTGGCGTTCCGTCGAAAGGGCGGATCGGGTCGTCACTCGAGTGTGGCTCCATGCCGAAAATGTGTTGGTCTGCGACGGCGGCCTGATGAAGCCGAATGAAACGTGGTCGATCAGCGCGAAGCGGATTCAGTAAGATGCTGATGTTTCTCGCGAGCGTTCTGGATCAGATGGATCTCGCGCTCGAGCATATCCGCAAGGGCGGCGTTCACGATGCCCGTTTCGGGCTGATGCTGACGGACAATGCCGTCGAACTGACGATCCACGAGCTTGCCAAAGAGAAGTACGCTGAGTTTAAGGCATGGCCGCATATGCGCGAGGATTATCCGCACAAGAAGGAGCTGGAAGAGGCTCTGGGGCGTTCCTTCGAGGCGAAGCTGAAATTCGCAAAACTCGAAGGGCTCGTGACGGAAGAGCAGGTGCGGACGATCACGCTCATGCACGACTTCCGCAACGAGCTCTATCACGTCGGCCTGCAGCACGAGGCGATCCTGCCGAACCTCGCGAGGTTTTATTTCTCGGTCGCTTGCGGTGTCCTTGCAAATTATCGGATCGGTTATTTCGGCTACTGGGACGGCATCCAACTGCCGGAGCGATCGAAGAAGTATTTCACCAGTTACGAATACACCCCGGCTGAAATGGATGATTTCCCCAAAGCCTGCCGAAGGATGGAAGCCGAGTGCGGGCACAACAAAGGCGAGATGATCCGGACATTGGCCGATCACATGGACGCTATCATCAGCGAGAGCGACAACGACCTGGATATAGTGGCAGAGGGTGTCTACGCGGGTCAGCAGCGAACGCGAGATCAGGTGACGATCGATTGCCAAACGTGGCCGCTCGCCTTCTCCACCGAAGGCCGGGATTATGCGCAGGCGAAAGGGTTTTCAGGCAAGTCGTTCCGCGAGCTGTTCGAATGGCTGGGGGCGAACTATCCGCTGCGCTTCAAGAAGGATCCTATTCCGGGCTGGCAGCGGCAGGCTGCACGGCTGCGCTCGAAAGGAAATCCCCACACGGTGTTGGAGAACTACGCGGCGTTCATGGAACACACGGCTCGCATCCGGGAGGCGTTTTCCGAAACCGCCGCGGCTGCCGAGCGTGAGATCGATCGCCTCATCGAAATGCGGCGCGCGAAGTGACTGGGTCATTTCTGGATTCCGATAAGGAAGCTTATCGGAAATCAGGCGGTGAACGGGCCGTAAGAGTGATTGGTAGCGAGGGTGAATTAGGTTCACCACAGGGGCGGACATGAGCGCACCGAGTCGTGAATCTGCTGTTGAAAATCAAGGAATTGCCGGAGTAAATGAGGCATCTCTGACATCACCACTGAGGAGCTGCGATCCTGGAGAAACTATCATCGCAACAAGCGGGCACGCTGGGCGAGCTGCTGACTGTAGCAAAACTCAACACCCTCGGGCTGGCAGCATACATGAGTCCGGAAGGCGCACCCGGCCATGATGTGATCGTCGTCGTTGACGGCCATCCACGGTCCATCGAGGTAAAGACGAGACAATTCCTGCGGCGGCCGACGGAGATCACGCGGTGGCCCGTGGAGATGCAGAAGAAAGGCGAAGCTGACTTCTTCGTTTTCATCGAACTCGATCTGAGAACGATGTCGCCTACCTTCTATGTCCTGACAAACGCCCAAGCTCGCGCAACGTTCAGGGACTACATTGGCGGAGGAAACTGCTACCCACCGGAGGTCAGGAAATTAATCCGCCCAAACGACTTTTCGGAATTTTTGCCTAGTCCAGCTCGGGTCGAGGCTTCATCCGCCATCGCGTGAAACCGAGGCGATGCTTGCTATCTCGGAAGCCTGCCCATCTTCCATTCGCAATCGCCTTTCACCCCATACTCGCAGCGCAGCTTGGGCAGCAGGCTGGTGATGACCGTCTGCTTGCCGTGTTTTCGGGCCATCTCCCCTCGATCGACAGGCGCCACTCGGTCGCAGCTTCGGCAATGTATCGCCAACGTCTGCCACTCCGGAAGGCTCGCGAACGTCCACTTGGGATCGTTCAGCTCCTCCGGATACGGATCAGTGCGTGGGCGCGCATCTCCACACGCACGCGTCATCAGTAGTATATATGGGCGAGATGACGACAAAGGATTCGTGCTTGGAAGGCGTATCGGGGAGGAAGCGCCGGACAAGTTTTATCAACCGGAAGCCTGCGGCAAACCTCTTGCACGCAGTGAATGTGGCCGAGATTTAGGGCGGCTGTCGAATTCACACAGAAGAACAGTACTAACGCTCATATTCAGCTCCAATTGCTTCAATTCACGGGATCGGGCCGCCTACCTGTTGGGTGGGCGGCGATCCGCGGGACCTCAATGCTTGCTATCGGACAGCGGAATGCCCCTGAGCTGAGCGAAAATGCGAAACCAGAATTCGTGGTCCGCCTCTCGGCGATCGACGTAGGCCTCAAGCGCGCAATGAGCCACGGCCGTTGTGGCATTAACACCGTAGAGCTCTACAGCGACTTCTATGGCGCTCTCCTGATCGAAATTGCCTGCAAAGATGTTTTTCAGGCGGTCATTACTCATTTTTCGTCGATGCTCCTTGCCTTAGCTTGCCTGTCCCATGAAGCGCGTGCCCTCATCAGTCCACGAAATGGATGTTCGACTTCCTGCAAGCGGTCCACCCAGGAGGACAGGCGTGCTGATCTCGACCAGGCCGTAATCGAGGAGAAAGCGAAGCCTACGCCACGGGAGGTCGATTTCCTCACCCCGGGCGATCAGCGCCATGTCCTCTTGAGCCTGCTGAACCGTCTTGCTCGTCATCGCGGGCAACTCGGAAAATATAGCCATCCTCACGAAGTCTTCCCTTGTTGGTTGATGCCCAATGCTCGCCCATGCAATCTGAGATTTCAAGCATCCGGACGCAATATCTCCGGAGGAGATATGCGGCGGCACGCGAGTCACGGCGGAAAGCCGCGCCCTGCCAGGCAGGCGCGGCATTCTCAATTTGCCTTGTTGTCGTTGTCGGCCTTTAGCGTTGAAAATCGCACTGGTAGCTCACCTCGACCTTGGCGAGGAGCGGAAGCGAGACTGCGACCGAGATCTTCAACTGGCCCTTATGGGACAGTTTGGCGACTTGCCGATTGAGATAGAGACGAAGGCGGCGGCCGGTTTTCTGGCAGAAGGTTACGAGCGCTTTCATGAGGTGATTCTCCTTAGTGGTTGTGCGTAATCGCGAAGCTCGAATACGGCAGGACCCGCCGGGTGCACCGCGTAAGCGGTCGCAACGGAGCGAAGCGGAGAGGAGAACCTTTTAGGGTTGCACGCCAAGGCGGGGCATGACGTATCGTGCGCAGCATTAGATTGCGAACAGCCATTAAGGAGATGCCGGCAAGCGCGGCCTTCGTGGCTCCGGCCGCCGCATTCGTCGTCAATCGGCAAGTTGCCATCCGGCCGCCAGGCCGGATCTCGGTCGCGGTCTTGTTGCAGCGGGGCAGGGCAGGGCGCCAGTTTCCAACGGCCGACAACGACAACAAGACGAAGTGAGCCGTCCCGCTCGAGCGGGGCGGCCGCCGTGGATGGGGAGGGGAGCACGAGGGGAGGGGTGTCAAGGGCGACCCTCGTTCCGTCCCTGGCCCGCTCGATGCGGGCTTGGGGCGGCCGGGGCGCTTTGAAGTTGGGGAGAAAATCGCCTATATTGATTTCCGGAGTGGGGACGAGCCTTGCGGCCCGCCCCCGTTTCCTAGAGCCAGAATTGGACTCGGATCCGCACTTGCCAGGTGGTCCGGGTCCTTTTCACGTCTAGGGTGATGCTAAGTGGTACGAACCACATGCAGCACCTCCGGTTCGAGGGCGAGGCCGTCGGCTCGGTCGGGGTGGCCCATCCTCCCCGAACGCGCCGCTGGCTCGGCGCTGCTGCTTCCGCCCTCGAAACTGATGAAAGTCTTTTACCTCACGATGCCGAGTCGTTCACCCACGCTCGGCGGGTGTGGCGGCCCTGCCTCCTTGATCATTGCCAGGATCATGGCCTTCGTCAGGCCGCGAACCTCGTAGCCTTTTGCGCGTGCCGCCTCGATGATCGATTCAAGAGTGGGATACTCTTCGAGCCAAGCGCCTAACCAAAGCTCGCAATCGTCTGTTTCCCGATCGGGAAACGCTTGAAGGAAAAAGGTCCGCAACGGCGGATCGTAACCGATCGTTCCTTCCTCGTCCGTCTTGGTCCCATTGGTGATTTGCACGGTGTGTCGGCTCAAGTCTCTGCTCCTGCTGTTCGCCGATCGGGCCGCGCTTTGCTGGCGCGGCCTATCGCCGGTTGCATATCTAGTGACAATTGCACGTGTCCTAAAGTCTAAAATGAGCCACGAGCGCCTGATTTGCGCGGTGGCAGGCGAGGGCATAGGCGACGATTTGCGCAATCAGATCCGGATCGCCCGCGCCCGCCCTTTTTGCCCTGTCGGCGAAGTCCTCGGCGAGCTCGCGGTCCTCCTCGCCAACATGCTTGTTGCCGACAATCCATGAAATCTGACCGGTCGGCACTTCAAGCCGGGGTTTGACGGGAAGGGCGGAAATCAGGCCCTTCCGGGTGCTTGCTGCGGCGCCGGCCTTCTCCGCCTCGGCGGCGGTCGGGAAATAGGCCATAACCAGCTTGCATCGCTGCGCCTCGGCGGCGCCCATGAAAGCGTGCGCGCCGTCTTCGGTCTTGTAGAGGCTTCAATCGGCAGCAGTGCCGCCGAACATGGGGTCGCCCTTGCCGCAAAACTCCACCACGCAATAGATCGTCTGAGTCATCGGACTGTCCTTTCCTTGAATGGGGCGAGGTGATCAGGCGGCGCTGGCGCCGCTGATCGTCTTCAACACGCGCTGCGCGGCGTAGCGTCCGGCCTCGTTCAGGTGCCGTTGCCATGCGCCTTGCGACGGCGACCAGCGGAAGCCGTTGGCCTTCAACACGCGCCGGGTCGGATCGTCGGGCTTGCCAGGAAAGAGCAACTGGATCCGCGCAATGTCGGCGTTCTCCTTGATCTCGACGGCTCCGGCACTTGTCTCGACCTCCAGGCTTTGGTTGCCGCGCTCCTTCATCCGTGCGAGGGCCGCAAGGCGCTGCTGCAGGCGGCGAAGTTCGGCGCGGCTGTTGGTCGTGCTGAAACCACGCCAGGACTGCCACGGCGCTAGTTTGATGCCTCTGGCTGCGGCTTCGGGAGAAAGGCCGGTGTTCGCCGCGACGGCGGCAATCATGTCCTCTTCCGTCGCAAGGTCTTTCTCCATGCGCCGGATGATCGCGTTCGCGGCCTTCATCCGGTCGATGGAAAGAGCGGTCTCCTCGATGCGCGTCATGATCCGCTGCAAGGCGGCCGGATCGCCGGAACGGATCGGCTCATCGTCCGTGCCGTGCGGGAACGCCTTCCGCTTCGCTGCCTTTCTGGCCGTCGCCTCGTGCGCCTTCAGATCGGCGCGGCGGGCGTCGGATATCTTCATGCGCCTTTCATTGCGGGCGACAGGGAAGCGGGCAGGGCCCGTGATAAACCAATTCATGCAGCGGCCTTCCGCCGCCCAATAGCGCCGCGTCAGATCGACGTGGCGGCGGGCGAAGGCTTCGATTTCCGGCTCCGGAATAGGCGTGCAGGCCTCGTTCCAAAGCTCCACGACATAGGCGGCGAACTGGTTCAACCGCTCGGCCAGGTCGGCAAGCTCGGTTTTCGCGCGCCGGTCGGGAAAGTGGGTGAGCGCGTGAAACTGCGGCTCGATGTCCTCCGCCGCAATGGTTGCGGCGAAGGTTCCTGCGACGATGGCGAGGATGTTGTTGTCGAAGGCGGCGATTTTCATCATGCCTCTCCCTCGACAAGGGTAGGGGCGCGGCGCTCGATGCGGCATTGCAACCCTGCGAGCGCACCGGCGATGATGATACCGCCCGGCGAAATCTCGTCTGCCTTTGCGAAAACCGGGTCCAGGACCGGACGGCAGCATTTGAAATGCTTCGCTGCATCCTCAAGGCTGATGAGGGGGGACGTATAAGGTGTGCTGCCGTCGCCTCCGACAAGCACGATCTTGCCCGCGATCGGCTGCGGGAAGCCTTCAAAGATCGTGAAGGCGGACAACCCGTCCTGCAGACCTTCTTCGTCGACGAAAAGCGTGTGCCGCTCATCGAACCGCACGACCTCCAGCAGGCGGCAGCCGATAATCGCGTAAAGCGGCCGGATGCCCAGATCGACCTGAAGCTCTACCGGCTTAAAGATCGTGGTTTCCGGGTCCAGCACATAAGCGGTGTTTGCTCTTACCATTTTCTAGCCCTTTCCTTTCCGCGAAGCGGTCTAGCTCTTGCCCGAGGGGCAGGAGCCCCGCTCCTGCTCCCCGAGCTCGCGCGGAGCAGCGGGAGAGAGGGAGGCAAGGGAACAAAACGGAGGGGGTTCGCCCGCCCGAGGCCAAAGCCGAAGGGGCGACGCATGGATCCGCGCCAAGCGGATCCATGCGTCGATCCTGCACGGAGCGAGCTAGAGGCGAACGGAGGAAGGACGGGGAGACCGTTTTTTCCCTTGTGAGGGAGAGAGGGCAGCGCCCTCTTTCCCTCCTTCAGGAAGGCAGAGCCGGCCGCCTGGCGGCCGCCATTTCAGGGACGAGAAGGGCCGCCCTGGCTCGTAGATCAGGACGGCCCCGTGGTGCATGACAAGAAGGGCTAGCGACTTGCCACGACCAACTCTCGATTGTCGTTGCCGGTTGGCAATATGCTGATTTCACCGCAAGCTGTAAACGGCTTTCATAGCAATTTGATGCAGTCATGACGTGAAGGCCGCGAGGCGGCTCTTGCGCAACCGATCGTTACCCTACTGGGCGAAGAACGCTTTTTTGCGATCTTCGTGCCGAAGGCATAGAGCGGGGTCGCGTCAGCGATGCGCCAAATTGATACCACCCAAGATGTTTTGAGGGTTCCAAGAACACAACCACTTCCATTAAAGTGGTCTGCACCATCAACAACCACCGGTAGGATGAATGGCAGGACTGTCACTGGAACAATGGATTTCGGATCTCGGATTGCAGCAAGTCAATGATCCGGACGTTGACAAACAAGTGTATCGGTTACCACCTCGGGACGGTCGAATTACGCTCAGCGCCGCGCTGGAAGAAAATATCTGCACCAGCATCCGGGAAGCCTGCGAGAGGCGAAATCTCTCACGGTCGAAACTGGCGCCCCTGCTTGGTCTCAATGAAAAACCCGCGCGCCGGCGATCACGAGCTTTTCGGCTTCCTGACCTGCGATGCCAATGAGATTGTGAAGCCAATCCACTCGAAGGCCATGCCGGTCATCCTGACGGACCCGGCAGAGATCGAGCTATGGCTTACCGGGGAGTGGAAGGACGCCAAGCAACTTCCAAGGTCGTACCCCTCGGACGCGATGATGCTGCTGCCGCGCGAGCGCGCCGAAGAACTGACGCTATTCTAGCTGTCTTTGGAACTCAGGAAGGTGCTTTGAAAGGCTCGAACGTCGGCCGCTTTAGTCGGGGTAGCATGTCTGGCCGCACTGGCGGCAAATCTGACGCGATACGAGATAGCAGCCGGTGACAAATGCAGCCCATGAGTCAGAGCCTGGATCAGCTTGACGTTGAAGAAGAATTCAGGGAGCTCGTGGAAGGAAATTAGACACGCTAACTCCTATGTGCTTTGGCTAATAATATCCGGTGTAATCGCTATTTAGGTCGCAGGTGACCGCAAGTTCATCGAGGACCGCAAGCACGAGCGACAGCAAATGCTTGGTGCGGTTTGGACCGTCGAAACCATCTGGGCCGCTCTTGCCGCCATGGAAGAGGTTGTTCCGAACCGTATTGCAGTGGGTGATCACCTGAGCAAGTTCTGATGTGTTTTCCGGGATTGCCACGTCCTTGAAGTCCAGGGTGCCATTTTCTCCGACCACTTGCTTTTTGGGCGCCGCGTCGATTAGGGCTTTGGCGGCTTCTGTGAGTTGGTATTCTCCCTCGAACTTTTCTCGAAGCCGCTGCCAGCCAGCTTCGGCCGGCTGCCCCACGCCGAGCTTCTTCAGATAGTGGTTCGCCTTAAGCGCATATTCGAAGCGGGCGAAAAAATAGAGGAAGTCGAAGGCCAATTCCTTCAGGTCCTCATCGACCTCGTTCCTGCGCACCGTGCCCCCCAAAAAATAATGCGCGCCAGCCGCGTCGAAGGTGCGGATTCTACTAAATAGACGGTAACGCCGAGGTCCGGCATCAATAGGAGAATAACACATGGAAATTGAACAGTGTAAAGAGTGCGAACGACCCTTTGAGGTCATGGAACAGGGTGGGCAGATGCCCGGAACCAAAGAGCCTGAGGATATAGAATGTCCTCATTGCGGTTTCACCCGAACGCAGCGTTCCAACGGGTATTTCAGTACATTCCCGCTGAGCGAAGAGCATGAACGCCAGTGGTTAGCAGACCATGGAGGTAAAGCCTGAGGAGGTTCGATGGGCGGCTCATTGGAGCCGCCCATGCCGATCGTCGTCAGTTTAGCTTTGGTGGCCGATCCATCAGCTTGTCGGCCTCTACCGCCAGATCGATGACATGATGAAAAAAGGCATCGATGAGCGACAAGGCGTAGTCTCGCGAGATCGGAAGCATGTCTGGCGATAGAAGATGGTGATCGACATATCGGTCAGGGTCCCAAAGGGAGCGAGTAAGTTGGAGATTATCCGGCTCGATCCGGTCGACGACACGCTCGAACACAAGATTGGCCGTCTCAATGAATTTTGATCGATCCGGCTCTGTGAGAGGAAGCGCTGAAATAACGACGTGAGAATCCATGGCGTTCTTGCGCATGGCGAACTCCTGAAGGGGGCTTGTTTCTCATCAGCCTAACCGGGTGCCACCCAGCGCTGGGTTCTTATTGTGGTGGCTCTTCGAGGCGCCAGGCGCTCACCTTATGCTCACATGCGCAAAGCAAGCATATATCGAGGCAGCCGCGGTCTCAACAGCAGAGCCGCGACACTGGATGCGCCGGCTCTCGGACCAATTGCATTCTTGATGGGAATACTGCATGTGACCTACAACGGGCAGGGATCGGCAAACTGAGGGGCAGGGGACCCGATGCGCGACCAATACGTCGGCGATGTCAGCGATGTTCTAAAGATTGCGTTTCTGCGCGCCTTGGCTGCCGCCGATCGGACGCTCGGCGTTGCGTGGTACTACGCACCCGGCAATGACGGTCGGCCAGATGGTCGGCATCTGGAATGGCGCAATGAACCGGCATGGCGTATCTTGGACGCCGAGTTGCACGCTGGCCTTTCCTCGCTGCCAAGCCGGACGGTCGTCGCGCTCGAAGGTGCTGCAATTTGGCCGGCTGGCTCAATCTTTCACCGCGACCCCATGCCGTCGCGCTTAGATCGGATTGAATGGGGCAGACGTAAGCGCGACGCCCTCGACGGAGCAGATCTCGTCTTTCTTGATCCCGATAACGGAGTTGGCGCGGAAACCGAAAAGCACGCGACATACGCGGAGATTCGGCGATTGCGTCGGCCAGGGCGGGCAATCGTGTTTATCACATTCCCCGGCCGAAACCTGCCACACGATACTCTTATCCAGCAACTGCATACGCGCCTGAATGACGAGGCAGATGCGGAGAAGGTTGCGACGCTGCGCACCAACGTGTCGGTTCCACGCTCTCCTGGCGCCATCTCATATGTTCAAAGGCAACGCTGGTTCACCATCGTTGATCCTGATCCCCTGCTTCTTCAACGGGCTAAAGCCTTCGCTGAAGCGGTGACGGCGGTTCCAAGGGTTTCGGCAAAGCTGGATTACTTGGCATGACGAAAGCGGATCAGGTTCGGGCTCTAGCGGCCAAGGGCGTGAAGCCTGAGGAGATAGCGAGCGAGTTGGGCATTCGCTACCAACATACCTACAATCCTGAATGTCCGGCCGGCGACGAAAGCCAAAAGTGCCGGCGATGTTACGCCCACGCCGCCTCCAGCGGGAAAGCCGCCTTTGACGTGATGCTATGGTCGTGGGCGAATGCAATCACCGATGTATCAATCTGTACAAAGACTTAATGTCAGTAGTAGTAATGACGTTGAAGGAAGCATTCTAATAAGTGAGGGGCGGCGTGGATATCTTTAAGCTCGATCGAGCGCTGATCGAACGATATGAATCATTTGCTCGCTCCTTTTCCGAGATCCGCGCGCCGGAAATCCGTGCCCAGGTAGATGCTGCTTACAATGAGCAGCGCTTTTGGCCCGAGCCACTCATTACCATCAATCCGCATTTTGAGGCCGGTCATTCGATTGATCAGCTTGTCGCGCAAGACGTGCTGGATCCGGCTCTCAGTAAGATATTCGCAAACGGTCCGGACCGGACGCCGATCAAGCTTCACCGTCACCAAGAGCGCGCTGTTGTGAAAGCCCGCAATGGTGAGAGCTTCATCGTAACCACCGGCACTGGGTCCGGAAAATCGCTGTGCTTTTTCTTGCCGATCGTCGATGCAGTCGTTCGCGCGCGGCGCGCAGGCGAGGCGCAGCGGACGCGTGCGATCATCATTTATCCCATGAACGCGCTGGCCAACAGTCAGCTTGAGGAGCTGGAAAAGTTCATCGGCGGCTCGGGGGTCAATGAGGAGCTGCGCCCGACCTTCGGTCGCTATACGGGACAGGAGAGCGACGCAGAGCGACAGGCCATCGCCAAGGCCAAGCCCGACATTTTGCTGACGAACTTCATGATGCTCGAGCTGCTCATGACGCGTCAGGATGAGCTCGATCGTGCCGTTATCGCCAATGCATCCGGCCTGGATTTCTTGGTGCTGGATGAACTGCACACCTATCGTGGCCGCCAGGGGGCGGATGTCGCGATGCTGGTGCGTCGCGTGAAGGACCGCCTTGTTAAAGAGCGAAAGCTGCTGTGCATCGGTACGTCAGCTACGATGTCGAGCGCGCAGGACGAGATCGAACGAGCAAGCGCCGTTGCCCGCGTCGGCAAGTTGATTTTTGGGGAAGAACTCAGTTCGGCATCGATCATCGATGAGAATCTCGCCAGGGCAACCAACCCCCGGATCAACAGCACAAGCCTCGGAGCAGCACTCCCGGATGCGGTTCTGGCGCCGATTCCGGAAAGCCTGACGGACGAGGAGCTGCACGGCCATCCGCTTGCCTGCTGGATCGAGACTGAGATTGGGCTTGTCGAGGGCGAAAAACTGCGCCGTCGCCCGCCCATGACCTTGAGCGACGCGAGCTCCAAACTCGCGGCCCAGACACACATTCCTTCAGGAGAATGCAGAGCCGCTCTTTCCGGGATGCTGTCGTTGATGGGACGCCGCGAAGATCTTCGTGGCGGCGTCAGCGACCGGGCATTCCTGGCGTTTAAGCTTCATCGGTTCATTTCTGGCGCTGGGCATGCGTACGCAACGATCGAGCCCGCCACCGATCGGCGTGTCGTTCTGGAAGGACAGGTCTTTCATCCATCCGATCCGAACGCGCGCCTATATCCAGTCTTCTTCTGCCGTGAATGCGGGCAAGAGCATCACAGCGTTCGGATTGAGAATGCGCTCGACGGTATTCGGGTTCTCGCACGACCGATTGACGACCCGGCAAGCGAAGACCCGGAACCAGATGGATCACGGACGGGCTTCCTGGTCCCCGCGACGAATGCCGACTTCTTGTTCGGCGGCGCTGTCGCCGACTATCCAGATGATTGGCAAGAAACGACGCCGGCGGGACAGGAGCGGCTGAAAGCGGGGCATCGCGGCAAGCACGAAGGGCAGCTTCTCCTTGTGAAGCCTGATGGATCGCTCGCCGATGACGGAGTGCCGGCCTGGTTCTTCGCCGGCAAGTATCGCTTTTGCCCCCATTGCCGTCATCAGCCGCCACAACAGGCACGTGACATCAATAAGCTGGCAGGTCTATCGGCCGAAGGGCGAAGTTCTGCGACGACGCTTATCGTCTCGACCATTTTGGCATGGATGGAGGCGGACGGTACTCTTGAGGAGAGCACCCGCAAGCTTCTGGGTTTTACAGATAATCGCCAAGATGCGGCCCTGCAGGCGGGGCATTTCAACGACTTCATTTTCGTCAGTTTGCTCCGTGGCGGTATCTTACGCGCCGTACGTGACGCAGGTGAGAAGGGCCTCACAGATGTTCGGTTCGGGGAGGCGGTTCGCAAGGCGCTTGGCTTCGACCTTGAGGAACCTGACCGTCTGTCCGACTGGATGGCCGATCCGCGTGTAAAGGGATTTCACAATCGCCAGGCGGCCGAGGAAGTGCTGACGTCGATCCTGGCACATCGCGTGTGGGCGGATCTTCGCAAAGGCTGGCGCTTCACAAATCCCAATCTCGAAGAGGCTGGCCTTGTGGAGGTGCGGTTTCCTGGATTGGGCGAACTAGCGGGCGACGATGAAGAGTTCGCCGACAATCCGCGACTGGCGGCCGCCACCCCCCAGTTGCGCGGCAGGCTCTTCAATCTGCTTTTCGACTATATGCGTCGCGGCCTTGCCATCGCGACCGAAGCGCTGGATCGCCAGCGGACATTGCAGGTCGCCGAGACGTCGCGAAATCACCTCCGCGATCCCTGGCTCATCGATCAGAACGAAGAACAGGAACTGCGGCAGGCCGGGTTCTTGATGATCGATCCGCCGAGCAAGGCTGAGATCAGCGCCGCGGAAGATGTGCTTATCGTGCGGGGCGGCTGGCGGACGGCGCTGGGCAAGGCCCTCCGTAACAAGGATCTGTGGGGCGAGCCACTCCCCGTCAAAGAATATGACGATGTTATCGCGACGCTACTGCGTGCAGCCGAAAATCACCAGGTCATCCGCCGGGTGATTACAGGCGGCGAGGCTCCTGCGTGGCGCCTATCATCGACCGCCTTGCGCCTCTTTCCGGCAACCAAGAGGGCCGACGGAAAACGAGAGAATCCCTTTTTCCGGACGCTCTATGAGGAAGTTGCCGAGATGCTCAGGCAGGAGGGCAACTTGCCCTTTGCCTTCGAGGCTCGGGAGCACACGGCTCAGGTCGACCAGAAAGTTCGCGCTTGGCGCGAAGACCGGTTCCGATTCGGGAAGTCGGATATTGAAAGGATCGCCCAGAACCGAGACGAAATGCGTCAGGAAGGCGAGCCAGCCAGCTTCCTTCCAGCGCTGTTCTGCTCGCCAACAATGGAGCTCGGAGTTGATATCAGCGCGCTGAACGCTGTCTATCTCCGGAATGCGCCGCCGACACCGGCGAACTACGTGCAGCGGGCGGGCCGTGCCGGCCGCAGCGGTCAAGCAGCGCTTGTTGTCACCTATTGCGCCGCCCAGTCTCCCCACGACCAGTATTACTTCAATAATCGTCAAGGGCTCGTTGCGGGCGTGGTGAAGCCGCCGGCCCTGGATCTTGCCAATCGCGATCTGCTGCGAAGCCATCTGCACGCAGAATGGTTGGCGGCGGCTGTCGTGCCGCTGAAGCCGTCGATCCCTGAAAACTTGAACATGGCGACGCCGGAGATGGCCGTCTCCGATGAGATCGATGCCGCCTTTGCAAAACTTATAGCGAGTGGGACCGCAAAGCCCACGATGCGGCGCCTTCTTGAGCAAACTGCCAGCGCGGTCGAGCTGGTCGATGCGCCTTGGCTGGCCGACATCGATGCCTTTGTTGATGAGACCAACAGGGAAGCAGCGCAAAATTTCGCTGCCAGCTTCGGCCGATGGCGGGAGCTCTACCGAAGCGCCCGCCGTGAGCAGGAAGAGGCGCATCAAATTCAGCAAAAGACGTCATTTAAGCCGGGCGAGCGGAAGGAGGCGGCGCGCCGTCATTTCCGCGCGACAGAAGAGCTCGACATGCTTGAGCGGGGACAGGCCTCGAACGGCTCGGACTTTTACACATATCGCTATTTGGCGACCGAGGGATTTTTGCCGGGCTACAATTTCCCGCGCCTTCCGCTTTACGCATTCATTCCTGCGACCAAGCGCGCGGCTGTCCTGCAACGGCCGCGCTTCCTCGCGATCTCCGAATTTGGCCCTAACAGCCTGATTTATCATGAAGGGCGCGCCTACCGGGTCGTCCGTGCGAAGCTGCCGGCGCATGGCCGTCTCGATGATGGCAAGCTTGCAACCAACAGCCTCATCTTGTGCGCCGAGTGCGGGGCGGCTCACGCCGATGACAAGCTGGAGCGATGCCATGCCTGCAGCGCGTCACTGGCCGGCGTGGATCGACTCGATAATGTTTATCGGATCGACAATGTCGAAACCGCACCGTCGTCTCGGATCACGGCGAATGATGAAGACCGCCAGAGGCGCGGCTTTGAGATCCAGACCGTCTTCCAATGGCAAATCGAGAAAGGCGTTCCTGATATCCGCACGCTCACCTTGCGCTCGCGAGGAGAGCCGATTCTGCTTCTCGATTACGGCGCGCGCGCAAAGCTATCGCGCATCAACAAGGGACTTCGCCGGCGGAAGAAGTCGATAAACGGCTTCTGCATCGATCCGATGTCGGGCCGATGGGTCAAGGATACGCTCAACGGCGGGGATGACGATGACATTGATGTCACCATCCCCAAGTCGCAGCGGATCGTGCCGATCGTCGAAGATCACAAGAATGCGCTCCTGGTGCGGCTGCTTGGGCATTTCGACGAGCGGCAGATGGCGACCCTTCAGCACGCCCTTCTCAGGGGCATCCAGATCGTTGCCGAGCTCGAGGAAGGGGAGCTCTTGGGTGAGCCTTTGCCCACGCGCGAGAACCGCAAGGCGATCCTACTTTACGAGGCGACCGAAGGTGGAGCTGGGGTTCTGAACCGCCTCGTCTCCGATCCTCGCCGGATGGCGGAGATAGCGCGCCAGGCGCTCGACCTCATGCACTATGATTTCCCGTCGGACGGGGGAAGCCTCGAGGAGCGGTCGGATGCCTGCGTCGCCGGCTGTTATCGCTGCCTGCTCTCATACTTCAACCAGCCAGACCACAATCTGATCGATCGGCGCGATGCGGAGGTCACGACCTTTCTCTGCCAGCTCGCAGAGCCTGAGATCGTGGAGGCTGGACCGGTGGAGGTCGCAAGCGACTGGCTTAGCGCGATACGCCGGTGGGGCTTGCCTGCGCCATCCTCGCGCAAGGTCGGCGGCGCTGTATACGACCTCTATTGGCCAAGCTTCCAAGTGCTCGCGGTATCAGGACGTGTGCCGGACGGACTTGCTTCGGCATGTGCCGACTTGGGGGTGGATGTCGTCGAGCTTCCTGATGTGCCTGGCGAAGCGGCGCCGAGAGAACTGGTTGAGTTGTTGGGGGCGGCATAGTGAAAGCGGTCAGATTTTCGCCGGGGGATCTTGTCGAGGCGCGGGGACGAGAGTGGGTTGTTCTGCCGTCTCCTAACGATGACATCCTCAACGTCCGGCCCTTGTCGGGTTCGGAGGCCGATGCGCAGCGGATTGCGCTTGCGCTTGAAGTCAATCCCGTCAGGCCCGCGCGATTTGCTCCACCAACACCTGAGCGGCGGGACACCCAGGATGGTGCGCGGTTGCTGGCGGATGCGCTCCGTCTGTCGCTTCGCCGCGGCGCAGGCCCGTTCCGGAGCGCCGCGCATCTCGGCGTGGAGCCGCGCGCCTATCAGCTCGTGCCGCTGATGATGGCCTTGAAGCTGCCGGTCGTGCGGCTGCTGATCGCCGACGATGTGGGGATCGGCAAGACGATCGAGGCAGGATTGATCGTCCGCGAGATGCTCGACCGCGGCCTCATTGACCGGTTCTCGGTGCTGTGTCCGCCGCACCTCGTTGAGCAATGGGTGGGCGAACTTGCAGAAAAGTTCGACATCGACGCAGTTGCCGTAACATCGGCCAGGGCTCGCAGCCTGGAGCGCGGTCTCCCCGCTGCGCAAAGCCTGTTCGAGGCCTATCCGCACACCGTCGTCAGCCTCGACTACATCAAGGCCGATAGCCGCCGCGACGAATTCGCAAGGGCCTGCCCGTCCCTCGTGATCGTCGACGAAGCGCACGCCTGCATCGGCGGAGACCGTGGAAGACATCAGCGTTTCGAGCTTCTCGAACGCTTGGCCTCTGATGAAGAGCGCCACATGCTGCTGCTGACGGCAACTCCGCACAGCGGCGACGAAGCTGCATTCGACCGGCTGTTGGGCCTCATTAGCCCGGACTTCGCAGGAGGTCCGAAGGGCGATGAGAATGCCCGTGCTCGATATGCTCGCCGCCTCGCTCAGCATTACGTTCAGCGGCGCCGCCCCGATATTACTGAGACCGGCTGGCACGAGAAACGAACATTCCCCGTCCATCATGTGAAGGACGAGCCCTTCAGCCTCAGCGGCGAATTCGCCGCCTTCCATGATCGCGTTCTCGATTACTGCCTGTCCGTCACGCAGCGGGCCGGTACCGACCAACGCAGCCGGCGGCTTGCTTTCTGGGGAACGCTCGCGCTGATGCGATGCGTCGGCTCCTCGCCGGCGGCCGCGACCAATGCACTTCGCAATCGCTTGTGCGGCGTAGCGGACGAAGAGGCGATGCAGCCCGTCGTCTTTGACGAAGATGAAGGCCTGCTCGACCAAGGCGATGTCGAGCCTGGCACGGCCAGCCCCAGCGCTGAGGAACGCGGTGAACTCGCCAAGCTGATCTCCATGGCAGAGTCACTTGATAGCCGACGCGCCGAGGATCCCAAGGTTGCCCGGCTACTGAAGGTTCTAAAAGGACTGCTTCAGGAAGGAGCGAAGCCGGTCATCTTCTGCCGGTTCATCGCCACGGCTGAGGCGCTGGGGGAAGAGATAAGGCGAGCTTGGCCAAAGGCTGACGTTGCAGTTGTGACTGGACGCCTGCCCCCTGAAGAGCGGCGTGCCCGTGTCGACCAGCTCGATAGCTCGGAGAGCCGAATCCTAGTCGCGACGGACTGCCTCTCTGAGGGCATCAATCTGCAGGCATTGTTCGACGCCGTGGTTCATTACGATCTCAGTTGGAATCCGACGCGTCATCAGCAGCGGGAAGGTCGCGTTGACCGATTTGGTCAGCAGTCGCCGATCGTCCGCTCCGTCACGATCTTTGGCGAGAACAGCGCGATCGACGGGGCGGTGTTGCAGGTCATTCTGCGTAAAGCCGAAGCCATTCGCAAAGCGACCGGTATTTCAGTGCCCATGCCCGAGGACAGCGACGGCGTGACATCGGCCCTCATGCAGGCGCTCATGCTTCGTGCCGGAGGACATCGCGATCAGCTGGCGTTCGATTTCGGTCTTTCAAGCGAACGGCTCGACAGCAAATGGCGCGATGCCGAGGAAAATGCGAAGGCAAGCCGCGCGCGATATGCGCAAGGTGCCCTGAAGCCCGATGAGGTGCTGCCTGAATGGCAGCAGATGCGCGCGCTGAACGGCGGCCCGACTGAAGTAGCCCGCTTCACCGAACGTGCCTTAAAGCGCGTGGGAGCGCCATTGGAGAAGGCGGGGCAGCATCATTTCGTTCATCTCGATGCGATGCCCGAGGCAATTAAGGAGCGACTGGAAGCGCGTGGTCTGCGTGGGACACGAAGAGTTGGCTTCGAGGATGATCCAGCTCCCGGAGTGACGCATCTCGGGCGCGTCCACCCACTTGTCGCAAGCCTGGCCGAGAGTTTGGCGGAGGGGGCGCTTGATCCTGACGGGGCAGCGTTCCGGCCCCTTGGCCGGTGCGGCGCCTGGCGCACGCACGCGGTCACCCAGATGACAACGCTGATTCTGTTGCGGCTTCGCTTCAAGCTCATAACCAGCGGCCGCACAAACCGCCTGCTGTTGGCTGAGGAAGCGACAGGGATCGCGTTTGGGGGAATAGCTCCGGTGTCGGTCCTCGAAGGACAGTCCGCCCTTGAGCTCCTTGAGGCTGAGGCAGCAGGGAATCTCGATGAACTTGCGGCTGCGCGTCAGCTCCAGCGGGCTCATGAACGACTGGCGAGCTATCAGCCTGCGATAGCAGCCTTCGCAGCGGAGCGCGGCACTGCGCTTTCTGCAGACCATCTACGGCTGACGGAAGCCGCACGCGGCGGGGCAACGGTTGAGGTCGTTCCCGTTTTGCCGGCGGACGTCATCGGCCTCTACGTCCTCCTCCCGGAGGGCGAGTGATGGCCCGGCATCTCAAGCGCGCCGCCAGTATTGGGCTCACCGCTGTCGCGATCGAGGGAGGGTTGATCTCTCCCGATCAGGTCGCCGCCATCGCCGCCACCGCTCCAGATCAGAAAGCAGCTGCGGACTATGGCTGCCCCAAAGGGACGAACCTGCGAGACGAGATCACCCGTTACTTCAGGATCGGCCAAGCTCACTGGCAGGCCTATGCCAAATTGCCGGCGCCCAACGAGGCTCAGACCACCGCCTTTGTGAAGAGCCTGCTCGAGGAAGCGTTCGGGTTCGAAGCTCCGCGCGGCCCGAACGTTCACCAGCGGGATGGCCATACGTACCGCATTGCCCTTGAGGCAAAGGGCGGCCGAGTGCCGATCGTGGTGGCGGCGCCCCTGCCGGAAGGGGATGCGTTCACCAAAGCGCTTCCGCAACTGGGCGACGAACATGGCGGAACGATCCCGCGACGTTCTCCAAGCGTGCTGCTTCAGGATTGGCTGAACGCCAACTCCGAGTTCTTATGGGGCCTCGTCTTTGCCGGGGACCGCGTCCGCCTCATGCGGGACAATGCCAGCTTCACCCGGCCCGCCTACATAGAAGCGGACTTGGGCGCGATCTTCCGCGACGAGATGTTTGCGGACTTTACCGCGACGTGGCTGCTGATTCATGCCACGCGCTTTGGCGGCGAGGGTGCCGCCGCGGCCGATTGCGCGCTGGAGCGCTGGCGCGAGGCTGGATTGCGAGCCGGAACCGCGGCACGTGATCGGCTTGGAAAGAGCGTCAAGGAAGCGCTTCTCGCACTTGGCCAGGGGTTCCTGGACGCGAATCCCGATCTCCGCGTGAAGCTCGATGAAAACCATACCACCATGCAAGGCTGGTTCGAGCAGCTCCTGCGTATCGTCTACCGGCTGATTTTCTTGGCGGTCGCGGAGGATCGCGAGCTCCTGCATGGACCCGACGCATCGGAGGCGGCGCGCGACCTCTATGATTCGGCATATGGCTTCAGCCATATGCGAGAGCGGTCGGCGCGACGTTCTTCGCATGATCATCATCATGACGCCTGGGAAGCGGCGAAGATCGTTTTCCGCGGTCTGGAGCGCAGCGAGAAGCTGCTGGGATTGCCAGCGCTTGGAGGGCTTTTCATACGCGGCGCCACGCCCGATCTTGATGATGCGAAGCTGCCCAACCGAGCTTTTTTGCGGGCCATCTTCCACCTGAGTTGGCTGATCGAAGATGGGCGGCGCGTCCGGGTGAATTGGCGCGATATGGCAACGGAGGAACTTGGCTCCGTTTACGAGGGATTGCTTGAGCTCGTTCCGGTCCGCGAGGACCATGGAAGGCGCTTCAGTTTTGCCGACCCTGATGAAGCCAAGGGCAACACGCGCAAGACGTCCGGCAGCTACTATACGCCGGACAGCCTCGTGCAGACGCTGCTCGATTCCACCCTCGATCCTGTGCTTACACGGGCCGAGGCGGAAGGTGGCGCCGACGCAATCCTCAAGCTTTCGGTAATAGATCCAGCCTGCGGCTCAGGCCATTTCCTGCTCGGTGCTGCACGCCGGTTGGCTGCGCGTGTGGCGCAACTGCGCGACAGTGAGGCGCCGGACTACCCGGCGGCGATGCGGGACGTCGTACGCCATTCAATCCACGGCGTGGATCGTAACCCGATGGCGGTGGAGCTTGCGAAGGTCGCGCTTTGGATCGAGGCGCTTGAGCCCGGCAAGCCGCTCACGTTCTTAGATAGTCATATCCGATGTGGTGACAGTCTCGTCGGTGTCTTCGACGTCGCATGTCTTGCGGGCGGCATCCCAGATGCCGCTTACGAGGTGCTTGAGGGTGACGACGTAGAAATGGCAAAGGTCTATGCCCGCCGCAACAAGGAACAGCGGGAGGGCAAGGGCGCGACCGGCCTTTTCGCCGAGTTAAAGCCGCCAGCCGGCCTCATCGGCGCGGCGGAGGCGCTGACGGCTATGCCGGAAGACACACTAGCCGATGTAGCCGCCAAAGAGGCTGCCTTTGCCCGGCTGCACGGCGGGCCCAACTGGCTGAGACTAAAGACCGCCTGTGACACCTACGTCGCCGCGTTTTTCACTCCCAAGATCAGATCGGTTTCGGAGGACTCTAACCTCGCCCGGCCGCTCATGCCGGAGACCGAGCACGTCTGGATGGCAGCGCGTGGGCAACCGCTCAATGGACCGCTCATGGCGGAGGTCGACAGGATCGCCCACTCAGTCGCCGTCTTTCACTGGCCGCTCGAGTTCCCGGCGATTATGGCGCGCGACGGCTTCGATGTGGTGATCGGTAATCCACCGTGGGAACGAATTAAACTGCAGGAAAAGGAGTTTTTCGCCGCCCGCGATCCCGATATTGCGACGGCTAGCAACAAAGCTGAACGCGAAAAGCTCATCAAGGCACTCAAGAATGCTGCGCAGGGCACGGCGCAATCCCGGCTAGCGGCGGACTTCCAGTTCGCGAAACGCACGTCCGAAGCGGCGAGCGTGTTCGTGAGGAAAACAAGTCGGTTTCCGTTGAGCGGCGCCGGCGACGTGAACACCTATGCGTTGTTCGCCGAACTATTTTCCCAACTGGCTCGGGCGGGCGGACGGGCTGGCATAATCGTGCCGACAGGAATCGCTACCGACAGTTCGACAAGCGCATTTTTCCGCGACCTCGTAGCCAACCGAAAACTCTTCAGCCTCCATGATTTCCAAACCGGGCTTGGGTTTTTTGACGATATTGGTCACGCGCGATTCAAGTTTTGCCTGCTGACCGTTGGGCAAGCGAACACGGGTCCGGAGGCGGTCAATTTCAGTTTCTTTTCGCGAACGGATGAGGAGTTTGGTGACAAGCGGCGTCATTTCACACTGACTCCTGCTCAGATACTTGAATTGAACCCAAATACTGGCACATCCCCCATTTGCAGAACGGAGTTTGATGCGGTCCTAACGCGCAAGATCTATCGCGCGGCGCCGATTCTGATACGTGAGCGGCTGGACCACCCGGATGGTGATGAGAATCCGTGGGGCATTACTTTCCAGCGAGTGTTCGATATGTCGTCGGACAGTAAGTTGTTCCGCACCGCGGCGCAGTTAGCTAGCGAGGGATTTAGCCGCGATGGATTGGATTGGCGCAATGGGGATAGTCGAGCCTTTGTGCCGCTCTACGAGGCCAAGATGATCCACCATTTCGATCATCGCTTTGGCTCCTATGCGGGCCTCTCTGAGCGCTCGGGCGAAGGCTCGCTGCCGCCGACGCCTGATTCCATCAAGGACAATCCGAACTACGAAGCTGATCCTTGGTACTGGGTGCCGCAGACCGAGACTGAGTTGCGCGTGGCCCGCGTGCCAGCCCGCCTCAAGCAGTACTTCCGCAAGGAGAATGCAGAAGGCTGCTTAAAGGTGCTGGCGGAATGGGTCTTAGGAACGCTCGATCCAGAGGATTTGCAGCCGAGCAACCTCGCGCGCTCCGCTGACCGCGCGGGCGCGCGTCTGCGAGAGGTGCTTGGGCAACGCGCGCTCGATCGCGGTATCGTCGGCGCCAAATTCGCGACATGGCTGCACAAATCGGCCAACAGCGCGCGTGAGATGAACCGCGAGACCCCCCTTTCTGACGATGATCTCGCCTTTATCAAGGTGGGCCCAGTTGATCCGCTCGCGCTTACCGCCGCCCTGCTCAATCGCAAGCAGCCGCGCTGGCTAATGGGCTGGCGGGATATTTGCCGATCCACTGACGAGCGAACGGTGATTGCGAGTGTGTTTCCGAAGGCGGGTGTAGGGCACAAAGTTCTGATAATGCACCATTCATTAGGAACTAAATCGGCAGTCCCAATTCTTGCAAACCTGATCTCGCTCCCCCTCGATTATGCGGCGCGTCAGAAAGCGGGCGGGACATCGTTCATGTACTACTACATGAAGCAGCTTCCCGTCCTCGCTCCACACCAATTCACCAGGAGTGACTCCGCCTTCATCACGCCGCGTGTGCTCGAACTCACTTATACTTCGCACTCCATGCGGCCGTGGGCCGAAGACCTGGGATGGTCGGGTTCGCCATTCGCCTTCGATGCTGCCCGCCGCGCTGATCTGCGCGCTGAGCTCGATGCTTTCTTCTCGCTGAAGTACGGGCTTTCGCGTGACGAATTGCGTTACGTGCTCGATCCGGCCGACACGCATGGGGCAGATTATCCGTCCGAAACCTTCCGCGGTCTCAAGCGCAACGAGGAGTCCGCCCTGGGCGAGTTCCGCACGCGTCGTCTCGTGCTTGAAGCTTATGACCGGCTGTCCGAATCACACGCGGCCGGCGGCCCGGTCGAGCTTCGGCCGACGCAGCCAATGCCGCTTGAGGGCACACCTCCTGATGACGCGTGGGTTCGGATTACACAATCACACCCTGGTGACACTGGCGCCATCTTGGCTGCGGTTCTTAAAGCAATGGATGGGCCGAAGCCGATCAGCGACGTCCGTCTTGCGGTTGCGTTCGTAGTGGAGCCGCGCCTACTTGCTCCGTTATTGCCGACCGCCAAAGCGGCCGAATGGCGGCGCCTGGTGGGGACGGAAGCCGATCCTCTTGCGGGCAATGTCACAACGTTCGTCGCAAGGAACAACACAGCGTGGGGCGCGGCTGTCCGAAACCACCGCGGCAATGGTCGGCTGATTGAGGATCCCCAGCGTCTGACGTGGGCGTCCGGCCCCGGGTTGGACGCCATCGACACCACAGGATGGCCTGACGGCCGCGCAGTCTTCGTGTGGAGCGCTTTGCGAAACATCAATCTCGACGCAGCGGTGAATTCGCTGCCCGCTGAAGTACAGCAGTGGGTGACCAATGCCGCAGCAGCCTGACCTTCTCGGCCCGCAGCTCCTAACGGTAACGCCCGCTCGAGGGTTGGAGGGGCCGCGGCTGTGGGTTCGGCGCCTTGTGATATGGAAGGAGCCCGGCGGGGAGAAGGTGCGGGACATTGAGCTTCGTCCCGGCCTGAATATCATCTGGTCGCCGGATGGAGCAGATGACGCCGCTTTAGCAGGTCAGACCAATGCGGTGGGTCATGGGAGTGGCAAAACGCTGTTCTGTCGGCTTATCCGCTACTGCCTCGGCGAGGATCGCTTCGCCACCGAGCCCCAGCGCGAGCGGGTCGGCACTGCATTTCTGAATGGCCTTGTCGGCGCTGAGGTCGTGCTTGATGGGACTTGCTGGGCGATCGTTCGCCCGCTCGGCGCACGCCGCAGACACATGGCTGTGCCGGGCGGAAACCTCGAAGAGATCGCCGCCGGCGAGGGCGCTTCAACCGGGATAGAACCGTTCATCAAAGCCGTCGATCAGCGCATTATCACCACCGCGATTGCCCAGTTGGTTCACCCGCAGGCGAATGGACCCATTTGGCCGATCGCGCTCGCCTGGCTGACGCGGGATCAAGAGTGTCGATTTGATGATGTTCTGGATTGGCGATCGCCGACGTCTGATTCCGATTCCCCGGTGCCCGCAAGCGGGCAGGAGAAGGGGCCAAGGCTTGAGGCGCTACGTTCATTTCTGATGGCGATCACGCCTGAGGAGCAAGCCACGCGTGGGGAAGTGAATAGTCTCAGCGAGCAACGCCGAGTCCTGGATCAAGAGATCGGCCATCGCCGGTGGGAAATCGAGCGAACGCAGACGCGGCTCGTTACGGGTCTCGACCTTGAGGATCAGCCGCTCCCCGAGATGCCATTGCTGATTGACGTCATGCGCAGGTCCGCAGGTGCGCGCTTGGCGTCGGCAAGCCGGGTTCCCACTGACGGCGACGCAGAACTCGTCGCGGCGCGAGAGCAACGGGAGGCTGCGAGAAGTGAATGGGCACGTCTCGACGGCGAACGCATCCGGATCGAGGCTCTCATACCTGCGGAGGAACGCGCATTAGCTATGATTCGGGGGGAGCTACCCGGACTTTCCTACTCAAAGCTAGAGGCGGAGAGTCCGATCTGCCCGATTTGTGAAGTCCCTATAGAGCGAGCCTTGGCAGACGGATGCAAGCTCTCGCACAAGATACCTGATGCCGACGCGTGTCGACAGCGTTGGGATCAACATCAGGCGGATCTCGACGCCCAAGCCAAGCTAGTCGAAAGCTTGCGGCAGGCACAGACGCAGATCTTACCGCAGGTTGCTCTGGCCAAGCAGCGCTTCGATCGATCCGTCGATCGCGTCACAAATATCGAGAAGGCCCGCGATGCCCGAGAGTCCACTTGGTACACCGCCCGCAGGCTCCAGGACGATGTCGAGCGCCTCGCCGAACTGTTCGAAACGCAGGAGGAGGGTATCAAGCGTCTCCGCGAACTGGGCACCAAACTTGAGGCTGCGAGAGAGCGGCTGGGCGCGTTTCGTGACAAACAGGCCCGCCTATTTGGACGGATGAGCCAAAAATTCGACCCCATCATTCGACGGTTGGTCGGCCACGATGCAAAGGGGCGGATCACGCTTACCGGCAATGGTCTTGACTTGTCAGTAGATATGGGCGGAGACCGCAGGACAGCCGCGATCGACTCCCTCAAGGTTCTGGCTTTCGACCTCGCTGCAATGTGCGTCAGCATCGAAGGCGCGACACGTGTTCCGTCGTTCCTACTTCACGACAGCCCACGTGAGGCCGACCTTGGCTTGTCAATCTATGGAAGGCTCTTCGATATCGTTCAGGAGCTGGAGCGCGTCGGCGGAAAGCCGCTGTTTCAGTACATCGTAACGACAACAACGGCGCCTCCAACCGAATTCAGAGAACGTCCGTACCTGCAGCTGAAATTGCATGGCGATCCGCCTGCGCAACGCTTGCTCGGGGTGGACTTATGATTAGCACGGAAGGGCGGCTAACAGCGTATCCATTCGTCCTTCTCTCTGAGCTGCGCGATGCCGCGAACGAGCATGGCTACCGAATTGGCCCTGAAGAAGCCGGTGGATGGATCTTTTTCCGATCGGCCAGCGCACCCGGGGAAATTGGACTGGCCGCCGTCGGCTCGAGTGGCCCATTTTTTCTGTCAGTAATGCATCAAGGAGTCGCCAGGACTCTTGATGCTTCACCGGCGTCTCCGTGTGCCAAAGGACATGCCGGTGGGTTCGTGTTTGCCACCCTCGATGATTTGCATGCAGGGGTCACTGCAGCGTATCGCCTTTCCGTCAGTTTGCCGAACTTGCCGCTCGAAAAGTTCCAAAAAGCCGTTGTCGGCCTTGGCGATACGGAAGGTGAGCGTATCCAGCGGTTCAGGATAGGGCAGGACATATTTCGGCAGGCACTCATGGAATACTGGAATGGATGCTGCCCTCTGAGCGGAATTACCAGTCCAGATCTTCTGAGAGCTTCACATATGATGCCTTGGTCACAATGTGAATCGGATGCTCAGAGGCTCGATGTCCATAACGGACTCTTGTTGTCTGCGCTGTGGGACGCAGCGTTCGATTCCGGTTTAGTGACATTCGATACCGGTGGAAAGGTCCTACCTTCTTCTCACCTGGAAGCGGCCGCACGTGCAGAATTAAACGTGGACTCTGTCGGGCGTCTGGCTCTTCGTGATGAGCACCAGCCCTATCTCGATCATCATAGAAGTGCGATCTGGAAGGGATAATGACCCGCTGCTCTGCGAGCTGGCGCTTCGTAACCGGTTAGAGTTCCATAAGGTATCTTATGCGATATGTTATAACATAACGCCAGCATAGTTCGATACGGGACACCGCCGCCGACATAATCGACGGCAATGTGGTCTCAGCACACTATTGTGCAATCGGCATAAATGGAGACTCAGGAAACTGTGCTTGGCCGATCGCGAGGGGCTTCCAAGACGGAATTCATCTCATTGGCGTTCAGGGTGCCACGTGTCGCGATCAGGTAAGCCGCCATATACGCCAGCTTCAGCCTCGATTCCCGATCGCCCCGCGGCCTGTAATTGACGATCGCCAGCCGGCCGGCTTCTTCATCCCGCGCAACGCCTAATAGTCGGTTTGCATAGGCTACGTTCGTAACCTCGCTGGCTGCCCTGCGTTCATCCCACGCACGAACGGCCTCCGCGGTCGCCAGTTGCGCCGCGATATGCCGATCCATCAACTCACCGAGGGAAACCGCAGGTGCCGCCTCACTCTCTTCTTTTTCTCCCGGCTCACACTCCGGCGCTGACGAACTCAAGGCCGTGCTCGGGCGTGGAGAAATGGACCCGGTACCACGGAGCGAACGCGAACTGGATGACGACAACAGTAGCATGGTGGAATGCCTCACCGAACAAGTTGCATTGCGGACGCTAAAACCATTGATTGAGGCTGAAGGCACGATAGGATACGAAGCGAAACGAAATTTGGGCCTATAAGCCATTGGAAAAGAACGGAAAGATTTTTGTCGCACCGCCCAAGGACGGAAGCGATTTCAAGGAACTGTTCAAGCAATTGGCCGCGGCGGGAGCAGGCCGGCCGTTAGGCAGTGACGGGTTTCCGCAAGGCCCATGGACGCCGGAGCTTCTGACAGAGGCGATTTCACAGATCGACTCCAACCGGATCGGGGTCGATTTGCGAACGGTGCAGCTTTGGTTTCAAGAGAACGAGAAGGGGATTAGCCCGTCCAACATTCGTTGGCTGGCGCGGATCTTTGGGTGCGACGATCCGGAAGCGACCAGCGAATGGCAGATGGAGCTCAGCGCGGCGCAATCACGGCTAACCGCCAAGAGGCGAGATTCGAAGAAGGCGGGAAGCAGCACGGCGCTGCGGGTTCCAGATATGCCGCCGCCTGTGACGGTCGATAATCAGACGCAGCCTCCGGCCGATCTGCCACAAGGCATTGATGCCACCCGGCGCAGACAGGGTTTCAGCTTGGCGAATAGATCGGAGGCGCTTTTCAGCCATGGATCCCCCCTGAATTTGCCCGCGTCGATATTCGCGGGTGCCTCCGCCCTTGGGTTTTTGTCGTATATCGTGGGGATCCACAGCGCCACTTATAGCCGGGCGGATGGTGTCGATAAGCAGGTCGGGTTTCTATGGGCGCCGAACTGGACGTTCCTCTTCATGGTGCTCTTGCCGCTATTTTTCGCGTTCGTCATAGAGCTGCTGATCTTCTGGAAACATGACGCGCGCTTTAGGCTGGGAGCGCAGGGCGACCGGTTGGAAAGCGACGATGCCTGGACGCGCAACGTTCAAGCTTATTCGTACACGTACTGGGCGGTTTTCTTGATCTGCGTCTTGTTCGCCGGTCTTTTTCAGTGGATCGGCGTGTGCTTGATCCCGTTGATCAACGGCGGTGGCAACTTTGCGATAGATTGGGGCAAGTTAGCCATTGTGCGCCCTGAAGTCATATCAGTGCCAGTTTCGATTGTTTTCACGGCGCTCGCATATCTCTACATGTGCCTCTGCTTTTATCTTTTTTTCGCGGGCCTCATCCTGCTCCATACGATCGTCCATGATCTTTGGAGAATTGAAGAGGAATCAAAGACACGGCCGGAGGCGGAACATCGGCGCGAGGGCAGCGAAATCGGCCCTAGGGTGATGCGGGGAATTTTCCGGTGCACCGTCCTTGGTGTTCTGGTCGCCATATGCATGAAGGTCCAAAGCTCTTACCTCAGCTCGAACGGAGAAGATATCGTGACCTGGATAATTCGCGATATGTCTTCAGCCCTGTATGAGCATCACGACGGCGGCAATAGGTTCACCTATAGAATGCCAACGCATTACAGCAGCCTCCTTGTCGCCATGTCGACCTGCATCGTTTTTCTGTACGGTTCCATCCGCTTGGGTGTCGGAATGCAGTTTCGCGTGCCTTTGTGGAAGATGTCAGCCGTCGTAGGGTTGCTCTTTGCCAGCTACTTGCTGATCGATGCCTTCGAGGGCTTTTCTATCCTCCTGGGCGTTGGAGTGCTGCTCGCGACATACGGTCTCTTTGATCCAGAGTTTGGGCGATGGCGAGCAAGCGAGTTAGGAAGCAACCAGAGTGTATCATAATTGGCTTGATCGTTGGGACGAGCGGCGGGCGCGGCGCGGTGAGGAAGCGAAGAAAGTAGCGGGTTTCATCCTCGACGCCCGCCTGGCCTTTCCGGGCGCGAAGAGGATAGAAACTATCGACGAGTTTTGTGTCCTTGCGGACCAGGCCCTGTCTGATTCAAGCTTTTACGATGAGCCGAGCGGCAGCGGTCAGGGCTTTGAAAGGCACGATGAGTGGCTCAGATTTCCATCGGACATTTCTACTGACGTCGAAGAGAACAACGTCGCTTGGGCAAAAATCACTGAGAGCGGCTCGCTCGAGCAGGCATTGGTGATTTTTCATCACTGGAATGCCAGCGCCCGAAATCGTCAGATTGCCAAGTTTTTCTCGCAGCGCGGCATCACGGTTGTCGAGATTGCTATGCCTTATCACTTCGAACGCAGCCGTCCCGGCTCGCTGTACGCCGATTATATGCTTAGTTCGAATCTCGGCCGAACGATCCAATCTGTAAGGCAGGCCGTATGGGATGGGCGAAAGCTCATCCGTTGGCTGAAGAGCGAAGGCTATCGAGAGGTCTCGGTTCTCGGCATGAGCCTTGGCTCCTGGGTTGCGGGATTGATCGCTGCGCACGATCCGGCCGTATCGAAGGCCTCGTTATTTTTGACGGCGGGTAGTCTCGCTGACATGGTTTGGACGGGGCGCGCGACCCGATCGATACGTGATAGCCTTGAGCCTGTAATTGAGCTCACCGAACTCCGAAGGGCATGGGGTCCGCTCAACTTGGAGAATTACGCGCATAATCTGGCACGGTCCGATCTCGAACTTCACGTCGTATTGGCTACGAGGGACAAGGTGGTATTGCCCGACCTATCGAGACGCCACATTCAGAAGCTGAAGGACGCCGGAGCCAGGCCGAATGTTTTGGAATTGAACTGCGGTCACTATTCGCTCGCCATGCCGCCTTACATTTTACTGGCGGGTTTGAGCTTGAAGCGGTTTCTATCGTGTGGGGACAAATCGGCCCGGCGAATATCAAGTTGGCGTCGGCCGCTGTCAAAGTGACACCCAGGAAAGATCGAGAGCCGCCTAGTGAGGCGGCTCAACGCTGATCAGCGCGTCGAATGCGGCCTCTTCCCGCTGGTGCTGCGCGACGGCGCGCTCCAGCTCGACCGCGATCTGCTGACGCTCGCCGGTGTCGACGGATGCCGCCAACTCGGCCCGCAATTCCTGAATTTCGTCGTAAGTAGTCATCGTCAGCTCCTCTGATTGAAAACAGAGGCTGCCCCCCGAGCTGATGGGCTTGGGTCAATGACCGCCAAGCGGCCCGGAGGGCAGATGGGGGAGCCGATTTTGTCGCTCGCGGGAAAATTGGGGGAACCGTCTGTCATTGAGGCAAGCCCATTAGCTCGGTAGGATCGTCCTATGTTGAGAAAGAGAAACTAACCTTTCCGTATCGCACCGAAACAACGGCCGAAGGCCGCATATATTCACCGCCCTCTCTCCCCCACAAGCACCAAACCGGTCTCCCCATGCTTCGGCCGATGGCCTGCAGCACCGGACGGCTGCGCCGACACGGCCCTGCGGGTGGGGGATCCCCCTCCGGTTTAGTGCTTGTCCCCCTCTCTTCCGCTGCTCCGCGCGAGCTCGGGAGCAGGAGCGGGGCTCCTGCCCTCCCTTCGATTTTTGAGGTCCGGTAGTTAGCGCGGAACCTGGGATTGAGGGTGCGATGACAGAGGATTTAGGGATGGAAGCCGCGGTGTCGTTGGACGCGATGATAGAGCGGCATATAGCGGCGCTATCGGCGACTTCTGAAGCGGTGCGCGAATGGGATGAACGCCGCGCGGCTGGCGATGTGACCAACGTGGTCTACGCAAACGCTCTGCTCGAGGTGACGAAAGAGGAAGAGGCCGCCAGGCTAAGTATCGTGAACCACCGGCCGTGCAACGATCAGCAAGGATGGCAAAAGTTGACCTACTTGGCCGCGTATTTGTTCGCCACGCGAGGCTCGCTCAAGCCGGAAGAAATGGATGCCGTCTTGAGCACGACCGAGCCTGTGGAGTAGGCCTCTGCCCTGGCCTGGCAATGTGCTGGCTCGAGCGTAAAGGGCATAAGAATAAAGCCGCCTTGTTGGGCGGCTTCTTTCTTAGTTGATGGTGGCGATCCACTCGCCGGATGCTGACTTTGCGAAGCCGACGATTCGATCAATAGGCCGCGCTTCGGGTCCCATCTTGACTGAGGTCATGCAAGCGACACCTGGCCCTGCCCCGGCCTTGTCACATTGGCCGAGTGCCAGAGAGATTTCCGGCAGATTATTCCGATCCCAAACGAGAGGAGACGCCGCATGTGCTTTGCGGTAGGCGGCCAATGCTTCGGCTTCTGTCGGCGCTTCAACAGTCGGAATAGGGCAAAGCGATGGATCAGCGGAGATAGCCGCAACCAGTTCTGCTTTCGAGATGGCCTGAGCTTCAACTTTCGGCTCGGAGGTTGCAATGTAGGTGCCGCCGGCGCCAGCCGCTATACCGAGGGTGGCTGCGATCGCGATTATGGCGTTCTGGTGCATGGATTCTTCCTCTTAGGCAAGGCTAGGTGCGTAGATTGAACCAGAAGCGCTCTTTGACGCCCTTGTCGTTGGGAATGTCGAAGAACCAGGGACTTGCGCGCCGCGGACGGGGGGACGTTACCTGCACCTTGCAGCCGTTGTAGCGATCGTCGCGATTCCCGAAATGATCGCTGTTGCCGCTGATGGACCTTACGGTCACGCCGTTACGCCGATTGGCGTCCTCGTCACCATAGAGGCGGTTGTACTCCCCGCGGTTCTCGCATCTGTCCACGACCCGGACGCATTGGTCCTCCTCGTTGCGGCGGCGCAAGCCGTTGTCGGTCCCATCATTGCTAGAGGTGGGGCGCGCCCCTGCAGGGCAGTCCTCGAACTCTTGCCGGCCTGGCTCGCCGGCCCTCGCCTCGTGGCAAATGGGCCAATCAAATCCGGGCTTTGACATTGCGGCTATCAGCCTCTTCATCGGGGGCACGCAATAGGGAACGCCCTGCCAGGACGGATTTTGCGAGGCGGCGCAAAGGAGAACCTGGCAGCCCCAGGAAGCATCTTCTGCCTTTGCTCCTGTGGGGGCGAAGGTAAGCGCAGCAAGACCGGCTGCAGCAGAAAGCAGGTGTTTCATGTCAGTTGGCCCTGATGATGGTTGCGGCTGGAGACGCGTGGTCGACGAATAGCTTGTCGAGCGGTGTGGCGTGGTGCACTCGACCGCCTGCTGCGTAGATGATGGCGGCAACGAGCGCGAAGGCTGAAAACCAGAGAACCCCGATTCGAAAAAGCATCGGCTGGTTGGGAATGTCCCGGCAAAGCGGTGGAAAGGCGAATAGGCCGACGAGAAAGCTGTCCAGCGCCAGATGACGTTGATCGAGAAAGAGGATCGAAACGATCAGGAGCGCCAGGGCGAACGGACCGTGCACCCACCAGATTCGTTCCGAAACGACGATGAGCGCAAACGATAAGGGAATGGCGAGCATTAAGCTCGCCAGCGGATCGGTTGCGAATGAGCTCGCAATATGTGCGAAGTCGGGCAACTATCGGTCTGTCCTCTTGGGCTTTTTCCGCGCTTCGATGAAGGGCGGCGATATTTCTCTTTCCCGTTCGACAAGCAGGTTGAAATCAGCGATCGGCTGGCGGTCTGGCGTCTTGTCGACGGCCTTGCGACGCCACTCGTTCATGTCCAGCACGTAAGTGGCCCACATGCCATAGCGGGCCGCTATCGCATGCTGCTGATAGACCAGGTATTGGCTGTTGTATGAATAGGGCGACGCGACACGCGCCCATCCGACACGAAGCATCTCGACCGCAATATCGCGGCCGGCTGACGTGCAGCGGGCCTGGGGGATACCGTCATTGCCATACGCTATGACGGTACATTCGACCGGTCTGCTACCTATGGTCCTCTTGAGCCAAGCCTTCGCAAGTGGGCCGCACGGAACGGGTGGAGGCGCCTTTTGCCGCTCGCGATCCACCCACTTGGGATCAATCGCCCACTGTGGAAGCTCGCACGCATCAATCTCGACGAGGCGAACGCGCTGCGCATATTGCGGGTACCACAGGGTGCGGCCGTCCATGACGGTGACTCGGCCATTGTAGACCGCATTCTGATAGATCGGAGCTTCGCTCAATCTCTGCGGTGGCCGAGCCGCCGCGGCCGGAGTCTTGATGAGATCCGCGGCTGTCGCTGCGTGGGAGATCAAAGCGAGCGCGGCGGCTGCAAGTAGGTATCGCTTCATTGATCTGCCTTCTTGGTTCGCGCATTCACCTCGCGGCTCAAGAGGATGGCCGGATGCTGGACGTCTACGAACTGCCAGAGGCCGGCACCCTTATCGCGCGCAAGTTTCTCAGCCACGGCATAGGGGACGTGATAGGGCATGCCCTCACCGTTGAGGGCCGCGAAGGCGTATCCGCTCGTGATCAGGACGTTTGCCAGATCAAGCCGCTCCTTCCCAACTGCGGCGTAGCAGACGACGTAAGCGATTCCGTCTTTGTTCACCACCGGGGCGCAAACGGGTTTGGTGTCTTTGATATAGGCCGCTAGCACGGCAAGGGACGCCCCACCGCAGTCGCGTTTCTGCCCGTGCTTGTCCGTATAGGCAGTGCCGCGCAAACAGGATTGGACGCCATAGAGGCGGAATCTTTCACCGTTGGAAACCCACGTGTCGCCAGTTTCCAGGGTGACGCCAGGAAGAAGATCGAAATAGCCTGCCGGTGCTGGGGATACGGATGTCGGCAAGAGAGCCAACAGAAGGGAAAGAGCCCTTCTCATTGACCCTTCACCCTCGGATCGGCCCACATTCCGAATGACCCCTTCTGGCCGATCTCCTCAGCTTTGGAGAGATCCGGACGAACGGGAGTCCCATCTGGTTTTTTTGCGAGGCGGAGCGCGCCGAGCGACAAAAGCTGCTCCTCGAACATATCGACGGAGTCGAGGCTACCGGGGAAATTATAGTAGCCGTAGCAGGTGACGTTCTGGACGGGCGAACCTTGCTCGCTCACGAAGGCACGGCAAAACACGACCTTCGGGTTTTGTAACAGGATTTGAAGCTGTTGCTGCGCATAATCGGTGCAGCTCCCGGCGAAGTCTTCACTGCGATTGACCATTTCGCCCTTGCATGGCTCCAGGCCAAAAAGGTGCAGTGTTGTCTTGTCATCCACGCGGAAGTCGGTCGGTGAAACGGCCTTAAATCCGGCCGTTGTTGCATAGCCCTTCCGATCGGCGACCTTCCCGCTTCCGTCGTAATATTCGAGCACGAGAACCGTCTTGCCCGGCGCTGCGAGCGATTTGATGTAATCCTCGTTAATGCCCGAGACGGACAAAGCAGGCGTCACGATTGCGCAACTTGCGAGTGCGGCGATTTTGGTCCGTTTCATTTTCTAGCCCTTACCCATATTGCTTCAACTCGTCCCCTGCATAGGGGGTTTAAGTCTGCCTCGAAAAGTTGTATTGCTGAACCAAATCGATGCGACAACTTCACCAGCTTAGTTGGTTTTCGTTTCGATCACAACACCGCAAGTTAGGCGCGCGGCAATGGAAAAAAGGGCTAGATTTTCAAGCGTTGTGGGCTGGGCCGCTTTGACGGGAAGCGCCCTTTTGTGCACGAGTTGGGTTCAGATTTCTTACGCCCAAGATGGGCAGAGTTGCAGATATCATAACAAAAATAGACACTTGGACGATCGAGCGCAAGGCGGAGCTTGCAACGAACTTCGATGAGCGCTGGCGCGGCTCAGAGAAGGAGTTCGTGCTAGGCGCTGATGGCGTTGTGAAGCAGGAAAGTGCGGTTCGGAACAAAGCTGACAAAAGCCCCAATGATTTTGGGGGTCTGCATCATATTGATGCAGATTTGAGCAATTTCGCTCCCTCCAATGACGTGCCGAACAGGGTTGATGAACCGCAAGTTCCCACGGGCTTGATACAGCACATTGGTGCAGTTCGGCAGATCGATGACGACACCAAAGACGTGTATGAATGTGGTCCGTCTCCGCTCAGCCCGGAAGAGGTTAAGTCTCTGGTTGTACAGACGGCGCGCAAATATCACGTCGATGAAGTCTTCGCGACGGCCATCGCCTGGGCGGAGAGCGGCTTTGACCAAAGCCGCAATTCCTCAAAGGGCGCGCGCGGACCGATGCAGCTCATGCCTGCGACGGCTGCGCGGTTCGGAGTTACGGACATCTGTGATCCCGCTGAGAATATCGAGGGCGGGATGAAGTACCTGCGCTTTCTGCTTGATGAGTTTCAGAACCCGCTCCTGGTCGCGGCTGCCTACAACAGCGGCGAACAGCGGATCTACCAACACGGCGGCATCCCGCCGTTCCAGGAAACAGTCGGATACGTCGCCAAGGTGGTGAACTACCAACTCGGGCTGCCAATGCCGTCGGCAAAAGGCAAGGCGAGGCCGGCCGCCGCTCCGCAGGCGGTCTCGGATGCGAGTGACAGCGGCGACACCGGTGTCATCGCCGTGAAGAAGACCGGCAAGTTTGTCGGCGGTGTCATGCACTTTTGAAGGAGAGAAACATGCAAATTGAAATGCAAACGAGGAAGTCTCAGGCGTTGAAGCTCGCAGCCACGCTCGGCATCGTGGCGGCTTTCCAGGTCGCGGGCGCTGATGTTGCTCTCGCGCAGAGTGCAGGCGGCGCCTTCGGGCCGCTGCAGACGGCGGTACAGATGATCGTCGATTTCATCACCGGCCCGTTCGGTCGCCTGCTCGCGATCATTGCCGTTATCGGCCTTGGGTTTCTGGCATTCGCCGGACGCCTATCGTGGTTCACGGCCGGCGCGGTCGTGATGGGCATCGGTCTGGTGTTTGGCGCACCGGCGATCGTCGACGAGATGATCTCAGCGGTCGGTCAGTGACCAATGAGTGAGTTTCAGGACGAAAAACCAGCTCTGACGCCGTTGGTGATCGGGTTAACCCGGTCCCCAACACTTTGGGGCGTCCCCTACATGGCGGTGGTGCTGATCGTCGGCGTCACCATTATCGGCTGGCTCGCAACGAACGACCTCCTGGCATTGCTCATAGCCCCGGTCGCTTACGTT
>NZ_JBPEHL010000018.1:0-113941 GCF_051201095.1 Shinella sp. BE166 | reverse complement strand
CCAACCGATGAACAGCCAGCCGAGCAGTGCCATGGAGAACGGCTTGACGGCCCAGTTGATGAACAAGGTCACGCCGATACCGCGCCAGTAGGTGCCGACCTGCGCCAGAGACCGGAAATCGATCTTAAGCAGCATCGGAATGATCATCAGCCAGATCAGGATCGCGACGGGAATGTTCACCTTGGCGACCTCGGCCGCGCCGATGATCTGAAAGAGACCGGGCATGAGATGGCCGAGGGCGACACCGGCGATGATGCACAGGAACACCCAGATGGTCAGATAACGCTCGAACGTGGACATCAGGCGGACTTTCCTTGCGGCGACGTCGAACCTTCCATCGCACCGATCTGGCGAAGCTTGGTCTCAAGCGCCATGTGATCGAAGGATGCCAGCGGCAGGCTGACGAACGCCGCGATCCGGTTCTTGAGGAAACGCGCGGCCTGAGCGAAGGCGCGCTGGATCTCGATGTCCGAGCCAGCGACGGCGGCGGGGTCTTCGACACCCCAATGGGCGGTCATCGGATGGCCGATCCAGACCGGGCAGGCTTCGCCGGCGGCGCTGTCGCAGACGGTGAAGATGAAATCCATCTGCGGCGCGCCGGGCTCCGCGAACACATCCCAGCTCTTCGACGAGAAGCCCGTCGATGGATAGCCCAGCGCTTCCAGCTCCTTCAGGGCATGCGGATTGACTTCGCCCTTCGGCTGGCTGCCGGCGGAGAAGGCTTTGAATCGTCCGCCGCCCTCCTTGTTGAGAATGGATTCGGCGAGAATAGAACGAGCGGAATTGCCCGTGCAGAGGAACAGCACGTTGTAGGTCTTGTCGGTCATGGTCGTGGTCGTGGTTAGGCCGGCGGCCGGGTGAGCCTCATGATGGTCGCCGACGATGGGCAGATGGAGGAAAGCTGACGGGTCGCCAACACGGCTGCGGGAACGCTGTCCCGCTGGAATTCAGAAAATCCGATGCGCGTGAAGAACGGCGCTGCACTCGTCGTGGCAAGGAAGACGTCGCCGGCCTGATCGAGACCCGCCACCGCCCGCTCGACCAAAACGCTTCCCAGTCCTTGCCCCCGATGATCGGGAAGCACGACGACCGAACGGAGGAGAAAATCGTCGCCGCAGCGCTCAACACCGATGAAACCGACAGCCCTGCCGTCCGATGACTGCGCCCTGAAGAAGGTGCGACCATGATCCTCGATGTCGTCGGTGGGCAGATGCGCTTCCGTCAAGGCTGCCTTGAGGCCAGCGTCGTTGCCCTCAATCTGCTCCAACCTGATCGCGCTCATAACACCTTCGCCTCCGGGGCGCAGCACGGCGTCAACTCGGCGATGAGCGGAGCGCAAAGCTCCGTCGATCCGCCGCAGCAGTCTTTGAGGAGGAACAGCGTCAGCTCGCGCAAGCCATTGAGGTCGGCCCGGTAGATGATCGATCTGCTCTGCCGCTCGCTCGTCACCAAGCCTGCCCGCGAAAGCGTTGCGAGATGCGCCGACATGGTGTTTTGCGGTACATCGATAAGGCGGGCGAGTTCGCCGGCCGGGATGCCATCGGGTTCGTGCCGCACCAGAAGCCGGAAGGTCTCCAGTCGCGTGGTCTGTGCCAAGGCGCCGAGCGCTGCGATTGCTGTGATATTATCCATATATCCAGAATATCGGATATGTTTTCGATGTCAAGACGAATCCGGGCCTCGACGTCCGGCGGATAAAGGTCGAGAACGGCTGCTACGAGGTCTATGCGATCGATGCCAAGGGCGCCAAGGTCGAGACGATCTTCAATCCGCAGACCGGTGAACCGGTCGGCTCGGAAGGAGCGGAATGATGGCGCCACTCTCCCGAACCAGCGGGGCGGGGGAAAGCGTCAAGGTGTGGGACCCGCTCGTGCGGGTCTTTCACTGGTCGCTTGTCTGCCTCTTCGTTTTTTCCTTCGTTACCGGCGACGAATGGAAGAAGGCTCATATCCTCTCCGGCTATGCCATCGCAGGGCTGATCGCCCTGCGCCTGGTCTGGGGGCTGCTCGGGCCGCATCACGCCCGCTTCGCCAACTTCCTCTATTCTCCTCCGACGATCCTAGCGTTCCTCCGTGACAGCCTCGCCTTCCGCGCCAAGCGGTATCTCGGCCACAATCCGGCGGGGGGCGCGATGGTCGTCCTGCTGCTCGTTGCGGTGTCCGGTATCGTGACCACCGGCTACATGATGACCACGGATGCCTATTGGGGTGTCGGCTGCGTGGAGGATACGCATAAGCTCCTGGTCTATTCGACCATCGGGCTGATTGCCCTGCACATCGCCGGCGTCGTCTTCGCCAGCGTCGAGCACCGGGAAAACCTCGTGCGCGCCATGGTGACGGGAAGGAAGCGCCGCGAAGGTTGATGTGCGGCTGTCTATATGGCATGTATTTAGAATTATTCTAAATACATGCCTGACGTCATAATGCAACCACAGTAGATCTGCTGAAATCGGAGATGTTATGCGCGCCGTTCACAAGGAAAGCCACCTCATCGAACGTATCGGCTGGCTCCGCGCGGCGGTGCTGGGCGCCAATGACGGGCTGATCTCGACGTCGAGCCTCATCGTCGGTGTCGCGGCGGCGACCGCGGCATCGCAGGAAATCCTCGTCGCCGGTGTCGCCGGTTTGGTGGCCGGCGCGATGTCGATGGCGGCGGGGGAATATGTCTCCGTCAGCTCGCAAGCCGATACGGAACAGGCCGACATGGCGCGCGAGCGCCACGAGCTGGCCACCCAGCCGGAGGCGGAGCTGGCCGAGCTTACCGCGATCTACGAGCAGCGTGGCGTCTCACCGGATCTTGCCCGCCAGGTTGCCGAACAAATGATGGTGAAGGACGCCTTCGAAGCCCATGCACGGGACGAACTCGGCCTGTCGAGCCACGTAATGGCGCGGCCTGTCCAGGCGGCGCTGACATCGGCGGTGACCTTCGCGACGGGCGCGGCCCTGCCGCTGGCGGTCGCCCTGCTGGCGCCGTCGGGAACGGTCGTCTGGGCTGTGTCCGTTGCCTGTCTCATCGGGCTTGCCGTCCTCGGCGCGATCGGCGCGCGTGCCGGTGGTGCTGGCATCTGGAAGCCGACCGTCCGGGTCGTCTTCTGGGGCGCGGTCGCCATGGCGTCGACCGCAGCCATCGGCGCGCTTGTCGGCCGGGCGGTCTGATCATGAAACGCCTGTCGTTCGATACGCCCACGGTGATGTCGCTGCTGACGGTGCTGGGCATGGTCCTCGCCACGGCTGGAACCTGGCCGCCGGCCGAGGGGCTTGCCGTCCTGCGCTGGCCGGGGCTGGCGCTCGTCTATCTCGCCGGCGGACTGCCGGCGACGGGGAGCGCGCTTCTGGCCCTGTGGCGGCAGCATGTCCTCGATATCGACCTCCTGATGGTGGTTGCCGCGGTTGCCGCGGCCGTCGTCGGAGCGCCGTTCGAAGGTGCGGTGCTACTGACGCTGTTCAGCGTGTCGACAACGCTCGAGCATCAGGCGCTCGGCCGCGCGCGCCGCGCCGTCGAGGCGCTAATGGCGCTTCGTCCCGAAACGGCGTTCCGCAGGCAGGCCGATGGCTCGGTGCTGGAGGTTCCCGCAGCGGAGCTTGCCGTCGGGGATGTCGTGATCCTGCGGCCCGGCGCCCGCGTGCCGGCCGATGGCGTCATCCTGCTGGGACGTGGTGGCATCGACGAGGCCAATATCACCGGCGAATCCATGCCCGTTTCCAAGGAGCCGGGCCAGCAGGTGTTCGAGGCCACCGTCAATCTGGACGGCATTCTGGAGGTGGAGGTCGCAAGAACGATCGGCGATAGCACGATCGCCCGCATGATCCGGCTGGTCACGGAGGCCCAGGAGGCCAAGGCCCCCTCCGAGCGTTTCAGCGCCTGGTTCGGACAGCGTTATACCGTCGCGGTTCTCCTCGGCGCCGCTCTCGCCTTCGCCGTTTTCTATGGGGTCGGGCGCGATTGGGAGCAGGCGCTTTATCGGGCCGCGACGCTGCTGGTCGCCGCCAGCCCCTGCGCGATCGTCATATCGGTACCGGCGGCGATCCTGTCGGCGCTTTCGGCGGCCGCGCGCGGCGGCGTTCTGTTCAAGGGCGGCGGCGCGCTCGAAACGCTGGCCGCCGTCAATATCTTCGCCTTCGACAAGACCGGCACCCTCACCAACGGCCGGGCGGCCGTGACGCGGATCGTCGCGCTGGACGCGGACGAATGCGGCTTCCTGTCGTTGCTCGCCGGGCTCGAAGCCCATTCCGAGCATCATGTCGCGGCGGCCATCCGCCGGGAGGCGGCTGCACGTGGCATCGCGCCGGCGCATGTCGTGGATGTCAGCGCGCGCCCAAGCGCAGGGATCGTCGGGTCGGATGCGCTTGGTGTCCTCTGGGCCGGCAATCTTCATCTCGTTCGGGACATGGGGGCGTCGGTTGATCACGCCCGGCTTCGGGAACTGACCGACAGCGCCGAGACCGTCGTCTATCTGGGACGAGGACCGGCTGTCCTCGGCGCCGTCGGAGTGGCGGACGAGGCGAGGGCGAGCTCGGCCCCGGCGCTCGCCGCGCTGCGGGCCGGCGGCGTGCGCCGCATCGTCATGATGACCGGAGACCGCCGGCCGGTGGCCCTGCGGATTGGCGGGCAGCTCGGCCTTGCTCCCGACGAGATCCACGCCGAAATGCTGCCGCAAGACAAGGTGCGCCATGTGGGGGACCTGGCGAGCGGCGGCACGGTGGCCTTCGTCGGCGACGGCGTCAATGACGCGGCCGCTCTTGCCCGCGCCGATGTCGGCATCGCCATGGGCGCGGCCGGCTCGGATGTCGCCCTTCAGGCCGCCGATGTCGCCCTATTGTCGGAAGACATGAAGAAGCTGGCCGATGCGCAGCGTCTGGCACGACGGACCGCCGCGATCATCCGGCAGAACCTCGTCGTCGCGATCGGCGCCATGCTGGTGCTGGTAACGGGCGGGTTGTTCTTCGATCTGCCGCTGCCGCTGGCGGTGGTCGGACATGAAGGCGGGACCGTGCTCGTGGTCCTCAACGGCTTGCGGCTGTTGTCGGATCCGATCCGGCGGCCAGTGGACAGGGCCGCATCCGTCCGTGCGCTGGAGGACGGGTTGGCGACGTCGCCACCGGTTGCGGCCACGTCGCCGGCCGACACGCCGGTATAGGCGCCGGCCGCGTTCTGCGGATCAACAGGACAGGAAGCGGGTGCGCGTGTTCTCTTCGAGAAGCAGACCCGTGATTCCGCCGAACACCCATTCCCGCAGGCGGCTGTGACCATAGGCGCCGGTGACGACGATATCGGCGTCGCTTTCGTCGACGAATTGCAGAAAGCCGATCGTTTCGTCGGCGCTTTTGATCATCTGCGGCCTGGCTTTTACATTGTGCCGGGCGAGATAGGAAACGATATCGGCGAGGCTCTGCCTCTCGGCCGGTGCGGGCTCCGGGGAAACGGAAACGACGGCGACGTCATAGGCGACCGATAGCAGGGGAAGTGCATCGGCAATCGCGCGGCGGGCCTCACGGGTGTCCTTCCAGCCGATGACGATCTTTCTTGTCGCAATCGCGTCCCGGTCCCTCCCGACCACCAGCAGCGGCCGGCCGGCGCGCAGGACGATGGCCGCCGGGTCCGCGCGCTCTTCGGCCGCCATCAATACGAGATCGGCGATACGGGCGGCGGCCACGACCGCCTCGGTCGGCGCCATTGTTTCGCCGCGCCATTCCGCCTCGATCCTGTTTGCCGCCAGATGGAGGAACGCGGCGCGGGCCTCCTCCATGCGCTCTGCGAGCGTTTCGGCGGCGCAAAGCCCGACGAGCCGCGCGCCCGAGCGGGATGCCAAATCGATGGCGGCCTCCGTTATCGGCTCGAACGGCCGGTCGATATCGAGATTGACGAGAATGGATCGATAAACCACGCGTAGATTCCTTCCGGTCCAGGTAAGCGGTCGGAAGCATAGCGCCGATAGCGCGGTAGATATTGATCCTGGTCAAGTATCGCGTAGGGCCTGCCAAAGGGCCGGGTCAGCCGCCCCGTTCCGCCTCCGGAGGCCTTACCTTGGATTGCGAGCATGCGCTCCACGTTCGCCGAGAGGATCGGGGGCAGGAACGGCCGCAGAAGTTCCAGCCGGGCGACGATTGCACCGTGAGCGGGTCCAGCAATTTCCCCGACGCCCCGGTGAAGACGGACACGTTTTAACGGGCCATTGCAAAGATTTTGGGCGCTCCTATCTCTTGCTAGAGATCGTTGGAGACACCCGCGATGAAGACCATCCCTATCGAAACTCTCATTTCCGACGCGGCTGAAATTATGTTGCCGCGGCGGTGCGCCAAGGCAACCCGACCGGCTGTGGCCTGTATCTGCTGCGGAAACGCTGATCGGGCAATGGACGACGACGGGTGCGGCATCTGCGATGCTTGCCTCGATGCGCCGCTGCAGGCGATTTGTAATCTGGAAGGATTTGATTTGCCGGAAGTCTTTCCTCATTTATCGCGGCGACGGTAGCCGTCGCGCGTTCGCAACCATACGGTTCGGAAGGGCGCTCTCCGAATGGGTCGAGCGCCCTTCGGCATTACTGGAAGGTGCGCCCGGCGGATCATGCGGGTCGCCGCGAGCGTTCCATCTGATTACCTCTCGCCTATCATTTCGATACCGCCGCGAAGCTCCACCACGAATATGTCCGGCGGCTCGGTGTCTTCGACGCGGACCTCGCGGGCGGGATAGGCATGGCTAAGCGGGAAGGACAGGCACATCAGCCGACGTGCTGCACGGACAGGGCACGGGCGGAAGCGGCCTGATCAGCGATTTTGCGGAGACGGAAGGGTCGAGCCAGTCCGCCCAGGTGTTTCGCTCAAGGATCACGATTTGCCGATCGTGGTAGGGAGCGATATCGGGGCCGGGCGGCATGGTGAAGGCCTCACCGACCTAATCGGTGGCCCGCCAGATGCCGACAATAGCAAAGATCAGCTCCGCGATCTTGCGAAATAGCCACTAATCCTTGCGTTTTTTTTGCCTTTCTCGGCCGGTTCGGTGAACTCAGTTATGCGGACCCCCTTTGTTTTTCCCGCGGCGTTTTTGGCGAGGTCCGCCTTGCGAAGCCTTCAATTCTACCTCAGCGCGGCGGACCTCGATAGCAAACCATCGCAATTTTGGCGCCCGCGAGCCACTAATGCCGCCACACCTTCACTGCGGAGATCAGCAAGATGATCGCTAGGGCTGGCAGCAGTACCGCGTTCGGAACGATCCCGAGAAGCAAGCCGCCGACAAAGGTGCCGACAATCGAACCGGCAGCCATGATCAAGAGAAAGGCCTTGTTGCGGCTGATAACAGAGAAGCTCCGATCACGGCTATAGCGAGTGAACCCGACCAGCATGGTTGGCAGGCTTATGGCAAGCGAAAGGCTGCCACCGAGCTTGATGTCCGCTCCAAAGAGGAGAACCAGTGTCGGGATCAGTAGTTCGCCGCCCGCTACTCCCAGCAGTGATGCGACGATGCCTATGATGAAGCCGGCGAAAACACCCGCGATGAGCTGGCTGACGCCGGTCAACATCGGTTGGCCGGCTGTCGCGTCGTGCCCGAACACCAGGACGATCGCGATTGCCACGAGCATGATGGCGATAACCTTGTAGAGCGTCTCCGACCGCAGCTTTGTCGCCCAGCCTGCGCCGAACCAGGCGCCGATCAGGCTTCCGGCGAGAAGATTGAGGACGATCGGCCAATTGTCGGCGACGGCGCTGAACGGAACGGTTCCTGCCCGAAAAGGAAGCGCGGTCGCAACGACCACGAGGCTCATCGCTTTGTTGAGGATGACAGCCTCAAGCGCTGCAAAGTTGAAGAGCCCGATCAGGATTGGGAGGCGGAACTCCGCGCCGCCGAGCCCGATGAGTCCTCCAAGAGCGCCAATAATCGCGCCAATTGTGAATTAGCCCCGAAAGGCTCTCGTGTCGCCCCCCAATTTGAACGGACAGTTGGCATAAGCAGAAAGGCATAGCGTCTGAACGCTGCAACCTGCGTATGTCGGAGCGTTGGACCCAAGGTAGCACCTTGTCTGTAGCGCCCATTATTCCCGGCGTCGTGAGTGGAACGCCACGCACAGAGGCACCGTGGCGGACATTGTGATCAAGCCATCGTCGGCCCCCAGCTTCGGTAGAAGATGTAGCCAGCGACGACGAAGATGAGCGCCGCGAACAGACGGTTGAGTGTGTTCTTGTAGCCACTCAGTCGAGTTGCCAGCCTCATTCCGAGGATGCCGCCTGCGATGCCTCCACCGATGAACTCCGTTGCAAGCCACCAGTCCACCAGCCCGGATGCCGCATAGTTCAGCGCGGTCGCCAGTCCGAAGGCGCCGACGGACAGAAGCGACGTGCCGATCGCATTGATCATCGGCATGCCGGTTGCCAGCATCAGACCTGGCACAATCAGGAACCCCCCGCCGATCCCGAAGAAGCCTGACGCCGCTCCGGCGGCCAGCGCCACGGCTGCTGTGACAAAGCACATCTTAAGGTCGATCGGCCGGCTTTCGACCGACGGCGGCTTCCTGGGCTTAAGCATCAGGGCGCCGACGACGACCATCAGAATGCCGAACAGGAGAATCAGTCGGTCTCCGTCCATCGCCTTTCCGAGGCTGGAGCCTGCTAGCGCGCCGAGGACGCCGAGCGCTGCAAACACCGCGGCGCACCGCCACCAGACGTGTCCCTTGATTGCGTGGCTCGTAAAGTTCGCGAAAGCGTTGACCGAAACTGCAAGCGCACCGGTTCCAATCGCGACATGAGGCTGCGCGACTCCGACGACGTAGAGGAGGAGCGGGGTCGCCAGGATCGAGCCGCCGCCGCCGAGAAGGCCGAGCATGAAGCCGACGATCCCGCCGGAGCCGACAGCCGCTAGAACGGAACCAATCATGTTCTTCTGCTCCACGCTCTGTCGTAGACTGCCATACCGATTAACATGGCGGCGACGAACAACACCGTTTGTGGGATGCCAACCGATAGGGAGGCGACTGCAGGGCCGGGACAGAAGCCGCCGATCCCCCAGCCAATTCCGAACAAGGCCGATCCGATGAGCAGCGGCGCGTCGATCTTCCGGGTCGTGGGCACATGGAAACTGTCGTCGAAGGTGGGATGGCGCATCTTCTTCATCACCTGAACGCCGATGAAGGCGACAGCGACGGCGCCGCCGAGGACGAAGGCAAGACTTGGATCCCAGTTGCCGAAGACGTCAAGGAAGCCTCGGACGCGAACCGGATTGAGCATGCCCGAAAGCGACAGGCCGAAGCCGAAGACGATGCCGGATAAGAGGGCGGCGCCGAACTGATAGATGGTCCTGTTCATAGTCCGAAACCTCGTAGAATGGCGACCGCGACCACGCCCGCGGACAGGAATGTGGCAACGGCCACCATCGATCGCGGCGACAGGCGGGCAAGCCCGAGCACGCCGTGTCCGCTGGTGCAGCCGGATCCCATCCGCGAGCCGAAGCCGACCAGCAGTCCGGCCACGATGATCAGCGGCCAGGCTGTGATGATCTCAACAGTCGGCCAGCCACCAATGACCAGCAGGTAGACGAGCGGCCCGAGCAGGAGGCCAAGAACGAACGCAAGATTGGTGGTCAGGCCGACGCCTTGAGCCAGACGCCCGACAATGCCGCTGATGCCGGCAATCCGGCCGTTCAAGAGCAGGAGCATGACCGCGGAGGCGCCGATCAACATGCCGCCGCTCAGCGACTGGAAATAGATGCTCATGTCTCTTCCTTTACGCAGAAGATGTCATAGAGGGCGGAGACCAGCTGTGCGGCTTTCTCCTCGGTCAGGCGGTAGAAGATCTGCTTTCCCTCCCGCCGGGTTTCGACGATGCCAGAGCTCCGCAGCACGGTCAGATGCTGCGAAAGATGCGGCTGATGGACGTCAAGCTTTTCCTCGAGTTCGCCGACCGAGAACTCGCCCTCGACCAGCGTGCATACGATCATCAGACGCGCCTGGTGGGACAACGTCTTCAGAAGATCGGCGACGGCTCCGGCTCGGCCCGCCATCTCGGCGGGAGAGAGCCGCGCCTTCATCATTTTCTCTGAGTCGGTGCTCATTCCCATGCGGCTCCCTGCAATGCGTCGAGCGGAAACTTCAGGTAGCGCTTGCCGTTCGCTTCCGGCTCCGGCAGTCGCCCACCGCGGATGTTCACCTGCAGGGCATGCAGGATGAGCTTCGGCATGGGCAGCGTCTTGTCACGCTTCGTCCGGAGCGTCACGAACTGTTCTTCTGTCACGCCAGCAAGATGCTCGTTGAATTTCTTCTGCTCGGCCACGGTGCTTTCCCAGCGCGGAGCACGGCCGTCCGGCTGGTAGTCGTGTCCGGTGAAGATGCGTGTCTCGTCCGGGAGAGCGAGGATATCCTGAATCGACTTCCATAGGATGCGGACATCACCGCCGGGGAAGTCGGCGCGCGCCGTGCCGCTGTCGGGCATAAACAGCGTGTCATGAACGAAGGCCGCGTCGCCGACCACATAGGTGATCGAGGCAAGTGTATGCCCTGGCGAGAACATCACCTTGGTGTCGATGGAGCCGACCTTGAACGTCTCACCATGTGCGAAAAGCCGGTCCCATTGCGAGCCGTCGATCGCTAGCTCAGGCCAGTTGTAGATCTCCTTCCAGAGCTTCTGAACATCGACAACGCGTTCGCCGATCGCGGTTCTGCCACCGGTCTTCTCCTTCAAATACTGGGCCGCGGAGAAATGGTCGGCATGTGGGTGGGTATCGAGGATCCACTCCACCGTCAGGCCATTCTCCCGGACATAGTCGAGGATCGCGTCGGCGTTTATGGTGCCAGTGGCTCCGGCCTTCTCGTCGAAATCGAGCACTGGATCGATGATGGCGCACTTGCCCGTCGCTGGATCGGACACAACATACTGGACGCTCCAGGTGCGCCTGTCGAAGAAGCCCATCACCTTCGGGCGACGCGTTGCGTTCTGCTCGAGCCATGCCGCAGCTGCACTAGTGTCGAAGCCGTTGGCTCGTCCGAATTCGACGACGTCCTCAGCAGCCATCCGGCCGTCGAGGACCTCCCCGATCAGGTACAGGCTGAGAGATCTCGTGCCGGACTTGCAGTGTGCGAAAACCGGTCCGCCGGAGTCGTCGAGCGCCTTCTGGAACGACCGCACGTCCGCTTCGGTGATCGTGCCGAGCGTGACAGGAACGAAAGAGTAGGACAGGCCGCAATGCTCGGCCGCCTGTTTTTCGGCGTCCGTTCCCGGCTGGAGAGCGTCTTCGGCGTCCGGTCGGTTGTTGATCAGCGTCGTGAACCCCAAGCTGCGCAGGGACCGAATGACGTCGACGCTCGGCTGCGGCGAGACCGATAGCTTCTCAGAAATCTTGATGGCAGACATGCCTGACTCCATGTTTCGATACATTATACAATATAATATAATATATAATGAAGAAATTACAACGGGGTTCGATGACCAGATTGTCGCAGCGGGTTGTCGAGAATGTGCACCGGCCTACACCTGACGGCGTTGTGAGTTGCTCCGACTACTATGAGGCCTGCAGCACGCTGAAAATGCTGTCATTGTTTCGCGAGCGATATAAGCCGCGGTTCCATAATAGAACTTATCTGATATGTTATAACGTAACGAAAATGCGGCGCTTCCTAGCTTGGAAGCGGTCTCCGGTCATACCGGTGTCGATCCTCCCGCGCCACTGCAAGTCACTTGCCAACCAGCCGGTCAAACGCCAAGCTCCCCCGCGCAAATGAGGCTTGGGGACAATGAAAAATTCAGACGACATTCGCGATTTGGAAATCCGATTGCACGGCCTTAATCGTGCCGATGTCCCCTACACGCTCTACTATGATGAGACGAACAATCATCGCAAACTTCATGTCACCACGAACGGCCTGAATGTCAAAGACCCTGGCTGTTTTGTGTTGGCCGGCGTCGCCATCGCCAGCAACGTAGCCGTCCCGGACATCCAAGATCTGCGGCGCGTTCTCTTCTTACAACCAACGACCGGCGAGATTAAACTCACCCACATTGCGAAGGGTGACTTCATCCAAATATTGCGCTCCCGGCGCCTGGGGGACTTGTTAGACTGGGTCGAGTCTCAGGGACTGCACATTCACTATCAGTGCCTCGATCAACTCTACTGGTCGATTGTCGACATAGTCGACAGCGCGATCCTGGCTGCAGAACGTCCAGACCTAGTCGCCGTTGCCCCGCCGTTGAAAGACATGTTGAACATCGCGCTACGCAGCGATTTCGACACAACATTATCGCTCTTCCGATCTTTCAATTTCCCAGCCATCGATCCGAGGGACGGGCCGCGATTTTACGAAGCCCTCCGGACGATTCTCCAGCGACAGGCCAGCCACCTACATCCCGTTTACGGACGGCTACTCGATAGCCTTTTCGAAGCGGCTGCCGAAGGCGAGACGTTCCCATTTATCGAAGGTACCCTGGATGACGCGCATATTCTCATCGAAGGATTCGACATCTTTTTCCGGCATCGCCTGACGATCCTCGGCAAATCCGAACACGTTCTGGACGTGGAGGAGGTCGTTCGCGAGAAGTTTCAATCGTTCCCCCTTCCTGCCGGCATTGCTTTTCGTTTTTCCGATTCAAAGCACGAGCCGATGATCCAGCTTTCGGATGTCATCGCCGGCCTGCTCGGTAAGTTCTTCAACTATCTCGTGCTCAACAGTCCTGCCAAAATCCGAAATGATATAACAGCTCTCGATGCTCGCCAAAGATCAAACCTTAGCAAACTGGGCGCCCATCTCACCCGGGCCGCAGAGGAGAACAACGCGTTCGCTCACCGCGTCATGAGTTTGACAGACACGGCAAAAACGAATCTGCTGTTCTCTTCTGACCCATGACTTTGGCTGCTATCCGCCGCTCCCATGACATTTTTTGAATTTCGCGCCCGAACCACAGGGACAAGGATCGTTGCGTCCGACCCGCTTGCGCGGGCGCTGTGACGAAGCCCTGTTCATGGCGTCTCGGAAGGATGCCATCCGTTGCGGGAGGTTGGGGGGAAGCTGGAGCTGTGGCGGAGGACCGGACAGCTTCAACTGCGCGATAATGCGTCTTTGCTCGAGGAGTTCGGTACGACCCTGTGGCGACAGCCCAACCTCATACGGAGCCAGTCTCTCCATCTCCGCGTCGGCCCGGCGGAAGTCGCCACAGTATGCAAGGACAACCGCGTAGTGTGATCGAACTGGGATCAGGTAACTTGCAAGCTTCAGCTCCTGCAACGTTGGTAAGAGGTTCGTTTCGATTATCTCGCGAGCACCAACGAAATCGCGTCTGCTCATGAATTCGTCAACCAAATCCTGACCGACCCGGATCAAGGATTCTGGCGAGTTCGCCATCGCATAAAATTTCATGGCGTGCAGGCGCGCGAAGGGTGAGATCGCCCCCTGCGCTGTCTTGATTTTCGCCAGAAGATCGAGGCAATCGGCAAGGTGCTTTATGTCGTCCTCAAGGTCTGGCGTCTTGTTCAAGAGCGGGTAAAGCTCCGGTGGGTTGAGGCCCACCACGGTCTCCGGCCTTACTCCTAGCAGCTTAAAGTATTCGTCCAGAACCTGTAGAACTTGCGCCTCTGCGACGTCATACTCTTCAAGAAAGTACATCGAGGACGCGGCGTTATAGCGAAAGATCCGGCTGTGGGCGGGTGTATTGCGAAGGCCAGCGCGAACGGTGTCCATCAGACGCCTCGCACCCTCGGCATTCCGTTCCTGTGCGAGAAGGGTCATCTCCTTCATTCCGACAGCCAGATGCTCGTCACCTCCAAGCTCGAACCGCTGCACCAGACGCTTCATTTCGTCAATGTGCTTTCGTGGTGTACCTGTGTGTTTCCTCATCTCGTTGAAAACAATGCCATCGAGCGCCCAGAACCTAGATTCAGGGTCGACCTGTTCGGAAAAGGCCGCTTTCATCAGATGAGGTTCGATGATTGGCCAAAAGCCCATTTCGTGGAACACTTCGTCAGTTCCGAACTGAACCAGCGTCTTGATCTCACCGGTCTCGCCAAGCAACCGGATATAGAGGATGACCTTCCTGTACTCCCACCGTTCCCGGATGGAGTTCGCGAGCAAATCTTTCAGCGTCCGGCGTGCGGTTTGAGCAGTGGCTTCACCAAGTTCCAACAGCCGGCCCCGCCCAACGAGCCTCGCTGCGTCGTGTACTTTCAGCGCGGCACCTCCAAATGCCTGGACCAGGCCAGCGGTCCGCAGCCGTCGGAGGCTTGCGGCAAGTTCGACGGGGTTCATGTCGAATACCGCGGATGCATACGCTGCAACATCGTCACGCGAAATAGCGATGTCGCTTATGCTGAGGATGGCCAGAAGACGGCTTGCTGATTCCGGCAGTGTATCGATGACGTGTGCAAGAATGAATTCTTGCGCTGTCTCGACGGTGTGGGAAAGTGCCGCAAGCTTATTGCAAAAATCTGATAGCGACCCTGCATGTTCGGTGGTTGCAATCTGGACCGCGTTCTGGATGTAGAGTGGCAGACCTCCCGTCTGGTCGAGCATCATCTGACACGACGCCGGATCCACAATGCAAGAATGCGACGCAGCTTCCGCCGCTATGGTGTCGGCGGACCAACCCACAAGGGTTTCTTGCTCGATCTGAAGCAGTGCGGCGAGTTCCTGCGCGCTCCGCCCTGGCTGGCCCAGAAGAACGAAATCAATCCCCTGCGCCGCACGGACGCAAGCTGCAACATCGACAGCCGGCGGAATATGTGCGTTATCGAGCACGACCGAGACTGGTTCACCGACAATATGCTGCCCTCCAATGGACTTTAGGATTTCCATGCCCGACGCACCAGGCAGAAGCACTTGTCCCAGGCCACCCTTCTCCTGAAAAATCCGCGCGGCAATTTCTCTTGCAAGCCCAGCGGCCAATCCTCCGCCTGGAACGTCCTGCGCGTCAAAGTAGATGAAGGTGCCAATCGTATGTAAGGCGGCATTGGCCGCCCATGAGGTTTTACCTGATCCGGAGTAACCCGTGATCAACCTAGCCGGGCCTTTCCCCGACAAAGATGGCTCGTCCTCCTGCTCTCGATAGGGGTTTGGAGGGGCCGGAAAGTCCTGGAGCTGGATGACTAACTGCTCGAACAGTTCGGGTAAGTCGGATATACGGAACTGGTGATCGGTTCGCGGCGGCTGGCCCGCAGCAGCGAGCGTGACAACTCCGGCAAGCTTCCACATAAGCGTGTCGGGCGTAAGCACTGCAAAAGGCAACCGCTCCGCCAACGATCGGACATGATCGGCCATTGCGATAACGCTCGGCCTTGGCCAGGGGACTATCTCATCGGACCTCGTTTGCTCAGCCGGCCACTCGATCGCTACATCTGCAGGCCAGCTTGACTCGTTCATTCGTTTGATGAGCGAAGCACGCGGCGGCGCGCTGCTCGCAATGATGAAGCGGGCTGAACCAGCGCGAGTACCATTTTCATGAAGGGCTCGATAGGATGCAAAGCGATCTATCGCCTCCGATACATCGGGCCACCCAAGTGTCTCGGCGCGAAGTTTGACCTGGACGTAGATGCGTCCCGTATCCGAAAGAACCTCCAGATCCTCATCGCTTTCGACGAGTACAGATGAAGCCTTGAATTCGGCAGCGCGCAGGAGAACAGCTGCTACGTAGAGATGCTGATATAGGAAGCCGCGATGTGTTGCTTCGATGCGGCTTAGCTGGGCCGAGTCGACGACCTTTGGCCTTGTTTGCCCGTTCGCGTTTGTCATGCTCCCTCCCCGGGTTTAACAATCCGCCAGACGTCAGTAGCGCAGCTCGATAGCTTCGAAAAGCGGAACCGTCGCCTTAAACTGGCACAGGCTCTCGAAATCAACCTCGCGCCACTCGGACCATCTCTACCGTGGATCACTACAAGCGCCAGCCTTCAAAATGGTATGCTGTATCGCCGCAGCCCGCGAATTTTGAACGTCGGCGGTGGTAGCGCAATGCATCGTGGTGGGTTCGCTTCGACGTCGCCAGATGACGCCAACGTCATCATGATCGGGAACAACGTCTTACTTGCTACCGGCGCATCGTCGGTAACAATTTTGCCCCCAGAAAGCTGTGACCAGGACCGTGCGCGGTTATGACAAATTGCAAAATTGACGTGCTAGTTGAGTGGTGTACAGATCAATGGTCGAAGCTCCTGTACGATCACGCCAGCTTTTGGAGACAGCATCGCGCCGATCCAGTTGTCGGAAAATGTCCCCGCCGGGTCGGCGGGTGACAGCCAGATCACCTCGTTTGTATCGAGTTCGATTTTCACCTCGCTGCCGATCGGACTGCCGGCGACGGTCTGGACGTAGTGGCGCTTGATGGCATGGGGTTTCCCCGCCGGGTCGATAAGCTGGTTCTCGCGATAGGCCACCTGGATCTTGCCCCCCTGCCCGCTCGACAGGCAATCGGTCGCTCGCTCGCAGCGAATGACCGAGGAAAATGTGCAGGACCATGTGAAGCCGCTTCGCCACATGGGATTGTCGGCGGCCCACGCGGCAGGCGCCACCAGCAGCAGCGCCAAAATCAGTCGATGCCTCAAAATTTCGTCATCCTTCACTTGGCGCGCAGGCACAGTTGAGCCGCGAACATGATGGATGACGATAAATTATAATTTCCATCCTGCGCAACGATATCGTTGAGTAATCAAGGCGGAGGCAATCGCGAATTCACCTGTCTTCGGATTTCATCCCGAGCATCAGGTCTTGCAGAGGCACCTTCAGATTGGTGCTGATCCGCGTGATGACCTGAAGGGACGGATTTGCCGTCGCGTCAAGAATCCGGAAATAGTAAGGCGTGGTGATCTCGCAAAGCTTCACCAGCTCCTTTTTCGTCAGGCCGCGCTTCTCCCGCTCACGCTCCATGACGATCGCCATGTTTCGCAGGATCATCGTCCCAAGGTCTGTATCGGCCTTCTTGCGTTTGCTCGGTGCCATCTGATAAACTATAGTTTACTCGTTCGTGTTTTTGATGAGAGAGTTGCCGATGTCAGCCAACGCCACGCCTGCCAACGTCATCGCCGGAATCCTTCTGGCGGCCGTCGCCCTGCCCACGCCCGCTACAGCGAGCGAATGGGGCTGCGAGGTTCTGTTGTGTGCTTCGTCTTCCAACCCGTCCTGGAGGGGCGTGCCCGCCTGCCATCCGCCGATGAACCGGCTGATCTCCGCGATGAAGAAACCGGGCTTCGACTGGCCGATCTGCCCGGAAGGAGGAACGAGAGAGCCGGGCTATCAGAGATATGCGGAGTGCCCGGAGGGCTATCAGGTCGGGAGCAGCAGGGACCGCAACGGCTTCGCCAGGGAAGGCGATCTGTGCGTCAAGACAGTCAACGTTTGCCAGGACAATACGCACGGTCTCTACAACTTTGATCGGCAGCGGAGCTGCATACAAACGGTCTCCATGTCTCGACCGCTCAGGTCAGAGCCTTACTTCTTCGACATCAAGAATGACACCTCTGGCCAAACCGAGCGGCATTGGTTCGAGTTGCACAAATAACCGGATTTCAGCGGTTAAGGAAGGTTTAAATCCATGCGGACTGTCAACCGACACACCCTGCTCGGCCACGTCGGCAACATCATAAAGCTCAAGAATGTGCTAAAGGTGAACATCGCCACCAATCGCGAATGGCAGGCCGACGGCGATCGAAAAACCGCCACCGATTGGGCGCAGGTGACGATCCTCGACAGGAAGCAGGCCGAGTGGATCGAAGAAAATGTCGGGCCGGGCGATCTCGTCTATGTCGAGTCCCGGATCTCGAATTCCAGCTACGAGCGCGACGGGGAGCTGGTTTACACCACCGACGTCATCGCGCAGCTCTTTAATCTCCTCTCGAAGAAACCATCCTGACAAAAGGCCATTGGCCACCGCCCGTTCCGGTCGGCCGCGCTCTATGCGAAGCACGGAGCCAGCCTGCGGCCGTCTCCGCCGATCCCGGTAACGATCGCTTGTCTAGTCGGCGGCTTCGCCTCCGGCATTGAGGCCCGGCGTCGGGCCGCATCTCTGTGTCCGCCCCATGACAGCGCCGGCCGTTCGGATCAAGGGGCAGGCGCGGCACAGCCGCTTGTCGCGCCGGCAAAAAAACGGCTTTCCGCCTGCGGCCGAACCTTCCGTTTTTTCCCCGTCACGACCCCTTGACCCGACCGGCCGTCGCCGCAGGGCGGGCTTTCGCCCTCCCCGCTCCGTCCGGGGGAATGTCAGAGGCCATTCCCCCGGAAAGACCGGGAAGGCTTCGCCCAAGGGGGCTCCCCCTTCGGGAAACGGGAAAAACAGGAGACAGACAATGAACATCTACACCGAGACCGCCCGTTTCGACACCGGCCGCGCCCTGACCGAAAACGAAATGCGCCGCATCGCGCCGTCGATCTTTGCCGTGACCGCCCATGAGAGCCGGTCCGAGCGTTTCAAACCCATCCCGACCATCGAGGTCTTGCGCGGCCTCATGAACGAGGGTTTCATGCCGGTCGGCGCCAAGCAGTCCCGCAGCCGCACCGAGGGCAAGGCCGACTTCACCAAGCACCTCATTCGAATGCGCCGTGTCGATGACGGCAAGGTCTATAATGTCGGCGATACCGTCTGCGAAATCCTCCTGAAAAACGCCAATGACGGCACCAGCGCCTACGAACTGATGGCCGGGCTTTTCCGGGTGCGGTGCCTCAATTCCCTCGTGACGCAGACCGGCACCATCGACGCCATCAAGGTCCGCCATTCCGGGGACGCGCAGCACAAGGTCATCGAGGGAACCTATCGCGTTCTCGGCGAGGCCGAACGCACCCTTGCCGCTCCGCAGGATTGGTCGACCATGCGCATGAACCCCGAGGAGGCTAGAATTCTGGCAGATGCCGCCCATGTTCTCCGCTTCGGAGATAGCGAAGGCGAGACGACGACGCCAATCAAGCCGGAGCAGTTGCTTGTCCCTCGCCGTCACGATGACCGCGCCAACGATCTGTGGACGACGTGGAACGTGGTGCAGGAAAACGCGATCAAGGGTGGTTTGCGCGGCGTCGGCCGCGACGATCTCGGCAGGCCGCGCCGTGCAACCTCCCGTGCCGTCAACGGCATCGATCAGGATATCAAGCTCAACAAGGCCCTGTGGCTGCTGGGAGAAAGGATGGCCGCGCTGAAGGCGTAAGCATCGCATCTATTGTTCCTGAAGGGATGCCTGGCCGTAAGGTCGGGCGTCCCTTTGCATTTGCGAAACCGCGAGTTCGGTCAGCTCCGGTGGCCGTGTGCCTGCCCCTCGCCGCATCGAGCGGCGCGGTCCAGGACGAAGGGCGCCCCAAAGCCCCGCCCCTCGAACTCCCTTCCCGCCCATAGCCATTAGGATTTCGAGGACAAACCGTCCCGATCGCCCACCTTGTCGAGCTGGCCGCGAATATAGGCGTCGATGTAGTCGAAGACTTCCACCGCGCCAGCATCCGTCTCAATCAGGTCGATCGGCCGCCGACCGCCGAGATGGGCGTTAGCTTGGCGCGCCCATTTCAGGATTTCGCCATCGGTGCGCAGCACCGGGCGGGCCTTATCCAGCATTGTCGCGAGATAGTGCGGCTTCGCATACCATGAATGCGGCTTTATGCTCGCACGGCGTCGGCCAGGGACGACATCCGGCAGTTGCGACGCGCGCAGTTCGTCCTCCGTGATATGCCGCCGGACCCAATGGGCCAGCTTTGCCAGCGAGACGTTGGCTTGCCGCTCGAGGTCGCCACCAGCGCCAACCTTGCGAGTCGGTATAACTAGGCCGCGGACAATATGTGGGCAACGCGCCTCCAGCATTTCCAGGGCCGGCGCAAGGTCCGTATCGTTGGTGACGAGCACCACCTGGTCGATCTCTCCGCTCAGGGCGTCATCATAAAGCTGGAGCGCCAGATTCACATCCGACTGCTTCTCCTCCAGCTTCCAGACCTGGATCTTGTCGCAATCGCGCGGCCACCGTTTCGGGTCGTCGGCTGGAACAATATGCTGGTTGGCCTTGTAGAGGGAATAATGACCCATCACGAAAGACAGCCGGCCGCCGCAATGCGACGTCAGCGCATTGTGGTAGTGGGCCTGCGACGAGACCGAATCCTCGCCCTTGGAAGCACTCTCGATGATCTTGGCGGTGAAATACTTGATCGCGCAGTCCGGATGCAGGGCCATCGTTGCCGGATCGGCTTCCGGCGTCGTGCGATAGAGGATCGTCGGCAGAATTTGCGTCTCGAACAGGGCCAGGACGTCAAGCCATTTGAACGCCGTCTTGCGCAGGCAGCCGTAATAGAGATTGTAGCCGTCGATATAGACGCGTGTTCTTAACGCCGGCACTCCTTGCCCCCAAGACATAAAAAAACCGGCTTGCGCCGGCTTTTTCCCCCAACCGCCCGGAGCCCATGTCTCTCAGGATGCTGGGTTAGTTGTTAGCTCTCAACATAGTGTCATGGGCCTCGCTCGTCAACCGGTTTTGACCGTCACCCATGCCGTTTGAACCAGCGATTTCGCCGTAATTTCTCGTAAAATAGGCATTTCACAGTCAATCTACAAGCAATCACCACCTGCCCTCGTCACGGTCGACAGCCGGAGGATATCGTCTCGATGACCGCATGGTCCTTGACGATGGCGGAAAAGCCATCGTTCAGCAAAGCCATGATCGCAGCGGTCGTGATCGGAACGGTTTCGATCCTTTCCAGGCAGATCAGGCTATCGTCGGGATCGCGACCAGCCTGCAGATGAGCACGCAAGTCCAGCAAGGCCTGTTTCGCCATGTCCCTGTCCTCGTAGAAATAGGGCGGCACGGAAGGGTCGTCCCAGCAATGTTCGCCAGGGCGCGATTTGGCGGCCACGGTATAGAGGATGAGGGTTGGCGCCGTCTCCATTGCATTTCTCCTTCAGCGATAAATCCCTGTCGGAACGGAGCGTAGCTGCAGGTTTGACGCAGGCAACTCGCAGAAATGCGAGTTGGGCCACCGCCCGTTCCGGTCGGCCGCGCTCTATGCGAGCACGGAGACAGCCTTCGGCCGTCTCCGCCGATCCCGGTGATGATCGCTTGTCCAGTCGGTGGCTATGCCCCCGGCACTGAGGCCCGTCGCCGGGCCGCATCTCTGTTTCCGCCCCATGACAGCGCCGGCCGTTCGGATCAAGGGGCAGGCGCGGCAGAGCCGCTTGTCGCGCCGGCAAAAAAACGGCTTTCCGCCTGCGGCCGAACCTTCCGTTTTTTCCCCGTCACGACCCCTTGACCCGACCGGCCGTCGCCGCAGGGCGGGCTTTCGCCCTCCCCGCTCCGTCCGGGGGAATGTCAGAGGCCATTCCCCCGGAAAGACCGGGGAGGCTTCGCCCGAAAGGGGCTTCCCCTTCGGGAAACGTAAACTCAGGAGACAGACCATGACCGAACTCGCAAACTTCATCCGCATCAACGAAGACAACACGATCAGCGGCAACATTGCCTCGATCTCTTACGACCTCGATATCACCGGCGAGGCCTTCACCAGCACCAACGCAAAAGCGCCGGTCTACCGCCTTTTTGCCAAGTCCCCGCGTGGTCGGCGCATCGAAGTCGGCGGCATCTGGAAGAAAAAGAACCAGACCGGCGGCGACTATCTCAGCCTCTCCGTCAGCACGGGGCACGGCAGGCTCAACGCCAATCTCGGCCGCTTCCCCGGTCAGGACGACGAAGACCTGATGGCCGTCATTCCGTGGGACTGATCCACGACCGAAACACCTGATGACCGAGGGGGATCGCTCCCCTTCGGCGTACCCGGAAACCTTCGACGACGATTTCAAGGATATCATCATGGATGCCCCCAACATCGACACGCTCGGCGTTGCGCTGGTGGAGAAGGGCTTCGCGCCCAACCTCGCCCTTCTCGACATCAACAATTCCCTGTCGGTCCCGCAAAGTTTCGACATGCCAGCGCCGTGGAGCCTGCCGTCGCGCATGTTCCGCTTTCCAATCGAGGTTTGCCGCCCCGATGACGATCAGCCGCGCACCCTCGGCCTTCGCCATCCCCTCTTGGCCGATCATCCCTACGTTCGGCATGTTGAGACCCGGCTGGGTTTCGAGATCGCGCGCAGCGGCGCGCCGAACCGTCACGGCTATTCCACTGCGCCGACCGCCCGCTGGTGGCATGCCGTCGATCTGGTCATGGCGGGGAAATGGCGCGAATTGCTGGAAACGCGAGAATTCACCGAGCGGGACTGCATCATGCAGGCCGTCGCCTTCGGATGCCGCTATTCCCATCACGAGGACAAGAAGGCATCCGGCTATCTCTCCGTCCCAGACGCCCGAAAGGTCATGGATGCAGTCGGTTCGAAAGAGCCCGGCGAACGCAGCGCGACGATCCGCACCTTCTCGGCGCCGTGCCTTTGCCGTCAGGAAAAGGGCGCGGAGCATTGGCCGATCAATACCGGCCGCCTGTCGGCCGAGGCCGTGGCATGGGGAATGATTTTCGGCATTGAGGATGGCTGGTTTCGCCATGACCGCGCCGGTTTCCTTCAATGGTCCGAGCTGGGGCGCGAGCGCTATGCAGCAGGCGATAGCGCCTCATATGTGCAGGCAAGCGGTCAAGCCGCCTTCGCCTTCTAAGCACTGGTCCAAGCGAGGAAGGAAAACCCCTATGGGTAAGCAGACCATTACCATTATCCAGACATTCCGCACCGAACGCCGGATCACCGTGGAGGTCGATGCGGAAGATCACGAAAGGGTCATCGAGAAATTCGAGAGTGGCAGCGCCGAGGTTCCTGTCTTTGACGATCCGAGGTGGAAAACCGAATGGAATTTGCAAAGCGAGGATTACGAATGAGCCGCTATACGATCACCCTCCTGAAAGGCGAGAGAACGGACGACGAGGCTGTCATCGGATTCGACCCGCCGTTGCGCACCTTTTTCCTTCAGGGCTTCGACACGGACGACGATTTCGGCTCGCCGGAAATCTGGCTCGGCACGCTCTTGGAGGAATTCCCGACCTTGGAAGGGGTCATCGAGGCGGCGCGCCGGCAAGGCTACGAGGTTCGCGGCCTTGAGCGCGCCGACATGATTGCGCTTTTGGCGGAGGCGGGTCACGACTATGAGCCTTCCATCGCCGAGAAACTTGGTTTCATCCTGTAGTTCCCCCCTGCCCCGCCATCATCTCGGAGGAGCAGGACCGCTTTTGACCGATGGCGCCCGCATCGAGCGGGCGCGCATCGGTTGGGGGGGAGCCCTCGCCCCTCCCCTCGCTCTCCCCTTCCCGCCCAAACTTCGAAAATCGGCCATGCCTGGCTAGATGCGGGCGTTTCCGGATTCTGGTACAGGGGTACCTAGAGTCGATTGCGCCTGTCAGCGGACCTCGCGGGTCCATGAGTTTAAGCGGATGGGCCGAATTTTAAAAATAGATTCGTGTTGATTCAAAGACTTACGCTATCCGGTCTAGACCGATTTGCGGCGCCGTGCGCGCACCCCCCCTTGGCGAGCCTCTGTGGTGTGATATTTTGCGCAGCAAGCAGCCCGGTTCTTTCACGTTTTCTTTTTGGTGAAAGGACCAACACGATGCAGCCCCTTAACAAGCTCAATCTCGAAGTCGTCGGCATCAGCGTTGGTGCTGAGGGCTACTTCGCCATCTCCGCCGTTCTCTTGACCTTTCTTGTGGCAGCGGCGGGCTTTTTGGCGGGCCGTAAGCTTGGCTGGTGGTGAAGGTTTTCCAATGCCGGAAAGCAAAGGGCAGCTTGTCCGCGCGCTTTTCTTTCTGCCTGTTTCCCGGTGATGATGCCCGTTTCCCAGCCGCAGCGCCGTGAGGACGGCGCGGCCGCGGCCGCAGCGAGCCGCAGGCGAGCGGAGCAGGCGGAGGAAACCCGCGCTCCCCAATAGCGCCGTAGGGTTTTCCGGAGCCTCGTGGGAAACGGGCGGTTTTCCATGATGGTGATTTTCTTCGGTATCCTGGTGGGGCACTGCCTGTTCCGGTTGGGCGCGCTCTATGCGAAGCATAGAACCAGACTTCAGCCGTCTCCGCCGTTTGCCTGTCCCCTGCCGCATCGAGCGGCGCGGAGCAGGGCGAGGGGTGCCCCGAAGCCCCACCCCTCGAACACCCCTGCCCGCCCAAGAAAAAGCGGAGCGCTGCGAGCGGGCGCAGTCGGTCCCGGCTCGCCCTGCGGGCCGCTATGCTGAGCCTCCTGCGGCTGCGCTCCGTCCGCTCTCGCGCGACGAGAATTCCCGAAATCCCGCCCACGGGCGGCGCGATGCTGATTTCTCCGATGCTCTTCATCGTTAGAGGACAGCGCCTGCTCGTTTCACATCGCGCCGGCGCGTCCCGCGCGCTACGCGCCCCCTCCCCCGGCGCGGCGTCGCTGCGCTACGCCCGCCCGCCCACAAAGCCACTCGATTTGCGCCATGGAAAGCGTCTGGCCGTAGCAGCCGCGTTCTTGTAGCTTGCCTTTGCCGCGATCTCGTCGTGATACAGTTGCGACAGGTCCAGCTTTTGCGGCACGACGCTTCGGTCGGGACAAATCTGCTTGACCTCGTGGATCGACACTACGTTCTTGACGCCGGCGGCTTTTGCGTCCCTCGGACAGACCATGACGGCTATGCGGCCGGTTCTCGCAAACGGCATAACACCGACCGGGCGACCGCGCTCCCGCCTGTTGCTCCATCGAGGCGAAAGCCCAACGAAATCAAGATGAGCCGCTCGATATCGTCAAGTTTTCGCAGGGTCGGCTCCGCTGGAAATATGGGCGAGCAGAGTCTACCCACGCACAGTGACGTGCATAGGAATAATTGCTCGGAATGAGCGTATGTTCCTTATTTGTTCTTGTTCCCATTTGGAGTCAATCTGTCTCGTATCGAGCATTGTGGATGGGAGGGGCCAACGCCCGTTCCGGTCGGCCGCGCTCTATGCGAAGCACGAAGCCGGCTTGCGGCCGTCTCCGCCGATCCCGGTAACGATCGCTTGTCCAACGGGCGCTACGCGCCCGAAGGGGAGGCCCGTTCCGGGCAGCGTTCCTGTTTCCGCCCCATGACAGCGCCGGCCGTTCGGATCAAGGGGCAGGCGCGGCACAGCCGCTTGTCGCGCCGGCAAAAAAACGGCTTTCACCGCTGCGCGCCGAACCTTCCGTTTTTTCCCCGCCACGACCCCTTGACCCGAACGACCGCCGCCGTGGGGCGGGCTGCGCCCTCCCCCCTCTGTCCGGGGGAATGTCAGAGGCCATTCCCCCGGAAAGACCGGGGAGGCTTCGCCCGAAAGGGGCTTCCCCTGCGGGAAACGGGAAACCAAGGAGACCGACAATGACCGACACCAGTGCAGCAACCGAAACCATCATGGTGGCGCTGAACAAGCTCGACCGCGACCCCCTGAACGTGCGCAAGACCTATAGCAAGGAAGGTATCGAGGAACTGGCCGCGACCATTCGCGGTGACGGCTACCGCATTCTGCAGAACCTCGTCGTCCGCAAAGGTGACAAACGGGGTCGCTTCTTTGTGACAGCCGGCGGTCGGCGCCATGCCGCGCTCGACCTTCTGGCGGAGTTGGGCGAGATTGCGAAGGATTTCGCGGTCGAATGCAAGGAGCGCAGCGCCGCCGAGGCGACCGAAATCAGCCTCATCGAAAACATGCAGCGGGAAGCCATGCACCCGGTCGATGAATACGAGGCGTTCCGCGTCATGGCCGACGCCGGGAAGTCCGTCGAGGATATCGCCGCCCGTTTCGGCACCACCGAGGTCATGGTGCGCAAGCGCCTCGCCCTGGGCCGTGTCGCCCCTGCCCTGCTCGATCTTTACCGCAACGAGATTATCAGCTTCCAGCAGCTTTCGGCCTTCACCGTGTCCGACGATCACGAAAGGCAGGTGGAAGTCTGGAATAGTTTGCCATCGTGGAATTGCGATCACCGCGCCATTCGTACTGCCCTGCAAGGCGAAGCCGTAAAGGCCACCGACAAGCGCATGAAATTCATCGGCGGGATCGACGCCTATGAAGCCGCTGGTGGAGCCGTCAAGCGCGATCTCTTCGATGAGCAGAACGGCGGCTATGCGCTCGACGTCGCTCTTGTCGAAAAGCTTGTCGGCGACCGGCTTGAAGCCGAGGCCGGAACAGTTCGCGGGGAAGGCTGGAAATGGGTGGAGGTCGTGCCGGTCATCCCGGACGAAGCCCATCGCATGCACCGGGTTTATCCCACCGACGTTCCGTTGACGGACGAGGAACAGGCCGAGGAGGAACGGCTGGAACACGAACATGACGAGCTGGCGGAGCAGATCGAGGCAGGGGTGGCCGACGGCGGGGCCGAGCCGCGCATCGAAGCCATTCGGGCGAGGCTGGCGGTTCTATCGACGGCGCAGGAAGCCTACGCCCCGGAGGACATCGCCAAGGCCGGTTGCTATGTCACGATGGACTATTACGGCAATGTCGAAATCGAGCGCGGTCTTGTCCGGCCCGATGATGAAGTCGAGGCCGGAGACGAGGGGGAAGACGGCGACGAAAGCGCCGAAGGCGATAACGAGGAGACGGAAGCAGGTGAGATGACGGTTGCGCAGCAGCCCGAACAGCGCCCCGAACCGACGTTCAAAATTCCCGCCCTGCTTGTGCAGGAGCTTACGGCGCAGAAGACCGCCGCCATCCGGGCCGAGCTTGCGCATAATCCGGACGTCGCCCTCGCCGTCGTGGTGCATGCCATGCTGGTGAACCTCTTCGGCAACTACGGCGGCAATGAGTACACGTCCCTTGAGGTAACGGTGAAAAGCGAAAGGCTGGAAAACAGCATTGCCAATCCAGCGGAGTGCAAGGGCATCGTGGCGATGGACGAACTCAAGGAAAACTACGGGCATACCATTCCGGGCAAGCCGAGCGATCTTCTGGAATGGTGCCTTGAGCAGCCGACGTCAACGCTTCTCGACCTCCTGGCCTATGCGGCGGCAAAGTCCGTCAATGCCGTGCAACACCCGCACTATGAGCGGAAGTCGCAGCGCGCCCATGCCGAACGGCTGGCACAGGCCCTTAAGATCGACATGACGCAGTGGTACGAACCGACCGGCGAAAACTACTTCGGCCGGATCAGCAAGGCGGGGATCAAGCAGGCGGTCACCGAAGCCGCTGGCGAGGATTTCGCGCTCGGCGTTCCCGGCATGGAAAAGGCGAAAGCCGTGGAATATGCCGAACGGAAGATCACCGGAACCGGATGGCTGCCCGCGCCGGTGCGGATTGCTCTCACCGCCGAGCAGGAGCGCGAGCGGATGGCGGAGACCGATGTCGATGATGACGGCGTTTGCCCGTTCGACATCGAGGACAAGCCGAACGCCGAGCACCAGCAGTTCCCCGAAGCAGCCGAGTAATCGGTTGCGGCAGGTCGCGCCAGTCTCCGGCGCGGCCTGCTCCCCTCGCTGAATTTCCCAAAACCAGCCGCGATGAGACGCCGGGCATCGCCCCGGCGATTGGCGACGTGCGCCCTGCGGCCCGGATAGGTGATCCCATGACCTCCCCCCGTCTCAATTCCATCGTCAAGCTGTTTGAAACCTGCCGCTACAAGCATGACCTCTACACCGTCTTTGGCGACTGGTGCGAATGCTCCGCCATATCCATGAGCAATGCCGTTGATCAGGCAAACTTCGAGAAGCGCGAGGCTCGCTATGTCGAAATCGCTCGAAAATACGGGAGCGAAACCATGGCGATATTCTCGAAAATATTCGGTGAAGTGGTCATGGCGCTGGAGGAAAAGCCGCAGGACATCCTGGGCATGACGTTCCATGCGCTCGAATTGCACAACAAGGCGAGGGGGCAATTCTTCACGCCGTATCCCATCTGCCAATTGATGGCCCGCATCATCGCCGGGAGCGCCGAGGACATGCAGCAGGCGATTGCCAAGCGCGGCTTCATGCTTGCGCAGGAACCCGCCGTAGGGAGCGGCGCAATGATCGTCGCTCTGGCCGAAGCCATCCTTGAAGCGGGCTTCAATTACCAGCAGCTTCTTCATGTGACCGCCGTGGACATCGACCCGCGCGCCGTCCACATGGCCTATATCCAATTCTCGCTCCTGCACATTCCGGCGACCGTCATCGTGGGCGACAGCCTGGCAATGCGGTTTCGGGAGGAATGGCACACGATGGCCCATGTCATGGGCGGATGGTCGGCCAAGCTTCGGCACGCAAGATAAAACGCCGGGGGGCAACCGGAGGCGGCTCCTTCTGTTGCCGTACCGCACCGGGCTGCGGTGGTCGCCGGTGGCCCCGCCGCGCCGAAGCAAGCGACATCCGCGCCGGTTATTGAGAGGAATGGGCAACTGCGTCTGTTGTGAATTGCAGGGTACAGGCTAGAAGCCCCGACCGGATTGACCGGCCGGAACTTCTTTGAGAGGGGGGCTGGCCGGCCCCTCTCAATCTCTCCCCCATGAGGGGGCAGGGCAGAGCCCCGCCCCCTTCAAACCCCCTACCCATGGAGGGGGTGGACCACCCCCTCCAAACCTCCCCGGTGTCGCATTCGCCCCTGCGCCGTAAAGGACGGGCGGTTCCCCCAAAATGCTGACGCATTTCGGCTCCCCCATCCACCGCCTTCGGCGGTCGCTTCGCGTTCCTTGACTGCTTGGGTCGCCAATGCGGGCTCCTTTTCGTCAGAGCGAAAAGGAGGCTTATATGACAGACCGGAAAATCACCGTTATCGACGGCGGTAGCGCGCAATACTGGAGGCAGCGGAAAGAAGGCTTCCGGCTTATCCACGAGGCGGAGCGCGCTGCGGAGCGGCTGGCCGATGCACCGATGTATCTTCACGGCGGCTACGACGAGGATGGCGACGTGATCGCGATCGAAAATCTCCGCTCTCATGACGATATGGAGGATGCGATCCGGGCGATCGAGGCGAACGAGACGGCCGTGAGTATCCTCGTAGCGCAGGGACGCACAAGGATAGGAGGCTGCGAGATCAGGGCGGTGATCAAGGCGATGGCGCCCGACTATGAAGGCATCGAGGATCCGGAACGCAATGCGCTCTGGGGACCGGGCACCGACTGAGATGCAGGCGAAAAGCGGCTACGGCCGCCTTTCGCCTTTACCTCGACGAGTGAGCCCGGTCAGCCGGTTCGACCGGCCGACCAAGCTGATGAAAGAGGGGCAAGCCCCCCTCTCAACACTCACCCCAATGGAGGAAGGGGCAAGCCCCCTCCTCCAAACCGCCTCCCCAAGGGAAGGGCCGGCCCCTCCCTTGAACCCACCCCTGGGGAAAGGGGACGGTTCCCTCCTCCCTCCTCCCTTTCCCCAAGCCCCTATCCCTCTCCCTGGGGCGAGAGACCTGGCATCTGTGGTATATCGGGCGGGTTAGCTTCGTGGATCAGCACGAGGTTTCGCAGCTTAACAGCTGTTAAGTAGCGACCGATGCGGCCAGTCATATCGCCGAGAACTGTGCCATCTCAGGCGAACTTAACAGCTGTTAAGTCGCTAATTTCTGATCACTTGAATTCCATATCAGTGATATGTGTGGTTCCGCACGCCGCCTGCGTTAACCTTTCGTTAACGAAAAACGCCTTGAAGAATCGGATTCTGTCTGGCATCCATGACGGAAATGATCGCGTATCGCGTCCAAAACCGTCAAGAGGAAGAAATGCTTCAACCGGCTTCTCGAAGCGTCACCGATACGGCATCGAAGATCGGCAATTACACGTCGAAGCTTTCCGCGGAACTGCATGAGATGCGCGAAGGTTTCTATCCGCCGACCGCGAAGAAGACGTTTGCGCGCACCTTCTCGACGACCGACCTCGTGCGACTGCTCAAAGTACCTGAAAGCACGTTGCGGCAGCTCACCATCGAGGGGAAGGGGCCAGTACCTGAGCGGGCCGACAACAATCGACGCACCTATACCGTTGAACAGGTGAGAGAGTTGCGCGCATTTCTCGCGGAGCTTCGTCCGGACGATGCCCAAACTCTGCTGCCCCATCGGCGTGCGGGGGAGAAACTGCAAATAATCGCGACAGCGAATTTCAAGGGCGGCAGTTCCAAGACGACGACTTCCATCCACCTTGCCCATTTTCTTGGCCTCCAAGGCTATCGCGTTCTTTGCATTGACCTGGACCCCCAAGCGTCAATGACGGCATTGTTCGGGCTCCAGCCGGAATTCGATCTCGGGGAGAATGAAACGGCCTATGCTGCGATCCGGTATGATAACGACCGACGGCCGCTGACAGAGGTTATCCGGACCACGTATTTTCCTGGGGTCGATCTCGTCCCTGGAAATCTGGAACTCATGGACTTTGAGTTCGACACCCCTTCCTACCTCTCGCAGAAAAATCGTGATGATCTCGGACTGTTCTTTGAACGGCTCAACAATGCGATCGCTGGCGTAGAGGATCGATACGACATCGTGATTCTCGATACGCCCCCGTCGCTCGGCTACTCCACGCTTGCAGCACTTTATGCAGCTACGTCCCTGATCATCACGGTCCATCCCGCCATGCTGGATGTTGCGTCGTGCAATCAGTTTCTCATCATGATCTCCGATCTCAGTGAAACCTTGGCGCAGTTCGGTGCCCGTTTCGAGCACGACTTCTTCCGTTTCCTATTGACCCGCGTAAACCCGAACGATGGGCCGCAGAAATATATGTCGGGAGTTATGCGCCGTCTCTTTGGAGGCGACGTTCTGGTTGCCGATGCCTTGGAATCGACCGCCATCGCCGGTGCGGCAGTCGCCAAGAAGACCCTCTACGAGCTTGAAGCAGGCGAGGTCGGCCGAGAAGCGCTCAAGCGGGCTATCGAGAGCGCCGACCGCGTTAATTTCGAAATTCTTGAACTCGTTCACAAGGTTTGGGGGCGTAGCGCATGAAGAAGAGCATACTCCAACGGATGGCGGCGGATGCCGAGAATCGCGGTGATGCAGCTCCTGCCAGTGATGGGACGGACAGGATTGGCCTTACTCGTCGCCACTCGTCGCCCGTCATTTCCAACGTAGGAAGGGCGCTTTCCCACCTCAGCGAAGACGTCATTGTCTCTCTCGATCCCTCGAAAGTAGATGCTTCACCCTTCAAGGACAGGTTTGAGTACGATGCAGAAGCCGATGAAAAATTCGGTGCCTTGAAGTTCTCAATAGCCACGGAAGGCCAGAGAATCCCGGTCCTTGTCCGGCCTCATCCAACCAAGAGCGATCACTATCAGCTTGCTTATGGGCGCCGTAGGCGTGATGCCATTTTGGCGATCATGGCGGAGGCTGATCGTCCTGAAACCATCAAGATCAAGGCCTATGTGCGTGACCTGACCGATCGCCAGTTGATCGAGGAGCAAACGCTCGAAAATGGTCCACGAGAGGATCTCAGCTGGATCGAGAAAGCTATGTGGGCCGTGCAGCTGAAAGGCAGCGGTATTTCTCAGCGTGAAATCGCTTCGATCATGGGGCTATCCGAAGTCGCGGTCTCACAAATGTTCCGCGTAACGTCCGCCATTCCGGAAGACATCATCTTTGCAATAGGCCGCGCTCAGGCAGCGGGCCGCCCGAAATGGACCGCGTTTGCAGAACTGCTGAAGGACGCGAGCAAGATTGACGCCGTCCGAAAAATTGTCCCCACGGCCGAGTTTCAACAGGCAGACGGTGCTGGGCGTATTTCCCTGGCAATGCGGGCGACCACCTCGCCGGTGTCTCAGGCGGAAGAACACGTACAGGAAGAAATCCTTGATTTCGTCATTGGCGGCCGTGTTTTCGGCCGCATGAAATCTACCTTGTCGGGAACGATCGTGACGATCCCGAAAAAGGAGCAGGTCTTTGCGCGGTGGCTGGCAGAACGAATGCCGGAGCTGATGCGTGAGTTCAACGCGGCCGATCCCTCGCAGTAAGCGGGGTTTCGGCTGAGAAAATCAATTGGTCGGAAGGAGAGACCGCCGCAAAAGAAAAAGACCCCCAAAGCGTTACCGCCGTGGAAGTCTTCCTCTGATCTAAGCACCCAGAGAATCGCATTTCCACGAATCACAGTCAAGAGTCTTTGGCGCCGTTTTGGTGAGTGGATTTCTTTTGCCTTTTGAGAGGTGAAGGAAAATGCAGATAGGACGTGTAGCAACGCCCCACGGGCGGCCGATGACGCTTGCCTTGGTGAGAGGTCAGCTCGAAACGGCTGATCGCCGCCCGAGCAAGGCGGTCAACAAATGGAAGGTCTTCAACGACATCGGCGAGACGAAGGACGTTTTCGGCCTTCAGGATCGTTCAATCACTGTTCTGCAGGCGCTGCTGAGCTTCTATCCAAGCGACGAGCTTTGCGATGAAAGCGGCGGCCTTGTCGTGTTCCCATCAAACAGCCAGTTGTCCATGCGCGCCCACGGCATTGCCGGCACGACCTTGCGCCGACACCTCGCGGCGCTGGTAGACGCCGGTTTGATCGAACGTCGCGATAGCCCGAACGGCAAGCGCTATGCGCATCGGGGCAGGGGAGGGGAGATCGAGGCCGCATTCGGCTTCAGCCTGGCGCCCCTGCTTGCCCGTGCGAGCGAGTTGGCCAGCCTTGCGCAGCAGGTCGCCGCAGAGCGCCTTCAGTTCAAGCGCGCCAAAGAAGCGTTGTCGCTTTGCCGGCGCGATGTCCGCAAGCTCATCTCCGCGGCCATGGAAGAGGGCGCTGATGGTGATTGGGCGACGATCGAAGCTATGTTCATCGGCCTCCTGGCGCGTCTCCCGCGCTCGCCTCACCGCGAAGACGTCGATGCGGTGCTCGAAGAAATGGAGTTTTTGCGCGAGGAAATCATCAACCGCTTGGAAATTCAGGTAAAAGCAGAAAAAATGGACGTCTATGACCACCATAACGGTCGTCACATACAGAATTCAAAACCCGAATCCTTCCATGAACTTGAACCTCGCTCAGAAAAAGAGCAGGGCGAGAAGCCGAGCAAGAAACCGAAACAGATCGCCGAGCCGCTGAAGGCATTCCCGTTATCGCTGGTGCTGAGAGCGTGCCCGCAGATTGCCGATTACGCGGCGGGCGGGCGGGTTGAAACCTGGCGCGACCTAATGTCGGCCGCGGTCTTGGTCCGGTCGATGCTGGGCGTCAGCCCGTCGGCCTATCAGGAGGCGTGCGAGGTGATGGGGCCTGAAAATGCTGCGGTTGCCGTCGCCTGCATCCTGGAGCGTGCCGAGCACATCACTTCCCCCGGCGGCTACCTGCGCGATCTCACCCGCAAGTCGGCGCGCGGTGAATTCGGCCTTGGGCCGATGCTGATGGCCGCGCTCAGGGCGAATGGCGAAGGCGAGAAGCGAAGCGCATGATCGCCCGCCTCCTGCCCGCATCAAGAAATGTCGGGGATCCGATCGGCAATCTTCAGCAGATAGTCATCGATGGCTTCCTCGATGTAGCTGTTAAACTTGCGCCGCTCGATAGCGGCGAGGATCTTCAGCTTCTTGTGGACCTCGACGCGGATATGGATACCGGTCGTGACCTTCTCGGTGTCCCGGAAACGCTTACCGGCGATGGGATCGCGGCTTTCGCCCTTAGCGACCAGGTCGCGGAACTGGGTCCGGCCGGCCGCCGCTATTGGCGATGCGCCACCATCATCGTCGGTTTTCGCCGGCGGAGGAGAGGCCATGGGCTTTTCGCGGACGGATGGCCGGTCGCGGCCGGTCGAGATCAGCCCGAGGACGAGATTCTTGCTGTCCGATCCTTCGCTCATAGCAGAGCCTCCTTCGCCGTCGACCTGTAGAGGGTGAGCAGCTCGCCGAGTAGCGTTTCCATCTCGGCGATTGCCTTCGGGTCGGATTTCGCGGCAGTCTGGAGCGTGCCGGCGGCGCCGATCGACTGATAGGAGGCGCGCCGGGCGATCGTCTGCGACGCAAGGGCGACACCGCTCTCCCGCAGGATTTCGCGCAGCGGCTCGTGGGCCTTGGCCCGGCCGGTGACAAGGTCATGCTGGTTGATGACGATCATCGCCGGCAGCTTGCGTTTCTGGTCTTCCTCGACCACCGGAATATGGTTCAGTGCAAGCTGCATTCCGGCGACCACATCATCCTGGGTGGTTTGTAGCGGGATCAGAACGATGTCGGCACAATAGAGACCGGCGAACAGGTTTTCGTTCGTGGTTCCCTCGATATCGATGAAGACGATCTTTCCTTCGAATTGGCGCTCCAGCGCCATCTTGTAGATCCGGTTCGGGTCGAGGCAGCTTACCGCCTCCAGCCGGTCCGGCCAGACGTTCATCTGTTTCGACATCGTGACCCAGCGCATGGTGTTGGCGCGGCTGTCTGCGTCGATCAGAAACACGTCGTTGCCAGCATGGGCGGCCGTTCCTGACAACGCCCGGACAAGCGTGGTTTTCCCGGTTCCGCCTTTCGGGTTGGCGATGGTGACGATCATTGTGGCTCCTTATAGTGGTAAACTATATTTAATTCCTTCGTCCTCTCTCCGCAACGAAATCGTTGCCCGTTGTTCATTGCCCATTGACGATTGACGATTGATGACTGCCCGCTGACAACGGGCAACGGTGAACGGGCAATCATCAATTGCCCGTTGATTATGAGCAATTTCCCTTTTGTAACTAACCGTTGTTAATGGGTAATTGCCAATTAACCGCGATGCCGCTGTTAACCCGAGCACGAACAACGGGCAATTGTTGATATGAAGCGTATTGGCGGGGAAGCTTCGTCCAGGCAGGGGATCGAGAGCGCTTGTCCGTTTGAAGCTGTTTTGGTGGATAAAATATAGTTTAGTTTTATGTGGCAGGATAGTCAAGTTTGTGGTACAAACTCGACGTCGCCCCGCCTCCGGCAGGGCAGTGGTTCGCGCCTCTGGCGCTCCGGGTCGCCTCCGGCAACCTGGCAAGCGGGAAGGAAAAGATGCGGAGCGAGGTGTTGAGGGTCCGACTGCAGCCAGAGGAGCGCGATGCGCTCGCCGCGCTGTGCGAGGAAGGGCGCACCGCCAGCGACGTCATCCGGCTGCTGTTTCGCGAACAGGCGGGCCTTCCGCTCCCGGTCGGGCCAGCCGAGGCCGACGCCCTGCGCGGGACGAACGAGGAACTGCGGCGCATCGGCATCAACCTCAACCAAGCGGTCCGGGCGATGAACGAGGGTCGCGTCGGTTACGAACCGCATCTCGACGCGGCCCTGCGCACCCTCCTCGATGGCGTGTTCCGGCTGCGCGCCGACGTCGATCTGATGCTGCGGATCAGCCGCAAGGAGCGGAGGGGAGCTGGCCGTGGCGCATGACTGGTCCGGACTGCTTGGTGAGATCGAGGCTTTTTCCGCCCGCCGCGCCACCTCGTTGATCGACGAGGAAGAGGAGCTGCGTCGCCGGCGCGTGATCGGGGTCGCTCTGTCGGGCGGGGAGCCGCCGCGCCGATTTGTAGCCAAGGGCATCGCGAGCAAGGCGCACCCTGGCGCCGTGTCGAGAAGTGAGCCGACAATCGCGTCGATCCTGCAAGCGCCGCTGTCATCGCAAAAGGGTGTCATTGCGCTGGTCGGAGCTTTGGGTGTCGGCGACCAGAGGGGGGATGATGACGAGCTGAAGAAGTCGGCCGGCGGGGGAGGGGGCGGGGCGTCCTTTGCAGCCGCGCCCAGTGTCGCCCGTCCTCTGAGCGCGCGGGGCGCAGCGAAGGACAGGTCCAAAGCGGAGACGGCAAGCCGCGCGGCGATCGCCGCCGGTGCGCAGCCGGTGGTGATCAAGGTGACGTCGACCGTATCGAGCCGGGCGTCGGCTGCTGGCCTGATGAACTATCTCGGCACACGGGAAGTCGAGAACGAAAACGGCGAGAAGGGCAAGGTGGATATCCCGGTTTACGATCAGGATGGCCTTGCCATCACCAGCCGCGAAGAGCGCGCCGCCGCGCTCGCGGAGTGGGGCGCGGATTTTCGCGACGCCTATGCGGTCAACGCGCTCGCGACCTTTTCCATCACCCTTTCCGATGAAGTCGACGACGACACGCTCCACGATGCCCTGAACGCCGCCTTCGGGTCGAAGCCCTTCCTCTATTCGCGACATCCGGACGGCAGGGTCTCGATCTATGCGGTGACCAATCTGCCGGCGAAGAAAATCGCCGGCGCGTTAAAGGCACGCGAGAAAGGCGAATGGCCGGCGCGCGCCTTGGAAAATACAGAGTCCGATTTCGCGCGCCGGCTGGCCGACGCCGGCGTGTCGGCCGAGGTCCGCATTCTCGGTGCAGCCGTTTCGGAGAAATCCGGCCGCTACTTCCTCGAAAAGTTCCTGCGCACCGAGAAGTCCATCACCACCAGCGAAGGCGATCCGGTCAAGCGTGGTTCCAGCGTCAAGGAAAAGGCGGATGGCATCTGGCGCGCCTGGTCCTCGCACATTCGCACCGTTGAGCCGCGCAACGCGTTCCATGTCATCTTCTCGGCACGGGCCGGGACCGATCCGGAGGCGATGACCCGCGCTGTTCGGGATTTTCTTAGCGAGCAGGTCGCCGGCCATCGTTGGATCACCGCCCATCATCCCGATACCGGTCACGTCCACGTCCATGTGATGATCTCGGCGCGCGACGATGTCGGCAAGGCGCTGCGGCTGACCAAGCCCGAGCTGTACGAATGGCGCGAGCGGTTTGCGACGAAGGCGCGGGAGCAGGGCATCGCTATGGTCGCCACCCGGCGTGCGGATGTGGCGGCCACGCGGCCCTATAGCCAAGCGCAGGCCGGCGCATATGAACGGGGCAGACAAGATCCTCGCTATCTCAAGACGCCGGCTGTCACCAATCGCGTCGAGCGCAAGCGTGCCGGCGTCGTCGATCGCGCGTCTCTCTCCAATGGAAACCTGGCGCTCGCCCCGAAATGGCAGGCGACCGCGAGCGCCCTGAAGCGGGCCGGCGCGGAACCTTCCGTGATTGCGGCGGCCGACCGGTTCGTAGCTGCGGTAACCGCTCAAGCACCGCATGCTGCTCGGGCCAGCGGCTTCGTCCTGCTCCGGTTGGACGTCGAGCAGACCATGGAACGCGAGACGGTAGCTGTCATTATCGAGGGGGCCGTCGGCGTCGAGGCCAAGTTGATTTCCGCCGAGGGGAAGTCCGTCCGGGTTCTGGCGCCCACGACCGCGAGCGTCAGCAAGATCGAGCGCGAGCTAGCCAAGCAGAACGACGAGTTTGGCCCCGGTTCCGAGATGCGGTCCGTTGCCCGAGATTTCCAGGCGCGGTTGCTGGCGCATGGATTGCGCGCCGCCGTCATCGTCGAGGCGGCCGGCTCCGTCAAGCATGGTGCGCCGTCTCCTTGGCTGCAGAAGAAATTCGATGCCTTGGCGGGGCAGTCCGCTGCGCCGCCGGACGAGCCTTTGGCGGAATTCAAGACCCTGATCGCAACCATTCAACAACAGAAGGAAAAGGCCATGCCCCTATCGTTGGAACAGTTCGACGAGCGCGTCTCACGGGCGAACAAATCCATGGACCGCCTGGAGACGATGGTCGATAGCAGCGCTGAGCGACAGGCCGTCGAGGAGATGCGCAAGGAAATCTCCGCGCTGTTCGAAGAGCAGCGTCGTGACATCCAGATGCAGCAGATGCGCTCGGTCAACGACACAGCGGGGGCAGGGGGCACGCCGCCGCCGGCGCGCGTCGACGAGGCGCGCACTCAGGATCGGCCAGCGCCGGCAACGGTCGATCCCGCAATCGCGGCCCAGCAGCAGGCCATTGCCGCGGGTCGCGCTTCCCGCGCGGCGCGAGACCAGGCTGGCGCGTCGAGGGCTGCCCAGGACGAGCAGCGTCAGCAGATCCTTCGGCAGGCGGAACAGGAACGCCAGCGCGGCAACGACCGCGACGGGGCCGAACGGTAGGTGCGCTTCCCTATTCCTCCATCAAGCCGTCGAAGACTTCCAAGAGGGCGTTGACGATGGCCTGGCCAAGCGCATTGGCAGAGACGGCAACCTCATCGTCGCCCTGGTCTCGGGTGGCGATCGCAAGGTTGCCGCCTTCCTCGGCGACAATCGCTTTCGCCCGCTCGATGGCCCAAAGAGCGAAATCGCTCCGGTTGGAGATCGTCATCGTCTCGGTGGTCTCATCCATGGCGTTTACTCTCCGTCGGCGCAGCACAACCCGCTGTCAGTTTTCCTCTTGCTGAGATCCAGCCATATCGCTTGGCGGGTATCGGGGGAACCATCTTCAGAATCTTACCTTGGGACTGAATTCCGATCCCTGGGATATCCATGAAGCGGCGCATCATCTCGATACCGGCGGCGATCGAGTGGATCTTCTCCGTCAGCGGTGCGATTTTCTCGCAAGCTTCCATTACAGATGCAGCAATGGCAGTACATATGACCGCGGCTGTCGACCAAGCCGACGGTGCGCAGGTGTATTTGGCCCGGAAGGATTGCGATAGGCATCCCCGATCAGACCCCTCTGTCCATTTCCTTGTGTCACATCTGCAGTCGAGTCACTGTTAGCGCAGTACCGTTCGTGCTATAAAGCAGGGGATCCAATCCCATTGGAGTGTCTCATGAGACAGCTCGGCGCGATACTGACAGCGATCACTCTGGCGACGCTTGGAACCGCGAGCGAAGCTCAAGAGCGACAGCCTTTTCATGTTGCCGAGTTCCCGGACAACAGGATTATCAGCTTGGCCATTCTCATGTCCGAAGCGTCCGCCGACTTGCAGTTTGATTACGACGTCGAGGTGGAGCTGACCGAGCATGACCCTGATGGCCAGACGATCTTTGCCGACGATGGGCACCATCTGGTTCGGGTGCGGTGCACGGCGCCGAGAGCTGTCAAGGTGGGGAGCATTCTTTACAAGCTGGGGACGCCTGCTGTGGCGGACGACTGGAAAGGAGACCTCTGGAAGACCCTCTGCTTCCAGCCTGTCTCATAGTAGAGTTCAAAGCGGCAGCACGGGAGTCGAAAAGAAGTATTTTTCCTCTGAGCGAACAGCCGCGCCTCGTGCGAGGCGCGGCTTCGCAGCCTTACTTAACCTGGGTGACGGTCAGCTTGCCATTGACCCGCTCGGCAACGAACTGGACCTTGGCGCCGACCTTGAGCTTTTCCAGAAATGCTTCGTCGGCGACTTGGAAAACCATGGTCATAGCGGGCATTTCGAGGCTTTTCAGTTCCTCGTGAATGAGCGTGACCTTCTTGGCCTTCTCGTCCACCTTCTTCACTGTACCGTTCGTAAACTCTTGGGCGAATGCGCCAGCGGTGGAGGCGAGCGCGATTGCGGCGGCGAGGGTAATCTTCGCGATGGTTTTCATATCAGCTTCCTTTCTGATTACTTCTTGGCGACCGTGACGTCGCCGTGCATGCCCGCATCGTAATGGCCGGGCACGAGGCAAGCGACCTTGAAGACGCCATCATTGGTGAACTTCCAGACGATCTCCCCGGTCTTGCCCGGGGCGAGGCGGATCGCGTTCGGGTCGTCATGTTCCATCTCCGGGAACTTTTCCATGACGGCCTTGTGCTCCATGACCTTGTCTTCCTGGTCCAGAACGAACTCGTGATCGAGTTCACCGGCGTTCTTGATCGCAAACACGATGGTCTGGCCCTTGCGAACCTTGAAGTTGTTCGGGGTGAAAATCATCTTGCCGTCGTCCGTCTCCTTCATGGTGACGCGGACTGTCTGCGTTGCCTTGGACTTGTCGCCAGGTTCCCCGACAGTCATTTCTCCGTGGCCACCTTCATGGGAGCCCGAGGCAAGGACCGGCGTCGCGAGAGTGGCCAGCAGGAGGCCAATGAGTACAGTTTTCATAACTCTGTCCTTTGGTTGAGAGTATTTAATCAGCCGTGATCCGAGTGCTTCGGAGTGAGCTTTGTCTTTGCATCCTTGGCCTTAGGAATGTCCGGAAGCGCTCCCGTCCATTCCCAAGCCTGCGTACCGGGTGGGTTTTCATACCAGCCCGGGTCGCTATAATCGCCCGCTGAGATGCCCTCGCGGACCTTCACCACGGAGAACATGCCCCCCATTTCGATAGGGCCGTGGGGACCCCATCCAGTCATCATGGGAACGGTGTTTTCCGGTATCTCCATCGACATTTCGCCCATATCCGCCATACCGGCGGTTCCCATGGGCATGTACTCGGGACGGAATTGCCTGATCTTCTTCGCAACCTCCTTCTTGTCGACACCGATGAACGTCGGGATTTCGTGTCCCATCGCATTCATGGTGTGGTGCGACTTATGGCAATGGATTGCCCAGTCGCCGACATACTTGGCATCAAACTCGTACGCCCGCATCGCACCGACCGGGATGTCGATGCTGACTTCCGGCCACCGCGCCTCCGGCCGAACCCATCCACCGTCGGTGCACGTCACCTCGAAATCATATCCGTGCATGTGGATCGGGTGGTTGGTCATCGTCAGGTTGCCGACGCGCACACGCACCCTATCGTCCTTGGAGACGACCAACGGATCGATGCCAGGGAAGACACGGCTATTCCAGGTCCACAGGTTGAAGTCCGTCATTTCCATGACACGCGGGACGTAAGTCCCGGGATCGATGTCGTAGCCACTGAGCAGAAATACGAAGTCCCGGTCGACGGGCATGAACTTCGGGTCCTTTGGGTGAATAACAAAGAACCCCATCATGCCCATCGCCATCTGGACCATTTCGTCCGAGTGCGGGTGGTACATGAAGGTGCCGGACTTCACGAGATCGAACTCGTAGACGAACGTCTTGCCGACGGGGATGTGGGGCTGTGACAGACCACCGACACCGTCCATGCCTGACGGGAGGATCATCCCGTGCCAGTGGATGGTTGTGTGCTCCGGCAGCTTGTTGGTCACAAAAATGCGAACACGGTCCCCCTCGACCGCCTCAATTGTCGGTCCCGGGGACTGGCCGTTGTACCCCCAGAGATAGGCTGTCATGCCTTCCGCCATCTCGCGCTCGACAGGCTCCGCGACAAGGTGGAACTCTTTGACGCCATTGTTCATGCGGTAGGGCAATGTCCAGCCGTTCAGCGTTACGACGGGGGTGTAGTCCGGACCTGTCGTCGGGCGCACAGGCGTCTGCGTGGTGGCGGAGTCCATCACGGCTGCTTCTGGAAGCCCCATGTTTGAGGTCTGTCCCCAGGCAGTGGATGAGACGATTGCCGCGCTAGCAGCACCGGCTCCAAGAAACTGTCTTCTATTGAACATCTTCGTTTCCTTTCTCAGTGCCCGCCGCTTTCGGCTTCCTCAGCCGACGCGACTTCGGTCTCCGCCGATGCGGAACCAGTGCTGCCGCCATAGATGACGGGTGCAAGGTTCGCTTCCGCGAGCCAGAAGTCGCGCTTGGCGTTGACGGCAAGGATGGTGGAGTCGATCTTTTCGCGGGTGTCCGCGATCAGTTCGAACGTGCTGGTGATCATGCCGTTGTAGGTAAGGAGGGACTGTTCCTCGATTGCACTACGAAGCGGCAGAACACTGTTTCGGTAGTGACGGGCGATGTCATAGTTCGACCGGTATGCCACGTAAGCGGACCGAGCCTCGGAGCGAACGTTAACCGCTTTTTCCGCAAGCTGATTGGCCGCTCGCATATAGGCGAGTTCGCCTTTCCGCATACGGGCCTGACCGGAATCGAAGATCGGTATCGTGAACTCCAATGACGCGGTCTTCGAGATGCTGCGATGGGTTTTCCCATCCTCACGCTCTCGTTCCTGCTCCAGTGTGCCGACCAGCTCGATGTCGGTGACAAACCGGGTGACATCCTCCAGCTTGTAGGACTGGGCAGTCGCATCAAGCTCCAGGCGTGCGACCTGCAGGTCCATACGTTTGTGGATCGCTTCGGCTTCGATGTCGTCCCGCTTGATCAAGCCCTTCGGCAGCGAAGGCAGGCGGTTCGGAATCTGGAAGTCGATGTCCGAACCCGACAGCCCCATCAGCCGGATCAATTCTTCCTTGGCGAGTTTCGCTTCCAGACGCGCCTTCGCAGTTTCGCCCGTCAGCTCGGCATAGAAAACGTGCTCACGCGCCTGATCGGCCTTCGCCATCGATCCGGCTTCGCCTATCTTCTTCGCCAACTCAGAGGCGGCGTCGGCGGCAACCTTGGCCTGGTTGAGATAAGCAACATTCTCCCATGCAGCTACTGCATTGATCCATGCGCGGCGGGTTTCTGAAGCCAGCGAGATGGTGTCCAATGCTGCGTTCAACTGTGCCTGCCGGAACCGGGTCTCCGCCAGTTTGATGTTCTTATCATAGGTGACCAAAGCAAGAATGTTTGCGGCAATGGCACCTTCCAATACCCGGTACGCTTCGAGACCAGGGGTGCCGATACCGGAAAGTCCCACCGAGAACGACGGGAGGACAGACAGTTGTGTCTGCCAAGCGTCAGCCGCACTGTCGCCGAGATCGGCGTAAGATGCCTGCAAGCCCTTGTTGTTCAAAAGTGCGACCTGTACGGCGGTCTCGACGTCTATGGTCTTTTTGGCCATCAGCGCCTTTACGCGTTCGCGTGTCTGCTCAGCTTGTTGGCGGTTCTGCACCCAGACAGTCTGCTTACCGGTCGCCTCGGAACCCCTCGCAGAGGCGTTGGCGAAACCCGCATCTTTTGCTGAGTACCCCGTGCTGACGCAACCCGTTGCGAAAATCGGAAGCACCAGGGTCGAGATCAGTTTGATCTTCAGCGATACCATCATGCACCTCCGCCGGGTGCTTGAGCATCGTTGAGACCACGCCACGGCTTGGGATCGACCGGCATGCGGTGGGAATAAGCACCCACGGCGTTCTGGTAGGCGATGGGGGCAACATCGACTACCGTGTCGGGATGATTAGACGAGGCAACGACTTCGGGCAGCGTGGATGCGCATCCGCTCACAACGAACGGAAGAGCAGCCACCAGTAACAAACGGTTCATGGTGAAAATCCGAGAAAATAGATGACAGGCGCGTCAGAGCGCGTAATCGCGCAAGACACAGCAACACCCTCAAAGGGCCGCTATTTCTCAGATATTAGGAGGCAGATGCAGACGTGGTGCCAAGCCAACATAGCGCGTGTCATCGATAAAGCCGTGGACCGGTTCGAAACGCGGATGGGCTAGCGTCGTGCTGCCGCAGTCAATGGCCGCGACGCCACAATAGTCCTGACAGCAGCTTTTCTTCGAGCTTTTGGAGTCGGCATGGTCGTGTTGATCGCCATGGTGATCAACGTCGGCCATGGCAGCGTGATCGCTGCCATGGGACATTAAATGGTCCGCCTCGACCTGGGTCGCTTCGACCGGCACTTCCGGATGCATTGCAGCGTTGACCGTAGACAAGCTATATCCAGCCAGTGACACGAGGATCACCAGTCGAAAGGCCAGCGCTACCGCTGCAGATGCGAATCGAAAAATTCCGCTCATACTTAAGTAAATCGCTAGACCCTTGAACATTGTCAATCGACGCTTCTCTCAATCATGGATTCGCGACGTTTGTGTGGCATATCCACCACGCGCTAAAATAGGGAAGCACGCTCGGCAGCTCGTGAGCCGACGAGCGTGTGCTGGCAGTGCCGTCAGTTGCTGCGCTGTTTTTTCAGGTAGTCTGCCTGCGGATCGATGATCGATACTGAGCCGTACCGGCTGTTGGTACGTTCGACCCTGCCGTTGTCCAGAACGCGAAAGCTGACATCGGGGTCGGACACGGACGATGCTGCATCACCCGGATTGCCGTGTCCCTGCGTAATCTTCGCGATGGGCGAAGCGGTTTCGCTGAGAATGGTGTTGGCGAAGGCACCGGAGGTGACGGACAGCAAGGCGACAGCGGTGACGGCGATTCGTTTCATCATGATCTATTCCTCGTTTAAGACTGCTACGTGCAGCATCTGGAATTTAGATCGCTCGTTTTTCGCCCACCTGTCCCGCACTATACAAATTTGTAAACCGGGGATCACAGCATCTGCCGCAAGAATGCCCAAATCTCAGAGCGTTGAAGTGAGCTACCGGTTTCACTACAGGGCCAAAACTCAAGAAGAATTCTTTGCCGCATGAAAATACTTATAATCGAAGATGATCACATCACAGGAACCTACATTCAAAAGGGTTTGAGCACTGCAGGGCACGCAGTAGACTGGCTCCGGGATGGCCGTGACGCGCTCGCGGCGGGCTTGGACCCAGGGTACGATGTTCTCGTTGTAGATCGAATGATCCCTGGTCTGGATGGCCTGAATCTCGTCAAAGGCTTACGAGCAGCGTCGGTACGAACGCCGGTGTTGTTTCTCACGGCGATTAGCGGTGTGGACGATAGGGTCGAGGGTCTAGAAGCAGGCGGTGATGATTATCTGGTGAAGCCTTTTGCGTTTTCAGAACTAACTGCTCGGATTGGTGCCCTCGTTCGACGCCCCCCAATCGCAATAGAAAGGACAAAGTTGCGGGTAGGCGACTTGGAGATGGACCTGGTCACCAGAACCACCTGTCGCGCGGGGCAGCGCATCGAACTCCTACCGCGCGAGTTCTCGCTACTGGAATTGTTGATGCGGAATGAGGGGAGGGTCCTTACAAAAACGATGTTCCTCGAAAAGATATGGAACTTCAATTTCGACCCGCAAAGTTCCGTTGTGGAAACCCACATCAGCCGCCTGAGGGCGAAGATTGACAAACCATTCGAGAATCCACTTTTGCACACCGTCAAGAACACCGGTTATACCTTGCATGCTCGCGGGTAGCGTATTCAAGAGCACGGCTGTCCGGCTCGCAATTATCTATATTGCACTTTTTGTGATTGCCTACCTCGTAGCCAATATCGCGGCCTACCAGATGGTGATTCGATTCCTCGATGACAGGTTGAATGCCAACGTCATGGAACGATATCGGGAAATTACCTCAGCTTACGAGGGGCGCGGTCTCGTCGGCGCAGTTTGGATGATCGAGAGCCATGGCCCTGCCATCAGGGGCCAGGAGACGATGTACACACTGCGAGGCCCCGCTGGCGAACTGGTCGCCGGTAACGCGGAGCTGGCAGATGTGCCAGCAGGGTTCTCGCTGCTCCGGCCGGAGGACCAACACGCAAGCGCGTCGCACTACAAGTTGTTCCGAGGCCCATTGGGTGAAAACGATCTGACCGTTGGTATCAGCTACCGCGACACCGACGAACTGGCCCGGATAGTTTTGATAAGTTTCGGGTGGGCGACCGCGATCATCCTTGCCGTCGGTATGACTGGAGCGGCGATCCTGGCCTATCGCACTCGTAAGCGCATCTTCGTTCTCTCCCGCACCGCGCACGAAATTGGACATGGCGAGCTTTCCAAACGGCTTCCAGTTTCATCTCGGATGGATGAAATCGACGTCCTTTCGTCTGAGGTCAATGTCGCGTTGGCGCGGCTGGAATTGAGCGTTTCTACCCTGAAACAGGTAACCACGGACGTCGCTCACGATCTGAAGACACCGATTGGGCGGACCTTCCTTGTCCTTGAGGATGCCATGGAATCCGATGGGGTCGGGGATATGAGAGGCGGGATCGAAGCCGCCTTGGTCGAACTTAAATCCATTGCCGACACGTTCGACGCCCTCCTGCGGATCGCGCAGATCGAGGCGCGCATCCGAACAGAAAACTTCACCGTGTTCGATCTGAAGCCCTTGGTCACTGACCTTTACGAAATCTACGAGGCTATCGCTGTCGAGGGTGGATACGAGCTGTCCCTGAGTATCGGAAGTGGAGCTTGCCTTATAAATGGTGATCCCGATCTCATCCGGCAGTTGTTGGCCAACCTTCTGACGAACTCAATGAGGCATACGCCAGACGGGTCGAAAATCGCTTTAGAACTCTCGCGTGGCCATCGCACCATCAGTTTGGGCGTTTCAGATAACGGCTCTGGGATTCCTCGTGAAGAACGGAAACGCGTTTTCGACCGATTTTATCGCCTCGAAAAGAGCAGAACGACAACCGGGTCTGGATTGGGTCTCAGCCTGGTCAAGGCAATCGCCGAGTTGCACGGCGCAAATACGGAACTGCTGGATAACGAGCCCGGTCTCCAGGTCGTCACAAAGTTTCGAGAGGCGGAGAACGGGAACCTTTAAGCTCTACCAGGGTTTGCATTTGAGTTTTGGGAGCTTTGAATGCAGGTGCGAACCCAACTTCGGGAAGTTCTGCGCGCGATCAGTGTTTTGCTGATGGTGCTCCACGTCATGGCCGCTACACCCGCTGGGGTACACCAAATGGGGTGTCGCGAGGTTGAGGTTAGCACAAGCGATTCCCACCGGGAGATGCTGCCCACGGGCACTTGCTGCACCAACCTTCATTGCTGCCCGGTCATCCAGGACGTTTCGACACCTGGGGCACCGCTTGCGATCCGATATCTCCCAGAAATGCGGCTTCAGACAGATGTCGCCCTCGTGCTCGACAAATCCATCGACCCGCCCCCTCGAACCCTGTCGCTGTGACGTGTTTTCCTCTCACAAACAGGAGTTCAAAATGAAAATCCTTCTGAAATCATCCGTCGCCGCAATCCTACTGGCCACCGTAGTCGGCTCGTTCCCGGCCGCAGCACAGATGGCGTATCCGGAGAAATGTAAGTCCGACATGGCCAAACCCGGTGACACCACGATGCAAGGCCACGAAATGTCCATGCCCGAAATGACTGACTACCAGAAAGACTCGATGGACGGCATGAAGATGATGAACATGAACATGATGCAGGGAATGATGAAAAAAGACCCTGACGTCTCGTTCGTGTGCGGAATGATTGCGCACCATATGGGTGCAATCAGCATGGCTGAGGTCGAACTGAAACACGGCGATAACGCTGAGGCCAAAGCGGCAGCTCAGAAAATCATCGACGATCAAACGAAGGAGGTCGAAGAGCTGACGTCCTGGGTCGAGAAGGAGGTCAAGTGATGCATCATCAATCCTCCGAGATGAAAGCCTGCATCGAAAGCTGCTTGGCCTGTTACAGCGAGTGTCTATCTATGGCGATGGGGCACTGTTTGGAAGTGGGCGGCAAGCATACTGAGCCTGCGCATTTCAAGCTGATGATGGCCTGCGCCGAGATTTGCCGGACGTCGGCTCAATTCATGCTCATCGGTAGCGGGCACCATAAGCACATTTGCCGAGAATGCGCCGAGATTTGCCGCCAGTGTGCCGATGATTGCGAACGGGTCGGCGATATGCAGGGCTGCGTCGACGCATGCCGCAGATGTGCGGAAAGCTGTGAACAGATGGCCGCGTGACCTGACGTGGCCCCGACGACTCCTCGTCGGGGCCACCACTTCATTTACGTGCAGCGCGCAACGATGACGACGTTCGTGAGCATGTAGAGGTTGGCACGAATTGTGATTTCCTCTTGGCTGCGGGTACTCACTACGGTGCGTTGGGGTCCATGGTAGGCTCGCAGAAATCTGAGCTTCCCTGTGTACCGCTACAGAACTCACGTCTAGGCTATCATAGGGCCGCGCTTCTAAGCCTGAGCGAGTTGCCAATTACGCTCACCGACGACAGCGCCATGGCTGCCGCTGCGATGATCGGAGACAAGAGCAGCCCGAAAGACGGGTATAGAATACCGGCTGCCACTGGCACACCCGCCGCGTTGTAGATAAAGGCGAAGAACAGGTTTTGGCGAATATTTGCCATCGTTGCTCGGCTGAGCTGACGGGCACGTACAATTCCCTGTAGGTCGCCTTTCAGCAGGGTGACACCAGCACTTTCGATAGCAACGTCGGTACCGGTACCCATGGCGATGCCAACGTCGGCAGCTGCCAGGGCAGGAGCATCGTTGACACCGTCGCCCGCCATGGCAACGATTTTGCCCTCGCTTCTCAGTCTGGAAACAATCTTGCTTTTGTCTTCGGGAAGCACCTCTGCCTCTACTTCCGAAATCCCCAGACGACGTGCCACCGCAAGCGCCGTCGTCTTGTTGTCGCCAGTTAGCATCACCACCCTGACCCCTTCCGCGACAAGGTCCTTGACGGCTTCCGGGGTTGTCGCCTTCACGGGGTCGGCGATAGCAAACAATCCCTCGACATGCCCATCGGCAGCCATGAAGATGACCGTTGCGCCCTCGTTTCGCAGTTCTTCGGCGTGAACTGTGACCGAGGATACGTCGATACTGTTTTCTTCCATGATCCGGTGGCTGCCGAGGATTAGCTTTTTGCCATTGACGACCCCCGTCACGCCCTTGCCCACCGGGCTGTCAAAGTCCTGAGCATCCCCAACGGCGATTCCGCGTTCTGTCGCCGCGTTGACAATAGCAAGGGCGAGCGGGTGTTCGCTCGACCTTTCAAGCGTCGCTGCCGTCTGGAGCAGGTCAGTTTCGGAGACACCGTCACGCGGAACGATAGCGGTTAATTTTGGCCGACCCTCGGTTAGGGTTCCGGTTTTATCGACTACGAGCGTATTGACCTTTTCGAACCGCTCAAGTGCCTCCGCGTTCTTGATCAGGACACCAAGCCCAGCACCTCGGCCAACGCCGACCATAATCGACATGGGTGTAGCGAGGCCGAGCGCGCACGGGCAGGCGATAATCAAAACTGCGACAGCTGCAACAAGCCCATGGGCGAAGCGCGGCTCAGGGCCAATAAAGAACCAAACAAAGAAGGAGATGATCGCCACGGCGATGACTACCGGCACGAACCACCCGGAAACTTCGTCTGCCAGACGCTGGATAGGAGCCCGAGAACGCTGAGCCTCTGCAACCATTTTCACGATCTGGGCAAGCATGGTGTCCTTGCCGACCTTACCGGCTTCCATGATGAAGCCACCGGTCTGGTTCATCGTGCCTCCGATCAGCTTTGAACCAACTTCCTTTGTAACCGGCATCGATTCGCCGGTTATCATGGATTCGTCGATGGAGCTGCGACCTTCCAGCAGGGCACCATCGACCGGGATCTTTTCACCCGGCCGAACACGCAGGCGGTCTCCGACCGATACAGCGTCGAGGCCAATATCCTCGTCGCTACCGTCGTCGTTGACGCGCCTTGCGGTCTTTGGAGCCAGATCGAGAAGCGCACGTATAGCCCCCCCGGTCTGTTCCCGCGCCCGAAGCTCCAGTACCTGGCCAAGCAACACGAGAACCGTGATCACCGCCGCCGCCTCGAAATAAACGGCGACTGCACCCTCGCTGGAACGAAATGTTTCCGGGAAGATACCCGGCATGATCGTCGCGACCACGCTGTAAATCCAGGCGACGCCGGTGCCCATCGCAATGAGCGTAAACATGTTCAGGTGGCGGGTGATGATGGACTGCCAGCCTCGTTCAAAGAATGGCCAGCCGGCCCAAAGAACCACCGGTGTCGCCAAAACCAGCTGGACCCAGTTCGAGGTCTGTGGCCCGAGCACCATGTGCAGGTTCGTCAGGTGCCCGCCCATTTCCAAAACAAGCACCGGCACAGACAGGATTAAACCGATCCAGAATCTGCGGGTCATGTCGGCCAGTTCGGGGCTTGGGCCCGTCGCGACCTCCGGTGTTTCCGGTTCCAGAGCCATGCCGCAGATTGGGCAGTTTCCCGGCCCTGGCTGACGAACTTGGGGATGCATCGGGCAGGTGTAAACGACACCCTCGACTTCATCGACGGACGTTGCAGTCTTTAGTGGAACCACGTTCGATGAGTGATCATGGCCATGTTCGTGTCGATGGTGGGCATGCCCACGATGTTCGCTCGTCATGTCAGCCTCCCGTTAAATTGCGCCGTCATAGGTGATGAACGACATCATACCCGTCGCCATATGGTAGAGGTGGTGGCAATGCAGCGGCCAGCGACCCTGGTTTATCGCATCGAAGGCGATGGTAACCTGGGTCATGGGCGGAAGGACCACAGTGTCGCGCACCGCGCCTGTCAGTTTCTTTCCGTTGATCTCGACGACCTGGAAATGGTGACCATGCAGGTGCATAGGGTGAGCCATCATCGACATGTTGTGCATCGATATCTGTACTCGCTGCCCCTTGGCGACACTCAGCGGCTCCGTCTCTCCGATACGCCAAGTGTACTTCGCCATGTCGCCAGTGAGCATCAAAGTGTATTGACGATCAGGAGGACGGACCGCCAGCGGCGTCAGGCTCAGGAACTGCTGCTCCAGTGCGAGGTCGAGGACGGGACCCTTTTCCGTGCCCAGGGCATCGATTTTGTCCACTTGGGCGTCGGCGGTGGCAAGGACGATGCCTGTTCGTTCCTTGGCTCCTTCGCGCAGGGCCAAAATGGGAAAAGTGCCCGGTCCGGCGGGCAGTTTCACTCTGATATCGACGCGCTGGCCCATGGAAACAGGGAAGCGACGTCCGACGATTGGGACGATATCTATTCCGTCGACTGCAATCAGCTCACCGTCGACGGAGCCTGTGTCGATGGTGAAGGCCGTCGCTGTGGCACCATTGATGATGCGCAATCGGACTCGGCCACCCTTCTCCACCTGAACAACCTCGGGATCATCAAGGGTCCGGTCGTTGGCGAGATAGGCGTCGTATTCGATGTCGTTGAGGTCCATGGTCTGCATGTCCATCGTCGGCATCGCCGTGGCTGCATCACCATCCATCGGCATCTGGTGACCGGCATGCTTGTTCGTCAGGATGGTCGACATGTCGCCATGGTCCATCAACATCCCCTGCGCAGACCCTTCAGACTGGAGGCCCGCCAGCAACTCTTCGGGCGATCTGAACGAAAAATCATGGAGGAGGACCACCACTTCCTGTTCGTCAGTTGCCCGATCTCCGGCGGTACGTACAATCAAAGGTGCCGCCAAAAGGCTCTGTTCCTGAAGGGTGTGGGCATGCATCCAGTGGGTGCCGCCGTTGCCAACGGGGAAATCGTACAGTCTGGTTTCTTTCGCGTTCAAAAGCGCCGCAGGATTGTCAGGAACTCCATCCATACTCCATGGAGGCGTTAGCCCATGCCAGTGGATCAAGGTTTCCTCTGCTGTTTCATTGAGGAGGCGGACATTGAACTGTGTTTCCGCGTCCAGGACGAGTCCTGCTCCGCCGTTGCGGTTCGTGAGCCCGAACACGGATGCAGGCTTACCGTTCACTTCAAGCACACGTTTTCCGATAATCAAGTCGGTCACGGGTGCGCTGGCTCGGGCGACGGCGGCACCCAGTGGAGAAATTGCCGCTGCGCCGATGGCCAGCGTTTTCAAAAAATGTCGACGATGCATGGTGTCTCTCTCGATCTCGGTCGGCATGCCGACCATGTTGTTGATGATTGTGCCGCGCGTGGGCACGAGGTCGTCAGGCAACAGATCGAGGGGGTTCAAACCCAGGTGAGGGGACATGCCCTGAAAGGCGCACCAGCCAATGTATTTGTGGGCGAGCGGAAAACGGCGCTCTTATCTCTGGGATTGAATCGGCAATCGTCGTAAGGCAGACCGGGCAAGGGGAGCTGCAGCAAGTCTTGTCATTGAGCGCATCATTTGACTTCGCCGCACGGTGGTGATCCTGCTCATGCACGACGGCTGAACTTTGTGCGCTATAACATGTGTGGGCGACGGCGTGCGAAACAGGCGCGCTTGAGAAGATTGCGGCGGCGATTAGCGCTACCACAACCCTCCAGAAGCCCGATCTCTTGTCACACCAGCTCATTGCTCAACTCGCCTTCGCCCACATTGAACGTTACTCGTTCAAGCCCTGCTGACATTGATCTCTGTCAACACAGCCGCTCGTACGGTCATCCTGCGCCTTCCAACAGTGGGAAGGTCAAGAGGTTTTTTGAATATTGCGCTTTCATCCCCGTCTGGCCGCAGGGCACTCCGAGGTGATTTACCACTGTTCGGTTATAATTGGGGCGATCCTGCATCTATGACGCAGTTCGGTCATAAGCCTCTGCCAGCTAGCAATGGACGTGAACTCTTGGACAAGGTTTCCCCAGCGATGATGAGGTAGCAAGTCCAGCGTTTTTTCAACGGAATGGCAACCGCTATCGCACCGGTTTATTCAATCCACGACATACCTGAGCGTTGGCGCAGAGGCTTAAATGGCAAAACACATCCCGAAAGTGAGCCACATGTCGCGATGTCTGGGGACTGTCGCTGTGCTTGTGCTCTGCGTCACGCTTGCTGAAGCCGCGGCCAACGTGGGCAGCGTTGTCGTCAATCGCCAGCGGGACATGAAGGAAATTGCGGTGGCGGCGAAAACCATTGCCGCGATGTTCAAGGCACCCGATACGTATTCGTCGGCTACCTTCGGAGAAGCGGCGAGCACGGTTAGCGAGCGGGCGGGTCAGCGATTGACCGATCATTTCGGCGTGATCGGAGCCGCAGAAGGGTCGAAAGTAACCGAGGCACTTACGACCGATTATGATCGATTTGAAAAACTGGCTGCCGATCTCAAGGCCTATGCAGAGGTATTGGCCAAGGCTGCTGACGAACACCCGAATGCCATGACGGACGATATGCGGATGAACGAGGGGGAGCTTATGGAAGGTGGCATTCTAGGTTCCCGGAAAAAGATCGATGCATCCGCGATGTCGGCGGAACATGCATTCCATATGATGTTGCAGACCTGCACGTCGTGCCACTCGAAATTCCGCGCGAAGTAGCGCGACTCCTTTGAGGAGCCGACAACCTTCATTCGGATGCCGGTCGTCAAATCGCGTGAACACCGAACTTGGCGTCGATTCCTGGAAGATCGTTGTCGGGGGCTTTGGCGATTTCGTCGATGATCGGACAGTCGGGCCGCTCGTCACCATGGCAATTGTGCGCCAGGTGCTTGAGTGTTCTGGACATCGCCTGGATAGCCGCAGCCTTCCTCTCAAGCTCGGCAACATGTTCAAGCGCGATGGCTTTGACATCCGCGCTACTGCGGGATTTATCGCGCCAGAGGGTGAGGAGGGTCTTCATCTGCTCAACTGAGAACCCCAGGTCCCGGGACCTGCGGATGAACTTCAGTGTGTGGATGTCGTTCTCGCTGTAGGTTCGATAGCTCGATTCCGTGCGGTGGGCAGGCGCGATGAGTTTGATCTGTTCGTAGTAGCGGATCATTTTGGACGAGACGCCGCTCGCCTTGGACGCTTCTCCGATGTTCATTTCTTGTCTCCCTATTGAGTAGGGCTGCCCATAGGACAGCCTATAATTACGGATTAACCGAGCGAAGGCGCAGCGCGTTGCCGACGACAAAGACGCTGGACATCGCCATAGCGGCAGCCGCGAAAATCGGCGACATCAGCGTGCCGTTGACCGGGTACAGCACTCCCGCAGCGACAGGGATCAAGCTGACGTTATAGGCGAAAGCCCAGAACAGGTTCTGCTTGATGTTCCGGATCGTTGCCTTGCTGAGAGCGATAGCTTTCGGCACGCCGTTCAGATCGCCAGACATCAGCACCACGTCCGCACTCTCGATTGCGATGTCGGTGCCAGTGCCGACCGCCAGGCCAACATCCGCCTCCGTAAGAGCAGGAGCATCGTTGATGCCGTCGCCGATAAAGGCAATCTTGCGGTTCCCGGTGCGCAAGCGCTTGACCGCATCTACCTTTCCTTCGGGCAGGACCTCGGCGACCACCTCGTCGATGCCGAGTTGGCGAGCGATGACGTTGGCGGTGCGCTTGTTGTCGCCGGTTATCATAGCGACCTGCAAGCCCAAGGCATGCAGCGCCTTGATAGCAGCCGGTGTTGTGTCCTTGATGGGATCGGACACCGCAATGACCGCAGCCAACTTGCCGTCGATGGCGGCGTACAGGGGAGATTTCCCTTCATCGCCCAAAGTAGCAGCCTTGTCGCTCACGCCTGATAGATCGACACCCGCCTTCCGCAAAGCACGATCCGCGCCAACAAGGACCTTGCGATCATTCACCGTGCCTTCAATTCCGAACCCAGGGGTAGCCTGGAACGCAGATACGGTTTGTGAGCCGATACCTTCTTCCTTTGCCGCGGACACAATCGCTTCCGCAATCGGATGCTCAGACAGGGCTTCGAGACTGGCGATGAGCCCAAGAACCTCCTGCCGGGTGAACCCATCTTGAACGATCAGATCCGTCAATTCCGGTCGCCCCTTCGTCAGCGTACCAGTTTTATCGAGCGCGACGACATCGGCTTCACGAAGGCTCTGAAGCGCTTCGCCCTTCCTGAACAGAATTCCAAGCTCGGCAGCGCGCCCAGTGCCGACCATGATCGATGTCGGTGTCGCGAGGCCCATGGCACACGGGCAGGCGATGATCAGCACGGCGACGGCGTTCACCAATGCAAAGCTCAACGCAGGCGAGGGGCCGAGCACATACCATGCCGCAAAGGTGAGAACTGCCGCCAGAATGACGGCGGGGACGAACCATCCGGTCACTTTGTCGACCAGAGCTTGAATCGGAAGCTTCGATCCTTGTGCCGCTTCAACCATTTTGATGATCTGCGCCAGAAGGGTGTCCCCGCCGACCTTGGTCGCTTTAAAAGTGAAGGAGCCGGCCTTGTTGATGGTCCCTCCGACCACCCCAGTTTCGGTGGTCTTCTCGACCGGTACAGGTTCGCCTGTGATCATGGACTCGTCGACATAGGAACTCCCATCGACGACAACACCATCGACGGGCACTTTCTCACCAGGCCGGATGCGGATGACGTCACCGACGACAACATCAGTGATCTCGGTCTCCACGAATTCGCCGTCACGCGAAACGAAGGCTGTTTTTGCCTGCAGCCCGATCAACCGTTTAATTGCCTGGCTGGTTTGACCTTTGGCGCGGGCCTCCAGGAATCGACCCAGCAGGATCAGGGTAACGATGACCGCCGCAGCTTCGTAATAGACATTGGCCGTACCCGCTGGCAGCAGATTGGGAGAGAAGGTGGCCACAACGGAGTAGAGCCATGCCGCTGCTGTCCCCAGAACGACCAGCGAGTTCATGTCCGGGGTCCAACGGATTAGGTTCGGCACGCCCTTTTGGAAAAACCGCAGTCCGGGTCCAAACAGCACGAAACTCGCCAAGGCAAACTGCAGATACAGATTGTTCTGCATGCCAATGGTGTTCATGATCAACTCGTGAACGCCGGGAATGAAGTGGGACCCCATCTCCAGCAGAAACAATGGGAGGGTCAGGGCCACTGAGAAGATGAGAAGCGATTTCAGCTTTTTGATTTCTTCGCCACGACGATCTTCAGCGTCGTCGGTAACCGCAACTTGATGCAAGCGGCGGATTTCATACCCAGCCTTCTGAACCGCAGCCTCCAAGGCGACCATGTCGGCAGCACCTGCTGCGCGAACAGTCGCCCTCTCGGTAGCCAGGTTGACGGTGGCATCGACTACGCCGGGTACGGCTTTCAAGGCCCTCTCCACGCGCGCCACGCAGGACGCGCACGTCATTCCTTCGACACCGAATTCCTGGACGACAAGTTTGGGCTCATAACCAGCCCGTTCAATCGCTGATACGACCGCTTGGGTGTCTGCTGCGCCCGTAAACTGGACCGTCGCTCGTTCCGTGGCCAGGTTCACGTTCGCCGATGCGACGCCCGGCACTGCAGCAATAGCCTTTTCAACGCGCAGAACGCAGGATGCGCATGTCATTCCCTCGATGCCAAAATCGGTGGCGATGGGTAGCGGAGAGGCTGGGGTGATCTTAGAAATCGCAGTCATCGAAGGAATCCTTTTCCTAACTGCATAGATAGGTAAGGCTTCCAAAGATGGTAAGGTCAAGCGTTTCTTTGGGGAAATCGGTCCCTTGGGAAAATGGGGCCGCTCCCGACCCGTTTGGACCGGTTCTGGATCAACCCACTTCCTTGGACGTGATCGACATACTGTTCTCGCAATGTCCGGCGATCATTTGTCGGCTCGACTAGGCGTCTCGTGGTGAACTGAACGTTCCGTCACTAGCTCGAGGTTGGTTTCGTGCTGACGAGAGGGAGCGGAGTCCGCTCCTGAAGCAGAGGTCATCGTGTTCATCCTCAACGCTGCACGGCAAGACAGCGCCTTCATGGGTGTGTAGCGAAACCTTAGCTTGTATTTTCCCTATCGGAAGGAGCGGTAATTTTTCCACAGTATTAAGCTAAATTTTTCATTAAATTTTAGCGAGGCGACATATGTGGCTTTTTGTGCCTATCGGCGCAGAAATTGAGAGCGGATTGAAGGGCTGAAACTACTCGCCGGTCTGCTTTACCGAGCATCTGACCACCAGAGCAGAACTCAGCTTGTAAATCAGGGCTACTGTAAAGGAGCACCGAGGCAGCAATTACAAAGTAGCGAGTGCATGCATACCGACCAACGTAGCGATCATACACGCTGCGATGAATCCTAGCACCGCCAGACACCGATTTGCCTTGCGGACAATGTTCGGCCGGGCCCGGCGTTTTGGACGCGGACGATGGGGCGGAATCAACTGGCCACCTTGCCGAAATTTTTTCTTACCGCCGGTCGTGGCAACGCCCTCGCGCCAGAATGAAGACGAGCTGCGGGGTTGGCGCAGCTCGTCCAATCGATCACTTCGAGAGTGACGGCGTGTAACCCGCGTCAGTGATCGATGCGCTGATCACCTCCGTCGCAACACTGGTTTCTATCGTCACTGTCCTGGTGCCAAGATCGATTTTGGCGATGGCGTCGGGATCGACTGCCTTTATCGCCTTGTCGACTGAGCCCACACAGTGGCCGCACGTCATATCGGGAACATCGAACTTAATCATGGGAGGTCTCCAATTGCTTTGACTGACCGAATGTGGGGCTTCCAACAATGGGAAGGTCAAGGGGGGCTGGAAAATTTCCGCGTTAGTCCGTCGCGCCTGTTCGTGTAATAGCCTACTTCACAGCGAACGTTCCCTGTGACAGAGTCGGCATATGGTTGTCATCGCGGCGCTCCGGCGCGTCCTTTTGCTGTTTGCTGTACTGGGGTTGCTGTTCGCCCCGGCCACTATCGGCATGGCGATGGCCGCGATGAATCCCGATGCTGGCGCGCAGATGGAGATGGATGGCGACGCGGATATGCCGTGCTGCCCAGACGAGCAACCGATCAAGAAGTTCGATTGCGGCAAACCATGCCCGCTGGCTTTGATATGCTCGACCAGTCTCGTCGTGAATTTCGGCTCCAATGCCGACTGGAAGGTTCTCGTCACCATGCGGAACCTGACGTTCTCGCTCCCCAGCGATAACGACCTCCTATCAACCTTCGCTGAACCACCCACTCGCCCGCCAAGGGCGTAATCTCACAGGCTTCCGTATGAGCAGGTTGCGATCTGCCTGAATGTGAACGCATGAGCGACGCTTGCTGCGTCCTCCGGTGAGATATCAATGAAAAACATCCCACAAACTATGCGGCTGCTGACAGCTGTTCTTTTCGTGCCGCTTCTTCCTTACACCGTCTCGGCTGGCTCGGCGAACTATGAGTTCCATCTGGCTGAGACGTCAGTGGCCCAGGGTCCTGAGGCGGTGGTCACCGTTCTCATCAAAGATAAACGGTCCGGCAAACCCGTGTCAGATGCCGTAATCTTCGCCACCCGCCTTGACATGGCCCCTGAGGGGATGGAGGCCATGACCACGACATTGGACCCGCTTCCCTCCGAAGAAGCTGGCGTCTATCGCTTCAAGGCCAACCTCTCCATGGAAGGAGGATGGCGATTTAAACTGGCCCTAAAGGTCCAAGGTGAATCAGAGACGGTCCAAGGCGAGCTGGTTCTGCAGGCAAAGCCATGAGAGTCGGCAGGATTCTTCTCGCTTCGGCCGTGTTGATCGCCGTCGGGGCAGGGACCTATGCGGCTGGCATCAACGGCATCGGTCGAGAGCACGTCGAACGTTTTGTTTCGTCAAGCGTAGGGTCTCCGCCTGCAAGAAAACAGGCAACGGGCAAAGTGATCTATTTCCGGCATCCAGATGGGCTGCCGGAATATTCCGCCGTTCCGAGGCAAACACCAGACGGCCGGTCATTTCTTGAGGTGCGTCAAAGCGAGGACGTCAGCTTCGACGCGGTCCAACAGGAAAATGAAAATGCGATAGAGGCGACCGAGCGCAAGGTCCTATACTACCGCAATCCCATGGGCCTCGCTGACACATCGCCGGTTCCAAAGAAGGACTCCATGGGGATGGATTACCTTCCGGTCTACGAGGGCGAGCAGCTTAAAGATGGCGAGCTACGAGTGCCTCTGGGCAAGCTGCAGAAAACCGGCGTCAGAACAGCCACGGTCGAACGGCAGAAAATCTCGCGTCGCGTGAGGGTTCCGGGCACAGTGCAGTTCGATGAGCGACGCGTCCAGTTCGTCTCAATGCGGACAGATGCATTCATAGACAACGTTGCGAACGTCACAACCGGTGACCGGATAAAGGCCGCTGACCACCTCTTCTCGTTCTACTCCGGCGATATCGCCCGGGCAGCTGCGGAGTATGCGGCATCCGTCCGAGCAGGTATCGGAGGTAAGGGCATCGATGGGGTGAGGCAACAGCTTCGCAACCTGGGGCTTCAGGACAGAACCATCGACATTATCGCCAAGGAAGGCGTCGTGCCTCGCTCCTTAGAGTATTACGCCCCTACCGATGGCGTCATTCTCGAACGACCAGCGCTCCCAGGCATGATGGCCGAAGCTGGTGATGCTCTATTCCGGATCGTCGACAACTCGGTGGTCTGGGTTATTGCCGATGTGCCGGAGTCTGACCTTGCTACCATCAAGGTCGGTCAACCCGTTTCGGTCAGATTCCCGAACTTCGCGGGCAAGGTCGTCCAAAGCACAGTCGCTCTTGTCTACCCGGACCTGCAAACACGGACCAGAACAGCAAAAGTTCGGATAGAGATTGCGAACCCTCAGGGCACGCTACTGGCAAACATGTTTGCCGAGGTAGAGGTGGAAACCGGTGCAGATGCACCGGTCGTCGCGATCCCAGGATCTGCGGTCGTTGATACCGGAAGTCGCCGGTTGGTGTTCGTAGATAAAGGGGAGGGACGGTTCGAAACGCGCGACGTGAAAATCGGTGCGCGCGGGAATGATACCGTCGAAATTACGGAAGGGGTTGACGTCGGAGACCGTGTCGTCACGGCAGCAAATTTCCTTTTGGACGCCGAAAGTAACCTGACGTCGGCTCTCAACTCTCTCGCAGCCACGGAAGGCAAGCCATGATCGCAAACCTGATCGCCTGGTCCGCTCGCAATCTCGTGCTGATTTTCGTTGGTGCGGGTCTCGCTGTTGCGGCAGGCGTCTACTCCCTCAGGACACTTCCCCTGGACGCGATACCCGATCTGTCGGATGTTCAGGTCATCGTCTACACCGATTACCCGGGGCAAGCGCCACAGGTCGTCGAAGATCAGGTCACCTATCCGCTGACGACGTCGATGTTGAGCGTACCGCGCTCCAAGGTCGTGAGAGGCTTCTCCTTCTTTGGCGTTTCGTTTGTCTACGTCATTTTCGAGGATGGCACCGATCCTTATTGGGCGCGCAGCCGAGTCCTGGAATACCTGAACGCTGCCGCCAGCCGTCTTCCTGGCAACGTCGCGCCGAGCCTTGGTCCCGACGCGACCGGTGTGGGCTGGGTTTATCAGTATGCGTTAATTGCCAAGGAGCTGTCGCTCGCCGAGCTTCGCTCCCTGCAGGACTGGGTGGTCAAGTTCGGGTTGGCCAAAGCCGATGGCGTTTCCGAGGTGGCCAGTGTCGGTGGCTTCGTGAAGCAGTATTCGGTCGTCATTGATCCAATTCGTCTTCGGGCACAAGGAATTACGCTCAAGCAGGTGACCGACGCTATTCGCGCCAGTAATCGCGATGTGGGTGGCCGGACGGTCGAACTGTCCGAATTCGAGTTTATGGTGCGAGGAAAAGGCTACCTGCAGGGCGGCTCTGACATCGAGAACATCGTTCTGGCGACTGAGATGGGTGCGCCACTTCGTCTAAGGGACGTTGCTCGCGTTGAAATTGTTCCGGACGAGCGGCGTGGCATTGCGGAGCTGAACGGGGAGGGCGAAGTTGCAAGCGGTATCGTTCTTCAGCGCTTCGGTTCGAATGCGTTGTCTGTGATCGAGGGCGTTAAGGAGAACCTCGCCGACATCAAGAAGAGTCTGCCGGAAGGCACTGACATCGTGCCCGTTTATGACCGGTCGCAACTGATTGAAGCCGCCATCGAGACGTTGAAAGTTACGTTGATCGAGGAATCGATAGTGGTCGCGCTGGTGACGATTGCCTTCCTGCTCCACGTGCGAAGTGCATTGGTCGCGATCATCATGCTGCCGGTCGGGATTCTCATGGCCTTTGTCGCCATGCGGGCGTTGGGCATTGGCGCAAACATCATGAGCCTGGGCGGTATCGCGATTGCCATCGGTGCCATGATCGATGCCGCCATCGTCATGATCGAAAACGCGCACAAGCATCTTGAACGTGCACCGCCTGACAGGAAGAGGACTGAGGTCCTGATCGCGGCGGCGAGCGAAGTCGGTCCGGCTCTATTCTTCAGCCTCCTCATCATCACGGTATCCTTCCTGCCGATCTTCACCCTGGAATCCCAGGAGGGCCGCCTCTTCGGTCCCTTGGCGTTCACGAAGACCTTCGCTATGGCAGCCGCAGCGCTGCTGTCGGTCACGCTCGTTCCGGCCCTGATGGTTGTTTTCGTCCGAGGAAAGATTGTTTCCGAACACCGAAATCCGCTAAACCGGTGCCTGATCTGGGTCTATCGCCCGATCATCACGGGAGTATTGAGGGCCAAGGTGGTCACCATTCTGTTGGCCGTCGTCGCATTGGCAGTCACGATCTGGCCTGCGCGCCAAATCGGAACCGAGTTCATGCCGAGCCTGAACGAGGGCACGCTGATGTACATGCCGACGACACTGCCCGGTCTGTCCGTCACCAAGGCAGCTGAACTGATGCAGACCCAGGACAGGATCATCAAGTCCTTTCCAGAAGTGGAAACCGTGTTCGGAAAGGCGGGGCGGGCACTGACCGCGACCGATCCGGCCCCGACCGAAATGTTCGAGACGATCATTGCGCTCAAGCCGAAATCGGGGTGGCGGCCTGGTGTGACTATAGACAGCCTTAAGCAGGAGATGGACGCGGCGCTCCAGTTCCCCGGCGTCTCCAATGCCTGGACCATGCCGATCCGGGCGCGTATCGACATGCTCTCGACGGGCATACGCACGCCTGTCGGGGTGAAAGTGTTCGGAACCGATCTCAAGGAAATGGAGCGTATCGCGCGCGACATTGAGACCGTCCTGAAGGCAGTTCCCGGAACATCGAGCGCATATGCGGAACGTGTAATCGGGGGATACTACCTCGACATCATTCCGGATCGCATAGCCCTCGGAAGATACGGGTTGACCGTGGGCGACGTTCAGGAGGTCATCGGCATTGCCCTTGGGGCCGAGGTCGTGACATCCACGGTCGAGGGGCGCGAGCGATATGGTGTGGCCGTCCGCTATCCACGGGCGTTCAGGAGCGATCCTCAAGCAATCGCGCGCGATGTTCAGGTCGATGTCCCCACTGGTGGGTCAGTCCCTCTTGGGCAGGTCGCAGAGGTGCGTCTGAGCCGTGGGGCAACAAGCATCAGGACGGAGAACGGTCAGCTCGCCGTTTACGTATTTGTCGACATCGCCGGGCGGGACCTTGGCGGCTACGTGCAAGAGGCACGAGAGGCGGTGGAAAAAAGCGTCGAGATGCCACCCGGTTATTCCGTCGCCTGGAGCGGCCAGTTCGAATATCTTGAACGGGCAAAGGATAGGCTTTCCATCGTCGTTCCGCTCACGCTCGCTCTAATTTTCCTTCTTCTCTACCTCAACTTCAGAGCGCTGACCGAAACGCTGATTGTCATGCTCTCGCTACCGTTCGCGCTCGTCGGGGGTATCTGGCTGATGTGGTGGCTCGGCTTCAATGCTTCCGTTGCGGTCGCCGTTGGGTTCATCGCTCTGGCTGGCGTTGCTGCAGAAACCGGGGTGATCATGCTGATCTACCTCGACCATGCTCTTCGTGAGAAACAGGAGGCCTGTCAGGTGCAGCGGCGTGCCTTGACCAAAGCGGATTTGCGGGACGCCATCATGGTCGGTGCGGTTGAGCGAGTGCGACCCAAGATGATGACCGTCGTCGCCATCATGGCTGGTCTGATCCCGATCCTTTGGAGCACCGGGGCTGGCTCAGAAATCATGCAACGCATCGCCGTTCCGATGATCGGCGGGATGGTGTCGTCGACCATCCTGACGCTGGTGGTCATTCCTGCCGTCTATGCGCTCGTGAAGGGATGGCAACTGCCTGCCTCGCCCGTCGAGCAAATCGAACAATCCAATCAAAATCTAGCCGAAGGAGTTCTCACATGAACAGGAGACAATTCGTCTGCACGGCAATGGCATCTGTAGTCGTTGCCAGCGCTCGCCCAGTAGGGGCGTCACAAACACGAATGACGGTATACAAGGACCCGAGCTGTGGCTGCTGTGGTGCCTGGGCGACCGCGATGGGCAATGCCGGTTTCCAAGTCGATCTGCGTGAGGTTGATGATCTCGACTCGATTAAAAGGAAGTACCGCGTACCCCAGACTGCAGAGGGTTGCCACACAGCTGTCCTCGGGCCGTATTTTATCGAAGGACATGTACCCCTCGATGCCGTTAAAAGGCTGCGGAACGAGGTTCCCGACATCCTTGGCATTGCAGTTCCAGCTATGCCGCTCGGCTCCCTTGGGATGGGTGATGATCCCTCAGTTGCCTCCTACGACGTTTTGAGCGTGAGCCGGAGTGGAGAAACCGCTGTCTACATGAGCGTTCGGCCGAAGAAAGTTTGACCTCGTTCATGGTCTCCAAAAGATGCTCGTCCCTTGCCGTGGGCGCTCGGCCCACGGTACTTCCGGCATAGCTTTTTGTGGGGACTGGGCATGGACAACACCGTTATCGTCGCAATCGCAATCGGTGTCGTCTCCGTCATTTACTCGGCAGCCGGTCAGGCCGGTGGAACTGCGTTCCTGGCGGTCATGGGACTGGCCGCATTTCCTTCTCTGGAAATGCGGCCGACAGCGCTCTTTCTAAATATTGTCGCGGCAGGATACGCCACCTGGCGACTGAATCGGCACGATCTAATCGACTGGCGCTTTCTGGCCAATCTCGCGGTTTCTTCCGTTGTGTTCTCGTTCATCGGTGGACTGATCGCGTTTGGGCAGGAGGCCTATTCAATGATTACGGGCTTGCTTCTTGTTGTGGCGGCAGTTCTCATGATCCGCCAACGCGTCGAGACCAGGGACGAACAGCGGCATCGATCCCAATGGGCAACTATCGGAGTGGGTGCGGTGACGGGCATTCTATCGGGGGTCTCAGGGATTGGGGGTGGTGTATTCCTCGTACCTCTTCTCATCACGTTGGGATGGTGCACGCCCAGGAAAGCCGCGATCTTGTCTCCACCATTTATTCTGATCAACTCGGCTTCTGGTCTGGCAGGCGCACTGTCGACCGGACAAGTGCTCGGAGCGAATGCCTTTTTTTCGCAGTCGCCGCGCTTGCCGGAGCGGCCATTGGGACTACGGTCGGTCTAAAATTCATGTCTGATGGCATGACGCGTTACCTACTCGCGGCCATACTGATGGCTTCATCCCCCATGCCCTCGTTGACGAGATGGCGGAGCGTTTCAACGTCCTGGTCGGTGAGCAGCTCGGCGAGCGCATCGCGCCGGTCGATCGGCAGGACGGCGGCGATCGTGTCGAGTTCCCCGGCGCGCCGTTCTATCGCCGAAGGTGTCGCCGGCTCACGAGACCTCGGCGCGGTCATGCCGGTTCCGCCTGTGGCCGCCAGCGCAATGATCGCTTCGATCTCGCGGCGGTAATCATAGGGATAAACGACATCCTCTTCGCGGGCGAGGAACGTAAGAATCGTCGCCATGTCCTCGCCGAGGTGCGGATCGACATTGGCGAGATCGGTGAGATCGAAGCCGCCATGGACCTCGGCATTCCACCAGGCCAGCAGACAGGTGGCGACCCGCCGGCCCTGGCCGCTATCCTCATGCGCAACGTTGAGCAGCTTTTCGAGGGCGAACCTAACGCGGTCGTCCATGTTTGCCTCCCCTATTGCGACGACGACGGATGCAGTTTCACGTCCGTCCGTCCAAAATCCTGGCCTTTGAACAGCAGCGGGGCCTTGGCAATCGCGGCCACCGCATAGGAAAAACAGTCACCCATATTGAGACCGGCCGGATGGCGGCCCCGGCCAAAACGTTCGAACGCATCTTCGGCTGCGCGATAATGCTTCCCGTCGAAAGCGACGGTCGTGACATTCGGCGTTTCGGAAAGCCGCTCGATCATCCTTGCTGCACTGGCAAATCCCTTGCCGGTCAGGACCATCCGTGTTTCCAGCAGGGTCGGCCAGCCGATGATGACGTGCTCACGACCGATCAGCGGCCGGAAGACTTCGGCCTCCGGCTCATCGGCGGCGATTGCGATGATGACCGACGTATCGACGGCGATCATATGGGCAGGCCGTTCTCGTCGTAGAATTCGTCGTGGTTGGACGTGGTGCCGGGTGCGATATGGCGTCGATCTTCGGCCGCCAGATCCCAGACGGCGTCCATCGGATAGCGGATCTTGCCGTCACGCAGCGCCTGATCGTACCGTTCCAGCGCCAGCTCGACGAGCCGGTTGATCGGTTGGCCAGTGCGACGGGACAGGGAATGGGCCAGATCGCGGGCCTTGCTGCTGCGAATGGAAAGCTGCGGTTCGGACATGGCGTGCCTCATCGGGATCGAGGTCACAATATAGGGAAAAGCGCCCAGGATGGCAAGAATTTGGGGTCAGATGGCTAGTTTCCGATAAGGGTTACTTATCGGCGGTGACCCACCGCGGGAATAGTTGTGCAGGGTGCAGAACCCTACTAGCCACATAGCTTTCTCTTAACGAATCATTTACCATAAATTCAATGTCTTATGATCTCGCCAGATTACCTATCGAGAGCCTGTTCCGGCCGATCTCCGAGGCAGCTGTGGCTTTTACTTCCCGGTTTCAATTGAAACGGTAAGCTGAAAACTCGGCATCCAATTTTGACTTAACGGCTTCATCTCAGGTAGGGAAGCGGGCGCATCAAAGCCCGGACGCCTTGGTGAGATTGACGCGGAACCGGTCACGCCGCCGCTGGTACTTCCGGGTCATTTCGGCCGAAGCATGGCCGAGTTGCTTCTGAACGTAACGCTCATCGACCTCGGCCGAGGATGCGAGGCCAGCACGCAGCGAGTGGGCGGAGAATTTTTCCGCACGCTCGGTCTCAGTGAGATCAGGGCGCACGCCGGCAGCCAATGCCGCCTTCTTGACGAGGCGTGCCACTTCCTGATCGAGCAGCCGGTCGGGACCGACATCATTGCCTTGGCCGGTAACACGCCGGAAGAGGGGGCCGTGCGCGATCCGCGCAAGGTTGAGCCAGGTCTGCAGCGCAACGACAGGGCAGGTGGCGTCCGAGGATCCGCGACCGACTTCGACCTCGCGCCAACCGCGCTTGCCCCGGACTGTGACGACCATGCCCTTATCGAGGATCTCAACCCAGCCGCGGCCGTCCTTCGTCTGGTCGCGGCCGATATCGAGCCCGACAATCTCGGAGCGCCGCAGCCCGCCGGCAAAGCCGAGCAACAGCATCGCCCGGCCGCGCAAGCCCCGCAGCGTGCCGCGGGGGAGCGTTTCGAGCATGGCGATCAGGTGTTCGGGTAATATCGCTTCCTTCTGCCGGGGAGGGGCGGCGTGGGTGTTGCGGATGCCCGCAAGCACCGTGGCGATATGGCGGTCCTTGCGGTCGAGGGCCAAGCCGCGCTGGGCATAGTTCCAGGTGATCGCCGACAGTCGACGCTCGATCGTCGTGACCGAACTCTGCTTGCGGCCGCCGATCGCCGCGCCGGACGCGGTGCCACCGGCACAGGCGGTGATGTAGAGGCCTACGGTTTGCGGGTTCGGAGGCAGGGTCTCCAGCCCTTGCCGGCGGCACCATCCGGAAAAATGCTTCCAATCGGAGGCATAGGCTTTGCGGGTGTTGGCGGAACTGGCTGCCTCGACATAATCGCGGGCCTGATCGGCCAACTGCTCCAGGTGGGCGGGGAAGGCTGCACGCGTTTCTGGAGGAGGGGAGGGGAGCCCGGCATTGGGCGTCGGCATGCCGGCCGACGCCTGCGGCGCGGAAATGTCACCGTCGGCCGCTGTGCTGAGAGGCGGAGCAGAACTCTCCTCGACCTGAATTTCGCTGTTTTGCTCGATGATTTGGCTCATTTCCTTATAATGACAAGAATGAACGATAATGGAAGTTTATCGTTCGTTTTTATCTGTCGACGGGCGCGGCGGTTTATGCGCCAGATACTGGCTCAAAGCGCCGTCTTGTGGTACTGTTCAGCATGGTCTCACGCGCACGAATCATCCCCGATCCCCCGCCCATCTTCCCACTCCCGCCAGATTGGGCGCGGGCCGCCGGCGAGCGGCAAGGCGCTGGCGATGCGGAGCTTTTCGCCGGCGCGGCGCTCGCGGCTATCCACCCGATCGCCCGCAGCGAGCATCCGCTGGGACAGCTCTGGCGGCAGCGCCTGGCGCTGTCGGCCGCAGAGGCCGTCGTCCGCTGGCAGGGGCGCACGGAAGACGCCGCGACGCTGCGCGATCATCTCTATCTGACCCGCCCCGGGGACGATCCGGGGCCGGCTGGCCGGCTGCTGCAGGCCTGGAGGGCGCTGGGCAGAAAATCCTCGCTAGGGCCGGCATCGCTGAATGGCGAATGGCCGGTGATCTTCGCCGAGTTTTTGTCGGTCATGATCGACGAGCCGGCGCAGGAGGCGATCAACGCCGCACTGACGGCGAGCGTCGGAACCAGGAACCCGATCGAGGCGGCGAGCACGACGGCCGCGGCCAGCCTACACCTGCGGCCTGATAGCCGGCCGTTGGCACTCTGGCTCGCGGACGCGGTGCTTGCCCGGCGTCTGAACTGGCCGGTCCCGGTGCCACTCTTCGCGGCGCATCTGAAGGGGGACGACCTGCGCCTCGCCGCCGGTCCGCGTGCCGATCCGCAGCGGTGGCGGACCGCATGTGCCTTCGCGTATGGGCGAGGAGCAACAGCGGCGTTCGATCTTTACGCCGATCTGGCGCGGCGAACGGCACAGCTGCTGGCCGTGGCGCCCCAATTGCGCGGCAAGGACGCTGACGTCGTGGTGGCCACGCTGATCAGCGAAGATGCTCAGGCCGCGCGGCCGGTCTGGACGGCCAGCGACCGCTCCAGCCGTCGGCTGTTCGAGCGGTTGGTGGCGCTCGGCGGTGCGCGCGAGCTGACCGGACGGCCGACGTTCCGGCTTTACGGATTGTAGCCGATGGGACGGCGGCCACAATCGACCGAGGGGCTGGACACTGAACTGGCGGATCTGCCGCCGGAGTTGCGCTGGCGCGAATGGATGGGCCGGGTCGAGGCGGTGATTTTCGCGTCGTCCGAGCCGGTGAACCGCGAGACGCTGACGCAGTTGGTCGGGCGCGACTGCAGCATCGACCTGCTGATCGACGACATCCGCGACGAGCTGCGTGACCGGCCTTATGAGCTCGTCTCCGTGGCCGGCGGCTGGCAGCATCGGACCCGCATCCGGTTTGCTGATGCGATCCGCCGTGTCACCGGTGTCGAGCAGGAAGGACGCTCATTGTCGCAAACCGATCTGCTGGTGTTAGCAATAGTCGCCTATCACCAGCCGATCACCCGACACGAGATTTCCAAGATCATCGGAAAGGAAGTCAGCCGTGATAGAGTTGCTCACATTCGCTCTTTGGGTTTTCTTTCCTCGGGTCCGCGCAGTCCGCAGCCGGGCGCTCCTTACACGCTGGTCACGACACGGACCTTCCTGTCACGTTTCGGGTTAGGGACTTTGCGCGACCTGCCGAACCTCGAATTGCTCGAAGATGCCGGCCTGCTGAGCAGGGACAGGAGGTTCGATGGCGACATGCCGATCGCATCGGACGAACAGGACGAACAAGCCGACTTCGAGGACGACAGCAGCGAGGACTACCAGGCTTCGGATCGCTGACCATTCACAGGCTTTGCCCGGATCCGGGAAAGGGGATTCAGGTTGAGAATCTAGATCTACGGGTATTGACCCTGCAGTGGCTACAGGCCGTAGCACCCTTTCTTCATGCGAATCAGGGCTCGGACTAAAATGATCGAGGCAATACTCCACCGGCTCGGGCCGCTCGTCTTGTTTGTGCTGCTTGTCGCCGGACTTAACGGCTGTACCACCATGAGCCTCGACGATATCGGCGATCCGTCGCCGAAAATTCCGGTCAAACTCGTCGGAGAGATGGCAAAGAAAGGGATGACGCCGGAGAGCCCAGTGCTGATACGGATCTTCAAACAAGAAAGCGAGCTCGAGATTTGGAAGCAGGATCGGACCGGTCGCTACGCACTTTTGAAGGTGTATCCGATGTGCCGATGGTCAGGAAAACTCGGCCCGAAAACCCGGACCGGCGATCGGCAGGCGCCCGAAGGATTTTATCATGTCTCCACAGGCATGCTGAATCCCAAGTCGCAATTTTATCTATCGTTCAACCTTGGCTATCCGAACCGCCTCGAGGCGGCACTGAATTACACCGGCGAAGCTCTGATGGTCCACGGCGCTTGTTCTTCGTCGGGATGCTACGCGATGACCGACCAAGGTGTCGGCGAAATCTACGCCCTCGTGCACAGCGCACTCGCCGGTGGCCAAGACAAGTTTCAGGTGCAGGCATATCCGTTTCGCATGACCGTGGAGAATATGGTGGCCAATCGCAGCGATCCGAACTTCGCGTTCTGGAAAAACCTGAAAGAAGGTTACGACGCCTTCGAATTTTCCAAGCGGCAGCCAAAAGTCGCGGCGTGCAATCGTCGATATGTTTTCAACGCCGATTTCGACAGGGACCCTACCAACCCCCTTGCTGCCTGTCCCCCTCTTAAACAGGCTATAGATCCGACCCTTTCCGCCAAAGTTCAACAAGAGGATCAGAAACTGACCGCGCTGCTCGACAAGGATTCTCCTGCGACCGTGACCGCCTATGCTGACGGTGGGATGCACTCCAGCTTCCGCGAACTGCTGAAGCAAAACGGCGCCGACAAGCTTGCCCAGAAAATCTCGACCATTAAGTACCCGATCAGCCGTCCAGACGCGGCCTTGGCGGACCCTTACCAGGGCGAGCCTTGGAAACCGGCGCTTAGCCGTTCCGAAAAGGACAGAGACGCCGATTGATGGGGCAGTTCTTCACCTGAAGTTCAATTTGCGCGAGCATGGAACGCGCTCAACGAGGGAACGATTGTCTTTTATCTCGGCTACGCTGGCTCTTCACGTTTGTGGCGCGGTTTCGTCTAGGCGTATTTTCTTGCCCAGGTGATATCCATCAGGTCCTCGACCGGGACGGGGAAGTTCTTCAAGGCTGAATGTAAACGCTCCACATCGCCAGCATGTTCTTTAGTCACGCTTCGGCAAATTGGCGATTGACCCTGTAGCCGCTACAGGCTGTAGACCTAAGCTCGAACGAATCTGACGAAGGAAGCCTATCCAAGAGATGCGGCGGGGTCCCATTTCGCGGCATTCAGTCCGTCGAGCAATCTTTGTTTGGCGCCAGCCGAGAAGCGGGACTAACTGCAGCGACGGCGCGGGGCGACATCGGCGCGCGGTGTGGGCGCCTCGCGCTCGACTTCCACTAACGATCAGGCCCAGCCAATGAGGGGAAATCATATTGCCGACTAGTTCCGTTAGACATCGAACCGTCTGGATTGCGATCGCTTTTGTCCTCGCGCTTCTTTTCGACATCGCGACAAAGTGGCTGATCGTTAACGTCGTCATGGTCCCGCCGCGGACGATTGAGCTTGTGAGCTACTTCAACCTGACACTGGGTTTCAATACCGGCGTCAGTTTCGGAATGTTCAGCGATATCTTCTTTGAGCGTCCGTTATTGCTGGCCACCATAAAGACCGTCATAACCATCGGGCTGATCGTCTGGGCAATGCGAGCGGATCGGACGTTGGAAGCGACTGCGCTCGGTTTGATTGCCGGTGGGGCGGCCGGAAATATTCTTGATCGCGTGTGGCATGGCGCCGTCACCGACTTTCTCGATTTTCATATCGGGACTTGGCATTGGCCCGCTTTCAACATGGCAGATGTCGCGATCACCATCGGGGCAGCGCTGCTTATCGCAGGCTCGATCTTTTCTTTTGAGCCCGCACGCACACCCGGACCGTCCAGTACCGAGAAGCGCTGAATGAAGACGTTGTCGGGTTTCAGCCGCACGCGACGCTGGACCAGTGCATCGGCTTTCTATGTGCAGAAATAATGGGAAAACTTGAATGAGCGAGAAACACCGCGAGGACGAAATACGGCTCGACGCGAGAAATGCCTCCGAGCGAACGACGCTTGTCTGGGTCCTTGCCATCAATCTGTTGCAAGTGATCGTCGCCGGCGTCGTTGGCGTCTTCGCTGACTCGACCGGTCTTCTGGGAGCAGCCCTCGATAATATGGGCGACGCTGGCGTTTATGCCATCAGCCTTTACGCCGTCGGTCGGACGGTAGTGGCAAAGGTGCGTGTTGCGCGCCTGTCCGGAATCCTGCTGATCGCCCTGGGTCTGGCACTTTTCGTCGAGGTAGGGCGTCGGTTTTTCGTAGGCGCCGAGCCGATTGGCTTGGCCATGATCATTACCGCCTTCATCAATGCCGCGCTGAATGTCATTTGCCTGAAGCTTCTTCGATCGCATCGCGATCAGGGCGTTCATCTGAAGGCGTCGTGGATTTTCACGACGAACGATATGATCGCCAATGCCGGCATTGTCGTTTCGGGCGCAGCGGTTATGTTCTTCGCTTCTCCTTATCCGGATCTGGTTATCGGGGTGTTGGTTGCAGGCATCGTCCTGCGGGGTGGCTGGGAAATCCTGGAAGAGGCGAAGGACGCATCTTAGCGGCCTGCAATGTAGGAGATCGGCGTTCATTGCAGTTCACGACGCTGGTCGGCAATTCGCCTGCCGCCACAGACGCATTGGAACGAGGGCCTCAAACAGTCGAATGCGCTCTCTGCCTGCGCCGGCCACCCACTTCCCAGCCGCCGCTTTACATCAAAGCGGCTTTTGAATCTGTGTTGGCCCCTAATGCTTCGGCGAAAGAGAATCGATGATGCGGCAGTCGGCGACCGTTCCACAACTACACTGGTCGATAATACTGTCTAGTTCCGCCTTCAACGCCTGCAGGTCGCGGATCTTGCGCTCGACCTCGGCGCGATGCTCGTTGGCAATTTCGTCGACCGCCATGCATGACTGGTCACGGTCGTCACTCAGCCTCAGAAGACCGCGTACCTGATCGAGGGAAAATCCAAGGTCGCGCGCGCGACGGATGAAGCTCAGTCGATTCAGGTGCGCATGGTCATAGGCGCGGTAGTTGCCCTCGGTGCGGCCCGGTTCGGGCAGCAAACCGTTCTTTTCATAAAAGCGGATCGTTTCAACCTTGGTGCCGGTTTTCTTGGCAAGATACCCGATTGTCAGAATGTTTGGCGACATGGCTTGACCCTGTAGTTGCTACAGGCCTCATGTAAGGCGCCAGTTCGTAATTGTCGAGGTGACGTCATGGCTTCCAGCGCGTTGAAATTGAAGATCAAGGGCATGGATTGCGCTGCCTGCGCAATGAAGATTGAAAACGCGATGAAGCGCTTGCCAGGCGTCAGCGACATCAATGTCAATTACAGTCAGGAAAGCATGGTCATCATGCTGGATAAGGACAGGACCTCGCCGCAGACTGTCGAGGACAAGATCAAAGGGCTCGGCTTCACCCCAATTTCAGCGGGCGCGGACAATCAAGCTGGTGCCAGCCAGCTCCCGGACTACCACGACCAGGCATGGTGGAAGGGTAAGAAGGGGCGTCTCGTCATCTTCACTGGCGCGATGTTTGCAGTTGCCTGGAGCATCGCCCACGTATCTCCGGACTGGGGTCAGATCGCTTACTCGGTAGCGGCGCTGATCGCCATCGTTCCGTTCGCAAGACGTGCCTTCGTCGGTGCTGTCTCCGGAACGCCGTTTAGCATCGAAACGCTGATGACGGTTGCCGCGCTCGGGGCGTTGCTGATTGGGGCCGCCGAGGAGTCGGCGGTCGTAATCCTGCTGTTTGCCGTTGGCGAGCTTCTCGAAACCATCGCGGCCGGCCGCGCCCGGGCTGGTATCAAGGCATTGATCGATCTTGTCCCAAGGACTGCCTTTCGCGAGCGCGATGGCGTGGTCGAGAAGGTTGCAGTAGAGGAACTGGCGATCGACGACATAGTCGTCGTGCGGCCCGGCGATCGTGTTCCCTCCGATGGCAAAGTCACGCAGGGCTTTTCCGAACTCAACGAGGCTCCGGTGACAGGTGAGTCCGTTCCGGTCGCCAAGAACGTCGGCGACAAGGTCTATGCCGGCAGCATCAACACCAATGGCGAGCTTCGGGTGGCGATCAGTCATGTCGCGGCCGACAATACAATCTCGCGCATCATTCATATGGTCGAGGAAGCGCAGTCGTCGAAGGCACCAATGGCACGGCTGATCGATCGCTTCAGCGCCTGGTATACGCCGGCGGCTATGGTGGTGGCGGCGCTGGTCATCGTCGTGCCGCCGATCTTCTTCGGCGGCGAGTGGGCGACGTGGATCTACCGTGGCCTCTCCACGCTCCTGATCGCCTGCCCCTGTGCGCTGGTCATCTCCACGCCGGCGGCCATAGCGTCCGGACTTGCGGCCGGCGCTCGCAAGGGTCTGCTTATCAAGGGCGGCGCGGCACTTGAGACGCTCGGAAAGGTCAAGACCGTCGCCTTCGACAAGACAGGAACGCTGACCCGCGGCCGACCGCAGGTCACGGATGTGTTGGCAATTGGCGGGACAGAGGCCGATGTGCTGGCCCGCGCGGCCGCCGTCGAACGGAACAGCAGCCATCCGCTAGGCGTCGCGATTGGTGAAGCGGCGGTCGCAAAAGGCTTATCTGTGCCGGCAAGCTTCGGCGGTGCCAAGGCAACGCCCGGAAAAGCGGTTACTGCGCGGTTGAAGAACGGCTTCGTCTCCGTCGGGTCTCCCCGATTTGCCGCCGAGCAGGCCGTACTCGATGACGAATTTGCCCGGCGGATCACCTACCTTGAGGAAGAAGGAAAGACGGTCGTCGTTCTGATGATGAACGGCAAGATTGAGGGCCTGATCGCGCTCAGGGACGAGCCGCGGGACGACGCCGCAACTGCCATCCGGCATCTGCAGGATATCGGCGTCAAAACTATCATGCTCACCGGCGACAATCAGCGCACGGCAATAGCGATAGGATCGGCGCTCGGACTGGACGTGAAGGCGGAACTACTTCCGGACGCCAAGCTTGCCGAGATCTCGCGCCTCAAGACGCAAGCGCCCATCGCCATGATCGGCGACGGTATCAATGACGCTCCGGCGCTCGCCACCGCTTCGGTCGGGGTGGCAATGGGCGGAGGAACCGATGTCGCGCTGGAAACCGCCGACGCCGCGCTGCTTCGCGACAAGGTTATGGGAGTGGCCGATCTCATTGCCCTCTCAAAGGCGACGCTTGGCAACATCTGGCAAAATATCGGGCTCGCTCTTGGTCTCAAGGTCATTTTCCTCGGCACGACGCTTTTCGGTGTTACCACGCTTTGGATGGCGATTCTGGCTGATACGGGGGCGACGGTCCTGGTAACAGCCAATGCACTTCGCCTTCTTCGCCATCGCCGCCGTGATATCGAGTAGGAGCAACTGGAAAGGAGGCCGATGCCCTGCTTTCCGGATCTACAGCGCTTTCCGAGAAATTCGAAATTCATCAATCGACCCTCGTTAAGGGGGTCGCCAAAATGCGTCAGTTCGAAGATGCGATCGAAATAATGCCGGGAGAAACCCTAGCTTTGAGGGCGGGCGCATCGCACATCATGTTTGCGAAGCTTAGGAAGCAACTGGCGGCAGGGGAGCGCTTCGCCGTCAGTCTCAACTTCAAGAACGCTGGCTCGACAACCGTGGACTTGGCTGTCCAGGGGCTCGGGGTTTCCAAGCCCGCCAAAGCCCATGACGACGCAGGCCGAAGGCTGACTGACCGTGCTGAAGATTGTCCGCACCGCTGCTTAGTTGCCGGCGCGATTCCTGTCGCGATCTTAATCGGCGCCTGGCCCTGATGCCGCCGCCCGCGGGGCGGGAGCGTGCAACCTGCGATCGCCACAGGTCTCCAGGTGCTCTTATCCTCTCGACGGCCTGTCTGTCAGGTCAGGAACTCGCAATAGAACCAATTCGTGCTGAGCGAGGTCGAAACCGAGAGACAGCCGCGGTGTCAGGCCGGATGTTGAAGAGGTCGACCGGCCTGACGGAGACGTCGGGGCGCTCAGTTCGAGACCGTGTATCCGAGGTCCACAACCGTCTCCTGCAGTATGTCGGCGCCGATGATCTCGGGATCGATCTGAACGATCGCCCTAGTGCTATCGAGTGAAACGTTGACGTCCAGCACGCCGGGAAGCGCGCGTAGGCCCTTCTCGACCTTTGCGACACAGCTCGCGCAGTCCATTCCGACCACATTCATTTCTACAGTTTCCATCTGAAATCCTTTCAGGACTAAGCTGACGTGAGTTAAGTTTCCCAACGCGTCAAAACTTTGCACCCTGTAGCGGCTGCAGGGTCAACCCAAAGGGCTCACGGTTCCTAGAAATTTTTGGGCCCTTCGATCATTTGCCGCCAAGCCAATGTCCGGGAGGCATCCGCAGCCAATGAAGCGCCGTTGATCCAGTACCACTCTGCATCGTGCTACGTACCGAGTTAAAAACCTAGGAACGCAGATCAGAGCTATAAAGCCCCAGATTGAGGTGTTTAGCAGGGCCTCTGCCCTGCACGCTTAATCAGATGGTGGTGGAACCGGGTCACGCTTCATACCTGATGCTATGCGATATGTTTGCCGGCGGGCATTGTGATTACTCTGGTGTGACCGGCAGTGCTCGCTTGTGTGCGGTCGCTGTGTACATGGTGAGGATTCGCTCGCGAGCTGGTTCCGTGATCACCTTACCCTCGAGAAAATCGTCAATCTCGTCGTAGGTGACGCCGTAAGCCTCCTCGTCAGGACGCAGCGGCGCATCGCTTTCTAGGTCGGCGGTCGGCACCTTGTCGATCAGTTCCTGTGGCGCTCCGACGTGCTTTGCAATTGCACGGACGCGGCGCTTGGTAAGACCCGAAAGTGGAAGGATATCCGCAGCGCCGTCTCCGAATTTCGTGAAGAACCCCATCAGCGCCTCGGCGGCGTGATCCGTACCGATCACCAAGCCGCCGACGGCGCCCGCCAACGCGTATTGCGCAATCATGCGCTGACGTGCCTTGATATTGCCGAGGTGGAAATCGACCCTCTCTACCTCAAACAATTCTCCTGCCTGACGACGGATCTCTGCAAGCATGGCATCGGCAGCCGGTTTGATGTCGATGGTGACGGTTCGATCGGGACGGATCGCCGCTAAGGCTTTCTGCGCATCGGCTTCATCAGCCTGAACGCCATACGGGAGCCGCACTGCGACGAATTCCGCTTTGTGGCCGTGCTCGCGCAGGCGGTTTGAAGCGGTCTGGGCCAGGATGGCGGCGGTCAGGGAATCCACGCCGCCGCTGATGCCAAGGACAAAGGCCCGTAATGCCCTAGTGCGAAGGTAATCGGCCAGAAACGCGATCCGACGTTCTGTCTCTGCTGCTGCATCGAAGCTCGGTGCGACGCCGAGTGCGTGGATGATATCGGCCTGTTGATGCAGCAAGGTCGTTCCTTCGTTTGACGAACGCATCAATAGCTAAGCCCAGGCGCGGTGACGTCAAGGCCTTTCATAGGGGCTGATCAATTCCCTCGATGTCGGTCATCTGTTTCGCGTTCGTCAGTTGGGCTGGAAGGCGTCTACCCGGGAAGCGGCAAGCTTACAGCGGAAAGTTGCCTGTTGCAGCGCGTGGTCGTGGCTTAATTTGTGTGACCAATGGCCGAGGCCGTCGTGAGGATCCGGCCATTAGGTCATTCAGCAGCCTGCAGACTGCGCCTCTGGTTCTCGGTTACAGCATGATCCGCTTCGGATGCGGCTGGCAGTCGCCATCCCTTGATCAGCCCATAGACGGCCGGAATGACGACCAGCGTCAGCAGCGTCGACGACACCATGCCGCCGATCATCGGTACGGCGATCCGTTGCATGATCTCCGATCCCGTGCCGGTCCTCCACAGGATCGGCACGAGGCCGGCCATGATGGCGGCGACGGTCATCATCTTCGGTCGGACGCGCTCGACCGCGCCGACCATGATCGCCCGATTGAGGTCCGGCTTCGAGAAGGAACGACCCTCCTGTTCGCAGGCTTCGCGTTGCTCCTTCAGGGCGTGGTCGAGATAGATCAACATGATCACCCCGGTTTCCGCCGCCACGCCTGCAAGGGCAATGAAGCCGACGGCGACCGCCACCGAGGCGTTGAAGCCCATCCACCACATCAGCCAGATGCCGCCGACCAGCGCGAACGGCAGCGACAGCATTACGATGACAGTCTCCGTCAGCGCCTTGAAGTTCAGGTAGAGCAGCAGGAAGATCAGGGTCAGGGGAACGACGACGGCCAGTCGTGCTTCGGCCCGTTGGAGATATTCGAACTGACCGCTCCAGGCGACGGAATAGCCTGGAGGCATCGTCACGCTCCTTGCCACTGCCTGCTGGGCTTCGGCGACATAGCCGCCGAGATCGCGGTTGGCGATGTCGACGTAGATGTAGACGGCGAGCTGGCCGTTTTCGGTGCGGATGGTTGTCGCTCCGCGCGTCAGCTTGACGTCCGCGACCTCGCCGAGAGGAACCGTCCCGCCGCCCGGCAGGGATATCTGCACGTCCCTGGCGATCGACTGCGGATCGCTTCGCGAGGCCCGTGGATACCGTATTGCCACGCCATATCGTTCCCGGCCTTCGACCGTCTGGGTAACGACCTCGGAGCCCAGCGCCATGCCGACAACGTCCTGGACATCGTTGATGGTCAGCCCGTAACGGCCGAGCGCCGTTCGATCGGGAACGATGTCGAGGTAGTAGCCGCCGATCACCCGCTCGGCATAGGCGCTCGACGTACCGGGGATTGTCTTCAGCACGCTTTCGATTTGGCGAGCGACTTTTTCCATCTCGCCGAGATCTGTACCGTAGACTTTAACCCCGACGGGCGTTCTGATCCCGGTCGACAGCATATCGATGCGGGCGCGGATCGGCATGGTCCAGGCATTGGAGACGCCGGGGAACTGCAGGGCGGCGTCCATCTCCTGTTTCAGGCTGTCGGTGGTGACCCCCGGCCGCCATTCCGACTTCGGCTTCAGGGTGATGATCGTCTCGAACATCTCCGTCGGCGCCGGGTCGGTGGCGGTCAGCGCCCGCCCGGCCTTGCCAAAGACGGTTTGGACTTCCGGGAAGGACTTGATGATGCGGTCCTGCGTCTGCATCAGCTCGGCCGCCTTGGTGACCGATATGCCGGGCAAGGTGGTCGGCATGTACATCAGCGTGCCCTCGTCGAGATTGGGCATGAACTCGCTACCGATATGCTGGACGGGCCAGGCAGTGACCCCGAGGATGACGAGCGCCGCCAGAATCGTCAATGTCTTGACCCGCAACACCCCAGCAATGACGGGGCGGTAGATCCAGATCAGGAACCGATTGAGAGGGTTCTTGTGCTCGGGAACGATATAGCCCCGAACGAAGAGGATCATCAGTGCAGGCACAAGCGTCACCGATAGCAGGGCGGCAGCAGCCATCGAGAAAGTCTTGGTGAAGGCGAGCGGCCCGAACAGCCGGCCTTCCTGCGATTCCAGTGTAAAGATCGGCAGGAACGACACGGTGATGATCAGCAGGCTGAAGAACAGCGCCGGCCCGACCTCGCTCGCCGCCTCTATGAGGATTTCCACCCGTGGCTTGTCAGGCGGCGCACGCTCGAGATGCTTATGGGCATTCTCGATCATGACGATCGCCGCGTCGATCATCGCGCCGATGGCGATAGCGATGCCGCCGAGGCTCATGATGTTTGCACCGATCCCGGTTCGGGCAGAGGTCGCGGACCTGTCCATGCTGTCGGCGCACGCCGACGCAAACGAGCTGATGCGCTGGCTGTCCGGCTTCCGTCGGCCGCCGTCCCGCGTGTTCATCGTGCATGGTGAAGACGATGCCTCCGAAGCGCTGCGCGTGCGGATCGACCGCGAGCTTGGATGGAACGCAGTCGTCTCACGCCAGAATCAGGCTTTCGACCTATGACGATCAACAACGTCGAACCCGAGGTTCCTTCTCAGCCGACGCTACGCGTGCGGCGCCTGCGGCTGCACACTCAGCACCAGGCCGTGGTGGTGATGCGCACCGATTGCCATGTCTGCCGCTCGGAGGGTCTGTCCGCGCGCACCCAGGTCCTCGTCTCGATCGGCGCGAGACAGGTACAGGCAACGCTCTTTCAGGTCGAAGGAGATGCATTGCTCGCTCAGGATGAAGTCGGTCTTTCTGAAACAGCCTGGCAGATCCTCGGCGTTAGCGAGAATGACAATGTGACGGTGACCCATCCTCCGGCCGTGGAGTCTCTGACGAGCGTGCGCCGTCGCATATATGGCAATCGCCTCGACGCGCACGCCTTTGCCGAAATCGTGAGCGACGTGGTCGCAGGCCGCTATACCGAGGTCCATCTCGCCGCCTTTCTGACCGCCAGTGCCGCGCTTCCTCTCGACGAGAGCGAGACTGTTGACCTCACGCGCGCCATGGTCGATGTCGGCGACCGGATGAGCTGGAATGCTCCGATCGTTGTGGACAAGCACTGTGTCGGCGGGTTGCCGGGCAATCGAACCACGCCGATCGTCGTCGCGATCGTGGCCGCCAATGGCCTTGTCATGCCGAAGACGTCTTCGCGCGCGATTACCTCGCCAGCCGGCACCGCCGACACAATGGAAACGCTTGCCCCTGTCGACCTCAGCATCGAAACCCTTCGACGCGTCGTGGAAGCAGAAGGCGGATGCATCGCCTGGGGCGGGGCGGTGCATCTCAGCCCCGCCGACGACATTTTCGTCCGGATCGAACGCGAACTCGACGTGGATACCGAGGGACAGCTTGTCGCTTCCGTCCTTTCAAAAAAAATCGCCGCTGGCTCGACGCATGTGGTTATCGACATCCCGGTTGGGGCAACCGCCAAGGTGCGCAGCGAAGCGGCCGCCGATCAGCTCGCCAGTCGCCTCAGCGCCGTCGCTGCCCGTTTCGATCTGGCCCTGACCTGCGTCCAGACCGACGGTTCGCAACCCGTCGGGCGCGGCATCGGCCCAGGTCTAGAAGCCTTCGACGTCCTGGCGGTTCTTCAAAACGCGCCGGATGCGCCGGACGATCTGCGACGCCGCGCGATCCTGTTGGCGGGCGCCGCGCTTGAGATCGGTGGAAAGGCCGCAAAGGGGAAAGGTGAAGCGCTTGCGTTGGCGACCTTGGTCGACGGTCGTGCCTGGTCGAAGTTCATGGCGATCTGCGAGGCGCAAGGCGGACTTCGTGAGCCACCGAAGGCCGCACAGGTTCATCCGTTGATCGCGTCGCGCGCCGGCCGCGTCGTCCATATCAACAATCGCAAAATCGCCCGACTCGCCAAGCTCGCCGGAGCGCCGGAGTCGAAGGCGGCAGGCGTCCAAATGGCCGTCCGCCTCGGCGACGAGATCGCCAGCGGCCAGCCGCTTTTGCACGTTCACGCCGAGACGGCTGGTGAACTTGGCTACGCACTGGACTATGCCGCGCATGCAGGCGACCTTTTCGAGGTCGAAAGTTGACGTGGCGGCTGTCCATTTGGATACGCCGGCACCGTCCGGCCGGCGCATTCTCGATCTACCAGCGCTTGATGCACTGGATGGTCCTTATCCTGTGTATCATCCAGGTCCCCACGGCCTGGGCGATCCAACGCACGCACATGGCGCACCTTTTCTTGAAACCTAAACCCTTCGACCTTTTCCTGCATCAGGTTCACGCCTGGAGCGGATGGCTGATTATGGCGCTGGCGCTCAGTCAACTTATTCTGCGCTTCACATATGGCCGACCACCTCCGATCCAGGGCATGTCGGTGCTTGAGCGCATGATCGCAGGGGTCACTCATGCGGTGCTCTACGGCCTATTGCTCGCACTGCCGATCACAGGCACGATCGCTATGTACGTGACGTTCCGCATCGCTTCCCTGCACAGCCTGCTGAGCTGGATGCTTCTGGTCGTTGCGACCACTCACGCCCTCGCTGCTCTGTGGCATCACTTCTGGCGTCGCGACGACGTGCTGCGGCGAATGATCAGGAACACGAAATAGCGCGCCGGACAGTCAGCCCACGGGTAAATTCTATCTAGTCGAGCGCGCTTCTCCGCGCGAGCAGCACACTCATTTGCGGAGATTGGCGCGCAGGTCGTTTCGGTGAGCGGCCTCGCAAGCATTGATCCCTACGTGTTTGATGCAGCGCAAAGTGATCATTCTGGATCTGCGCTAGATTTGCCCCCAGTTTCTACATTCAAGCAAACCGAAGGATGAGCCGTGGTGGCCGCCGGCGTGACAATGGTCAAGGCGTTCAGAAGGTCGCATAATTGGGCGACCGCCTTGCGGCGCGGGTTTATCCTTTTCTTCGCCATCGCGTTCGGGCTTACGGCGTTTCTCACAGATGGCGGGCATCAAGCGCGTGCTGCTTCAAGGGAGGGCATCCCGGCGCTCATGACTCAAGCTGGGGATTGTGCCGACCTCCTCGTGCGCATGCCCTGCGACAACGATACCCAACGCGGCGCCGAGCACCCGTGCGACAGCGGTCACTGCCTGTCGAGCCTCGGGTGCTTCCTCTGCGCTCCGCTGAACACGGCCTGGAGCTGGCGCACGTTGAACGCCGAGACAGTCTCGCCGGCTGCATCGCCCGTGCCCTCATCCGCGGAGTTGCGTCGTCAGAAGCGACCTCCGCGATCCATCTTGGTCATCTGAGCACCTTCGGCCTGTTCTGTCCGTGTGCTCCAGCCGACCCGAGGACTGGCACAATGCCTTAGTCTTCCGACCGTGCGCGTCCCAGGCCGCCCAACGATACGGCCGAGGAGACGAGCCGTTCTGCGTGACGCCGACGTGACATAGCCTCCAATCGTCGGCTGCCGGCGAGCCAGAAAGGGCCATGCACGGACCTTGCCGAAATCGGTAGGCAGCGGCACGCGAGGAAGTCTTCGGTATCCGCACGCCGGGCCACTTTTCAAACTCACCTCAAGATGTGCTCGAGCAGCCCGCAAGGCTGCGAGCCGAGGAGCTGAATACCATGTTAAAGACCCACTCGACCCGTTCGATTTCCATCACCGCGGCAGTCCTGACAGCAACCGCGATTCGCAGACGTGCGGCCATGCTGGCCTTCGCGACGGCATCGGCCCTGGTGCTTGCTATTCCGTTCGCCGCCACCGTCCGAGCGGAGCCTGCTGCAACCGGCTTCGTCTATACGGCCGATGAATTTGGCAACACCGTTAGCCGCATCGACCTTGCCACGGAAAAGATCGACATCGTTCCGGTCCCGATCACGCCCCACAACGTGCAGTTCGTATCGGGAAAAGATTTGGTGCTGGCGGTGGGCCTGCCGGTCGCCGGCAAAGCTGAAGACGCTCATGCGTCCAATGGGGCTGGCCATGGCGGCGACGGACATGGTGATGCCGCTGTCGCAGGCCAATTGATCGTCCTCGACGCGGCCGATATTTCCTCCGGCGTGAAGGCGTCGATCCCCGTGGGTGGGCATCCTGCGCATGTGATCGCAGACGCGCAAGGCAATCGCGCCTACGTCTCGAATTCCGAAGACGACAGCTTGTCGGTCGTTGATCTTGCCAAGGGCGAGGTCGTCGCCACGGTCGGCACCGGCGACTACCCCCACGGCCTGCGGATGAGCCCGGATGGAAGCGCCATCTATGTCGCGAATGTCCAGGACGGTACTGTTTCGGTTATCGACACAACGGCGCTTTCGGAAGTTGCCAGGATCAAGGTAGGCGTTGCGCCCGTCCAGGTCGGCTTCACACCTGACGGAAAGCGGGTCTATGTCTCGCTGCGCGATGAAAACAAGGTCGCCGTTATCGACACGCAGTCGCGCGAGGTGATCGCACGCATCAATGTCGGCCGTTCGCCCATCCAGGTTTACGCCACGCCTGATGGCCGGCTGGTTTACGTCGCGAACCAGGGAACCGAAACGGAGCCGGATGAGACGGTCTCGGTTATCGATGTCGTAGGCGGGAATGTCGTGAAGACCATCCAGACGGACAAGGGCGCTCACGGCGTGACGGTCGTTGCCGACGGAGCCTTTGTCTTCGTCACCAACATCGTGGCCGGGACCGTTTCCCAGATCGACGTCGGCAGCCAGTCCGTGGTCAAGACATATGCTGTCGGCAAGGGACCGAACGGCGTCACCTATCAGGCGCAGTGATGCAACGTCGGGGCGGCGCTTCGCCGCCCCGCACGACCTAAGCCTCAAACCTATGAGCAGGACGGCCGGCATGCAGGCTTCATCAATGGACAAAGGGTCGGCGAGGCTCTATTCTTTGCCCATGCTTCGCGCGTTGCTTATCATTGTTACAACCATCTCGCTTGCCGCTGCTTCTTTTGCCGTTCAAGCACACGAGACCCGCATGTCCGGGATGTTGGAACGCGCCGCGCTGACGCAGCACATGGAGCAAGCCTCTTCTTCGATGGCCGCTTGCAGCGAAGGGAAATCCTGCAAAGCAGATGCCGGATTGTGCACCTTCGCCTGCGCCGGAATATCGGCCTGGCTTCCGGTTGTGCGTACTTCGGCAAAGCAAATCAGCTCGCGGCAAAAATATCCCTTCCCGCCGGATGCCGTCTTCGTTGCGGCAGCTCCCGGCCGGAATGATCGCCCTCCTATATCGCGCCTCCTCTGAGCCTGCGGCGGGGCTGATCCCGCTGCGATCCATTTGGACCTTTCAGGCGGGACAGATCGTCCCGAGGTGACGAATATGACGACCTTTTCACGACGCGGCTTCCTCGCCGCCAGCGCAGCCATGCTTGCTGCATCCCATTTCCCCATCAGGGCCTACGGCCAGGACGCGGCTGCGATCCGCCTGGCCGCCACCAGCCGCACGCTCGATATAGACAATCGACCGGCCACCGTTTTCGGACTTGCTGGTCCCAACGGGCAGGGGCTGCTCCTCGATCCGGGCGAGCGATTTCGGGTGGATCTGACCAACGATCTCGCCGAGTCCACGATCATTCATTGGCACGGCCAGATTCCCCCGAACGCTCAGGACGGCGTCCCGGATATGCCGCAGCCGCTTCTTCAGCCCAGTGAAACGCGCAGCTTCGATTTCGCGCCCCAGCCCGGAACGCACTGGATGCACAGCCATGTGCCGATCCAGGAAATGCGATTGCTCGCCGCGCCGCTGATCGTCCGGAGGGCAGAAGACCTATCCGCCGATCGGCAGGAAGTCGTCCTGTTCCTGCACGACTTCGCGTTCAAGACACCGGAAGAAGTGCTGGAAGAGATCACCAGCGCAAGCGCTGATGGACATGGCGCTGCCGGCATGTCACGCGCGATGCAAGGCATGAACCATGGCGGCATGCCTGGAATGAACCAGGGCGAGGCCGGGGGAATGGGCTCGATGGCCATGGATATGGGTAACATGGCGATGGATCTCAACGACTACGACTGGGATGCCTATCTCGCCAATGACCGAACCCTGTCCGATCCCGATGTCGTTCAGGTCGAACGCGGCGGCCGGGTTCGCCTCCGTGTCATCAACGCAGCCGCAGCCACCGTTTTCTGGATCGACACGGGCGAAGCACAAGCCCGGCTCGTCGCCGTCGACGGGCATGAGGTCCAGCCGGTCGCGGGTTCGCGGTTCGGGCTGGCCATGGGGCAGCGTCTCGACCTGGAGATCGACCTTCCAAATGAGACCCGCGCATGGCCGATTCTGGCGCTCAGGGAGGGCGAACGTGAAAGGACCGGCATTATTCTCGCCCCCGCGGGCGCCACGATCGACCGGATCGATTCCCTTTCAGCGAATGACGCCCCGGCCTTCGACACGGACTTGTCTCAGGAGTCACGGCTGGTCGCTGTCGACACGCTTGCCGCCCGTCCGGTGGATCGAAGCCACATGATCATGCTCGGCGGCTCGATGCAGCCCTATGTCTGGACCATCGACGGAGCACCATGGGGCAAGCATCGGCCGGTTGCCGCAACGAGCGGCGATCGGGTGGAACTGATGTTCCACAATATGTCGATGATGGGGCACCCGATGCATCTGCATGGGCATGCATTCCAGGTTGTTGGCATCAACAGGCGACGCTTCGAAGGTGCGCGCCGCGATACCGTGTACATACCGCCGATGTCGATGGTCACTGTTGCCCTTGATGCCGGCGAGGCCGCGAGCTGGATGTTGCATTGCCATCATATGCCGCATCTGGCCACCGGGATGATGACCGAGTTCAGGATCGCTGCATGAAACCGCTCTGGATCGCGGTCGCCGCAACTCTCCTGGCGGCGGCCGGTGCGATCTTGGTCGGAAAGGGACGGTCCGGTCAGGAGGCGAGCGATCGCATCGCCCTTGGCCGGGCAGTCTATCTAGCGAACTGTGCGAGCTGTCACGGCACGAAACTCGAAGGCCAGCCCGACTGGCGCAGCCCGGGCACGAGCGGCCGCCTTCCGGCGCCGCCGCATGACAAGACCGGTCACACCTGGCATCATTCGGACAGGCAGCTCCTCGCAATCATCACCGATGGGACCGCCGCGGTGGTTGGCGGTGGCTACGAGAGTGACATGCCCAGCTTTCGGGAGGCTCTGACCTCCGCCGAGATCGAGGCTGTCCTCGACTACATCAAGAGTACCTGGCCGCAACGAGAGGCAGACTACCAACGCCGCATCTCGAACGGCTGACACGCCGGAGGCCACGAAAACAATTTCGTGGCCCCACATCGCCATCGCGCGCCGCCCCACCACCACATTCATGCCGACGGGTTCGGCAGTTGATGGCGGCAGAGAGGGTGTTCGGCGGCCTAAAGACATAAGGATTCACAAATGAACAAGAGAAACGTCTTCGCTCTGCTCGTCGCCGCGGCAGCGGTTGCGGGCTTTGCGCTTTGGAATCGAACCGGATCGGAAGACGAAGCCAGAAGAGGAGTATCGGGCCAGGGGACGGCATTGTCGGTTGTCGTGCCTTCGTCATTGTCCGACACCGCAAAGATGGGAGAACGAGCTTTCAACGCCGTCTGTGCAGCGTGCCACGGCAAGAACGCGGCCGGAACCGATGCCGGCCCGCCGCTCATCCATCGGATATACGAACCTTCTCACCACGGAGACTACGCCTTTGAAATGGCCGTCGCCAACGGCGTGCGCGCGCATCACTGGAAATTCGGAAACATGCCTCCTCAGCCGGGTCTGACGAGGGCCGACGTCGCTACGATCGTGGCCTATGTGCGCGAGCTTCAGCGGGCGAACGGCATCAATTGAGGAGCATTGGCGGCGAGATACCCTGCCAGACCTGTCGAGGCGGGTTTGAGGAAATCGGGCGGCTGCGAGTGGAGTTGTGGTGTGATAGGATGAGGCGGCCAAGTCGCCTATGGGAGGGGTGTGCAATGCGAACTGGCATAACATGCGCATTTGTCGTTCTGGCTTTGCTGGTGTCGGCGTCAAATGCCCAAGAGGATCAGCCGTTTCATACGTCTTATTTCGCGGATGAAACGACCATCAGCCTGTCCGTGACCGTCGCGGCAACCTCTCTTGACCCGGAATATAATTTCGATGTGCAAGTCGCGCTCACGGAGCGCGGACCCGAGGGTCAGATCAGATTCATCGACCACAGCGCCCACCTTGCAAAGGTACGATGCGCCGCGCCGAAGGCCGTCATGATCGGCCAATCAGAGTTTATGCTGTCGGATTCGCCCGAGCCGGGGGATTGGAAGCAGGATCTCTGGCGCACCTTCTGCCTCCTGCCGGTCTCATGAGGAACGGGGCCGCGCTGCATCCAGCGCGGCCCTGTGCTTCACTTGACCTGGGTGACAGTCAGCTTTCCGTTGACGCGCTCGGCAACGAACTGGACCTTTGCGCCGACCTTGAGCTTTTCCAGCATCGCGTCATCAGCGACCTGGAATACCATCGTCATGGCCGGCATCTCGAGGTTCTTCAGCTCTTCATGGATGAGCGTGACCTTCTTCGCCTTCTCGTCCAGCTTCTTGACCGTGCCGCTGGTGAATTCCTGCGCGAAGGCGGCGGTGCCGAAGGCGAAGGCGACGGCGCCGGCGAGTGTGATTCTTGTGATAGCTTTCATCGTCATTTCTGTTGCTCCTTATTTCTTCGCGACCGTGACGTCGCCGTGCATGCCGGAATCGTAGTGACCGGGAACGAGGCAGGCGATCTTGAACACGCCGTCGTTGGTGAACTTCCAGACGATCTCGCCGGATTTTCCGGGCGCGAGGCGAATGGCGTTCGGATCCTCGTGTTCCATTTCCGGGAATTTCTCCATCACGGCTTTGTGCTCCATGATCTTGTCTTCCTGGTCGAGCACGAATTCATGATCGACCTCGCCCGCATTCTTGATCGCGAAGCGAACGGTCTGGCCCTGGCGGACCTTGAAGGTGCTTGGTGTGAAGATCATCTTGCCGTCATCCGTTTCCTTCATCGTGACACGGATGGTCTGGGACGCCTTGGCCTTTTCACCGGGTTCGCCAACGGCCATTTCGCCATGACCGCCCTCATGCGAACCGGATGCAAAAGCAGCGGTGGCAAACGTTGAGAGTAGCAGACCAACTAGAATGCGTTTCATAATCGTTTCCTTTGTCGTTTCTGGGAGGAAGTTAACCGTGATTGGAATGGCCAGACGGAAGTTGTGTCTTGGCATCTTTCGCTTTGACAGGCTCGGGCAAGCTCCCGGTCCATTCCCACGCCTGCGTGCCGGGAGGGTTCTCGTACCAACCCGGATCGCTGTAGTCGTCCGCTGAGATACCCTCGCGGACCTTCACCACGGAGAACATGCCGCCCATTTCGATCGGGCCGTGGGGACCCCACCCGGTCATCATGGGGACGGTGTTCTCCGGTATTTCCATCGACATTTCGCCCATATCCGCCATGCCGGCCGTCCCCATGGGCATGTATTCGGGACGGATCTGCCTGATCTTTTTTGCAACCTCCTTCTTGTCGACCCCGATGAATGTCGGGATCTCGTGACCCATGGCATTCATGGTGTGATGCGACTTGTGGCAATGGATCGCCCAGTCGCCGACGTACTTCGCGTCGAACTCGTAGGCGCGCATCGCACCGACAGGGATGTCGATGCTGACCTCGGGCCAGCGCGCCTCCGGCCTGACCCAGCCGCCATCGGTGCAGGTCACCTCGAAATCGTAGCCGTGCATGTGGATTGGATGGTTCGTCATCGTCAGGTTACCGACGCGAACACGAACCCTGTCGTTCTTGGAAACGACGAGCGGATCGATCCCTGGAAAGACGCGCGTGTTGAACGTCCAGAGGTTGAAGTCGGTCATTTCCATGATCCGGGGCACGTATGTTCCCGGATCGATGTCATAGGCGCTGAGCAGGAAGACGAAATCCCGATCCACCGGCATGAACTTCGGGTCCCGGGGATGGATGACGAAGAAGCCCATCATCCCCATCGCCATCTGTACCATCTCGTCCGAGTGCGGGTGGTACATGAAGGTGCCGGATTTCACGAGATCGAACTCGTAAACGAAGGTCTTGCCAGAGGGGATGTGAGGCTGCGACAGCCCGCCAAGACCATCCATCCCCGACGGCAGGATCATACCGTGCCAATGAATGGTCGTGTGCTCCGGCAGCTTGTTGGTCACGAAAATGCGAACCCGGTCGCCTTCGACTGCTTCGATGGTCGGACCCGGTGACTGGCCGTTGTACCCCCAAAGATATGCGGTCATGCCTTCGGCCATCTCCCGCTCCACCGGCTCGGCAACGAGGTGGAATTCCTTCACCCCGTTGTTCATTCGGAACGGCAAGGTCCAACCGTTGAGGGTGACGACCGGATTGTAATCTGGGCCGACCGTCGGCTTTACCGGGGTTTGCGTGGCCGCCGAGTCCATGAGAGCGGCTTCCGGCAAGCCCATGTTGGACGTTTGCGCCCAGGTCTTACGATAACGCTGCAATGGTGGCAACTAAACCACATATGTGCTAATGTGGGTCCGTCACTTCGGGAGTATGTGAAATGAGCCGCTTGACGATCGACATAACGGACAAACAACATCAAAGCCTCAAAGCGCTAGCCGCTCTGCAGGGCAAGACAATCAAGCAGTACGCACTTGAGCGCCTGTTTCCTGGCGACGTCGAGGGAGAACTGGCCTGGGAAGAGTTAAAGACGTTGATGAATACGCGCATCAGTGAGGGGCTCGCCGGAAAACTGTCGACCAAAACCGTAGGTGAGATCCTCGACGAGGAGATCGCCGAAGGTCGCGCTTGACGGCTTACATCCTGACCGCAGAGGCAGAATCCGATCTTCGCTCGGTAATCCGTTACACACGGACACAATGGAGTGCCGCCCAGGTACGTCACTACGTCTCGGCTTTGGAGCGAGGAATGGAGGACATTGCCGCGGGCAAAGTTCCCTTCAAGGATCTGAGCGCACTCTATCCGGCGCTGCGGATGGCGCGATGCCAGCACCACTACTTCTTCTGTCTGCCTCGAGAACATGCGCCCGCTCTCATCGTAGCGATTCTTCACGAACGAATGGATCTCATGAGGCGTTGGCTGACCGTCTAAACGAGTGATGTTTTCACGACGGGAGGAACTCCTGCGCGCGTGCTAGATAAGCCCTTGTCTTCGAGCGATCAAAAAGGTGTCGTCGGTTCGGATCCCTTCAAGAGCAGCGAATCTGACGCTTCGAGTGGCGTGATGAGATTTTTTAAGAGATTACCCGATGGCAAATGGCTCGAAACGCAAGGGCATGCCCCGTTCTAGGGTTACGAGCTCCGGTGGCAGGATTGCCAGACCGTCGGCATGGGCCATGGGCAACAGGCTTCCCGACGATCCGCGGCCCAGCATTGCAAGCAGGGGAGTGCCAGAAGCGTCGCGACTCTGAAGGCGGACGGCGACGAATTCCGTTCGGCCCTCCTTCTTGCGCAACCCAAAGTCGGAGATCGCCGGCATCCAGACGGGATCCAAACGCTCGATCCCGGCCACAGCCCTGATCGCCGGCAGCGCAATCTTGTCAAGTGTCACGGCGGCGGCCATGGGATTCCCAGGAAGCCCGATAAAGAGCGCCGACCCCAGCGTGCCGAAGGAAACCGGCTTACCCGGCCGCATGGCGACATCAAGCACGCCGAGCGACCCGCCGCTGCGTGTTAGCGCGTCCCGCACATGATCCTCGCCACCCTTGGACATCCCGCCTGACGTCACGACGATATCGTGCTCCGTAGCAGCGCTGTGAATGATATCGGTGGTCGCCTCAATCGTGTCCGGCGTCGCCCCGAGATCGCGGACTTCAAGCCAGGGATGCGACAGCATGGAGGCGAGAAGGTAGCGGTTGGAATTGTAGATCTGGCCAGCTGCCAGGTGCTCACCCGGCTCTTTCAGTTCAGAGCCTGTTGTGATGAACCCGAGTCGGATCTTTCGAACGATGGAAATCCGAGACAAGCCTGCGGCCGCGAGCAGCGCAATCCGGTGTGCTGTCAGAACCGTCCCGGCCTTGAACAGCAGAGAGTTTTGGTCGACGTCTTCGCCCGCCCTGCGGATGTTCTCGCCTGGGCGGGGCCGGTAGGCGGTGGTGAACTCGCGATCGTGCCGCGAGCATTTTTCACGGATGATCACGGCGTCGAAACCGGCCGGGATCATCGCGCCGGTGAAGATTTCCACGGCCTCAGCACTTTCGAAACTGCGGCTGCTGGCCTGATCTCCGGCTGCCACTCTGTCTGCGACCAGAAAGGTCCAGGGACCACTGCCGGAAAAATCTGCCGAGCGGACCGCAAACCCATCCATCGCCGAATGATCAAAGCGCGGCAAGGCACAGGGCGAGCGGATGTCGGCGGCCACAACTCTTCCCGCAGCAGAGAACAGTTCTAGATTTTCGCTGGCGGTCACTGGCCGACAGAGGCTGATGGCGCGGCTCACCGCATCGGCAACCGACAGCATGGGGCGAGCAGCGTAGGCTTGCCCGCAGTCGAGAGAGTCCAACTGGACCGAGGTAGAGCGTGACGAGGATGAAGCCCCACTTCATCACGGCCGGTTCTGGATTGTTCCTGAATTGATCCCAGGCAACATATGCCGTGCTCAAGCCTGAAAGGACGAACCAGATGAAAAGCAGGTAGTCGATGGGCTGAATAAACACAGTGCACTCCATGTCCGTGAGAATCATGACATGGAGCGCACCGTACCGATTCCTAGTGTTGGAAGGTCAAGGGCGGCGCCCCTATTTTGGACCCTCCATTTCTTGGACATCCCAACCCCGTCAAGCCAAAAGGAACCATAGGTACGCCGGTGGAGCGGGGGCAATAGCTTACCGAGGGCTATCAAAATGACAGAAACCGCTTCAAGCTCAAACCCGCCGACAGAATGTAAGGCGGCATAGCGAGTGAATAGTGACCACAGTTCAATTGCAAAATACTTGGTCTAGCGCCTGCGCAGGTCAGCCTCTGTATTAACCTCTCCGACAGCTCTGGCAACACCACTTTATCTCTCTTCGCCAGCACAACGTGAAGAATGAGATCCGGTCGTGCCAAACGATCCGCGTAATTCTCGATGTTAAGTGGCGCCCAGGCTCTCCTGAGATCAGTAAGCTCAATATCCGGTTCAAGGCTCTCTCGAATTGATCGCGTGGCACGGCCGGTCCAAACCATATCCGCGAGGCTTCCTGCCGCCAGAAACAGCGAGGCCTTAGAAACGGTCGCGTCGTGCGCCGCGATGAGGCCTGCGACCCAGGAGCCCAGGCTCATACCGAGAACAGAAATCTCTCTGTAGCCTTCACTCTTTAACCAACGAATGAGTTTGCGCCCATCCCATACCCCCTGCCTTATCGATTGGATCGTTCGACCGAGATTCGCGCTAAGCATGTAGTCGGCGTGCGTGGACCCCGGACGGCTGCGCTCGAGGTGATACGGCATAGCAATTTCCACAACCGTTATGCCTCGCTTGGAAAAGAACCTAGCAAGCTGATTATTCCGCGCACTTGCATTCCAATGGTGAAAAACCACCATCGCTCGGTCGAGCGATCCACTCTCGGTGATCCTCGCCCAGACGACATTATTCTCGTCGATGTCGGTCAGGGTGTCCGATGGAAACTTGAGCCATCCATCTCGCCGTTTAAAACCTTGATCGCTCCTAGTCGGCTCATCGAAGAAAGTCTGATCAGCCACGGCTTGGTCGGCGAGAAGACAAAACTCCTCGATACTCCCGATCTTCGCAGCGCCTGAAAAGGCCCGTTCCGCGTCGAGCGCGAAAACCGTTGCTTTCTTGCCTTCCTCACCGCGCTTTGCCCGCCGCTCATCCCAACGATCAAGCCAATTATGAAACATTCAGATTGGTCCCTACTTCACTCGCCCGCCAACGGCCGAACGCCGGATCAAACAGGCCGTAAAGCGCAAGAAGCACTCCAAGGCCCAAAAGGATCGAAAAACCAGAAAAAGCACCGATCAACAAGTAGCCTGCAACGAGCAACGCTACGACCGTCGACATCTTCCACAAAGGTACACGAAACCGGTTTCCGGTACCCAAACCGATGGCGCCAAACAAAAAAACGATGCAGGTGGAAATAACGACAAGAAGGCTGCTGTAGTGCGTCGGCATTCTATAGCCGATCGTGCCGCTCAGATTGTCGAGCCCAAAAATAGCCGCTGACATATCTCTGATCAACCAAGCCGCAATATTCTCGCCGGCCGACGTCAGGTACGAGCTTTGGCCCTTCATGCATATGGCGACCAAAATCCCCAAAACAGTACACCTGAAAATTCCCCGGATCAGGGTCAGTCCGACTTCGTTGAGCTGGGATCGGCAATCCACCTCAGGTCGCGTTTCCAGTTTCTTTCTGATTTTGCAAAAATCATAAGCGATCGTGTAAAGCAAAATGAGGCCTGCAAAGAAAATATAGAAAGAGATCGCCATGTACAAATATGCAATCCCTGTGAATAGCATCGCCTCCGGCACTGATATGACATCAGGGCGCACGATCGCTAATTTTCCCCAGTCCATGGCATATTCGCCGCCGCCTTTCATTAGCGGGATCAAACACACTTCGATCCACTGAACAATCCCAGCGAATACAAAGCAAACCAGAAAAACCGCCCAATAGGTAGAGGAAGAGCTTTCTACGTTGCGCGCCCAAGCATCGTGGGAGTCCGTCCCGTCGGCCTGCGCGACAAGCTTCAGACGCCCCTCGAATTTCCAGAAGGCCAGAAGCTCTATCACGAACACGAAGAATAGTGGCAGGAACACCATGAAGACGAATGTCCAATTTGGCGCCCAGAGAAACCCGACCTGCTTAACGACCCCGTCCATTCGGTCGTAACTCGCGCTGTGAACCCCCGTAACATAGGACAAAAACCCAAGAGCGGTGGCGCCCGCAAACACCGCCGCTGGCAAATTCAAGGGAGAGCCGGAGCTAAAAAGCGCCTCTGATCTCATCGCCAAACCCAAACGCCGAACTGGCGTCTTGGCGTCCGCATCCCCTGCCAACCCTACCGAGGGCATCGTCTCATCAGGGGCGGTCGCATTTTGTGCTATATCTGGGGCTTCCGGTGCAACGCTGCTTCCGGCTTTCCTCCCGTCTCGCCTCTTGGCCGTTAATCGAGATTGGGCCTCACTCAACTCCATCTGCCATTCGCTGGTTGCGACCGGATCATCGCACCCAAAAATCCTTGCCAGCCAACGAATGTTGGCGGTGCTGATTCCCTTGTCGTTCTCTTGAAACCAAAGTTGCACCGTGCGCAGGTCGATCCCAATCCGGTTGGCATCAATCTGTGAAATCGCCTCTGCAAGTAGCTCCGGCGTCCATGGTCCTGCTGGAAATCCATCGCTGCCAAGCGGCCGTCCCGCTCCGGCCGCGGCCGTTCGTTTGAATAGTTCTTTGAAATCACTCCCGTCCTTCGGCGGAGGGAGAAAAAACTTTCCGTTGTTCAACAAAGACTTAGTGGCTCGCGTTTCGTTTCGTTTCGCTAGATTTCGTATCTTGTCGTGCCTTCGTTCCCAAATAGAGGCCTGTTCCCCCCGCAACAGATCCCACGATTACGCAGGCTGTTTTCGGTCGACGGTCATTTGTTTCGATGAACCCCCCTCAACCGATCATGCGGCGCGCCGCGGTACTTGGCAGCCGATTGTGTTTTCTCGTGGTCCAACGCGTGTGTGGAAATTCGAGACGGTGTCATTATTATGGAACGAAATATGGGCAAGCCTTTGCGTGGTCAGACAGTCCTGGTCACCGGCGCGTCGGGCGGCATAGGGGCGGCAATCGTGGAGCGCCTCGCCTCGGAGGGTGCGCGGCCAATCATCCACTATTGCCAGGACGAGGATGCGGCGGAGACACTATTGGCCCGTATTGGTGGCGACGGCTTGATGGTGCAAGCCGATCTTTCGACTTCGGAGGGGCCATGCACATTGTGGCGGAAAGCGGTTGCTTTCGCGGGACGTATTCACGGTGTCATTAACAATGCGGGTATCCGTACCGAAATTCCGATAGAGAATTCAGCCGCGGCCTGGAAGGCCGCATGGCAAATGGAGTTTCAACTCAATCTCTTTGCTGCGGCCGATCTCTGTAGGGAGGCGATCAGGCATTTTCGAACCGAGGGTGGTGGGCGCATCATTAACATGGCAGGCCAAGCCGGTCAGCGTGGCTCCGCCGCCGACATACTGCCTCATGGCGCGACCAAGGCCGCGCTCATCAATCTCACCAAATCCATCGCCTCAAGCTTCGCTCGTGAGGGGGTGATAGCGGTGTCTATCGCACCTGGCCTCGTCCGAACGGAGATGGCAGAGAAATACATCGCCGCCCATGACAAGGGAGAAGCTGTAGGGGACATTCCAATAGGGGATATGGCCGAAGCATCCGAAATAGCTGAACTTGTCGCGTTTTTGTTGCGTCACTCTCAGGAGTCGCTCAACGGTGCCACCCTCGATGTCAATGGCGGCAGCTATATTCGCTAACCCGGGATAGCAACCAGAAGCAGTTTCAGCAAATCCGCGTGAAGCCGAAATCATTCATCGGCAAGCGCGAGCGTGACCTCTTTCCGGACCTTTTTCGCCGCCCGCTTCTTCGCGGGAGAGCTTTTGAATATGGTCAAGATCTTCTCGATAGATTGGTCTGCCCCGGCCTTTCGTAGAGCGCTTGCGTCCAACGCCGATTTAAAGTCCGGAGCTGGACTTGTGCAGGACGGGTCGCTGTTCTGGCCGGGGCGCGGGGTCTCATTGGCACCCTCGGGCAGTTCATGAAATTGCTCGGGTTGCAATTGACTCGGCGGCTTCCTGAGAACCGCCGAGCTATTCGCAGCAAATTTTGCTCCGGGTATCGATATGATCTGCGAAGCGCTGACAGGAGACGGCCCAGCCTCTGGTACTTCGAACTCGAAATTGCCAACGCCTTCAACCGACGTTTCCTTTGATGGCGCTCGCATCTGCAGCCATGCGCGCTTCGTAAGCTCCTTATCAGCATAATAGAAATTCCGTACGCCCAATATCGGCTGCTGATTTCGGAGCTTGATGATGCATCGTGTCTCGTTCATCGAACCCAATTCATCGGGGCGCATCAGGGGCCGCATCGCAGTCTTGTGGGACATCGTGGCACCCTTGCGATCGAACAGAGTCACGCCGGTCGAAACGGCCTTATCGACCGTAACTTCCTTCCGCTCGCCGAGCAGCTGGGACACGTAGCGCTGATCCTCCGGGTCTTGCGCGCCGAGGAAGATCTGAGCGCGCGCCGAATTGACGAGGGCCTGCCGTCCCTCGCGGGTATAGACGTTGTCGATCGACCGCAGGGACTGGACGAAGAACCAGCAGGGAATGCCATAGCCACCGAGAACGGTAGCAACAGTGAGGGCATTTTCCAGCTTGCCCAGGTTTTGGAATTCATCGAGCAGGACCAGCACGCGCCGCTCGCCGCGCTTCATCATGTTGCGCGACATGTAGTCCATGAACTGGACCATGAGCACATTAAAGATCGGCCCGATCGAGGCGATCTGCTGGATGCGGAAATCCAGATAGAGGCTCATATTCTCGCGGCGCATCGCGCGGATGTCGAAGGTCGACCGCGCCGTCGCGCGCAGGATGCGATTGTTCTTGAACGGCCGCACCGCTGCGGCCAGCGACCCGTAGATACCATCGAACTGCTTGCTGGCCATGACGGCGAAGCGGGCGAGGGTGGTATAGGTGAAGGAACTGATCCAAGTTTCGCGAAGCTCCGGATTGGCGACTTCCTCAAGCCATTCGCGGAGTGGCTGATCGCCACCCTCCACGACATTGAGGACCGTGCCGAGATTCTTGTCCTTGTCGAGAATATCGGGGTTTTCCAATACCCAGGACGTGACGCCGGCGAACAGCGCACGGGCGTCGGAGATCCAATAGGCATCGCCCTTGGGCGTCGGCAACAGCGCCATCGCGATCGAGTTGATGTCGATATCGCGTTGATCAGGATCGATGGCGACGAAGTCGAGCGGATTATAGCATTCGGTATCGCCATTCTCGTCGGCTGGCGAGAAACGCAGGACGCGGGAGAATTTCGAGCGGAAGCCGGCCGTCGCCTCATAGGTCTCGCCGCGCATGTCGAGCACGACGATGCTGTCCGGCCATAGCAGGCAATTCGGCACGATGAGCGACGCGCCCTTGCCTGACCGGGGCGGGCCGATGACGAAGCCGCCTACGTCGTCGCCGTCGATCCAGAGCTTCTTGCCGCCGAACAGCATCGGTTTCAAGAACCGTCGCCGGCCAGAGCCGCGCTGGGTGAAGCCGCCCGGCACCTTGATCAGGCTGCCGCCGATCCGGCCGACGAACACACCGCCGGTGCGCGTCAGGCCGAGGGCGCGGGCTTCCAGCGGGCCGAGGAACCGGGCATCCGTCGATTTCTTCTTGCCGGTCATCGCGGTGACGAGCATGGCGCCGCCGGCGAGGAGGCCTGCCGCCGTCGCTATCGCCGGCCGATGCCAGTCGCCGGCGGCGATATCGAGCCGCGCGGCCCGATAGGACGCCAGCATATCGTCCTGCAGCGCCTGGAACATCCATGTCGAATCGTCGAAGGCATAGCAGAGGCCGGCATAGGCGAGCGAGGCAACGAACGCCGCCGCCGCTGCGGCGATGATCAGCCCGAACAGCAGGATCGCTGGGTTCATAACGTGTCCGCCTTGGTGAAGACGATTTCCGAGACGACGCGGCGACCGTCCGTTAGTCGCTCGAGCTGAACGACAATGGGAATGACTTCTTTCAGGTAGTCGATGATCTCCTGCTTTCTTAGCGTGACGCCGCTCTGTAGCACCATCAGCGCCAGGCGGTCGTATGCATCTCGCGCGCTGTTTGCGTGGACCGTCGTGAGGGAACCGGGATGACCTGTATTGATCGCCTGCAGGAAGGAGAATGCCTCTTCACCCCGAAGCTCTCCCAACATTACGCGGTCCGGACGCATGCGCAACGAAGCTTCCAGCAACTCCTGCGGCGTGACTTTGGCGCGCCCCTGATCGCCCTTTGACGCAATCAGGGCAACCGTGTTCGGGGTGATCGGCCTGAGCTCTCGTGTATCTTCTATCGTCACGATGCGTTCCTCCTCCGGCACTTCTTTCAGCAGTGCATTGAGGAATGTGGATTTGCCCGTTGAGGTGCCACCGGACACCGCGATCGAAACGCGCGAGCGCACGGCCGTCCGAAGAAACTGCAGGACGTCGACATCCCCCTTCATCATGGCAGCAAGCTGTTCCTCTGCTGCTGAGAGCGTGAGTTGCCGACCGACCTTAGTGTCATCGAAGGCACCACGGCTCTTATAGATATCCAGGCCGATATCGTGGATCACCTGCTTGCGGATCGAGATCGCGCCTCCATCGGGCGCGGCCGGCGGCAGCACGCACTGGAAGCGTTCGCCTGTCGGCAGGGACGCAGACAACATGGGCCGTTCATCGTTTACGACCTGATTGGTGGAGCCGGCGACGCGTTCGCTCAGCGTCCGTATCCATTCGGCAGAGAACTGCGTGTCGACGACACGCTCCATGCCAGCGACGCCAAGGCGTTCGACGAACAGTTCGCCGGGGCGGTTCACCGAGATTTCCGAGACGCGCTCATCCGAAAGAAACGGCTTCAGCCGCTCCAGTGCTTTGTCGAGGAACGGAAACTGCTTCATTTGTAGACCGGCGCGACTGGATAGTAGGGCGTCGGATCGACGTTGCGCCGGATTTGTCCACCGCGCTTCAGCCGCATCATCTCCTGCCGGACCGGATCAGCGTAGAAGGCGGAGAAATCGAGATCGCGTCGCAGATAGACGATGATCGACTCGCCCTGGGCGACATAGATCGTCGGCGGGATTTTCGAACTTTCCTTGAACGCCTCGTTGGCGATGTCCTGCAGGATGGCCGATGATTTCTCGGCGGCAATCGAACGGGCTTCGGCGGCGGTGCGGCTCGGCTCGGTGGTGATCGTCGTCACCACGCCGGTGATCGGATCGACGGTCGAGATCGAGCGGGCGCTTTCCGTGGCGGTGTCGCCGAGCGCCGAGACATATTCCGCCGCGCCGCCTATCACCGACAGCATGATCGCGGAACCGAAGCGCTCCCAGAAATGCGTGTCGATCTCGCCGGTCAGCCCGGCGCGGCCGAGACGGTCGGCGCCGGGCGAGGCGATCTCGGCGGAAATGCCGTCGGAGCGAATGACACGCGACCAGACGACGAAGATGCGCTTCTGCCCCCGCGCCGGGCCGGACTTGTATTCCCCTATCAGGCGGGAGCCCTTCGGAATGAGGATGCGAGCGCCATCGAGCGAACGGACGTCCTCGCGCACGACGGCGCGCACATGCCCGGCAGGTCCGTGTTGATCGCTGTCTCCAGGAACCCTCGAATCATCGTGCCCTGGGCGACGAGCGCGTCGGTCCGGTCGAAGCGTGTTGCCTTGACGATGCCGGCGGTCTGCTTTTCCGACTGGGCGAGGAAAGCCTTGTTGGCATCGCTCTCGGCGCCGGGGACGGCGACGAGCTGGCCGTCATCGGCGATCGTTACCGACGGGTCGCCGGCCGCCAGGCTTTCGCGGCCGGAGCCGTCGACGATGATCTGTTCAGAGCGCAGCCGTTCCCAGCGAGCCTTCTCCTCGTCCTCCCGGCGCTTTGCCTCCAGCGCAGCAAGCCGTGCATCCTCTTCGGCACGCCGGCGGGCCTCCTCCGCCCGAAGCCGCTCCTCTTCGGCGCGCCGACGCTCTTCCTCGATCTGGCGCAGCTTTTCCAGGTCATCGCCGGGGTTGACGGTGACGTCGACCGCGGCGGAGTCCACCGGCTTCTTTTCCTCGACCGGGATTTGCACGAGGTTCGGATCGGCCGCCTGTTTAACCGGCTCGTCAGGGAATTCGCGGATGCTGGTGTTGGATGTCTCGAAGGTCTCGCCGGTGCCTTCGGTGAGGTTGGAGGTTTGCGGGCCGGCCGGCCAGTTGACATAGGCGAGCACGCCAGCCCCGACGAGAAGCAGCACGGGGAGGGCGAGCTTTCCGAGACGGCCGTTGCGGTCGCTGGCGACGCTGCTTTGCCCGTCCAGATGCTCGAAATCGACTTTGCTCATCGCTGGCGCTCCTCTTTGCTGCCGAGGCGCTTCGGCCCGTAGGCGTCCTCGATGAGATCGAAGGACTGGCGATTGGCCTGCCGGTTATAAAGGCACAGCCACTTGTCGCCGGCGCGCAGCGTGAACTGCGCCGCGATCTTGTCGACCACCACGTATTTGCCCTGGGTGCGCAGGTTGACGAGCGATTCCTGGCGCTTGCCTTCGACGACGAAAATGGCCGGTATTTCGTCGGGAAACTCCAGATACATATGGGTGCCGTCATCGAAGGCGACGCGCGGCTTCAGGCTTGTGTCGCCCTTGAACACATAGTCGTAGTTCAGCCGGCTTGGATCGAGATCCTTGAGCAGCGGATCTTTGGCGCTCTCCTGCGCGGCGGCCAGCAGCCGAGCGTTGACGTCCTCATCGGGATATTTGAACCGCACCTGGAACGCAGCGCGCAGGTCGGCCGCGGCCGATCCCTTCAGCAACAGGGCATAGACGCGCTGGTTGGTGACAATGTTGACGTTGGTCTCGGCATTCTCGCGCAGTGGCTTTACGAACAGGATGCCGGAGCCCTTTTTGGGAACAATCGACCAACTGGCCGTGTCGCCGGCCGAGATCGTTTCGATCACTTCCGAGCTGCCGAGCTGGATCATCGTCGAGACGCCAAGCCCGGCGGGCACGGTGACGACGGCATTGTTGTTGAAGGTGATGTAACGGATGCGCGGATCGGCGGCAGTCACGGGATTCGAAATGGCCAGCAGCGAGATGGTGGCGAGGGTAAGAAGAGATTTCCGCATCAGCGCGCCGCCTTGTCAGCCGGTAGAACTTCGGGCAGCGATTCCTGGTCACGCCTGTATTCGACGACCTGGAAGCCGAGCGGATTGTCGAAGCGATATTCGTTTTTGAGCGGCGCCGTCGTATAGCGGAAGCGGACCACCGAGACCCAGTGCTCACGGCGGAGCGTGTTGTCGCGCCGCGTTTCCGTCGAGAAGCGGACTGTCGCGGTCGAGGCGTTGAGAAACGACACCGACTTGATGGTGACGGCGATGCGGGTATCGCGACCGAGCAGCTTGTCCTTCGACTGCGGGTTCGACGGCTCGAACTCATGCCGCAGGTCCGCCGCCGCCTGGCCCGTCGAATAGAGCTGGGCGAGATCGTAATTGTCCTTCAGCGCCCGTGGATCGTAGGTTTCGCGCGCCCGGATGTAGCGCACGATATTGGCGGTCTTGATCGCATCGTTTTCCGAAAGCTTGCTTTCGTTCAGGGACCGGGCAACCTCGACGAAGCCGGTGGTCTTGTCGGCGATCACCACCACGGCCTCGAACTGCTTCAGCGGGATGAGGAGATTAAGCGCCGATAAACTGAGCAATGTGGAAATGCCTGAGACAGTCGCGATGGTCCAGGCGATTTTCCGGGAGCGGCGCTCTTTGCGATACAGCTCCGCCTCCCAGGAGGCGCCGGCCTTCCAATAGGCGGAAAGGTCGATGGGCGGAATTTCGGGTGCGTTCGCTGTCGGCTCTGCGTTGCTCATTTTACATATCCAATGACCGCCGCTTCGGCGGGATAAACTATAGTTTACTGATCAAGCCAAGCACGCGCGCCTGCCGGCTAAGTCACCGTGCAGCGGGCATTGGATGGCATGGATTGTTGACGCCGATCAGCTCCGTTGTGCAGCCGTCAGGAGACTAGCTGCACCACATCATCAGTGTTTTTTTGGAGGCTGTGTTGGAGAAAAAGAAGGACCGGTCGTCCTTCACCTCTATCCGGACAGTGTCACGGTCGCCGTCGGCTTCGTCGGAGCCAGTCTCGATCCATAGCACATCGAGCACATAGGAATCGTTGTCCTGCTTGACCGACAGAACCTTTCCGGCGGTCTTATTCGCGCCGATTCCCTTATCCTCGATATAGATGAATGCGGCAGCTGCGGCTTCGCAACCACCATCGACAGGAGCATAAGAGCCGGTCAAAACTGGCAGGATCGAGCTTTGCGCTTGCGAGAACGCCGTGTTGGGCAGGAGAAGACCGATCGCAAGCGCTATCGAGGCTGTTCCCTTCATCAGAAACCTCCTCGCTCAGAAACCGAACATTGCGCCGATGCTATGCGCATAACCCGCCAGCGTGTTGTAGAGTTCGATGAAATACTCAGCGATCGGTTTGAAGAAGATCACCACAGCCATAAAAACGAGAAAGCCGAAACCGCTGCCTTTGCTGGACTCGGCGCGAGCGTGGTCAGCTGCTTCCTCGTTGATCTGAGCCTGCTGGTGGAGGGCCGCTTGATAGCGGTGGGGATCATTCCAAGGGTGCTGCATGCAAGCCTCCATTTTGTAAATTATAGTTTATCGCGCAATTCAGACTGCGGCCAGCCTAAAGTTGCCCGTTCTTTTCTGTTTCCCGCTGAATAGCCCTTGCGCGCGCAGCCTGGACATCGGCGGACGTTCGACGACGACCGAGCCCGGCCCTCAAGATTTGTGCTCGGCCGGTAAATTGGTAGCCGGCCCGGCGGAACGATTCACGACCTCCTTGGAAGGGAACGTCCCCTTGGCCGGGTGCAGTGCCACCAGTGATCGCACTTGCGAAAGCCGGAATGAACCGGAACACGACGATCCCGAGCAGGCAGACGATGACGAACGGCGCGACATAGGAGAGCTTGCTTTCCGTCGCGGTGTTGTTGGCCGTGTTGATGGCCAGTTCGATGAGCTGATAGAGGAAGGCGAGGAAGGCCATCATCAAGGTCTGCGTCACCATCAGGTTGACCATCAGCAACAGCCAGCCGTCGGTGAAGCGGAAGGTCCAGCGATAGAGCGCCAGGATGATGAACACCGGCGCCAGCGCCAGCGTGATGAACAGCATCAGCTTGGCGGCCAGGATCGCGGCCGCCGCGACGGCGATGAAGATCATCGCGACGACAAAGACGATCGCACCGATGAGAGCGCCGACATATTCGAAGGTGCCGGTCGCCACCTGCTCATAAATCTTGCCTGCGGTCTCGAAGACGGCATCGAGGATCTTCACGACGCCCGTTGTGTCGCCCGTCCCGCCATCGAGCGCACCACCGGAACCAGCGATCGACTCGATGATCGTGTCGGAGATGAGGTTTGGCACCTCTTGGACGAGCTTGTAAAGCGTGGCGGAAAATGCCCCCCAGTTCGTCGCCATATAATAGATGAAGAAGGCGCGGCCGAGCCGCCAGGCCGCTTCCGGCACGGAGAAGCCGTCGCGACCGGCGAGGATCATGTAACCCCACCAGAGGACATAGAGGGTGAGCATCGACCCGAACAGGACGTTCACCTGTAGCGCGAGACCGTCATAGGCGTTCTTGATGAACGTCTCCCCGATGGCGTCGAGCTTGGAAAAAATGTCCGAGATGATCGTGGTCGCTGCCATCCGTTTATTCCTTCAGGACGGGCGCGAAGACGTCATTGACCGGCATCGCCGGGCCGCACAGGTCTTCGGCCTCTGCATATCCCGAGATCGGCGGGCAGGGGGCTTTTTTCTCACCCTTGGTCTGGCAACCGGCGAGCAGCGCGAGACCGGAGAGCATGATGGCAACGGGCAATCGCATGCGGCCTCACTTGAACGGGTTGACGTCTTTGTATTGCAGCATCTTGGCGGTCTCCGACTGCTGGGTCAGCCGCATCTGCATCTCGGTGTTCAGCGCCGAGACCGCGCCGTTGGAGACGCCGATCAACTCGTTGATGGTGCGCGCCGTCTCCAGCTGCATACGGGTATTGGCATCGACCGAGCCCTTGACGTCTTCGGCCGAGCCGATCTGGCCGGTGGCCGACTGAAGCGATTGCTCGCGCTGCGACACGCCCTTGGTCGCCTGCTGCGTCAGCGCCGAGAGGAGCGCCACTGTATTGACCGCGCCGGAAAAGGCATTGTTCATCGCGCCGGCATCCTCGCCTTCGACGATCGCCTTGACCTGTTTCACCAGTTGCAGGCCGTTGATCAGCGTCGCCGCGATATTCTGCGCATCGGAGCCGAGCCCGCCGAAGGACAGCGTGCCGCCGTTCATGATCGACGAGAAGGACGGTGCGGCCGAGACCGACATGTTGCCTCCAAGGCCGGTCGTGGAAATCCCCATCGAGCCGTCACGGCTGCCGGAGAGCGCGCCGAGGATCTCCTTGGTCTTTTCGAGGATGTTGGTGTTGGTCTTCATGATCTCGCCAGTGTTTTCCGCATTCTTCTTGGCGATGGCGAGATTGGTGTTGTCGATCACCGGAATGTCGGCGAGCGCCGGCGTCGAGAAGGCAAAGGCGGCGGAGACGATGAGCAGCTTGTTCATGGGAACCCCCTTAATCGGCCGCGTTGGCGGCGTTCTGGATGGATAGAAGATTGTTGCCGACCGAGCGGTCTGTGCCGCCGGACGAGAGAATTTCGGTATCGGCGTCGGCGGCCGCGACCACGGCGCAACGCGGCCAGTCCTCGCGCGGCACCTTCATCTCTTCGAGGATGACCGGGTCGCAGCTGTAGGGATTGACCTTGCTGTCGGATTTCAGGGTCTTGGCCGTCTCGGACGTCTTCGACAGGTTCATCTGCATACGCGCCTGCAGCAGCTCGTTGAAGAGATTGCGGGCGGTGATGAGGTTGTTCAGCAGCTCGGCATTGACGGCCCGCGCCTGCGTATTGTCGTCCCAAGCATCCTGGTAGATTTCCGAGGCGCCGACCGAGGCGGACAGAGCATCGATGCGGCGGCCCGCTTCCTGGACGCGCGCCGTGCTGGCATCGATCCCTGAAATGGCACGGTCGACAGTGCCGGCCGCGGCGCTGTTGGAGCTGCGGGTCGCTCCGGAGCCGTAATCGACATAGGATTTATAAGACGGCGAGGAGATGTCCTCGATGTTCGAGCCGCCAGCATAGGCGTTGAACCACGTATGGTTCCGGCCGACCTTGCCGGCCCAGTTCTTTTGCTCGGCGGCCGTCGAGCCGTTGTACCAGGAGGCGAGGCAGGCATAGTCGGTGCTGCCGCATTTGTTGACGCCCATGCCGAGGTATTTGACGCCGCCCTCGATGTTCTCCTCATTGATGTCGCGGTCGAAGCCCATGCCCTTGCCGGTCCGCTTGGTCAGCTGCATCACGCCCTTCACGCCGGTCGGCGAGCCAGAGCAAGTCGAGATGCCAGATTCCGCATGCGCGACCGACAATGCCAGCCCGACCGGCACATCGTACTTTTCCGCATAATGCTTGATCAGCTCGACGTTCTTCGCGTCCTCTTTCACGGCGTGCGCCGGCGAGCGATAGAGACGGCGGTTCTTTTCCTTCTGAGAGATATTGCAGTTCGTCACCGACTGCTCTTCGAGCTGGTCGGTCTGCGTCTCGGTGTCCTGCTTGGAATGCCCTTCATCCTCGGCGCGCTTTTCCTTGACGTCATCGTCGATGACCGGAATGTCAGCGAAGACAGCTGGCGCAGGCGCTCCGGCGAGTGTCATTGCGGACAGCAGAATAATGATCGCCTTACGCATCGGGTGCCTCCGGAATGGTCCAGCCACAAAAATGCGGGAGCCAGGCGGCCGGCTCGTCGCCATAGGTCTCGCGCAGCGTCTGGCACTCGCGCACCGTCTCTGGCCGCCCGGACAGGACCTTCACCAGGTCAGGCATCGCCGACAGGTCGAGCCGTGCGATCACCGAGTCCTGGGCGTGCTTGATGAGGAAGGTGCGGCTCGTCTTGTCCGCTTGTTTCACGAAGCGGAATTCCTTTTCCGAGAGGCCGAACGCCTTGCGGTAGCTCTCCTCGTCCGCGGATGCGTTCGGGAAGAAGATGTTGGTCATCGTCTGTTCGATGATCGTATTGCGCAGGTCGGAGCGCACGACGTCGGCGGCCGACTGCGTGCCGAAGCCGACGATGCCGTTCATCTTGCGGATGGTTTTGAGCCAGTCCTTGATGAAGCCCGAGAACACGTCGTCATCGAGCAGGCGCCAGCCCTCATCGAGGAAGATCATCGAGGGGCGGCCGTCGAGGATTTCCTGAATACGATGGAACATGTAAAGCAGTGCCGCCGAGCGCGTGCGCTTGTCGGACAGGATCTCCGTCATGTCGAAGCCGATCACCGAGCCGGCAAAATCAAGCTTGTCGGTCGGGTTATTGAACAGCCAGCCCTTGTCGCCTGTGGTCCATTCCTTCAGCCGGTCGGCGAGATCGCCAATGCCGGATCGCATCCGGCCGCGCAGCGCTTCCGCCAGCATGTCGAGACGCCGTTGCGGCCTCTCGAAATCGGTGTAGATGCTGTCGACCGCATCGGAGATGACCGCCATCTCCTCGGCATTCAGCACTCGGTCCGAGGGTGTGACGAGATAGGAGACCAGCGTCTTGCCAAAACTCCGGTTGGCCGGCGTGTCTTCGAGTTGCAATGGCGCAAAGCCGGTCGGCTCGCCCGGTGACAGCCGTTCATAGCGTCCGCCCATAGCGCGCACGAAGATCTCGCCGCCGCGATCCTTATCGATGAAGACGCAGCGCGGCCGCGGCTCGACACGCATGCCCTGGGCGAGCAGGAAGGACAGCGCCACCGTCTTGCCGGAGCCGGTCGGGCCGATGACGGTGAAGTTGCCGACATCCGCCTCATGGAAATTGAAGAAAAAGGCAGTCTGGCTGGTGGTTTCCAAGAGCGAGATCGGAAGCCCCCAATGGATCTTGTGCGTCTGCCCGGATGGGAAATTGTGTGCGGAGAACAGCCCGGCGAAGTTGACCGACGAAATCAGCCCTTGCCGGGCGATATAGGGAAAGTTGGTCGGCAGCTGCGCCCACCACGCCGCTTCCTGATTAAGGTCTTCGCGGACGGCAACCACGCCCATGCGCGCCAGTTCGGCCGTGACGTCTGCGACCGCCCGGTTGAGGCGCGACAGGTCGCGCTCAAGCACGGCGACCGTCATGTGATGCTTGCCGAACACCACCTCGCCCGAGGCCAGCCGGTCGCGCGCCGTCTCGATATCGTCCTCGACCGCCGTGCCGCCATCGTCGGAATTGGAAATTTGCCGGCTGATGGTGGCGATCGCCTCCGTGACCGTCGTCCGGTCCTCCGGGGCGAAGGAATGGGTGACGATGAACTCGTAGGGCAGGCGCAGCAGCCCATCGAGCTGGCCGGGCGTCGTCATCGGCGGATATTCCTTGATCGACACCATGGCGGCGACCTTGGAGGTCGCGCCATCCGCCGACCAGATTTCCGTGGCCTTGCGACCAAACATGATCCGGCCGGTCCCGACATAATCGGCGAGCGACATGCGGGGCAGGGGCATCGTCCGCTCGTCGCCGGCGGCGAGGATCTTGGCGAAGAACTCGGCCGGCTCGGAATAGAGGCCACCATCGCGGGTGACGCAGGAAAGGATTTCCGGGCGGTAGGAGCGGAAATCGCCGACAATGCCCGAGACCATGTCCTTCAGGTCGCGCAGCGCCTCGCCGCGGGCTTCGACCTCGTTGTCGGCCATGCGGAAGACATCGAACATCCGGTCGACCTTGCCGGCGCGGCCAGTCATCGGCCGGCGGATGACCGTCAGGTATAGTTCGTTGACGAACATCGTCCGGTGCTGCAGCCCATCCATGTAGCGGGCGTTCAGCTCATCTGCGAAGGGATTGTCGAATTCACCGTCAATTGCCGGCTTGATCTGCCGGCGGATGATCGTGGCATAGAGCGCAAAGCGTGACGATCCGAGGGAGCGGACCGTCATGTTGCGGTTGGCGAGGCGAGCATTGATCTCCGCCTGATCCATCGTTTGATAGGGCAGGCCAGAGAGACGGATGACCTGTAGCAGCAGGCCGGACTTGGTGACGATCGTCTCCTCGTCGACATGGCGCAGATAGGGGACGTGCGTGCCGATCCCCAGGTCGCGAGCGCGTTCCCGGCCGAACTTCAGGTCGTGATTGACGATGTTCATGGGGCGTAGCTCCCCGCTTTCCAGAAGCGCCGGTTGCGGATCGCCCGCCGCATCGACAGGAACACCTGCGCCACGCGGACGATGTGGATGTCCCGCTGGCACAGGTACAGGGCGATGAAATGGACGGGCAGGACGATCAGCGGCGCCAGGAAATTCGACGACGCGATGAAGACGACGATCCCGAAAATGCCGTTCACCACGAACACGATGATGTCGACCCCGAAATACATCGGCGGCTTGGTCAGCGGCTGGATGAGAGGTTCGACATCGGGAGCGTCGTCACGCATGTCAGACACCCCCGGCCGCCTTCATGGCGTCGACCAGTTCGGCGGCGCCGAAGATGATCGCGATGCCGATGACGATGGAGATCGCGCCCTGCCAGGCCATGCGTCCGGTCAGGAACAGGAAGCCGAGGAAGCAGACGGCGATGATCGCGAGCGACCGGGCGACGCTGCCCTGCAGGACGCCGGTGAACCATTCGAGGATGCCTTCGACCGGCGCGGCCGATTGCGCATAGGCCAATTCCGGGACCAGCGCGATGGAAGTCGCAAGGACCGCCAGCGACAGGAGAGCCTTGCCGGGGAGGCGCGGCGTCATCGTGGAAATGCTCATTCGAAAGTCCTTCTGATCTTGGGAGGTTGAGGTTGGAGGGAACCAGCGCTAGTCGGCGGTCCAGACGTGTTGGTCGCGCCAGGGGGAGGGCGCGAGCGCAACCGTCTCCGTGCGGGCGTCGTTATTCCCGCGGCGCTTTTCCTCGGCCGCCGACGCCTTGGCGTTCAACGTCCAGCGGTTCATCACCTTGACGATGTACTGGGCTGTCTCGTTGAACTCAGGGATGCCGCCCTTCTGGTAGACGCGCTCCGGTCCGGCGTTGTAGGCGGCCAGCATCAGCAGGGGATCGTCGAACTCGCCGTAGAGCTTCTTGAGGTAGCGAACGCCGGCGCGGATGTTCGATTCCGGATCGCAGCGGTCGGTCACGCCATAGTCGGAGGCGGTCTCGGGCATCAGCTGCATGATGCCGATGGCGCCGGCATCGGAGACCTGGTGCCTGCCGCCGGCGCTCTCGACATCAACCACCGCGAGCGCCAGATCGGGGTCCAGTTCTTCCTCGGTGGCGATGGTCCGAACCAGTTCCATTACGCGCTCGCTATCGACAGATTCGCACGCTTGCGCGGTCATAGCCGACGTCGAGAGGAGGAGAAAAATCAGGGTGGTTTTCAAATCGTTTATCCGGGTTGTCGCATCGAGTAATAAACTATAGTTAATTCCTATGGGATTCCCCTGTCAATTCGGAAATGGCATGGCTGCTATGCGACAACAACTCAAAGTAATCGGGTTCGCCCTCATATCCCTGGCGGGAGACGCCACCGCAGTCACCATGGCGCAGGGCGAAAATCCCTACGGCGAGCCGCCTCCGGGATACCTCCGCCAATTTGTGGAGCAGGGGGCGAAGGCATTCGTGCTGGAGCGTTTCGACGCCGAGGGAAACCTGGTGGCCAGGTCGGTTGAGAAGCTGAATGAGAGCGTCGAGATCGACGGCCCGGTCGAGCGAAGTATCGCGGGGCAAAGAATCAGTTTGCGTGGGCTGACCGCCTGCCCAACCGAAAACGTCGTTTATAATCGCGTACAGACATGGCGTTGCACCGACGCGGCGCGCGACTACGCCGAGACGGTCTATAACAGGCGTGCCAAGGTCATTCTCTGCAAGACCCTGGTGCTGACCCCGGCTGAAAACGAGGCGATCCCTGCGTCATGCTTCGTCCTCGTTGGTGGCGACGGGGAGCCCTTCAAGACGGTCAATGACGACGACAGCATGGTGTTTCTCGGACTGGCGTCCATTGGACGAACACAGGATGGGCGCAGCCGTAGGCCTGACCTCGAAGCGTCGCAATCTCTCTCACGATCGATGGGGTTCCAGAATGCGGACTGAGTTTTCGATGGCCATCGCCATGCTGGTCGCGTTCGCAGCCGTTGCGCAGGACAAGACCATCTCATTTCCGTCTAACGTAAGCTTTGAGACGGGCGATACCTGGGCTTACGAAGGCCGGAAATACAGGGTTTTCGGGGTTCAGTCATGTCTGCGCGGCACGACTTTTCGTTCCTCTGATGGTGACGAGGTCGACTGCGGGATGCGTTCGATCGCATCGATAGCAGCGCTGTTCTCGACGGGTTCGATCGGTTGTCAGCCTGTCGGCAACGCCAAGGATGGCGCCACGTTCGTCGTCTGCGCAGCCGAGATCGATGAGATGACGGTCGATGTCGGAACGGCGCTCATATCGTCGGGCGGGGCATTTGCGGCCGTGTTCCCTTCTGGCGCGCCGGTATCGGCATCCTACGCGATCGCGGAGAAAGCCGCCAAAGACAGCCGCGCCGGCCTATGGGCGGGGCGCTTCGTTCATCCCGTCTCCCTGCTTCTGGGCGAGCAATGACCAGACCTCCGAAAGATCGATGTGAAGGCATTCCGTAATCATGGCGACTTCCCGCAGGGTCATGAGCTGCCATGCGCCTTCCTGCAGAAGCTCCAATCGCTCTTCAGCAATGCCGGTCAGTTCGGCAAATTCATGAGGTTTGGTGTCGCGGCGCCTTAATTCGTCTGCGAGGAATTGCACAAGCTCTACAGCACTTTCACTGGCCATTTGCGGTCATCCTTTCCGGTCACCGGCACGACGGTTTCGCGTCGTTGTGGTGCGGGTTTGCTTTGCCTGCATGCGCGCTCGCCAGTGCGAAGTCGGGCAAGGCGATGTCGGAACGGACGGGTGTGATTCCCCCGGCCGAATGTCTCGCTCAACCTTTCCACGAGTGAAAAGCGGCGTTTTCGCGGCAGCCGCTGATTATGTTTGTCCGGCGAGTAAATTATAATTAACTTGGTGACTCGCCTTGTGGGCGAATGAGCCAGGGAGGTTTCATGCCGTAGACAAAATAAAACCCGCCTCGGAGAGACGGGTTCAGTGACACACGGAGATGTGCGCAAAAGTCTTATAGCCAATGATTTTTTCGCACATTGATGAGGCCGCTGCAAGTTAATTCTTGCCACGAATACGTGCGTCCTGCGTCCTGGATTTCTCTCCGCTGACCACAACGAGGAGAGAAAATGCTTGTTGCATCACCAGCGGCCTACGGGCCGAACCTATTGTCGCGCCTACTCGCCGCGCGCACCCTCCAGCAGATTGACGACTGCGCGAAATCCGCCTGGATACTGAATGGGGAGGGGCTCGTAGACGACCGCGAGATGGCATATCTAGCCCCGGTCATCGAGCATCAGCGGCGCGCGATCCGCGCGCAACCTTGGCGTCTGGGCGATCCGATTGGTCATCTAAGACCGACGACGGCCAAGCCGGTTCACCGACGCCCGTCAATTCCCGCAGACAGGCGAGCTGCATCCTGGGTGCGCCGCCGCTCGCTCGCCAAAAACTGCATCATCCCGACTTGCATCGCCGGAAGGTTGACAATCAGCAAGCTTGCCGTGCTTTCGGTCATTGCCCGAGCGGTGATGGACCGTGGAAGATCGAATATGTCTCTCCCTGAGATCGCCGCACGCGCTGGCGTCGGATGCACAACAGCGCGGTATGCCATTCGGGATGCCTTGCGAATGGGGCTGATCAGCGTGTCCGAGAACCGGATCAACGGATTTTGGAGCCGCCCCAACACGATCAGGATCGTCTGTGGTCGTTGGCTTCGATGGCTGAAGGAGCATGCAGGGTTTTCGCCACGGAGAAAATCGGACGACGGAATTGCTGTCGATTGCGTCGGCACCCCCCTCAGAAATCTGATCCCCACGATTGAAATTATTTCATTCTCGCTGCGAGGCGCGGTTCATCATCGATGGGGAGCGCGTGCAAATGTGCCTTACTGGCGCGGGGATACATGCCTTGATAGGGGAGTGAGGGCTTTGGAATAGCATTGCGCTGGTTTCACGGAACCTCTGGTCATCGAACTTCCGGCTAGTGGAAGTGGAGCACCGCTCGCAATACATGATGCTGAAGCCCACCTTGCCGAAGCCGTCCGCGATGATCATTCCGTTCCGTCATGTCGAGACTCCATTCGAGTTCAGCTGGGAAGAATGGTCCTCGGTGTAGTGCTCGTTGAGGCGAAACGCCGGCTTGATCAGTTCCAGCCCGTCGGCTTTACGATCGGATGGAATGTCGGAGCCACCGGCGGCCAGCACATCTTCCATGCCCATATGCATGTGGTGTGTCGCTACGAAAGAGACGCCAAGGCTGGTCTCGGCATCCGCGACTTTCTGCGATCCTAGAAGGCGCGACCGTCAGGCGCAGCACTTTGAGCCGCCCGTTGCCGGCGCGCAGCAAGAGTTCGTTGCGGTCGCCTGCTCCGCCAGCCATCGGTCGCGCGGCTTGCAGCTCGACGGCCGCGCCGCCAGCGCCACCTCTAACCTGCCGTCTGCCAAGCGCGGCGACGATGCGCAATAGAGCGCCATCGGCCGCTTCCCATCGCTGACCTCAAAGGTGAGCTTGGCCGCCGGATCGAGCCGAACGTGATCAGAAACCTTGCGGATGATCGCGGAGAACTTTCCTGCAGGCATGTGGCTCCTGCCGTCCTCGTAGATATCCCAGAGCTGGACGAACATCTCCGACCAGGCTTCCGGATTGGCACCGCAGTCGAGCGCCGAGAATGCACCCGCCTTGACCTCGGTGACATGATAGCCTGCCTTCACCGGCTGACCATCGTAGAGAAACACCAGCGACGCCTCGGGCGCAGCCGCAAGGCCGTCAAGAAGCTGGCCAAGCGTGATATCGGACGAAACAGCCTTGTCGATCGCATTCATGTGCGATACTCCTATTGTTCAATGATTCAAGGATTATTGAAATATGAATGAGTGTCAAGCCCTCACATCATTCGCGGCCCTGTCGCAGGAAACCCGCCTCGCCATCGTCCGCACGCTGGTCGTCGCCGGACCGGATGGGTTGGCCGCCGGGCTGATCGCCGAGCGCATGGGCGTCTCGCCCTCAAATGTGTCGTTCCATCTGAAAGAGCTGGAGCGATCGGGCCTTATCGCGCAGCGGCGAGAATCTCGCTCGATCGTCTATAGCGCCAGCTACGATGCGCTGGCCGATCTCGTAAAATTCCTGATGGAGGACTGCTGCGCTGGCCATCCGATGGTCCGAGAGGGTGTCGAGCGATCCGATGGCTGCTGCAAGACGGATGTTGCCCGGAGCGAGGGCGACGTCATTGCGTGATCGGAAGGTACCTGTCGGCATTGTTGCCGCACTCGGCCTGACCCAGATCATCGGCTACGGCACCCTCTACTACAGCTTCAGCATCCTGGCGCCTGGCATGGCCGCGGATCTCGGCATCACCGTCGCGCAGGTTTTTGCGGTCTTCTCCGCCTCGCTCTTCGTTGGCGGCCTGTCAGCGCCCTATATCGGCCGGCAGATGGATCGCATCGGCGCCGCGACGGTCATGGCGATCGGCTCGGCATTGTCCGCACTGACCTTGATCTTGTGCGCCTGGTCGCCATCGGTGGCAGTCTTCGCGCTGGCCATCGTCCTGTTGGAGATATCGTCCGGCATGGTCCAGTACCAAGCCGCTTTCGCGGCACTGGTCGAGGCCGATCCCCGGTCAGCGTCACGCAGCATCACTTATCTCACCCTGATCGCGGGATTTGCCTCGACGATCTTCTGGCCGATTGCCACGGCGCTGCTCGGCTATCTCTCGTGGCGGGAAATCTACCTCGTCTATGCCGTGCTCAATCTTGCTGTCTGTATGCCGTTCCATGTCTGGATCATGCGGAAGGGAAAGGTAGCGGCAGCCGGCGGGCAAAGACCTATGCGCGAGCCTGTCGTCGGAGCTGTTCCGCGCGAGCGTCGGCGCGGTACGGTGGTCGTCGTGTCGGCTGCATTCGCGCTGCTGAGCTTCACCCTTGGCGCGATGCTGGCGCATATGGTGCCGATGCTCGGGTCGCTTGGCTTCGGAAGTGCCGCCGTCGGCATCGGCTCCCTGTTCGGTCCGGCGCAGGTTCTTAGCCGCCTGATCAACATGATCTTTGGAACGCGCCTCGCGCCGCCGGGCCTCGCGGTTCTCTCCGCAGTCTTCATGGTGCTGAGCGTCGTTATTCTGGCGCTGTCCGGCAACTGGCTCCCCGGCGCGGTCGCCTTCTCGATCTGCCTCGGCCTCGGATCGGGCATCAACAGCATCGCGCAGGGAAGCTTACCGCTCTACCTGTTCGGCTCGGATGGCTATGGTGCGCTCACCGGCAAGATGGCCGCCTCGCGGCTGGCTGCCGGCGCAGCAGCGCCGTTTGCCTTCGCGGCGACGATGGAGCAGTTCGGCATAGGCGCATCGCTCGTCCTGAGCGCCGCGCTTGGCTCGATCGGTATTGCGGCGTTTGTCGCGGTAGCGATGGCGACGAAGCGGAGCCTCGTCACCTCGCCAAGCCCGTCAAATTGACCGCAGCGATACCCGCTTCTCAAGCTCGGCCGCCTGTTCCTTGCGCTCGCTGTAGCGGTCGGTGAGATAGGCCGAAGCATCGCGCGTGAGAATGGTGAACTTCACCAGCTCCTCACAGACATCCACCACCCGGTCGTAGTAGGACGAGGGCTTCATCCGGCCATCGGCGTCGAACTCCTGATAGGCTTTGGCGACCGAGGATTGGTTCGGGATGGTGACCATCCGCATCCAGCGGCCGAGAATGCGCATCTGGTTCACGGCATTGAAGGACTGGCTGCCGCCCGAGACCTCCATGACGGCGAGGGTTTTGCCCTGCGTCGGCCGGACCGATCCGACCGAGAGTGGAATCCAGTCGATCTGGGACTTCATGATGCCGGTCATCGCGCCATGGCGTTCCGGGCTCACCCAGACCTGCCCTTCCGACCATTGCGAAAGATCGCGCAATTCGTGCACCTTCGGGTGGCTCGCCGGCGCTTCGTCAGGGAGCGGCAGGCCCTTCGGGTCAAAGATACGAACCTCGCATCCAAGGCGTTCGAGCAGCCGGCGGACCTCGAATGCGAGCAGGCGGCTATACGACACCTCACGCAGCGAGCCGTAGAGGATCAGGATGCGCGGCTTATGCGTTGAGAACGCCGGACGCAGGGCATCGAGATCTGTCGAATATAGGTGATCGCCCTGCAGTGCTGGGAAAGTGTCAGGCAATGCGCTTTCCTTCCTGGTCGAGGATCTGTTCACCGTCCTCCTTGAAGAACGGTCCCCTGAAGGTGTCGGGCAGGATGTCGAGCACCGCCTCGGACGGACGGGCGAGCCGGGTGCCGAGCGGTGTCACGACGAAGGGGCGATTGATCAGGATCGGCGTTGCGATCATCGCGTCGAGCAACTGCTCGTCAGTCAGGTCTGGGTTGTCCAGACCGAGTTCGGCATAAGGCGTGCCTTTCTCGCGAATAGCTTCCCGAACGTTCAAGCCAGCGTCCGCGATCATCGTCGCAAGCTGCTCGCGCGTCGGCGGCTGCTGCAAATACTCGATGACAACAGGTTCGATGCCGGCAGCGCGGATCAGCGCCAGCGTGTTGCGGGACGTCCCGCAGGCGGGGTTGTGATAGATGGTCGCGTCCATGGTCAGTGCTTTTCGGTGGCGGTGGTTCTGGAAACAGCGGGGGCGGCCTCGTACCAATCTTTCGAGCGGTTCACGATCCACACGACCGAGAGCATGACCGGAACCTCGATGAGAACGCCAACGACGGTGGCGAGTGCTGCGCCGGACTGGAAGCCGAACAGGCTGATGGCTGCGGCAACTGCAAGCTCGAAGAAATTGCTGGCGCCGATCAGGGCTGACGGGCCGGCAATGCAATGCCGCTCACCGGTCATCCGGTTGAGTAGATAAGCCAGCCCGGAGTTCAGATAGACTTGGATCAGGATCGGCACGGCGAGCAAGCCGATGACGGCTGGCTGGGCGATGATCTGTTCACCCTGAAAGGCGAAGAGCAGAACCAGCGTCGCAAGTAGCGCCACCAGTGAGATCGGCTGCAACCTTGCCAGCACGCCATCCAGTGCCCGCGTCGTTCCGCTAACCGTGAGGCGGCGGCGGATGACCTGTGCGATGATGACGGGCACGACGATATAGAGGGC